>NZ_JCAFUR010000002.1:0-584270 GCF_059371575.1 Stenotrophomonas sp. YJH_SMC_4
TCGACTATGGACGGTCAAACGGGCATTTTTATGGTGGTTCATCCGGGCTCTTTGGGGTCTGGAGAGGTGTGGTAACCACCATTTTCCAAAGATGTCCCGGATGAACAACGTACAGAGAGATCACAGTTAGTCGACTGCTCTTCGTTCCGACGGCGTAAAACCCCGCGCTACGCGCGCAAGTCGACCAACAGTCGACTCTACCGGTCCGCGTCGTCGGTTCCCGTGGCTGGCCCCGCCCGTCCCGTGGTTCAGTTTTCCAGGGTTCCCCTGCCGTCCAAGCTGCGATACAGTCAAGGGGTGTCCAGCCTGACGACCCCGCATACCCTTTCTTCCGCACGCCGTTGGTGGCGATGGTGGCCCGTTGCCGTCGTCCGCCCCCATAACGCTGTGTCCCGGAAGGAAAGTCGTCTTGAACTCGCACGCTCAGTTTCAGCAGCAGGCCGCTGAAGGCCACACCCATATTCCCGTCGTCCGCGAAGTGCTGTCCGACCTGGACACGCCGCTTTCGGTCTATCTGAAGCTCGCGGACGGCCCCAATACCTACCTGTTTGAGTCCGTCGAAGGCGGCGAGCGCTTTGGTCGTTACTCGATCATCGGCCTGCCGGCGCGCCGCGTGTACGCCTTCCACGGCCACACGCTGACCGTGCGCGAAGACGGCCAGGTGGTGGACACCCGCGAGGTGGCCGACCCGTTCGCCGAAGTCGAGGCGCTGCGCAGCGCCCACTCGGTGCCGAAGCTGGAAGGCCTGCCGGGCTTCACCGGTGGCCTGGTCGGCTGGTTCGGCTTCGAGTGCATCGGCTACATCGAACCACGCCTGGCCCCGCCGGCCGGCCGCGATGAGCTGGGCACGCCGGACATCCTGCTGCTGGACTCCAACGAGCTGGCCGTGTTCGACAACCTCAAGGGCCGCCTGTACCTGATCGTGCACGCCGACCCCCGGGTCGAGGGCGCCTTCGAGCAGGCCCAGGCGCGCCTGGATGCGCTGACTGCCAAGCTGCGTGCACCGGGCGCCGGTTATCCCGCACCGCTCAACAGCGATGTGCTGGACGAATCCGATTTCGTTTCCGGGTTCACCCGCGAAGGGTTCGTCGATGCGGTCCAGCGCAGCAAGGAATACATCCGCGCCGGTGACATCTTCCAGGTGGTGCTGAGCCAGCGCCTGAGCGTGCCGTTCAAGGCGCGGCCGGTGGATGTGTACCGCGCGCTGCGTGCACTGAATCCGTCGCCGTACATGTATTTCCTGGATGTCGGCGACCTGCAGGTGGTCGGCTCCTCGCCGGAAATCCTGGTGCGCCTGCAGGATGGCGAAGTCACCGTGCGCCCGATCGCCGGTACCCGCCCGCGTGGCGCCACGCCCGAGCAGGACCTGGCGCTGGAAGCCGAGCTGCTGGCCGACCCGAAGGAACGCGCCGAGCACCTGATGCTGATCGACCTCGGCCGCAACGATGCCGGTCGTGTGTCCAGGGCGGGCACCGTGGAAGTGGGCGAGCAGTTCGTGATCGAGCGCTACAGCCACGTCATGCACATCGTCAGCGAAGTGACCGGGCAGCTGCAGCCGGGCCTGAGCTACGCCGACGTGCTGCGTGCCACCTTCCCGGCAGGCACCGTCAGCGGCGCGCCGAAGATCCGCGCGCTGGAAGTGATCCGCGAGCTGGAACCGATCAAGCGCAATGTCTACGCAGGCAGCATCGGCTACATCGGCTGGCACGGCGATGCCGATACCGCGATCGCGATCCGCACCGCGGTGATCAAGGACGGCCGCCTGTACGTGCAGGCCGGCGCCGGCATCGTCTACGACTCGGACCCGGACAAGGAATGGGACGAGACGATGAACAAGGGCCGCGCGCTGTTCCGCGCCGTTGCCCAGGCTGCCAAGGGCCTGTAAGCCTGCCTCGCCACGGCGCCGCGCCGTGGTCGTTCCGCTGTTCCCGTTGAAGACAAGGAGTACCGCATGAAGCTGCTGAGCGCATTGCTGTGGTCGTCACTGCTGGCCACGATGGCCCCGTCTGCGTGGGCGCAGGCCAATACCATTCCCTCGCAGCCGCACCTGCTGGTGAAGGGCGAGGCGCGTCGCGTGGTGATGCCGGACCGGTTCGGCCTGCAGTTGAACATCGAAGAGACCGACATGGACGCCGACGCCGCGCGCCGCCGCGTGCAGGACAACGTTGCCCGCGTGCTGGCACTGTTCAAGCAGCACAAGGCGGTGGAAGGCAGCGTGCGCGCGGACAACCTGCGGATTGGTCCTGCCACGCGCTATGAGCAGAACCGGCAGGTTTTCATCGGCACCCGCGTGTCACGCCAACTGCGCGCCAGCTTCGCCAGCGTCCAGCAGATGCAGGACGTGCTGGGGGCGCTGAAGGCCAACGAGAACCTGCAGGTCAGCAGCGTGGCCCCGACCTACTCGGGCGAAGTGGCGCTGCGCCGCGAACTCAAGGGCGAGGCGGCGGCCCAGACCCGCGAGTCTGCGCAGGGCCTGGCCAAGGCCTACGGCACCCAGCTGCGCGGGCTGTACAGCATCTCCGATGTGGCGCCGAACTTCGCCTATGGCGTGCAGGCGGGCAATTGGCCCAGCAGTGGGGATCTGGTGACGCCGCCCTCGCCGCCCGCGCCCGAGGCACCGATGAACAGCATCGAGACCACGGGCTCGCGCCTGCGCGAGTCGGTGGAAGCCGGCCCCATCACCTACACCGAAAACGTGTACGCCATTTTCCTGATAAGCGACGGAACCTGACCATGTTGTGGATGATCGACAACTACGACAGCTTCACCTACAACCTCGTGCAGTACCTGCAGACACTGGGCGCCGAGGTGAATGTGGTGCGCAACGATGCGATGAGCGTGGACGAGATCGCCGCGCAGAAGCCGGAGCGCATCGTCATCTCGCCCGGCCCGTGCACGCCCAACGAAGCGGGCGTGTCGCTGGAACTGATCGAGCGCCTGGGCCCGACCACGCCGATCCTCGGCGTGTGCCTGGGCCACCAGGGCATCGGCCAGGTCTACGGCGGCACGGTCATCCGTGCCGGCAACATCATGCACGGCAAGACCTCGCCGATCCGCCATGAAGGCAAGGGCGTGTTCGCTGGCCTGCCGGACCGCTACCAGGCCACCCGCTACCACTCGCTGGTGGTGGACAAGAACAGTCTGCCGGACTGCCTGGAAGTGACTGCCTGGACCGAGAACGACGACGGCTCGATCGAAGAGATCATGGGTCTGCGCCACCGCCAGTTCCCGGTGGAAGGCGTGCAGTTCCACCCCGAGTCCATCCTCACCGAACACGGCCACGCCCTGCTGCGCAATTTCCTGCAGCGCCCGGCGGCCTGATCCAAGGAGCATTCCCATGAGCTTCTCCCCCCAGGAAGCCCTGCATCGCACCATCGAACACCGCGAAATCTTCTTCGACGAAATGGTCGACCTGATGCGGCAGATCATGCGCGGCGATGTCTCGCCGATGATGACCGCCGCCATCCTCACCGGGCTGCGCGTGAAGAAGGAGACCGTGGACGAAATCGCCGCGGCGGCCACCGTGATGCGTGAATTCGCCCGGCCAGTGCCGGTGGCCGATACCTCCAACCTGGTTGACATCGTTGGCACCGGTGGCGATGGCTCGCACACCTTCAACATCTCCACCTGCTCGATGTTCGTCGCTGCTGCTGCAGGCGCGCGCGTGGCCAAGCATGGCAACCGCAGCGTGTCGTCCAAGTCCGGCAGTGCCGATGCGCTGGAAGCGCTGGGCGCGGTGATCGAGCTGCAGCCTGATCAGGTGGCCGCGGCCATCGACCGGACCGGCATCGGCTTCATGTTCGCGCCGATCCATCACCCGTCGATGAAGGTCGTCGCGCCGGTACGCCGCGAGATGGGCGTGCGCACCATCTTCAACATCCTCGGCCCGCTGACCAACCCGGCCAGTGCGCCGTCGGTACTGATGGGCGTGTTCCATCCCGATCTGGTCGGCATCCAGGCGCGCGTGCTGCGCGAACTGGGTACCGAGCGCGCGATGGTGGTCTGGGGCCGTGACAACATGGACGAGATCTCGCTGGGCGCCGGCACCCTGGTCGGCGAACTGCGCGACGGCAAGGTGCGCGAGTACGAGATCCACCCGGAGGACTTCGGCATCGCCATGTCGGCCAGCCGCAACCTGCGCGTGGACGGCCCGGAACAGTCCATCCAGATGCTGCGCGCCGTGCTCGACAACGAGCCGGGCCCGGCGCTGGACATCGTCGCGCTGAATGCCGGTGCCGCCCTGTACGTGGCCGGTGTGGCCAGCGACATCGGCGATGGCCTGGCCCGCGCCCGTGCCGCCATCGCCAACGGCAGCGCCCGCCAGCGCCTGCAGCAGTATGTGGAGACCACCCGCGCGCTGGTTGCCTGAGCGCGCGGTTCAGCCTGACCCTCTCGATGGCCGATAATGGCCGTCCTCACCGCCCCCCGCACCGACCCGAAGACGATGAGCGACATCCTGCAGACGATCCTGGCCCGCAAGGCCGAAGAAGTGGCCCAGCGCCGCGCCCAGCGCCCGCTCGAGGAGCTGCAGGCCGCCGTGGCCAGCGCCCCGCCGGTGCGTGGCTTCGTGCGCGCGCTGCAGGCGGCGGTGGCCAATGGCGACCCGGCGGTGATCGCCGAGGTGAAGAAGGCCAGCCCCTCCAAGGGCGTGATCCGCCCGGATTTCCGCCCGGCCGACATCGCCGTCAGCTACGAGTTCGGTGGCGCCAGCTGCCTGTCGGTGCTGACCGACGTGGACTTCTTCCAGGGCGCCGACGCCTATCTGCAGCAGGCCCGCGAAGCCTGCACGCTGCCGGTGCTGCGCAAGGATTTCGTCATCGACGCCTACCAGGTGTACGAGGCGCGCGTGCTGGGCGCCGACTGCATCCTGCTGATCGTCGCCGCGCTGGACGATACCCAGCTGGCCACGTTGTCCGAGCTGGCGCTGTCGCTGGGCATGGACGTGCTGGTGGAAGTGCATGACATCGACGAACTGGAGCGCGCGCTGCAGGTGCCGGCGCCGATGATCGGCATCAACAACCGCAACCTGCGCACCTTCGAGGTGTCGCTGCAGACCACGCTGGACATGCAGCAGGCGGTGCCGCGTGACCGCCTGCTGGTCACCGAGAGTGGCATCCTCGGCCCGCAGGACGTCGCGCTGATGCGCGATGCCGGCATCCATGCATTCCTGGTCGGCGAGGCCTTCATGCGCGTGGAAGAGCCGGGCGAGGGCCTGCGTCAGCTATTCTTCGCGGCATGACAACGCACTATCCGACGCCGCGCGACGATGCGCCGCTGGTGGTCTTCGATTTCGACCACACCCTCTACGACGGCGATTCGGGCACCCATCTGTTCGCCTCGCTGATCAAGCGCAACCCGCTGCGCATGCTGGCCGCGCTGCTGGTCACGCCGATCGCCGGGCCGTTGGTGGCGATGCTGCCGACCCGCCGGACGGGTATTTCGGTCTACGTGTGGATCGGCAGCTTCGGCCTGCACCGTGCGCGCGATTTCAACAAGGTGATCGATGCCTACGTGCTGCGCAACGAGGCGCAGATGCGCGCCAAGCTGCTGCCGCAGGCGCTGGAGGTGTTCGCCGCGCACCGCGCCAAGGGCGACCGTGTAGTGGTCGCCACCGGCGCGCCGCCGGAACTGGCCCGCGCCATCCTGGCGTTCGTTGCCCACCAGGACGTGCCGGTGATCGGCACCGAGGTCGGCCCGCGACTGGGCGGCGTCGGCCCGACCCGCCACTGCCACAACGAAGAAAAGATGCGCATGCTGCGCGAGCGCGGCTACGGCAATATCGACATCGCCTACTCCGACAGCACCGCCGACCTGCCGTTGCTGCTGGCCGCCAAGGCGCCGGTGGTGGTGAACCCGAAGCGATCCAGGGTGGACTTCTTCCGCCGCGTGCTGCCGGCCGGCACCCGCATCCTCAACTGGGGCTGCGTGGACCGCGGCGGCGACAAGGCGTAGCCCGGGGCCGGATCCCGTCCGGGGCCTGACCCCATCGCACGATGACGGATCTGCCGGCCAGCGGCCGGCACTACCCTCCTCCGTCCCGGTAGTGCCGGCCGCTGGCCGGCAAACGCTCAATGCCCCAGGTACCCGTACACCGCATGGCCGATCTGGAACAGGCTGATCCCCAGCACCAGCACGCCAACGGCCACCAGCACCCAGCGCTCCTTCACCCGCTTGACCAGGATCGCCGCCACCGGCGCGGCCATCATGCCGCCGATCAGCAGGCCGGCGACGATCTGCAGGTGCTGCACGCCCATCGACAACAGGAAGGTCGCTGACACGGTCAACGTGACCACGAACTCCGCCGCGTTGACCGTACCGATGGTGGTGCGCGCCTGGCCGCCACGGGCGAGCAGGGTGGACGTGGCGATCGGTCCCCAGCCGCCACCGCCGCTGGCGTCGAGCAGGCCCGCGAAGAAGCCCAGCACCGGTACCCGGCGGATCTCGCCCTTGGGCATCCAGCGCCCCGCGGCGCGCGCCAGGATGATGATCGCCAGCACCAGCAGGTACAGGTAGATGAGGGGGCGGATGATGTCGCCGGGGATCTGGGTGAGCACGTACGCGCCCAGGGCGCCGCCCACCGCACCGGGCAGGGCCAGCCGCAGGAACAGGCGTTTATCGACATTCCCGGCGGCGAGGTGCGACACGCCCGAGGCGCCGGTGGTGAACACTTCAGCGGTGTGGATGCTGGCGCTGACCTGCGCCGGTGGCAGGCCCATGCTCAGCATCACCGACGAGGACACCAGGCCGAAGGCCATGCCCAGTGCGCCGTCAACCAGCTGCGCGCCAAGGCCGATGAGGATGAACCACCAGAATTCGCTGCTCAGTTCCATGCACCGAGCCTAGCGCGCGAAGGAGTGCGGACCAAGGTCCGCACCCACCGGGTGCTCAACGGTCAACGGGTGCCGTACAGCACCACGGTCTTGCCGCGGGCATGCAGCAGGCCGTCGGTCTGCAGCTTCTTCAGCACGCGGCCGGCCATTTCGCGCGAGCAGCCGACCAGGCGCGCCAGTTCCTGGCGTGACACGCGCAGCTGGCTGCCCTGCGGATGGCTCATCGCTTCTGGTTCCTGCGCCAGATCGTGCAGTGTGCGCACGATCCGATCGGTAACATCCAGGAATGCCAGGCGACTGGCCTTGCGGCTGGTATCGAGCAGGCGCTTGGAGATCTGCTGGCCCAGCGCATACAGCAGGCGCGGGGCGTCGGCCGACAGCGGGCCGAGGAACAGCTGGTGCAGGCGCTCGTAGCTGATTTCGGCCAGTTCGCAGGCGGTACGGGTCCGCAGGATCACCTCGCGGCGGTCCGATTCGACGAACAGGCCCATTTCGCCAACGAACTCGCCGGCACCGAAGTAGCCCAGCACAAGCTCTCGATCGTCATCTTCCTCGGCCATGATTGAAACCGAGCCGCTGACAACGTAATACAGGGTTCCCGCCGGGTCACCGGGTCGGAAGACGTCGGTACGGGTGGGATATCGCCGCCGGTGGCTGTGCGCCAGGAAACGATCGATGGTGGCGATATCCAAGGCCAGTGGACTGCTAGCTAGGCGCACGGTTGACACGATAGGGGCGCTCCCTCTGCGCATGAACGGATTCACGGGGTCGATAGCGGAGCTTAACCAGCGCAATTGTTAAGGGCAAACAGTGTGCCAGAACTCTTGCGTCTTCACGTTCCCCCCGGGGGCAGTTTGCCCCATAATTCCCCCTTTCCCTTCTTACACAGGAATCGACCGCCGTGGTCAAGCCGTTGCCTCGCCTGAGGCTGCAGGGTTTCAACAACCTCACCAAGGCGCTGAGCTTCAACATCTATGACGTGTGTTACGCGCGCACCGAAGAGGAGCGTCAGCGTTACATTGAATACATCGATGAAGAGTACAACGCCGACAGGCTGACTCAAATCTTGACCGATGTCGCCGAGATCATCGGCGCCAACATCCTGAACGTGGCCCGCCAGGACTACGACCCGCAGGGTGCCTCGGTGACCATCCTGATCTCCGAAGAGCCGGTGATCGACAAGAAGCTGGCCGGCAAGGAGCTGATCTCCGACGCCGTGGTCGCGCACATGGACAAGAGCCACATCACTGTCCACACCTACCCGGAAACCCATCCGCAGGAAGGTATCGCGACGTTCCGCGCGGACATCGACGTGGCCACCTGTGGCGTCATTTCCCCGCTGAAGGCCCTGAACTACCTGATCGAGAGCCTTGAGTCGGACATCGTGATCATGGACTACCGCGTCCGTGGCTTCACCCGCGATGTGAAGGGCAAGAAGCACTTCATCGACCACAAGATCAACTCGATCCAGAACTTCCTGGCCAAGAACATCAAGTCGCGTTACGAGATGTTCGACGTCAACGTCTACCAGGAAAACATCTTCCACACGAAGATGCACCTGAAGGACTTCGACCTGGACCAGTACCTGTTCGAGGAAAAGGCCAAGAACCTGTCGTTCAAGGAACGCATGAAGATCGAAGCGCTGCTCAAGCGCGAGATCGAAGAGCTGTTCCACGGCCGCAACCTGTCCGAGTAAGCACCATGTGCGATGCCCGCAGGCATCGCCACCCAGGCGGGACGACCCGCCCCGTGGAACCAGTGCCCCCGCACGCGTTACAGTTCCACGGTGATGTACCGACCCACGGCCCGGTGTGAAAACACCGGGCCGTTTCGTTTTTTTTCAAAAAAGGTAAGGAGCCCCCACCCATGCCCTGGATCTACCTGCTGCTGGCCGGCCTGTTCGAGATCGGTTTCGCCCTCGGAATGAAGTACTCCGAAGGCTTCAGCAAACCCCTGCCCACCGCTGCCACGGTGGTATCCGCGCTGATCAGCCTGTACCTGATGAGCCAGGCGATGAAGAGCATCCCGGTCGGCACGGCCTACGCGATCTGGACCGGTATCGGTGCCATGGGCGTGGCGGTGCTGGGCATCTACCTGTTCAACGACAGCGCATCGCCGGCCCGCCTGGCCTGCGTGGGCCTGATCGTGGCTGGTGTGATCGGCCTGAAGCTGGTCTCGCCGAACTGATTGATGGCCCGACCAACGGTCGGGCCCCACCGTCGCCCCCCCCCCGCATCTCCTGGTAGGCCCGCACCGTTGGTGCGGGCGACCCTTCAAATGCGGTAGGCGATGGTCTTCATCACCCTGGAGGCCAGTGCCATCACGCCCGGGATCGGGAACGGCAGGCGGCGAGCGCCGGCCTGCTCGGCGTGGTCCGCATGGCGGGCCTCGTCGTCCTTCATCACCGCGATGACCGCGCGGCTGCGCAGGTCGCCGGCCGGCAGGTCGACCAGGTGCTCGTCCAGGTGGGCCTCCACCTGGCGCTCGGTCTCGACCACGAAGCCCAGGTTCCAGCCGTCGCCGCGCAGCCCGGCCAGGGTGCCGATGGTGTAGCTGCCGGCGTACCAGAGCGGGTTGAACAGGCTCGGACGGCTGTCCAGTTCGGCCAGCCGGGTGGCGCACCAGGCCAGGTGGTCGGTTTCTTCCTGCGCCGCTTCCAGCAGGTGTTCCCGCGTGGCCGGGTCGCGCGCCACGGCGGCCTGGCCGAAGTACAGGCCCTGCGCGCAGACCTCGCCGACGTGGTTGATCCGCATCAGGCCTGCGGCATGGCGCCGCTCGGCGCTGTCCATGCCGGGCTCGCCGGTGTCCGTGGCGGGGTAGGGGCGGGCCGCCGGCGGATTGCCGAACACTGTGTCCAGGGCGCGCTGCGCCTCGGTCAGCAGGTGGTCCAGCGGAGTGGTCTGGCGGAGCACGGTCATGGCAGTACGCGGTGGGGCGGAAGACCCCCCGATTCTCGCCCGGCCCCGCGCCCCTGCCAACCCGGCCCAGGGGACGGGTTGCGCCCCCGCGGCAGGATGAGTACAATCCCGCCTCTTACGCTTCACCTTTTCACAACGCGTGGCAGAGTTCCGGCGAGCCTTTCGCCGCAATGAGCCCGACCTAACCTAGAGTTCTTCATGAGCACTTTCACTGCCAAGAACGAGACCGTCCAGCGCGACTGGTACCTCGTCGACGCCGAGGGCAAGACCCTGGGCCGTCTCGCCACCGAGCTGGCCCGCCGTCTGCGTGGCAAGCACAAGCCGGTCTACACCCCGCACGTTGATACCGGCGACTACCTGGTCGTCATCAATGCAGAAAAGATTGCCGTCACCGGCAAGAAGCTGCAGGACAAGATGTATCACCGTTTCACCGGTTACATCGGCAACCTGAAGACCGAATCCCTGGCACAGGCGCTGGAGCGCCACCCGGAGCGCGTGATCGAGATCGCCGTGAAGGGCATGCTGCCGAAGGGCCCGCTGGGTCGCCAGATGTACCGCAAGCTCAAGGTCTACGCTGGCACTGAGCATCCGCACGCCGCACAGCAGCCGCAGGTTCTGGATATCTAATCATGGCTATCACTCAAAACTACGGCACTGGCCGCCGCAAGTCCTCCACCGCTCGCGTGTTCCTGCGCAAGGGTTCGGGCAACATCACCGTCAATGGCCGTCCGCTGGACGAGTTCTTCGGTCGTGAGACCGCGCGCATGATCGTGCGCCAGCCGCTCGAGCTGACCAAGAACACCGAAAGCTTCGACATCCTGGTCACCGCCGCTGGCGGCGGCACCACCGGCCAGGCCGGTGCGATCCGTCTGGGCATCGCCCGTGCTCTGGTCGAGTATGACGAAACCCTGAAGTCCGAGCTGCGCAAGGCTGGCTTCATGACCCGTGACGCCCGTGAAGTCGAGCGTAAGAAGGTCGGTCTGCACAAGGCCCGTCGCGCCACCCAGTTCTCCAAGCGCTGATTTACCGCGCCTGGTTGGGCTCCTTCGGGAGCCCGCTGGATGGAAAAGCAAAAGCCCGGCTTCGGCCGGGCTTTTGTCGTTCCGGGGTCATGGATTTCCTGGTTGCCGGCCAGCGGCCGGCACTACCCGTGGTTTCGCGTGCCGGGAGGGTGGGGTCAGGGCCTTTCCCTGCGGAAAAGGATCCGACCCCCGGGGTTCTCTCTGGGGAAGAGTCCCCTTGTTGTTCAAGGGGGTGTGCCGACAGGCGCGGGGACAAGGTGGAATGCGCGACCAGATTAAAAGCAAAAGGCCAGATCTTTCGATCTGGCCTTTTGTTTTTAATTTGGCTGCCCCGGATGGATTCGAACCACCGAATGCCTGAGTCAGAGTCAGGTGCCTTACCGCTTGGCGACGGGGCAAAACGTGCAACTATTTTCTCACTTTTCACGCTGAAAAACAACTTGATTTTCAGTGTGGTGGCTATGGGTGGACTCGAACCACCGACCCCAGCATTATGAGTGCTGTGCTCTAACCGGCTGAGCTACATAGCCTTGGTGAGCCCGCTATTCTGCGGATGTGTACCGCCCCTGTCAACACTTTTGTGTCGTGCTTGTGGGCCGACAGAGGGCATGGGATAGTCCCGGCCAGTAGATTTTCTTAGGAGTCCGCATCGTGATCGATCCGGACGGCTATCGACCGAACGTCGGCATCGTGCTGATGCGGCAGGACGGCCAGGTGTTCTGGGCACGACGCGTGCGCCGGGACGGCTGGCAGTTCCCGCAGGGTGGCATGAACACCGACGAGACGCCTGTCGAGGCCATGTATCGTGAACTGCAGGAAGAGACCGGCCTGCTGCCCGAGCATGTGGAAGTGCTCGGGGCGACGCCCGGCTGGCTGCGCTACAAGCTGCCGGCGCGGGCCATCCGCCGTAATGAGCGGCAGGTCTGCATCGGCCAGAAGCAGGTCTGGTTCCTGCTGCGCCTGACCGGCGACGAATCCCACGTGAAGCTGGACCACACCGACTCGCCCGAGTTCGACCACTGGCGCTGGGTGGACTTCTGGTACCCGGTGGAGCATGTGGTGATGTTCAAGCGTGGCGTCTATGCGCGTGCGTTGCGACATCTGGCGCCGCTGGCCCGCGGGGTGGCCGGGCAGGGGGTTACCGCCATGCCCAAGAGCGCCGCCGAAGCCTGGATGCCTGGCCATACCGCCGGGCACGACCGCCCACGCAAGCGCCCTCGGACCCGCGGCTACTGGCCGAAGAAGGCCACGGGCGATGGCCCGGCCAGCTGACGGGCTGAACGGTATCGAGAATGGTTCAGGTCTCTGATTGACAACCATTCTCGTTTCCATTGGAATAGCCAACAGGCCGCTTCTGGCCTGCCAGCCCGGTTCACGCCTGTGTACGTCTGCATCTGCAACGGAGTCACCGACCACCAGATCCGCGAAGCCGCCAGCCATGGCGTCAGTACGGTGGCCGAACTGACCATGCGTACCGGCTGTGGCGCTACCTGCGGTTCCTGCCTGGACATGGCCGGCGATCTGCTGGCCAAGGCGCGTGCCACCCACGATCTGCCGCTGCCGGTATTGGGTCTGGCCCAGGTCGCCTGATCGTCTCTTGGCGGCGCGTTGACGGCGCGCTTTCGCATTCCTCACGTGCGGCCGCACAGGCCAATGCGCACGATTCGCGTTCCTTCACGGCTGCAGGCAAGGCGTTAAAGTTCCTGCGTTTTCAGCGTGCAGGAGCATCCCCATGAAGGGCGACACCAAGGTCATCGAATTCCTCAACAAGGTCCTCTACAACGAGCTGACCGCGATCAACCAGTACTTCCTGCATGCCAAGATGCTGAAGAACTGGGGGATCAAGGAACTGGCCGAACACGAGTACAAGGAATCGATCGACGAGATGAAGCATGCCGACATGCTCGCCGACCGCATCCTGTTCCTCGAAGGCCTGCCGAACTTCCAGGCGCTGGGCAAGCTGCGCATTGGTGAGAACCCGACCGAGATCCTGCAGTGCGACCTGTCGCTGGAACGCGATGGCGTGGTCACCCTGCGCGAGGCCGTGGCGTATGCCGATTCGGTCGGCGACTACGTCAGCCGCCAGCTGTTCGTGAAGATCCTCGATTCGGAAGAAGAGCACATCGACTGGCTGGAAACCCAGCTCGACCTGATCGAGCGCATCGGCGAACCGAAGTACCTGCTGAGCAAGCTGGAAGAGTGAGTCAGCCGGCCTGGCCGGCACGATGCTGTGCCAGGTAGCCCGTCAGTGCCACGCGTGCTCGGGCGAATTCCGCAACCAGCAGCGCCACCGCTACTGCGGGGCGCTGCAGGCTGCCGCTGCGGGCTTCGTGCTCGATGCGCTGCGCGACTGACGACAGCGACAGTGCGCCCACGTTCGCGCTGGATGACTTGAGGCTGTGCGCGACGGCCTGCAGGCGAGGCTCGTCGCCGTTCTGCGCGGCCTGCTGCAGCTGCTGCACCATTGCCGGCGCATCCTCCAGGAACACCGAGACGATCTGGATGGCGCTCTCCCCGATCACTGCATGCAGTTCGTCCAGCACGTCGCGGTCCAGCACCGGCTGCGGCTTGGAGCCGACTCGGCTGTCATCGTCCTGTAGAGCCGAGCCATGCTCGGCTGATGGAGCGCGACGGCTATCGGCCGTCAGCCGGGCATGGCTCGGCTCTATCGAAGGCCGTGCAGGTGATGCGGCTTTGCCGCCGCCCCAGCGCTGCAGCAGCGCATGCAGGGTGGCGCGTGCAATCGGCTTGGACAGATAGTCGTCCATGCCGGCCTGCAGGCAGCGCTCGCGGTCACCGGCCATGGCATTGGCGGTCATCGCGATGATCGGCAGGCGCGGGCGTCCGTTCTCCACTTCCTCGGCGCGCCAGCGGCGGGTGGCGGCATAGCCGTCCAGCACCGGCATCTGGCAATCCATCAGCACCACATCCACGTCGCCTTCGCGCAGGGCAAGCAACGCCTGCTCGCCATCGGCGGCGTTGCGCACTTCGCACTGGAACACGCGCAGCAGCTGCTCGGCCACCATGCGGTTGACCGTGTTGTCCTCCACCAGCAGCACGCGCAGGTGCAGCGGCGGCAGCGTGGGCGTGGGCTGGCCCTGTCCGGCGTTGGCCAGCAGCGCGGCAGGGCGCGCATGCGCAACCGGTGCAGCCAGCAGTGCATGCAGCCCAGCGTCGTCGAAATGCGAGGGTAGCTGCCGCTGGCGTGGGCGTGGAGGAAGGGCATCGTCCTGCAGCCACAGCACCTGCAGCCCGTCGTCTTCGCCACGTTCGGCCAACGCCTGTTGCAGCGTCGCTTCACCGATGCGGCGCGCACGTGCATCGACCAGCAGCCACGCCGGTGCCGGTTGCCCCGGCCTCGGCACCGCGCGCAGGCGCTCGACCAGGGCATCGAACTGCGCCAGGGCGTGCACCAGCAGTCCATGATGGGCCGCGATGCGCTCGATGCGTGCCTGCAGGATGGCATCGCTACTGAACAGCAGCAGCGCGTGTGGCGTGCGCGCCATGGCCGGCAGGTCGCCGGGCACCTTCAACAACGGGATCTCGAACCAGAACGTGGCGCCCTGGCCGGGCGTGGACTGCACGCCGATGCGCCCGTGCATCAGGTCGATGATGCGCTTGCAGATCGCCAGGCCCAGGCCGGTGCCACCGTAGATGCGGGTCGTTGAGGCATCGGCCTGGCTGAAGGACTGGAACAGGCGCGCCTGCAGTGCCTCGTCGATGCCGATGCCGGTGTCGATGATCTCGAAGCGCAGCTGGTGCTGTGCGGGACCTTCGCCCAGGCGCTGCACGCGCAGCTGTACCTGGCCGCGCGCGGTGAACTTGATCGCGTTGGCCAGCAGGTTGCTCAACACCTGGCGCAGGCGTACCGGGTCGCCACGCACCGGCAGGCGCACCGACGGGTCCAGCTGCAGCCCCAGCGACAGGCCCTTGGCGTCGGCGGCGCGCTGCATCAGCTGCACCACGCCATCGAGCAGGTCGCGCAGGTTGAAGCTGGTGATCTCCAGTTCCAGCGCCTGTGCTTCCAGCCGCGAGTAGTCGAGGATGTCGTCGACGATGCGCAGCAGCTGCTGCGAGCTGGCCGAGGCGGTGGCCAGCATCTGCCGCTGGTCCTCGCCCAGCGGGCCGCGTGCGATCAGCTCCAGCATCGGCAGGATGCCGTTGAGCGGCGTACGGATCTCGTGGCTCATCGTGGCCAGGAACTCACCCTTGGCCAGCACCGCCGCCTCGGCGGCCTGCTTGGCCTGCAGCAGCTGCTGTTCCAGCTGCCCCTGTCGTTCGGTGGTGCGGCGCAGCTGGTCACGTTCGGCGGCCAGCAGGCTGCGCTCGCGTTGCAGCTGGGCCAGTGCCCGGTTGCGCGCGCGCAGCCGCAGGCCCAACAGCAGCGCGCTGATGGAGGCCGCAGCAAGGGCAACCAGCAGCGCGACCCACATCGGCACGTCAGAGCACCGCGTTGTGGAAGTCGAAGTTCAGATCGCTGCCGGCCGACTGCACCATGTTGCCCTGGATGTAGTCGACACCGCCCACCCACATCGCGGCGGCGGCCTGCGGATCTTCGATCTGCTGGCCGATGATCTGCTGCCCGGCGGCGTGCGCCCGCTCGATTGCCCGGCGCAGCTCTTCGCGCGTGGCCGGATTGGAATGACTGCTGGAGAAGCGCGCGGCCATGCGCACGAACGACAACGGCAGCTGGGTCAGCAGCGCATCGGCTTCGCCCCCGGGTTCGAACTGGCTCAGGCAGAAGCGCACGCCGGCGCCGGCCATGCGCTGGCAGAACTGCTGTAGCGGCACGGTATGGATCAGCGCGTCGGGCAGGCGGACGTCGATCACCAGCGCGCTGCCGGGCAGGTCGCGCTGCTGCAGCGATTCCAGCAGCCAATCCGCGAACGCATCGCGTTGCAGGGTGCGCAGCGACTGCGAAACGAACAGGTTCAGTGGTTGCGTCGCGTGCCGGTAAAGGTCGAGAAGGCCCAGTGCATGGTCCATCACCTGCTGGTCGAGATCGGCGATGCGCCCGGCAGCCTCTGCGGCCGGAATCACCTGGCCTGCCGCCAGCAGCGTACCGTCGGCCTGGCGAAGGCGCAGCAGCAGCTGGTACTGCGCGGTGTTGCCGCCGGCGACGGCGACGATCGGCTGGTAGGCCAGCTCAAGCTGGCCTTCCAGCAGTGCCAGGTGTTCCTGCTCGCTGGTCACGTCGCGGTGCACGTGGCCGGCCACGCCGGCGCTGAGCAGCCGTGCCTGCAGGGTGGTGCGCTCGACTGCCTCCAGCGCGCTGTTGGCATCGTCGAAGCCCGGCGACAGCGGTGCATAGCCGACCACGCCCCGCAGATGCACCGATTCGTCATCGCGGATCACGAAGGCCCGCGCCGACAACTGCTCGCGCAGCGCAGCGGCAATGCCTTCCAGGCTGTCCTCGCTGACATTGCGCGCAAGCAGCAGGAAGCTGTTGTCGTTCAGGCGCGCCAGCAGGTGCGGGTGGCCGGCTTCTGCCAGGCGTTGCCCGGCCTGCACCATCAGGCGCTCGAAGGCGGCATAGCCATAGCGCTCGCGCAGGCCCAGTGCGCTGGATATCTCGACGAACAGCACGCCGCCCTGGTCACGGTGGGCGAGCGCGGCGTTGAGCTGCTGCAGCACGTGATGCCGCGTCGGCAGCCCGGTTTCCGGATTGCTGGTGGCCGGGGTGCCGGATACGCCGGGCAGGGTTGCGGCCTGCGCCCGCGCGCGGCGGATGCGGTTGGCCACGGCGGCGATCAGGTGGCGCGGTCGGATCGGCTTGCTCAGGTAGTCGTCGGCGCCACTGTCGAGCACCTCGAACTGGCGTTCCGGGTCCGGGTCGCCGCTGAGGAACACGATGGGCAGCAGCTGCAGGCCGGGCTGCTGGCGGATCAGCGCGGTCAGGCGCATGCCGTCCAGACCGGGCAGGTGCAGGTCCATCAGGATCAGGTCGGGGCGATGTTCCTTGATCGCCTGCAGCGCACCGTCGGCATCGCTGTGCACGATCGCCTGCATGCCGGCGCCATGCAGCACGCTCTGTGCGAACAGTGCCTGGGCGCGATCATCCTCGACGATCAGCACGCGGTAGGGCGAATCGGAGTGCAGCGGTGCCGGGTCATTGCCGCCGGCCTCGGCCAGCAGGGATGGGCCGGGCAGCGGCGGCGGTGCGCTGCCGATCGATGCGGGTGCGTCGGAGGCGGCCAGCGGCGGAACCGCTGCCGGCGCTGCGGCGACGGCGCTCGCCGGTTCAGCGGTCCAGCGTTGCCAATGATCGGCCGGAGGGGTTTCAGCGCGTCCCGGGCGGGCGCCCGCGGGGGATTCGTTTGCGGCCATCGGTGCTCCTGGTGTTCGCGTCCATTATGCGACAAGCCCGGCGATCAACCGGTGCCGGGCTGGCGTGGGCTGTCGGGCGACGCACTGCGTGCCAGCCAGCGCACGCCTCTCCACAGGGTGCGCCAGACCAGCCACACCAGCAGTGCGCCCGCCAGGCTGCAGGCCAGCACCACGATCAGCGCGATCCACGGGTGTGCCAGGGCCAGGGCCAGGCCACCGACCACCACGGTGTCCTCGGCGGCGGAGGCCACCCAGTTGCTGGCAGGCTCGGGCGAGGTATTGAGCAGGGCGCGGGTGCCTGCCTTCAGGCCGTGGCTGGCCAGCGCGACACCTGCACCGGCAGCAAGTGCGCCGGTGCCCAGCTGCCCATCCGGCGACAGCGTGGCTGCGGCAAGGAAGGCACCTGCGGGTACACGTGCCAGGGTCTGCACCAGATCCCACGCCGAGTCGACGCCGGGAATCTTGTCGGCGAAGAATTCGGTCACCGCCAGCGCCGCCGAGGTGCCCAGCACCCACCACGATTCAGTGGCCTGCAGGGCCGGTGGCAGGTCGACCCAACCGAGCAGGCCGGCCAGGCCGACACCGAACACGGTGAGGTAGACGCGGATGCCGGCCAGCCAGGCCAGCAGGATGCCGATCACGAACAGGTCGGCTTCGGTCATGGCGATGCTCCGGCGACGGAACTGTGCAGGGGACCACACTATCGACGATGGCATGCCTGAACGCCACAGACCGTGGCTCGCCACTGCGCAGGAAACCCACCCGTCCTGTCATACACTAGCCCGTCGTTTGCCACAGGGGCCGTACCGGTGTCGCCCTCGCGATGCCCCGGAATCCACCCATGACCAACCGTCCTCCCATGCGCGTGCAGGTCCGCCTGCCCGGCGCGCCGCAACCGCCGGCCGACCGCCGCCGCCTGCTGGTGATCGGCGGCATCTGGCTGCTCAGCCTGGTGCTGGCGGTGCTCGGCGGCTGCTGGATGGCCACCCCGCGCGATGCGCAGGGCCAGCGCCTGCAGGCCGCCGAGAAGCGTGCCGAGACGCTGCAGGCGCAGCTGACCGAACTGCGCCAGAAGCAGGCCACGCTGGAAGCCTCCGACCGCATCAGCCGCGCCGCCAACACCGAGGTGCAGTCTTCGCTGGCCGAGCGCGATGAGGAAATCGCCGGCCTGCGTGCCGACGTTGCCTTCTATGAGCGCCTGGTGGGTTCGACCAGCCAGCGCAAGGGCCTGAACACCCATTCGATCGAGTTCAGCCCGGAAGCGGCCGGCACCTGGCAGTACACCGCGGTGCTGACCCAGAACCTCAACCGCGGCGCCATCAGCCAGGGGCAGATGCGCTTCACCGTGGAAGGCGTCAAGAACGGCAAGCTGGCCACGATCAGCTGGGATGATCTGCACCAGCGCAGCAAGGTACCGGGACAGGATTACTCGTTCCGGTACTTCCAGCAGCTCACCGGCAGCGTGATGCTGCCGGCTGACTTCACCCCGCAACGCGTGCGGGTGACATTGGGGAGTGGTACGGGGGGTACCACCCAGGTATTCGACTGGAAACAGGCCGGTGCGCCGGCCAGCAAAGGGGAGTAGGCAGATGTTCGGAAGCAGCAAATCCAACCGTGAAGGCCAGCTGGTGGTGGATGCCCTGATCGGCAACCAGGTGGTGATCCGCGGTGATGTGGAATTCAGTGGTGGCCTGTACGTGGAAGGCCGCATCCATGGCAAGGTGATCGCCGCCGAAGGCGCCAGTGGCGCGACCCTGACGGTCGCCGAGCATGGCGTGATCGAGGGCGAGATCCGTGCCCAGGTGGTGGTCATCAGTGGCCGCCTGGACGGCGACGTGCACGCCAGCGAGAAAGTCGAACTGACCCCGAGCGCGCGGGTCAACGGCAACGTCCATTACCAGGTGGTGGAGATGAATGCGGGCGCCCAGCTGAACGGTCGCCTGATCCACGCCAGCGCCCCGATGGCCGCCCTGCCGGCCCCGGAAGCTGATGAGGCCACTGGCGGCAAGGGTGACACCGCTGCGCGCCGCAAGCTGGCCGAGGCGATGGCTTGAAAGCCATCGTCGGCACCCCCATGCTGACACCATGAGCACGCTAGTCTCCCTGCCCGGCGCCACCCCGGCCGCCGCGCCCGATTACCAGTCGCTGGAGCGCCCGCTGAACTTCACCGAGTCGGCGGCCGCCAAGGTCAAATCCCTGATCCAGGAAGAGGGCAACCCCGACCTGGCCCTGCGCGTGTACATCGAAGGTGGTGGCTGTTCGGGCTTCCAGTACGGGTTCGAGTTCGACGAGAACCGTGCCGAGGACGATCTGGCGGTACAGACCAGCGGGGTGACCCTGCTGGTCGACCCGTTGAGCCTGCAGTACCTGATGGGCGCCGAGGTGGACTACACCGAGAGCCTGACCGGTGCACAGTTCGTGATCCGCAACCCGAACGCAAAGACCACCTGCGGCTGCGGCAGCAGTTTCAGCATGTAGGCGGGGCGCGGGGCCTGCGTCCCGCGCGACAAGGTGTGTGGAGCAAGCTCCACACCCACAGACGGCTTCGGCAAAGCCCGCGGCTTGCCACCCGCATCGATTGGCGGCACGCTTGCAGGATGCCCAATACTCCTTCGCCGCTTTCCGGTTTCGCCTTCGTGGGCGAACCGCTGGAGCGCGCCGATGCCCTGCGCGAAGATGCCGATGCACTGGCGCGCCTGTGGCCGGGCGCGCACATTCTGGTGCTCGATCAGGACGGCAGCGCCTTCACCGGCGATGACGACCAGCCGCTGGCGCTGACCGGCGCCGACATCGGCGGCGGTCCCGGCTCCGCGATCTTCCTCGGCCTGCGCGGGGAACAAGCGTGGTTCTCGGTTGAAGCCGCCAGCGTCACCGTCACCGCACCACGTCGCCTCGACCTGCGCCAGGCCGCCCTGCTGTGGTCGGTGGCTGATGCGACCGCTTTCAGCTACGCACGTGGCATGTCCTACTGGCACTCGCGCACCCGTTTCTGCGGAGTATGCGGTGGTGCCGTGGCGTTTGCCCGTGGCGGCTTCGTGGGGCGTTGCGCGCAGTGTTCCACCGAGCACTATCCGCGTGTCGACCCCGCTGTGATCGTGGCGGTTGAAAACCAGGGCCGCCTGCTGCTCGGCCGCCAGTCGAACTGGGCGCCACGTCGCTACTCGGTGCTGGCCGGCTTCGTCGAACCGGGCGAGACCTTCGAGCAGACCGTGGTACGCGAAGTCCACGAAGAGAGCAAAGTGCGGGTGACCGCTTGCCAGTATCTGGGCTCGCAGCCGTGGCCGTTCCCGGGCGCACTGATGGTCGGCTTCCGGGCGCAGGCGCAGGACGATCTGCCGACCGTGGACGGCGAGCTGGAAGACGCGCGCTGGTTCAGTGCCGACGAGGTCGGCGCGGCACTGGCGCGCGATGTGGAGGACGATGGCCAGGGCATCCGCCTGTCGCCGCCGATCTCGATTTCGCGCGGCCTGATCGAGCACTGGTACCGGCAGCAGAAGGGCTGAGGCGGGCCGGCTGGGGTGATTGCATTGCCGCCACCTGAACACGGCACGGGTTACAGTCCGGTTCACCGCTGAGGGCGCCGCTGCGACAGGTAAGGTAGCGGCGCCGAGCGTTCTGTTTCGTAGGGAGACCTGCCATGTTCACCACTCTGGCCGCCGTGCTGGTGGCACTGGCCCTGGGCCATGTTGCTCCGGCCGCTGCTGCCTCGCTGCGCCGTTTCGACGGTTTCCGGCGTTGGCTGGGCTGGCTGGATGCGCGTGGTGGCAAGGCCTGGCAGGGACCGGCCGGCGTTGCCTTGGCCCTGCTGCCGCCGCTGTTGCTGATGGCGCTGCTGGCGTGGCTGTTGCGCGGGGTGCTGTTCGGCCTGCCGTCGCTGCTGCTGGGCGTGGCGGTGCTGGCCTGGTGCTGGGGCCCGCGTGACCTGGACCGCGATATCGAGGCCATCATCGATGCCGATGATGCGGCGACGCGGCAGGCTGCAGTGCGCAACCTGCAGTCGGCCGGCGGCAGCCTGCGCGAGGACATTCCGTCACTGGTCGAGGCGACGGTGCTCAACGCACTGCGGCGCTGGTTCGCGGTGCTGTTCTGGTTCCTGTTGCTGGGCCCGGCTGGCGCGCTCGGTTACCGGTTGCTGGCGCTGATGGCGGAAAGCCCGATGCGTGCCCGCGTGCCGGTCGAGCCGCTGGCGCTGGCGCAGCGGCTGCTGGGCTGGATCGAGTGGCCGGTGGCACAGCTGATGGCGTTCTCGATGGCGCTGGTGGGCAACTTCGATACGGCGTGGAAGGCGTGGCGCCAGGCCCATGGCGAGCGCCTGACCGGCAACACCGGGTTCCTGGGTGCGGTGGCGCGGGCCAGCGTCAACGCCGAACTGCGCGAGGATGCGCACGACTACACCGAGGCGGGGCTGTTGCCGGTGTGGCAGCGGTTGCCGGACCTGCGTGATGCGATGAGCCTGGTGTGGCGGATGCTGCTGCTGTGGCTGGCGATCCTCGCCCTGCTGGTGATTGCAGGCTGGGTGACGTAGGTGTTTTGGCAGGGCTTGCAGCCCTGCACCTGCAGAGGCAACAGAGCAACAGCAACAGCAACAGCAACAGCTGGATTGCTGCGGGTTGGCGGGGTGGGTCGTATGGCGGGGGACGCCGTGAATCCGTCCATGGAGGCTTGGTCGCCGCTTGCTCGTGTGCGCTGTCCTGCGCACACGGCAAGACCCGGGTTGGGCGTCCTGCCCAACCCGCCCGAGGCATGCCTCGGGCCCATGCGGCTCACACCCCCGCCATCCAACCCACCCCGCCTTCGACAGTTTTCCGCGCACGGACGTTCTCCAGAGCCGAGCCATGCTTGGCTCCGAGCGAGCGTAGCGAAGCGATCCGCTTCTGCTTTTGATCTTTTCTTTCTTTTCCGTGGTGGACGCGCACGGAAACTGTCCGTGGCCGGGCGGGATGGGTTTGCGGGGGTGTCCGCGGCATGGATGCCGCGGCCAAGCCTCCACGGACGGATTCACGGCGTCCCCCGCAAACCCATCCCGCCCGGCCAACCCCAAGGCTTCTGCCTTCAAACGCCGCCCACCACGAGGGGCTGCGTCGTTGGCTGGAAACCTAGATCGGTGCCAGTGCAGTGAACGGTGCCCACGGCAGGTTGCGCAGCAGCGCATACCCGGGCAGCACCCAGAGCCAGAACACAGGATTGGCCAGCACCCGCATCAGCGGGTCGAGCACGCGTGGGCGGATGCCGGCGATGTTCAGCAGCATCAGCAACAGGAACGGCAGGCTGATGACCAGCAGCGGGTTCATCGCCATCGCGCCGGGCAGGTCGAAGTGGACCAGGGAATACAGGCAGCGCGTGCTGCCACAGCCCGGGCAGTACAGGCCGGTCAGGGCGTACAGCGGGCAGCTCGGCAGTGGATTGCCGGCGACATACGGATTGACGTTGCGCAGCACCACCGTGGCACCCACGGCCAGGCCGGCGGAAGCCAGCAGCGGTGCCCAGCGGGCGAGTCGGGAACGAGCGGGAAGCGCGGACATGCAACAACGGATCCGGCGCAGGCGCCGGATCCGTCCAGGCGTATCAGTAGCCGCTGTTGCTCATCGCGCCCATGCCGCCGAGCACGACGAAGAACAGCACGTACAGCACGACCAGCACGGCCCAGGCAATGGCCGACCAGATGGCCCACTTCTTGGCCTTGGCGGCGGAGTCCTGGGCGCCGGCGATGTCGCCAGCGGCCAGCTTGCCGTTGACCTGTGCGGCGTAGACGATCGACACGATGCCGGCCGGCAGGCAGCAGAACAGGGTGGTCAGGATGGCCCAGACCAGGTTGTTCGGGACCTGCGGAGTAGCGGTATTCATGGGTTCAAGCTCCTTGATGGGTGGTGGTGGTGAATCATTGGTCGGAAAGAGCGCCCAGTACGGCCAAGCCGCCGAACAGCCCGAGCCACAACAGCAACAGGACCGGCAGGGCCACGGCCGAAGCCACTGCCCACCAGCCCGCCTTGCGCGACGCGCTGTAGGCCCCCGGCAGATCGCCAGCCGCGCGGCGGCCATCGACCTGGGAGGCATAGACGATCGACACCACGCCCAACGGCAGGCAGCAGAACAGCGTCGTCAGGATCGCCCAGACCAGATGGTTGGGGATGTAGACCGGACGGCTGAGCGGTGGTGGTTGATTCAAAGCGAGACTCCATTCCTTGGTGGCCGGCCTTGGTGAATCGGCCGAACCTCCCCCCTGTGGGTGCGTAATCTACCGCAACCGGCGTTGCATGTATGCGTTTACACGCACGGCATGTCGTGTTCGCTACTGGACGGTGGCGTATGCGGGGGAGGTTGCCGGGCCTGCCTGTCAGCCCGATTCTGTCAGGCGTGATCGCCGCGCAGGGCCCGCACCTGGGCTTCCAGCGCCTGGGCGTTGGTGGTGTGGCCGTCCATGGACGGTGCCGCCACTACCTCGACGGTGGCTCGGAAACGGCGCGGCACCCGCATGCGGCCGAGGCGGCTGTCGCGCCGGCTCCACATGCTCGACCACATGCCGCGCAGGGCCATCGGCACCACCGGCACCGGCCGCCGTTCGAGGATCTTCTCGACGCCGGACTTGAACGGGGCCATCGCACCATCCTTGGTCAGTGCGCCTTCCGGGAAGATGCAGACCAGCTCGCCTTCGGCCAACGCGGCGTCGATGTCATCGAACGCGCGCTGCATCAGCGCCGGGTCTTCGCGCGCACCGGCGATCGGGATCGCCTTGGCGGTACGGAAGATCCAGCGCATCACCGGGATGTTGAAGATCCTGTAGTACATGACGAAGCGCACCGGACGCGGAATCGTCGCCGACAGGATCAGTGCGTCCATGTAGCTGACATGGTTGCAGACCAGCAGCGCGGCACCTTCGTCGGGCACGTTGGCTTCGATGCCGTGCGGGCGCAGCCGGTACAGGGTGCGCACCATCAGCCAGCTGAGGAAGCGCATCAGGAATTCGGGGACGATGGTGAAGATGTAGATCGCCACCAGCGCGTTGGCGATGGCCAGCGCCAGGAACTGCTGCGGGATGGTCCAGTGCAGCAGCTTGTGCGCGGCCAGTGACAACAGGGCTGCGCCGACGATGAAGCCGGAATTCTGGATGTTCAGCGCCGCGAACACGCGCGACATCTGCGCCTTCGGCGTGCGGCTCTGGATCAGCGCGAACAATGGCACCACGAAGATACCGGTGAACAGGCCGATGCCGATCAGGTCGATGACGATGCGGATGCTGCCGGGCTGCTGCAGGAAGGTGCCGATGGTCAACCCGTGCACCGTCGCCTCGCCGCTGCGCGCGAAGTACAGGTCAAGCAGGAAGGCGGTCATGCCGAACGCGCCCAACGGCACCAGGCCGATTTCCACCGTGCGTGCCGACAGCTTTTCGCACAGCAGCGAGCCGACGCCGGTGCCGACCGAGAACAGGGCCAGCGCAAAGATATACAGGGTCGGTTCGCCGCCGAGGTTGGTCACCGCATAGGCCGGCAGCTGCGAGGTCAGCACGGTGCCGACGAACCAGAACCAGGACACGCCCAGGATTGAATTGCGCACCGCCTTCTGCTGGCGCGCCATGCGCAGCACCGCCAGCGATTCCGGCAGCGGGTTCCAGTTGATCTTCAGGTCCGGGTCGCCGGCATCGACCTTGGGAATCAGGCGGGCGGCGATGTTGCCGCAGATCGCCAGCGCGATGATCGCGCACGCGGCCACCACCGTGCCATGGCTGCCGGCCACGGTGAACACCAGGCCGCCGACGATCATGCCGGACAGGATCGACATCGAGGTGCCCATCTCGACCAGGCCGTTGCCGCCGGTCAGCTCTTCGGGCTTGAGCACCGAGGGCAGCACCGAGTACTTCACCGGGCCGAACAGGGTTGACTGCATGCCGGTGCAGAACAAGGCGACCAGCAGCACCGGCAGGCTCTGGGTGAGGAAGCCGGTGGCCGCCAGCGACATGATCACGATCTCCATGGTGGTGGTGATCACGATCAGTCGCGATTTTTCCAGCTTGTCGGCGATCTGCCCGGCCAGTGCCGAGAACAGGAAGTACGGCAGGATGAAGATGGCCGGTGCCAGCGTGGCGTACAGCCCCAGTTCTTCCTCCGGCACGGCCATGAACAGCAACATGCCGATGATCGCCTGCCGGTACACGTTGTCGTTGAACGCACCGAGCGCCTGGACCACGAAGAACGGCAGGAAACGGCGCTGGCGCAGCAGGGCGAACTGGTTGTGACCGGACATGGAACCTCCTTGACCGGCGCAGCCTAGCATTCCTGCCTATCCGCTGTGGGTGCGGACCTGTGGGTGCGGACCGTTGGTCCGCACACCTGTCGATGGTCTCAGACGATATCGTCGACCACGCCGCCATCCACGCGCAGTGCTGCACCGGAGGTGGCCGAAGCCTGCGGCGAGGCCAGGTACACCACCATGTTGGCTACTTCCTCGACCGTGGCGGTGCGCTGGATCACCGAAGACGGCCGGTGTGCCATCACGAACTCGCGGCCGATCTGCTCCAGCGGCTTGCCGCTGCGCTGGCGTTCATCTTCGAACATCGCCGCGAAACCGTCGGACAGGGTCGGGCCGGGCAGCACCGCGTTGACGGTGACGCCACTGCCGGCCACGCGCTTGGCCAGGCCGCGCGACAGCGACAGCTGCGCGGTCTTGCTGACACCGTAATGGATCATGTCGGCGGGAATGTTGCGTGCCGATTCGGAGGAGATGAACAGCACGCGGCCCCAGCCGGCGTCGACCATCGCCGGCAGCAGTGCCCGCGACAGGCGCACGCCGGACATCACGTTGGTCTGCCAGTAGCGCTCCCAGGTGGCGTCTTCGGTCTCGAAGAAGTCCTCGGGGCCGAAGATGCCGGCGTTGTTGACCAGGATGTCGACCTTGGGCAGGCCGGCCAGCAGCACATCGACACCGGCTGCATCGGAAAGGTCGGCGGCGACGCCGATCACCTCGGCACCCGGAACGGCGGCGAGCAGGCGCTGGCGGGCGCGTTCGACACTGTCGGTGCTGCGGCCGTTGAGAATGACCCGCGCACCCGCCGCGGCAAGACCCTGGGCGATCGCCAGGCCGATGCCGGCGGTGGAAGCGGTAACGAGCGCGGTGCGGCCGGCGAGTTCGATCTTCATGGGGGGAGTCCAGGAGCAGGAGATCACCCAGTATCCGCGCAGGAACGTGATCGGGATGCAGCGCCAGGCGCAACACACGGTTGCACACGGTGCAGTAGATCAATGTCATGCGTGGATGGACTGCGGGTCGCGCCAGGCCATGCCCGGCGCCGGCCTTCAGGCGAGCGTGCGCACCGCCTCATTGGCCGACGCCCGCACCTTCGGCAGCATCCGCAGCACCAGCGCCATCTGGGTGCGGATCAACTGCAGCTTCGCCGGCATCGCCTCGTCGATCTGCTCCAGCTCGGCCGCCACCGCGCGGTCGGCGTCGTTGTCGTCCTCGCTGACCGGTCTCCGTGCGGTCAGGGCCGAAGCCAGTTGCTGCAGCGCTTTTCGCACGCGCTCACCGGCGGCCAAGGCCAGCGGATCGCCGGCGTAGCTGTCCACCTGGTCGCGGTGTGCACCCAGCGCCGACAAGTGCCCAAGCAGCGTGTTGGAGAGCGCCAGGAAGTGGAAGCCGGCATCCAGGTTGCGACGCACATGACCGGGTTCGCGCAGCATGTTCGACAGCGCGGTGGACAGCGCGGCGTCGGCGTTGTGCATGTCGCGGCGGGCGATGCGATAGGCCAGGTCATCGCGCATGCCGCTGCGGTACTGGTCCAGCACCGAATCCAGGTAGCGCGCGGCGGTATCCAGCACCCGCGCCAGCACAAGGTGCAGCTGGCGGCCCTGCCAGTCGGGCAGGATCAGGAACGCGGCGGCAGCGGCGATCGCGCAGCCCAGCAGCGTGTCGACCATGCGCGGCACGATCAGCACGAAGCCATCGCCGATCAGGTTGAAGCAGGTCAGGGCCATCACCGTGATCGCCGCCGATGCCACCAGGTAGCGGTCGGTGCGGGTGAAGAAGAACAGCAGCGCCGACAGCAGCGCGATCAGCAGTTGCACGTGCAGTTGCGGGAATAACTGCAGCAGCGCCCAGGTGAGCACGAGGCCCGCCACGGTGCCGACGATGCGCTGCGCCAGGCGCTGCCGGGTCGCACCGAAGTTGGGCCGGCACACGAACACGATGGTCAGCAGCACCCACGAGCCGTTCTGCGCATTGAACAGACGGATCGCGGCGAAACCGGCGATCAGCGCCAATGCCATGCGCAGGCCGTGGCGGAACAGGACCGAGCCGGGCGTGAGCTGCTGGCGCACGCGCACGCCCATCTCGCGCAGGGTATGCGGGTTGCTGTCGCGCAGGCGCGTATCGACATTGTCGAGACTGGCCTCGGAGCGTTCGGCGTCCAGCAGGCGGCGTTCGATGCTGCGCAGGTTGTGCACCAGCAGGTCCAGCGAACCCAGCAGGCGCTGCCACTGCGGGCGCTGCTGGTCGCGCAGGTAGGCCAGCGCATCGGCCAGGTCGCGCCCGGCCTGCTGGTTGGTTTCGCCATACACGAACGGGCGGCGCAGGCGGATCGCCTCGCCCAGGCGCGCGCAGGCCTGGCCCTGAAGATCGAGCAGGCGCTGGCAGCGGTACAGCACGTCGCTGTGGAAGAACGCATCGACCAGGGCGCCGTATGGGTAGTGCGAGGAACTGGCGCGCTCGTGGAAATCCTGTGCCATGTAATAGAGGCGCAGGTACAGGCCGGAGTTCACGCCC
Organism: Stenotrophomonas sp. YJH_SMC_4; assembly: GCF_059371575.1. Taxonomy (NCBI): domain Bacteria; kingdom Pseudomonadati; phylum Pseudomonadota; class Gammaproteobacteria; order Lysobacterales; family Lysobacteraceae; genus Stenotrophomonas; species Stenotrophomonas sp. YJH_SMC_4. The sequence goes on from NZ_JCAFUR010000002.1 coordinate 27,850, forward strand.
GGCCGCCCGGAACGGCCGAAGCGGGCGAGAATCGCGGTCTTGGCCTCGTTCAATGCGCCGACCACGCGCCGGTTCTGCTCGGCCAGGTCGAGCTGGCGGCGTTGCAGGTCGGCCTCACGTACCGGTTCGAACAGGGCGGCCTTCAGCTGCAGGTAGCGGCCCAGCTCGATGTAAAGCCGCGCCACGCGCTCGCGCACCGGTCGGTTGGCGAACAGTGCGGTCCACAGGATCGACAGCAGTCCGTACCAGACGGCGCCCGCCAGCAGGTGGCTGACCGCTTGCAGCGCGGTGTGCAGGTCGCTGGCACCGTGCTGCTCCAGCCCGATCATCGTGTAGATCGCCAGCGTTACCGTGGCCTGGGCGATGGATGCGTAGCGCTCGCCGAGCGCGCCCAGCAGGGTCAGGCAGAAGGTGGACAGTGCCAGCGCGCCGATGAAGATCCACGGCCAGGGGAACAGCCAGATCACCGACGCCGCAGCGATGCAGAAACACAGCAGCGACAGCGCCACCGCCTTGGTCCGGCCCCACCAGTTGTCGTCGGTCTCGGCGATGGCGCTGGCGATGATGCCCAGGAATACGCCGGGCAGGGCGGTCAGCGCATCCAGCTGCCAGCACACGGCAAGCGCTGCGGTCAGGGCGATGAACACGCGCAGGCCGTAACTGGCCTTCTCGTGGGCCCACAGGCGGCTGAGGCGGGATTGGCGGGCGGGCATGCAGGCTCGGCGGAAGGATCTCCCACCATTATTGCGGGGTGCGCGTGAAATATGGAGGGCGGACCACCGCGGTAGTGCCGGCCGCTGGCCGGCAGATTTTCCGTACCGAGAAAGCCGGCCAGCGGCCGGCTCTACCCATAGATCCACGCCATGCGTGGATGGGCCGTTCTACGCACGCTGCGCGCGCTTGAGCAGCTTCGCTTCGCGCTTGCGTGCGCGACGTGCCCGCCAGCGTTCGGCCAGGCACGAGAAGATCACGTACAGCGCCGGCGTGCTGAGCAGGGTCAGGCTCTGCGAGAACAGCAGGCCGCCGATCATCGCGATGCCCAGCGGGCGGCGCAGTTCGGAGCCTTCGCCCAGGCCGATCGCCAGCGGCACCGCCGCCAGGATCGCCACCATCGTGGTCATCATGATCGGGCGGAAGCGCACGATGCTGGCCTCGCGCGCGGCATCGCGCGGTGCCAGGCCATGCTCGCGCTGCGCCACCAGCGCGAAGTCGATCATCATGATCGCGTTCTTCTTGACGATGCCGATCAACAGCACCAGCGCGATCATCGAGATCACCGACAACTCGGTGTTGGTGCCGAACAACGCGAGCAGTGCACCCACGCCCGCCGCCGGCAGCGTGGACAGGATGGTGACCGGATGGATCAGGCTCTCGTAGAGCATGCCCAGCACCAGGTACACGGTCAGGATCGCGGCGAACACCAGGATCAGCATGTCGCTGGGGTCGGAGTTGAAGCCGAAGCCCGCATCATCGGCCAGGCGGATGTCACCAGGCATGCGCATGCCGGCCACGGTCGCGTCGATGATCGCCTTGGCCTCACCCATGCTCACGTTCGGAGCCAGGTTGTAGCTGAGGTCCATCGTCGTGTACTGGTTCTCGTGGGTGATCTGCGACGGGGCCAGGCCGGGCATCTGCGTGGCCACCGCGGTGATCGGCACCATGTCGCCATTGCGCGCACGTACGTACACCTCGTCCAGCGCGGCGGGGGTGGCGGTCTGCGAGGGCAGGGCGTTGACCACCACGCTGTACTGGTTGATGTCCGAATAGATGGTGGAGATCTGGCGCTGGCCGAACGCACCGTACAGCGCACCGTCGATGGCACCCACGGTGATGCCCAGGCGTGCGGCCTTGGCGCGGTCGATCTGGATGTTCTGGCGCAGGCCGGCGTTGTCCACGTCGGTACCGACATCGCGCAGCTTGGGGTTCTTCTTCAGCTCCGCCTGCAGCTTGGGCAGCCATTCCTGCAGCGATGCCAGGTCGTTGCCCTGCAGCGAGATGCGGTACTGCGCGCCCTGGCTGGAACCGCCGCCATCGTTGCTGGGCAGATCCTGGATCGCGCGCAGGCGCAGCTGCAGGTCGGGGTAGCGGTCGGCCTTGGCACTCAGCCGTGCGAGTGCGTGCGCGGTGGTCTCGCGACGGCCATCGCTGCGCGACTTCAGCTCGATGTTGAACTGTGCGCTGGAGCCCTGGCGGCCGCTGCCCAGGCGCACGCCCACGGTCTTCACCGCGGGGTCGGCCATCAGCATGTCGGTGATGCGGCGCTGGCGGGCGACCATGTCCTCGAAGGACACCGTGGCGCTGGAATTGGCGCGGCCCCAGATCAGGCCGGTGTCCTGCGGCGGGAACGCGCCCTTTTTCACCGCGCCGAACAGGAAGACGGTGGCGCCGATCAGGATCAGCGGGGTCAGCGACAGCAGCAGCGCGTGGCGCAGCGAGAAGTCGAGGAAGACCGTGTAGATGCGAAGCATGCGCTCATGGCCGGCATCCAGCCAGCGGCCGAAGCGCGACGGCGGCGCGCTGTGGTCGTGTGCGCTGAGGAACCGGCTGCACAACGCCGGAGTCAGCGTCAGCGAGACGATCATCGAGACCACGATGGCCGCCACCAGGGTGACGGTGAATTCGCGGAAGAACGCACCCATCATGCCGCTGGCGAACAGGAGCGGGATGAACACCGCCACCAGCGAGGCGGTGATCGAGACGATGGTAAAGCCGATCTCGCGCGCGCCGGTGAGCGCCGCCTGCATCCGCGGCATGCCTTCGTCGAGGTGGCGCATGATGTTCTCGATCACCACGATCGCATCGTCGACCACGAAGCCGATGGCGATCACCAGCGCCAGCAGGCTCAGGTTGTTCAGGGTGAAGCCCATCACGTACATCACCAGCGCGGCACCGGCCAGCGACAGCGGCACGGTCACCGCAGCGATCAGCGTGGGTGCCAGCCGGCGCAGGAACAGCGCCATGGTCAGCACCACCATCGCCAGGCTGATCAGCAGGGTGATCTGCACTTCATGCAGCGACGAGCGGATGGTCGGCGTACGGTCGAAGTACGGCGTCATCGTGGTGCCGGGCTGCAGGTAATCGCGCAGGGTCGGGATCTGCGCCTTGACCCGGTCCACGGTCTCCACGATGTTGGCCCCGGCACGGGTGAACACGTACATCACCACCGCCGGTTTGTGGTCGAACCACGCGGCCTGGTAGGCATCCTGCTGGCCGTCGTAGACGTTGGCGATGTCCTTCAGGCGGATCACCCGGCCATCGCCCTGGGTCTTGACCACCAGGTCGGCGAAGTCGGCGGCACGCGCCACCGAGTCGTTGGCGATGATCGCGGTAGTGGTGTTGCCGTCGCTGAGGAAACCGGTGGGCGAGGTCACGTTGGCCGCGCGCACGGCGTTGCGCAGGTCATCGGCGGTCAGGCCGAGCGCGTTCATCAGGCGCAGGTTGACGTCCACACGCACCGCCGGCGTCGAAGCGCCAGCGATGTCGACCGAAGCAACGCCGCTGATCTGGCGGATGCGCTGGGCCAGCAGCGAGTCGGCGACGTTGTACAGCTCGTCGGCCGACTGCGTCTGCGAGGTCAGCGCGATGGCGATGACCGGGTCGTCGTTCGGATTCGCCTTCTGGTACATCGGCGAGCCCATGCCCGAAGGCAGGTCGGCCTGCGCCGAGTTGATCGCGGTCTGCACGTCCAGCGCGGCCGAATCGATGTTGTGGCCGCTCTGGAAGATCATGAACACCAGCGAGCTGCCTTCCGAGCTCGACGAGCGCATGCGGTCGATGCCCGGCAGCTGGCCGAGGTGGCGCTCCAGCGGCGCGGTGACTGTCGAGGCCATGGTCGCCGCATCCGCGCCGGACTGGCTGGCGTGCACGAAGATCACCGGGATCTCGATGTTCGGCAGTGCCGATACGCCCAGGCGCAGGTAGCAGATCAGGCCGACCATGAACAGGCCGATGGCCAGCAGCGCGGTGCCGATCGGGCGGCGGATGAAGGGGCCGGACAGGTTCATCGTGCGGCCCACCGCAGCAGCGGGGCGTGGATCATGCCTGCGGCTCCTGCAGCGAACCGTTGCGCAGTGCGCGCTGCTCGCGGCGGCGCGCCAGCCATTCGGAGAAGCGTTCCATGTACAGGTAGATCACCGGCGTTGTGTACAGCGTGACCAGCTGCGACAGCAGCAGGCCGCCGACGATGGCGATGCCCAGCGGGCGGCGCAGCTCCGAGCCGATGCCGGTGCCCAGCGCCAGCGGCAGTGCGCCGAGCATTGCCGCGGCGGTGGTCATCATGATCGGACGGAAGCGCAGCAGGCAGGCGCGGCGGATCGCTTCATGCGCGTTGGCACCGGCGCGACGCGCCTCGATCGCGAAGTCCACCATCATGATACCGTTCTTCTTGACGATGCCGATCAGCAGCACGATGCCGACGATGCCGTCCACCGACAGGCTCAGCCCGCACAGCATCAGCGCCAGCAGCGCGCCGACACCGGCCGGCGGCAGCGTGGAGATGATCGTGATCGGGTGGATGTAGCTCTCGTAGAGCACGCCCAGCACGATGTAGATCACCACCAGCGAGGCCAGCAGCAGCCACACCACGTCGGTCTGGCTGCCGGTGAACTCGGCGGCCTTGCCGATGAACTCGGCATGCAGGTGGGTGGGCATGTCCAGGCTGTCCTTGGTTTCCTGGATCGCACGCACCGCTTCGGACAGCGAGTAGCCCGGCGCCACGTTGAACGACACGGTCACCGCCGGCAGCTGCTGCTGGTGGCTGACCACCAGCGGTGCGCTGCTGACCTTGCCTTCGGCCAGCGCCGACAGCGGGATGATGTTGCCGGCGCCGACGGTGATGCCGGTGTTCTGCGCGCCGATGCCGGTGGCGGTGGACGAGTTGGACGAGGTGACCTGGCCGAAGCTGGTGGCATTGGTGCCGGTCAGCGCGCCGGCGCCGTTGGAAGCCACGGCCAGCTGTTCCATCAGCGCGGTGCTGGTACGGAACTCCGGCGCCACTTCCAGCACAACCCGATACTGGTTGAGTTCGGTGAAGATGGTCGAGATCTGGCGCTGGCCGAACGCATCGTAGAGCGTGTCGTCGATGGTCTGCATCGGCACGCCCAGCACACTGGCCTTGTCGCGGTCGATGTTCAGTTCAAGCGCGCGGCCCTGGTTGGACAGGTTGTTGTCCACGTCGGCCAGTTCCGGGCGCTTGCGCAGCGCTTCGGTCAGGCGCGTGGCCTGCGTGGCCACTTCGGCGCTGTCCACGTCCGACAGCGAGTACTGGTATTCGGTGGCGGCCACGCGGGTATCGAGGGTCACGTCCTGCACCGGTTTCAGGTACAGGGCCACGCCCGGAATACCGGCTACCGCCTTCTGCAGGCGCGGCAGGATCTCATCCAGGCCATCACGCTGGCTGCGCTCCTTCAGCACGATCGACAGCTGGCCCTGGTTGAGCGTGGGGTTCATGCTGCCGGCACCGATGAACGCCGACACGCCGGTCACGTCCGGATCCTGGCGCAGCGCTTCGGCAACCTGCCTGGTGCGCTGTTCCATCTGCGGGAAAGCGATGTTCTGGTCGGCCTGCACCACGCCGGTGATCAGGCCGGTGTCCTGCTCGGGCAGCAGCCCCTTGGGAATCAACACGTACAGCAGCACGGTCAGTACCAGCGCGCCACCGGCCACGGCCAGGGTCAGGCGCTGGTGGCCCAGCACCCAGTCCAGGCTGTGCTCGTACAGGCCGACGGTGCGCGTCCACAGGTTCTGTTTGCCGGCCGCCGCTGCGCGCTCATGCGCATCCTCGCCCTCGGGCAGGGCATCGGGCTTGAGCAGGTAGGCGCACATCATCGGGGTCAGCGTCAGCGAGATCAGCATCGACAGCACCACGGCGATGCTCAGCACCCAGGCGAACTCGTGGAACAGGCGGCCGGTGACGCCAGGCATCAGCAGCAGCGGCAGGAACACCGCCACCAGCGAGACCGTCAGCGACAGCACGGTGAAGCCGATCTGGCGTGCGCCGATCTCGGCCGCTTCCTTGCCACTCTTGCCCTGCTCGATGTAACGCACGATGTTCTCGATCATCACGATCGCATCGTCGACCACGAAGCCGGTAGCCACCACCAGCGCCATCAGCGACAGGTTGTCCAGCGACATGCCGGCAAAGGCCATCACAGCGAAGGTGCCGGCCAGCGACAGCGGCACCGCCACCGAGGGGATGATGGTGGCCCACAGCCGGCGCAGGAACACGAAGATCACCGCCACCACCAGGCCGATGGTGAGGATCAGGGTGAACTGCACTTCATGCACCGAGGCGCGGATGGTCTCGGTGCGGTCGTTGAAGATCTCCAGGTGCACGTCGGCCGGCAGCACGCCCTGCAGCTGGGGCAGGATCGCGCGGATGCGCTCGACGGTCTGCACGATGTTGGCGCCCGGCTGGCGACGCACTTCCAGCAGCACCGCCGGCTTGCCATCGGCCCAGGCCGCCAGCTGGTCGTTCTCCACGCCGTCGACCACCTCGGCCACGTCGGACAGCCGCACCGGGCGGCCGTTCTTGTAGCTGATGATGGTGTCGCGGTACTCGGCGGCGCTGGCCAGCTGGTCGTTGGTGCCGATGCTGTAGGACTGGGTCTTGCCGTTCAACGAGCCCTTGGGCGCATTGACGTTGGCCTGGGTGAGCGCGCTGCGCAGCTGTTCCAGGGTCAGGCCCATGTTCGACAGCTGCGCCGGATTGACCTGGATGCGCACGGCCGGGCGCACGTTGCCGGCAATCGAGACCAGGCCGACGCCCTGCACCTGCGACAGGCGCTGGGCCAGGATCGAGTCGGCGTAATTGTTGACGTCGCGCAGCGGGCGCGTGTCAGAGGTCAGTTTCAGGGTGACGATGGCCGCGTCGGCCGGGTTCACCCGGTTGTAGACCGGCTGGTAGGGCAGCGACGAGGGCAGGGTGGCCTGGCGGATCGCCGCCTGCACGTCCTGCGCGGCGATGTCGATGTCGCGGTCCATCGAGAACTGCAGGATGATCGTGGACAAGCCAGCCGACGAGTCGGAGGTCATCAGCTCCAGCCCGGAGATCTGGCCGAACTGGCGCTCCAGCGGCGTGGTGACCAGCGAGGCCATGGTGGTGGCGTTGGCGCCGGGGTACTGGGTGGTGACCACCAGGCTGGGCGCATCGATTTCCGGCAGCGCCGACACCGGCAGCTTGCGGTAACCGAGGATGCCCAGCAGCAACAGGCCCGCCATCAACAGCGAGGTAGCGATCGGGCGGCGGATGAAGATCGTCGAAAAGCCCACGGACTGATCCTTGCTGGCACTTCAATGTCGGCGCCGGCGGGTCCGCCGGCGCGAGGGAGAACCGTGGCCTGCGCTCAGCGCGGACCGCCACCGCGACGGCCACCGCCGCCACCGTTCTTCTGCTCGGCCGCCTTCAGCTCGGCCTCGGTCGGTGCGGCCGGGGTTTCGCCCGGCTTCAGCGCGGTGACCTTGCTGCCCGGCTTCAGGCGGAACTGGCCTTCACTGACCACCCGCTCGCCGCCCTTCAGGCCTTCGGCGATCTGCACCTGGCTGTCGCCCACTTCCACGCCGCTGCGCACGGTCTGCATCTTCACCGTGTTGTCGCCCTGCACGACGTAGACGTACTCGCCATCCGGCCCACGCAGCACGGCCTGGGTCGGAATGACCACGCCGCCGGCAATCGTGCGCAGCTGCATGCGCACGTTGACGAACTGGCCCGGCCACAGGCCGTTGTCGGTGTTGTCGAACAGCGCGCGCGCCTTGAAGGTGCCGCTGTCGGCACTGATCAGGTTGTCGACCACGTCCAGCTTGCCGTCGCCGGACAGCACGTGCGAGTCGGCGCGGTCCAGTGCCGCCACCGGCACCGCGCCGGTGGCCTGCGCCTGGCGCACGTCGCCGAGCTGGCGTTCGGGCAGGTTGAACAGGACGTGGATCGGGTGGATCTGGGTCAGGGTGACCAGCGCGGTGCCGGCGTTGACCACGTTGCCCGCGTCGACCGCGCGGATGCCGGCGATGCCGGTGATCGGTGCGGTGACCCTGGTGTACTGCAGCTGCACCTGTGCCGAGCGCATGCTGGCCTCGTTCGCCGCGACTGCGCTTTCGTACTGTGCCACTTGGTTTCGCTGTGTATCCAGATCGGTCTTGGCGACGAACTGGCGGTACTCCGGCGCATTGGAGCGCTGGTAGTTGGAGCGCGCGGTGGCCAGCAGCGCCTCGTTCTGGCGCTTGGCTGCCGCGGCCTGGTCATAGCTGGCCTGGGCGGTGCGTGGATCGATCACTGCCAGCACGTCGCCCTTCTTCACTTCCTGGCCTTCGCGGAAGTTCAGGCTCATCAGCTGGCCACCGACCTGCGGGCTGACGGTGACGGTGTTCATTGCCGTCACGGTACCCAGTGCGCTGGCATACACCGGTACGTCCTGGTGCGTGGCCTCGACCACGGTCACCGGCACCGGGCCGGCATCCGGGTCTTCGCCACCCTGGCGCGCTCCCGCTGCCGGCTTTCCAGCCTTGTCCTTGCCCCCGCCGATGACGCGCAGGCCGACCACGGCCAGCACCAGAACCGCCACGACCAGCAGCACGATCTTCCAAACACGTGACATTACGAGGACTCCAAGAGGGCTGGACGGGGCGCGGCCCCGGTTGGCAATGCGCAAAGCATACCTGTGCCACATCACGTTTCCTGCATGACGGATGGGACGGGCGCTAAGACCGGATCCGGCCGCGGAGGTTCCCGTGGCGGCGGTGTTGCCCTACATTCAGCTGGACCCCTCTTGCTGTGGAGATTGCGATGCGCCGTTCGCTGCTGCTGTCCGCCCTGCTGCTGGCCCTGCCGGCCGTTGCCCACGCCCAGGACGGGCAACGCCCCGAAGTGACCGCCGCTGCCCAGCGCCTGCAGGCCAAGGTGGTTGAATGGCGCCGCGACTTCCATCAGCACCCGGAACTGTCCAACCGCGAGGCGCGCACCTCGGCCGAGGTCGCCAAGCGCCTGCGTGCGATGGGCCTGAAGCCGAAGACCGGCATCGCCCACCACGGCGTGGTGGCGATCATCGAAGGCGGCAAGCCCGGGCCGAAGATCGCCCTGCGCGCGGACATGGACGCGCTGCCGGTGACCGAACAGACCGGCCTGCCGTTCGCCTCGAAAGCCACCGACCAGTACCGCGGGCAGACCGTGGGCGTGATGCATGCCTGCGGCCATGACGCGCACACCGCCACCCTGCTCGGCGTGGCCGAGGCACTGGTGTCGATGAAGAAGGATCTGCCGGGCCAGGTGATGCTGATCTTCCAGCCGGCCGAAGAGGGTGCACCGCCGCCGGAAGAGGGGGGTGCTGCCCTGATGCTGAAGGAAGGCCTGTTCGCCGACTTCAAGCCGGAAGCCGTGTTTGGCCTGCATGTGTTCTCCAGCGTGCAGGCTGGGCAGATCGCCGTGCGCGGTGGCCCGCTGATGGCGGCTTCGGATCGTTTCGGGATCAAAGTGATCGGTCGGCAGACGCATGGCTCGGCGCCGTGGAACGGTGTTGATCCGATCGTGGCCACCGCTGACCTGGTCGGCACCGCGCAGACCATCGTCAGCCGCCGCGCGAACCTGTCCAAGCAGCCGGCGGTGCTGACGTTCGGCGCGATCAACGGTGGCATCCGCTACAACATCATTCCGGATGAAGTGGAAATGGTCGGCACCATCCGTACCTTCGACGAAGGCATGCGGCAGCAGATCTTCGCCGACCTGCGCAACGTGGCCGAGCACACCGCCGCCGCGCACGGTGCCAAGGCGGTGACGGACATCTACGAGTCGGAGGGCAATCCGGCCACGGTGAACGACCCGGCGCTGACCGCGAAGATGCTGCCGAGCCTGCAGGCAGTGGTGGGCAAGGACAACGTGTACGAGCCACCGCTGCAGATGGGTGCGGAGGATTTCTCGCTGTACGCGAAGGAAGTGCCGGGGATGTTCTTCTTCGTTGGTTCCACCAGCGTGGGCATCGACCCGGCGACGGCGCCGGCCAACCACTCCCCGAAGTTCCTGCTGGATGAGAAGGCGCTGGATGTGGGACTGCGCGCGCTGCTGCAGGTGAGCCTGGATTACCTGCACGGTGCAGGCACTCCGGCGGGGTGAGGGTTTCCGGCAGGGCTTGCAGCCCTGCACCCGCTTGGATCAACGGCAACGTCAACGTCAAAAGTGGGCATTCCGTGGGATGGCGGGGTGGGTCCGGTTGAGGGGGACGCCGTAAACCCGTCCATGGGGGCTTGGCCGCGGCATCCATGCCGCGGACACCCCCTCAACCGGACCCACCCCGCCTTCGACAGTTTCCCGCGGCTGTTGGTGCCCGCTGCTGTTGGTGGGTGCCGACCGTTGGTCGGCACGGCGGACGTCATGAATGTCTGAAGGATCGGCTTCTGATTTTGATTTTCCTGATCTTTCCCGTGGTGGTGGTGGCGCGCAAGGAACTGTCAGGGGCCGGGTGGGTAGGCGGGGCGGGGGTGTCCGCGGCATGGATGCCGCGGCCAAGCCCCCAAGGACGGGTTTACGGCGTCCCCCGACCCGCCTACCCACCCGGCCAAGCCGATAGACCGCCTTCCACGACCAACCAACAAAACCACCACGGAGGGGCTCCGCCGTTGGCCAGCCCGGCCGAAGGCCCGCCGTCCGCGCGATACAATGACCCCCATGAACACCCCACAGGATTCCAGCCTCGGTCGCGAGGTCAGTTACCCGTCGCAGTACGATCCCGGCCTGCTGTTTCCCATCCCCCGCAGCGGCGCCCGCGCCGAAATCGGCCTCGATGACGCCGCGCTGCCGTTCGTCGGCCATGACCGCTGGCACGCCTTCGAGCTGAGCTGGCTCGACCCGCGTGGCAAGCCGCAGGTGGCCGTGGCCACCGTGCAGGTGCCGTGCACCTCGCCGCGGCTGATCGAATCGAAGTCGTTCAAGCTGTACCTCAACTCCCTCAACAGCACCCGCATCGACAGCGCCGAGGCACTGCGCGCGCGCATCGTGGCGGATCTGTCAGATTGTGCCGGTGCGCCGGTCCAGGTCGAGTTCGGGCTGCCGGGCCTGCGCGAGACGCCGCTCGGTGAATCCATCGACGGGCTGGAGCTGGAGATCGACTGCTACGGCCCGCCGCAGGCGGACTTTCTCTCGGCCAATGCCGGTGAGGTGGTGGAGGAGACCCTGGTCTCGGCACTGCTGAAGTCCAACTGCCCGGTCACCGGCCAGCCGGACTGGGCGACGGTCAGCCTGCGTTACCGCGGGCCGAAGATCGATCGTGCCGGCCTGCTGCGCTATCTGGTGAGCTACCGCGAGCACGCCGAGTTCCACGAGCAGTGCGTTGAGCGGATCTTCAGCGAGGTGTCTGCGCGCTGCCAGCCGCAATGGCTGGAAGTGGAGGCGCGCTATACCCGCCGTGGCGGCCTGGACATCAATCCGTGGCGTGCCAGTCCCGGCATTGCCGCCCCGGCCGCGACCTACCGCGAACTGCGCCAGTAACCGCCGCAGGCGGTTGCCCGTTGTGCCGGGCCATGCCCGGCGAGCGCCGGCCAGCGGCCGGCACTACCATGATTCGCAGGCGGTTACGGGTAGTGCCGGCCGCTGGCCGGCAATCGGCCAAGGCCGGATCCCCCTGGCACAGCCTGCCAGCGGCCGGCACTACCGGGCACCGTCTCTCCCGATTGTTCAGCCGCCCCCCGGGGCGGCTTCACATCTGCACCATCCCCATTTAACAACCGCCATGGCACCGTGCGAGCCACGTAGTCATGCAGACGGGAGTTGTGGATGAGTACCGAGAAGAAAGCCGATTTCTCCGGCGTCAGCGCCAGCGTCGACAGTACCGCCGAGCAGGTGCCGAAGGCGGACTTCTCCGGCGTGAGCGCTTCGGTGGACAGCACCGCCGAGATCGTCAGCGGCGGCACCTATACCGTGCAGAAGGGTGACTCGCTGTCGAAGATCGCCAAGCAGCATCTGGGCGACGCCAACGCCTGGAAGAAGATCTTCGAAGCCAATCGCGATGTGCTTGACGACCCGGACAAGATCTTCCCGGGCCAGACCCTGAAACTGCCGCCGAAGTAAGCCGGCGATCAAACGCCGTCCGACAATCCCTGGGAGGAACCCCGAATGATCAAGACCACCCCGCTCCAGACCGCCCTGATCGCCGCCCTGTTGGGCAGCGTTGCCTTGGTCGGTTGCAAGAAGAAGGAAGAGTCGACCGACACCAACGCCGCTCCGGCCGCCACGGCTCCGGCCGAGCCGGCAGCGCCGGCACCGATGACCGGTGCACCGCCGCCGATGGCGGAAGCTGCCGCGGTCAGCGTTTCCACCGTCACCGTGGGCAAGACCGCTGCCGCCGACAAATCGGTCGCCCCGGCTGCACTGTTCTCGCCGAAGGATGATGTCATCGTCTCGGTCAAGACCGATGGCGCCGCCAACAACGTCAATGTCGGTGCCAAGCTGACCTTCCAGGACGGCCAGGTGGCCGGCGAACAGACCGCGACCCTGAATGCCAGCGGCGCGGAGACCACCAACGTCACGTTCAAGAATGCAAAGGGCTGGCCGGCCGGCAAGTACCGCGCCGAGGTCACGGTCGATGGCAAGGCGGCTGGAACGCCGCAGGAGTTCGAGGTCAAGTAAGTCCTGCCGACTCTCTCCCGGCAGGACTCACGATGGACGCAGCCGCAAGGCTGCGTCCTTTTTTATTGGCCGGTGGCTGGCTTCATCCATGCATGGCGTGGATTCACTGACGGCGGCGTTCGCGCAGATCCACGCCGCGCGTGGATGGATCACAGCGTTGCCGCCGTGCAGTACCGCCGCGTATGGCGCGGCTTTGCCCCGCGCGGCTGAAAACGCGACAATGCAGGGGTTTCCCCGCCGCGCGCCCACCCTGACGGCGACGGGGGAAAGCGACACGGTTGCACGTGGCCCGGCGCTGGCGCCGGCCTTCCCCTGAGCATTGCTACAGAGTCCAAGTCCCCCATGTCCAAGATCCTCTACACGCTGACCGACGAAGCACCGTTCCTGGCGACCCAGTCGCTGCTGCCGATCGTCGACGCCTACACCGCCACTGCCGGCATCGTGGTGGAAACCCGTGACATCTCGCTGTCCGGCCGCATCCTGTCGCAGTTCCCGGAACTGCTGTCCGACGCGCAGAAGGTCAGCGACGACCTGGCCGAGCTGGGCCAGCTGGCGACCACCCCGGACGCCAACATCATCAAGCTGCCGAACATCTCCGCCTCGGTGCCGCAGTTGAAGGCGGCCATCAAGGAACTGCAGGACCAGGGCTATCCGCTGCCGGATTACCCGGAAACCCCGGCCGACGACCAGCAGCGCGACTACAAGGCGCGCTACGACAAGGTCAAGGGCAGTGCGGTGAACCCGGTTCTGCGCGAAGGCAACTCCGACCGTCGTGCACCGCTGTCGGTGAAGAACTACGCGCGCAAGCACCCACACCGCATGGGCGCCTGGGCGTCGGATTCGAAGTCGCACGTCGCGCACATGGCCGCCGGCGATTTCTACGGCAGCGAGAAGTCGGCCACCCTGGCCAACGCCGGTGCGCTGAAGATCACCTTCCACGGCAAGGACGGCAGCGCCGTCGTGCTGAAGGAAAAGACCACGGTCAAGGCCGGCGAGATCGTCGATGCCGCCGTCATGAGCCGCAAGGCGCTGGCCGCGTTCATCGGTGAGCAGATCGCCGATGCCAAGGCCCAGGGCGTGCTGTTCTCGCTGCACCTGAAGGCGACCATGATGAAGGTCTCCGACCCGATCATGTTCGGCGTGGCGGTCAACGAGTTCTACAAGGACGTGCTGGCCAAGCACGCCGACGTGCTCAAGCAGGCCGGTTTCGATGCCAACAACGGCATCGGTGACCTGGCCGCGCGCCTGCCGTCGCTGCCGGAAGCCACCCGCGCCGCGATCGAAGCGGACCTGGCCGCCGAGTACGCGCAGCGTCCGGGCGTGGCCATGGTCAATTCGGACAAGGGCATCACCAACCTGCACGTGCCGAGCGACGTGATCGTCGACGCCTCGATGCCGGCGATGATCCGCGACTCGGGCAAGATGTGGAACGCCGAAGGCAAGCTGCAGGACACCAAGGCGGTCATTCCGGACCGCTGCTACGCCGGCGTGTACCAGGCCGTCATCGACGACTGCAAGGCGCACGGCGCCTTCGACCCGGCCACCATGGGCTCGGTGCCGAACGTCGGCCTGATGGCGCAGAAGGCCGAAGAGTACGGTTCGCACGACAAGACCTTCCAGATTGCTGCCGACGGCGTGGTCAAGGTCACCGACGATGCCGGCAACGTGGTGTTCGAACACGCCGTGGAAGCCGGTGACATCTGGCGCATGTGCCAGACCAAGGACGCGCCGATCCAGGACTGGGTCAAGCTGGCCGTCGAACGCGCCCGCCTGAGCAGCACCCCGGCCGTGTTCTGGCTGGATGCCGCCCGCGCCCACGACGCGCAGGTCATCGCCAAGGTCGAGCAGTACCTGAAGAACCACGACACCACCGGCCTGGACATCCGCATCCTGCCGCCGGTGGAAGCCACCGCGTTCTCGCTGGACCGCATCCGCAAGGGCGAGGACACCATCTCGGTGACCGGCAACGTGCTGCGCGACTACCTGACCGACCTGTTCCCGATCATGGAGCTGGGCACCAGCGCCAAGATGCTGTCGATCGTGCCGCTGATGGCCGGTGGCGGCCTGTTCGAGACCGGCGCCGGTGGTTCGGCCCCGAAGCACGTGCAGCAGTTCGTCGAAGAGGACTACCTGCGCTGGGATTCGCTGGGTGAGTTCCTGGCCCTGGCCGCGTCGCTGGAACACCTGGGCAACCGCTACGACAACGCCGCCGCCCGCGTGCTGGCCAAGGCGCTGGACGAAGCCAACGGCCAGTTCCTGGACAACGACAAGTCGCCGTCGCGCAAGCTGGGTGGCATCGACAACCGTGGCAGCCACTTCTACATCGCGCTGTACTGGGCGCAGGCGCTGGCCGCACAGGACGAAGATGCGGCACTGAAGGCACGCTTCGCACCGCTGGCCAAGGCACTGACCGACAACGAGCAGAAGATCGTTGAAGAGCTGATCGCGGTGCAGGGCAAGGCCGTGGACATCGGCGGCTACTACCGCCCGGACGTCGCCAAGGCGAGCAAGGCGATGCGCCCGAGCGCGACCTTCAACGCCGCGCTGGAGCAGCTGCGCGGCTGATCCATCGCCGTTCGGTCGTGACACCGGAACCCGCGCTTCGGCGCGGGTTTCTTTTGGGCTCCGGGTCAGAACCCTTTTGCCATGCAAAAGGGATCTGACCCCATTCGACCCGCGTCCGGAACCGTGATTCCCGTCGGCTGTCGGAATGTCGTCAACGAGGCATGAAACTTGCCCGCGATGGCCGTCGCAGAACTGATCGGGCACCGTCTGCAACCGCCCTCGATCTGAGCAGTCGATCACGACGGCTGCCGCTGGCGATGCCCTAGCCTTGGCGACGCGAGGCCACCGGGGAGGTGGCCGCACGGGGAACACGGATGGCACGCGTGCTGGTAGTGGGAACCGACATCCAGGGCGAGCAGGCCCTGCTGCAGCGGCTGCGCGTGGCATCGGCCCTGCCGGACGGCCAGATCCGCCGCAGCCAGGACCTGGACGATTGCGACCTGCTGGTCATCCGCGATACGCCGGCGCTGCGCAACGCGGCCCAGCGCATGCGCCAGCAGCGTCCGCGACTGCAGTGCTGGATCGAAGACATCGGCGGCCAGCTGCGTGATGGCGACGGGCACCAGGACGTGCTTGATGACAGTGCCATCGGTCGCGCGCTGCGTCGCATGCAGTTGGCAGTGGAGCCCTTGGCCATGCACGCACCCGCACCGATCCGCCTGGCTGATGGTGCGCATGCCATCACCCGTCTGCTGCGCGAGCGGCTGCCGCTGCGACAGGGCCAGGCCCTGTTGAGTGATGCGGGCGAGCCTCTGCTGCTGATGGACCTGGAGCATGACCAGGCCGTGCTGCTGCAGGAACCGGCTACGGCCCTGGTGGAGCGTTTGGCCGATGCCTTCGAACGCCTGCAGCTGGATGCGCTGACACCCGCACGCCTGCATGGCCTGGCCGGCGAGCGGCCACGCCAGCCACTGCGGCCGCTGCTGTGGCAATGGGCGCAACGCAGCCGCCATTGGCAGGCACTGGACGAACGCCTGCGCGGTGCTTCGGTAAAGCTGCTGCGCTGGCCCGATTTCCGTGTGCTGGGCCATGACCATGATGGCTTCCGCCTGTGCTCGCTGCTGCTCAAGCGCGCGTGCACGGTGGACGAGTGCGCGATGTTGCTTGATCTGCCGCCTGCGGCCGTGCGCGATTTCATCCATGCCGCTTACCTGTGCGGTTACGCGCAGCTGCAGGCAGCACCGGCGGTACCGCTGCCGGAACGCGCTGCCGGCGCTGACAACGGCCTGCTCGCCCGCCTGTGGCGTCACCTGCGTGGGAGCGAACGCAATGCGTGAGCACAAGGTGGTGGTGCTGGGTGGCATGGGCAGTGGCAAGTCGACCCTGGTGCGCAGCATCGCGGCCGGCGCGGTGGTCGACACCGACGTGGCCAACAGCGACCGCCTCGGTGCCGACAAGGCCTCCACCACCGTCGCCCTGGACTATGCAGATATCGACCTGCCCAATGGCGAGCGGCTGCGCCTGTATGGCACGCCGGGACAGCAGCGTTTCGATTTCCTCTGGCCGATCCTGCTGCAGGGCGCCCGCGGCGCCGTGCTGCTGCTGGATGCGCGGCGCGCGGGCGTGGTTGCCGAACTGGAGGATTATCTGCAGGTGTTGCGGCCGTTCGCATCGTCATTGGCGCTGGTGGTGGCCGTCACCCATCTCGACCAGGCACCGCACGCCGCGCTGGATGACTGGGCCGCCCTTGCCTGCCTTGATGACCAGCCGCTGCCGCTACTGGCCGTGGATACCCGCGACCGCGAACAGGGATTGCTGCTGATGGATGTATTGATGGGCGAGATGGAAGCGCACGCACTGGTGGCCGCGCATGGCTGACGGACAGGTGGCGCTACTGCCCGACGCCGGCCAGCGTGAGCGCCTGCAGCCCTTGCTGCGAGACCTGCAGCAGCGGGTGGAAGGCATACGCACGGTGGTGCTGGCCAGTGTGGATGGCTTCGCCCTGGTCAGTGCCGGTGCCGAAGGGCGCGGTGAACGCCTGGCAGCGATGACCAGCGCGATGCTGGCGCTGGCTGCAGCAGTGGGGCGCGAACTGGTGCTTGGGGATCTGCAGACGCTGATGCTGGAAGCCGCGGGCGGCAAGGTGCTGATGCTGGCGATCCAGGCCGAGGGGCGCGTGCCGTTGCTGCTGATGGCGGCCTGCGACCAGCGAAGCGTGATCGGCCAGGTGCTGTGGCAGAGCAGGGAATGTGGCCAGGCGATCCTGGCCGAACTCGGCGGATCGTGAGCCCGGCCGCAGGGGAACGAGGGGCTCGAACCAACATCGACAAGGGGTGCGACGTGGCTGGACTGAATGAATCGTTGAACGCACTGATGGGCATCGACGGCGCGCAGGCAGTGGCGCTGGTCGACTATGAAAGCGGCATGCTGCTGGGCGAAGCCGGTGCCGGCATGGACATGGAAGTGGCCGCCGCCGGCAACACCGAAGTGATCCGTGCCAAGATGAAGACCGCCGCATCGCTGAACCTCAACGACAGCATCGAGGACATCCTGATCTCGCTGGGCAAGGCGTACCACATCATGCGCCCGGTGGCGAAGAAGAAGGGCCTGTTCTTCTACATCGTGCTGGACCGTACCAGGTCCAACCTGGCATTGGCACGGCGCAAGGTGCAGGACGTGGAAGCCGAACTGGCGATCTGAGCCAGTAGTGCCGGCTGCTGGCCGGCATCTGCATCGATCCCTCGACGGTCCAGGTGCTGCCGGCCAGCGGCCGGCACTACCTTCGCGCTCGACGGCATCGCACACGCCAGCGTATGGTGAAGCCGGTCCTCCCGGGTGAGCCATGCATGTCCAGGCCTGACATCGCTGCCGAGCTGGCACCGCGCATCGCGGTAGCCATCCGCGACGGTTTCGAGCAGTACCACGCCCGCTTTGCGGCGATCACCGCGCGGGCGCGGCAGCGCTTCGAGCAGCGCGACTGGGCCGGTGCGCGACAGGATGCGGTCGAGCGCATCGCCCTGTACGACCTGTGCATCGCCGAGCAGATGGATGCGCTGCGCCGCCTCGCCGGTGACGCGATCGGCGAGCGCGCGCTGTGGTTGCGGGTGCACGCCCGCTACAGCGCGCTGCTGCAGGGCCTGATCGACGCCGAGCTGTACAAGACCTTCTACAACACGTTGTCGCGGCGCCTGTTTGCCATCCGGGGCGTGGACCCGGCGCTGGAGTTCATCGCCTTCGATGTCGAACCCTCCGATGCCATCACCCACCCGGTGGCGCGGCATACCTACGCGGTTTCGCCGACGCGGCCGGTGGAGGCGCTGCAGCGGGTGCTGGCCGACTATCGCTTCGATATCCCCTATGCGCACCAGCTGCGCTGCGCCGCGGCCATCGCGGTGCGCCTGCAGGATGACCTGGCCCACTGGGGCGATACGCCGGTACGCAGCATCGAGCTGCTCGACACGGTGTTCTACCGCGAGCGCCGCGCTTACCTGGTTGGCCGCGTGTTCGGCGAGCACCGGTTCTCGCCGTGCGTGATTGCCCTGGTGAACGACGAGCGTGGCCTGCGCGCCGATGCGGTGCTGACCCGGCGCCGGGACGTGGCCCACCTGTTCGGCGTGTCGCGCAGTTACTTCCAGGCCAACCTGGCCACGGTAGGTGATGCGGTGGTGTTCCTGCGCAGTCTGCTGCCGGGCAAGCCCATCGATGAGATCTACACCGTGCTGGGCCGCGCCAAGCAGGGCAAGACCGAGCGCTACCGCACCTTCTTCCGTCATTTCAACGAGCACCCGCAGGAGCGGCTGGTGCATGCAGAGGGCACGCCGGGCATGGTCATGGCGGTGTTCACCCTGCCCAGTTACCCGCTGGTGTTCAAGCTGATCCGCGACCGTTTCGCGTGGCCCAAGGCGATGTCGCGACAGCAGGTGGAAGAGAAGTACGCGCTGGTGTTCAACCTCGATCGTGTCGGCCGCCTGCTCGATGCGCAGCCCTATCGTCATCTGCGCTTCCCGCGCCAGCGCTTCGCGCCGGCCTTGCTGGATGAACTGCTGCAGCAGTGCGCGCAGAGCGTACGCATCGATGGCGATGAGGTCGAAGTCGCACTGTGCTATGTGCAGCGTCGTTTTCGTCCCTTGAATCTGTACCTGCGCGAGCAGGGCGCGGAGGCGGTGCGGGCGGCGGTGCTCGACTATGCGCAGGCGATCACCGACATGGCGCGCAACAACATCTTCCCCGGTGACATGCTGCCGAAGAATTTCGGCGTATCACGGCACGGCCGGGCCGTGTTCTACGACTACGACGAGCTGTGTCTGGTCAGCGACTGCGTCTTCCGCGCCTGGCCGCAGCCGCGTACGCCGGAGGAAGCGATGTCCGACGAGCCATGGTTCCATGTCGGTCCGCGCGACGTGTTTCCCGAGCGCTTCGGCCCGTTCATGGGCCTGCCCGCTGCAGAGCTGGCAGCGGTGCGCGAGCACTACCGGCACCTGTTCGACCCGGGCTGGTGGCAGGGCCTGCAGGAACGCTTCGCCCGAGGTGACTATCCGGACACGCCGCCCTATGCTGGCGCGCACCGGTTGGCGTGAGCCAGCTGTCATGGGTGTTGGGACTGAGGTACTCTCGCCCTTCATCACCAAGGATCCGGCAATGATGCGTTCCCCATTGTTCCTCGCTCTCGCGTTGGCCGTCGGTGCCGGCGCTCCGCTGTTAGCCGGCGATGCCAACGCGCAGACCACGCGCGCGGTGCGTGCCACCACCGAATTGAGCATGACACTGACCGGAAAGATCGAGGTCACGGCAGAAGGCGCAGTCAGCGCTCTGGTGCTCGATCAGAAGGCAAACATCAGCCCGGGTGTTGCCGCGTTTGTTGAACGCACCATTCGCCCTTGGCGTTTCGAGCCGACGCGGGTCGATGGCAAGGCCGTCGCCGCACAGGCACCGTTTCGGGTGCGTCTGCGTGGCAAGTCCACGGGCAAGGGCGACTACGAAGTCAGCATGACCAGCGTGGATTTCAGCGAGTACGATCCAAAGGCCACCGATTCGGTGACCGCAGAGCGCCTGGCGCCGCCGCGCTATCCGGACGAGGCAATGAGGATCGGTGGTCAGGGCGATGTGATCCTGATCATCAAGGTCGCCCGTGATGGCACGGTGGCCGACGTCATCGCCGAGCAGGTCAACATGACCGTGGCGGGGCCGGAGCGGACCATGGCCAAGCTGCGCGATGTGCTGGCCAAGGCCAGCATCAATACCGCCCGCAAGTGGACCTTCATTCCTCCAAGCAGCGGGAAGGACGTCACACGGGAATTCTGGTCGGTACGCGTGCCGGTCAACTATGCGTTCTCGGATGATCGCAATGCCGCTGCCGAGCGCTATGGCCGCTGGCGCGCCTTCATTCCAGGACCGAAGCAGCGCGCACCGTGGGTGACCGGTGACGCGGCGGAAAACGGCAGCGACCTGCTGCCCGAGGGCGGCATCTACATGGTCGACGGCGCCAAGCGCGGCCTGCGCCTGCTGACGCCGCTGGAGCAGGGCTGACGATCACTGCGGAGCCGGCCAGCCCGGCTTCGCGTCAATCGGCGTAGGGGTAGACCACCACTCGGTTGCGGCCCTGTTCCTTGGCCAGGTACAGCGCCTTGTCGGCCAGCCGCAGCGCCTGCTCGGCATCGACATGGAAGCTGGGGAAGTGGGCCACGCCCAGCGAGACGGTGATGGTGCCGACCGGTTCAAACGGATGGTCGGCAATGTGCTGGCGCAGACGCTCGCCAGCCTGTCGCGCTGACTCGGCGCTGATGCCCGGCAACAGCAGCAGGAACTCCTCGCCGCCGGCGCGGCAGAGGATGTCGCTGTCGCGCGAGTAGCGGCGCATCTGGTTGGCGATGTGGACGATGGCAGCGTCGCCGACGTCATGGCCGTGGTTGTCATTGATCGATTTGAAGCGATCGATGTCCAGCGCCAGGATCGCGAACGGGATGCCCTGTACCTGCAGGGCATCCAGCGCCTGCTGCAGGCCGCGGCGGTTGAGAAGACTGGTCAGCGGATCGGTGCGGCTGGCGCGGTTGAGCGTGCCGATGCGGTCCTGCAGTGCATTGAAGCTGTGCAGTACCGCCTGCTTGAGCTGGGCGACCTCGAAGTACCACGCGCGGATGCCGCTGACGTGGCTGATCGCATTGCCGGTGTCTTCGCCGCCCTGCACGTTGCGTGCGAGCTGCCACAGCGGCATCGAGATGCGACGGGCGAACCACCAGGTGATCAGCAGCGACAGCAGGCCCAGCGGGATTGCGTTCCAGATTACCGCAGTCATCAACCGCGACAGCGGCTGCAGCGTGGCCTCGGTCGGGCGCTGGGCGATGATGCCCCAGCCGGTGGCCGCCACCGGCGCATAGCCGGCCAGCATCGACACGCCCAGGTTGTTGCGCACCTGCTGCGCGCCACGCTCGCCGCGCACCACGGCCTTTACTGCGGGGTTGCCGACCACGTAGTCGCCCACCCGCTTGCCATCGGCGTGGTACAGCAGGCGGCCATGGCGATCGACCACGTACAGGTAGGAACCATCACGGTAGTAGTGCTTGCCCAGCAGCGTGTGCAGTGCGCTGCGCTGGCGCAGGTACAGGGTGCCGCTGACGTAACCACGGTAGTGGCCCTGGCGATCGAAGATCGGGTGCGACAGCGAGACCAGCAGCTTGCCGGTGGCCGACTGGTACGGGTCGCTGATCATCGGCTGGCGCGCGGCCAGCGCGGCATTGTTGCCGACGCTGTGCAGCACTTCGCCCTGCAGCTGCAGGGTCTGCGGCGAGGTGGCGATCACCAGGCCGTCGGCATCCACCACCAGCGAAGAGTTGAAGCTGTTGGTCTGCAGCTGCAGGCGGCTGGCTTCGTCCTGGGCCTGTGCCGGGTCGAGGTTGCCCTGGCCGAGCCGCGTGGCGGCGTAGGCCAGTTCCTGCTGGGCAGCCAGCAGGAAGTTCTGGGTCGTTTCGGCCAGTTTGGTGGCGTAGACGCGGTTGGCCTCCAGGGTGTTGCCGACCAGCTGGTCGCGCTGCACCCGGTAGCTGGCCAGCAGGGTGTTGGCCAGCGCGATGATGGCGCTGAGCAGGGCCAGGGCGAGGATCAGCTTGCCCAGGTTGAGGCGGGGAGACAGCGTTCGCATGCGTCGACGGATCCGGCAGGAGGCTGGACCCGACCGGTTCTCCGGAAGGGGCGACAGCGGGAATCGGTGGCCAGGCCCTCGGGGCCGGGCAGGGCATCGGGCGGATTATCGCCAAAACCGGGCGGCGGTGAAGTGAAGTGGGTCGCCCTGCAGGTGAAAAAAAACCTGCCGCAGCGAGCGGCAGGTTCTTTTCGATGCAATGCCGTGGCTCAGCGCTTCATCGAACCGAAGAACTCGTCGTTGGACTTGGTGTTCTTCATCTTGTCCAGCAGGAACTCCATCGCCGCCATTTCATCCATCGGATGCAGCAGCTTGCGCAGGATCCAGATCTTCTGCAGCAGTTCCGGTTCGATCAGCAGGTCTTCGCGGCGGGTACCCGAACGGTTGATGTCGATGGCCGGGAACACGCGCTTTTCAGCGATACGACGGCTCAGGTGCACTTCGCTGTTGCCGGTGCCCTTGAACTCTTCGTAGATCACCTCGTCCATCTTCGAGCCGGTGTCGACCAGCGCGGTGGCGATGATGGTCAGGCTGCCGCCTTCTTCCACGTTGCGCGCGGCACCGAAGAAGCGCTTCGGGCGGTGCAGGGCGTTGGCGTCCACGCCACCGGTCAGCACCTTGCCCGAGCTCGGCACCACGTTGTTGTAGGCGCGGGCCAGGCGGGTGATCGAGTCGAGCAGGATCACCACGTCCTTCTTGTGCTCGACCAGGCGCTTGGCGCGCTCGATGACCATTTCGGCCACCTGCACGTGGCGCGCGGCCGGTTCGTCGAAGGTCGAGCTGATGACCTCGCCGCGCACGGTGCGCTGCATTTCGGTCACTTCTTCCGGGCGCTCGTCGATCAGCAGCACGATCAGGTGCACGTCCGGGTGGTTGGTGGTGATGGCGGTGGCGACCTGCTGCATCATCATGGTCTTGCCGGCCTTCGGCTGCGACACGATGAGCGAGCGCTGGCCCTTGCCCTGCGGCGCCATCAGGTCGAGGATGCGGCCGGTGATGTCTTCCGACGAACCGTTGCCGCGCTCCAGGGTGAAGCGGCGGCGCGGGAACAGGGCGGTCAGGTTCTCGAACAGCACCTTGTTCTTCGACGCTTCGATCGGCTCGCCGTTGATGGTGTCGACGATGTTCAGCGCGAAGTAGCGCTCGCCGTCCTTCGGGAAGCGGATGCGGCCGGAGATATGGTCGCCGGTGCGCAGGTTGAAGCGGCGGATCTGGCTGGGCGAGATATAGGTGTCGTCCGGGCCGGCCAGGTAGCTGGCTTCGGCCGCGCGCAGGAAGCCGAAGCCGTCCGGCAGGATTTCCAGCACGCCGTCGGCGGCGACGCCGTCACCGTGGCGGGTCAGTACCTTCAGCAGGGCGAAGATCACATCCTGCTTGCGGGCGCGTGCCACGCCTTCGGAGATCTGCAGCTGCTCGGCGATTTCCAACAGCTTCTGTGCCGGCATGCGCTTGAGGTCGCTCAGCGAATAGACCGGGAAGCCTTCCGGTACGTTGGCGTGCGGACGCGGCACGAAGGGCTGCTGCTCGCCGCCGTCGTTGGGCATGCCGTCGTCGCGGAAGCGGTTGTTGTTGCGGTCACGGTCACGGTCGCGGCGGTTGCGGAAGCGGTCACGGCGGTTGCCCTGGCCTCCCTGGCCCTGCTGGCCGTTCTGGTTGTACGGGTTCTGGCCCTGGTTCTGGCCACCGCCCTGGTGGTTCTGCTGCCGCGGCTGGCCGGATTCGCGACCCTCACCACCTTCGCCACCGCCACTGCTGGCAGGGGCCTCGGCGGCGGGCGCGCTCGGTGCGGGGGCGGGGGCCGGTGCCTCGGGCGCGGCGGCCAGCGGCAGGGTCGGCTGCGCCGGAGCGGCGCTGGTTTCGGCGGCTGCCGGGGCGGCGGCCTTGCTCACGCGGGGCTTGCGCACGCGCTTTTCGGCGGGCGCATCGGCGCTGCCGGTTTCGGAAGTGTTATCGGACAAGAGCGTTATTCCTCGCTTGAAGGTGCGAGCGCCCGGCTGGGGCGGCGAACGTTGGGAATGGGTCTGGAAGAAACTGCGTCCAGAGGGTGCGGCACGCGAACGCGGCCGGATGTGCCGACACTATCATCGGCCTGCGGCGCCGTGCAAGGGCTGCCGGGAACAGCATTCATCATGGACGCAGGGCGTCCGCCGGCAGCCGCGGGTGGCGGCTGCCGGAAAACAGCAGGATCAGGCCAGGGCCTTGTCCAGCAGGCCGGCCAGCTGGGCCTTGCCCACCGCACCGATCTGCTCGCCGACCTTCTCGCCGTCCTTGAACACGACCAGGTACGGGATCGAACGCACGTGGTACTTGGCGGCCAGCGCACGATTGTGGTCGACGTTGACCTTGGCGATCTTGGCGCGGCCCTGGTAGGCATCGGCCAGTTCGTCCAGCGCCGGGGCGATCATCTTGCACGGGCCACACCATTCGGCCCAGAAATCGACCAGCACCGGTTCCTTGGAATTCAGCACTGCGCTATCAAAGTCGGCGTCGCCGACATGTACAACCTTGTCGCTCATCTTGGTTTCTCGTCTTGGATTGCACCCGGCCATGCCGGAGGTGGGTGAACTGGGCCATGCCCGGTGGCGCGACCCTCGTCGTTGCCTCGCGGCGCACTGCCGCGGTGCGTTCGGCGGGATGCCTGGACGCTCACGGCCGGCAGTGTACCCCTATCGCAGGGCGGGGACAGGCGCCGGCTGGAACCCAGCGTATCGTGATCGCTTCGAAGCCCGGTATGTGTCGGATTTCACTGTCTTCCCGAAGATGGGGGTGGCAGCGGGCGACACCAGCGGGACCGGCGGGGTCGTTCAAGTCCCGTGTGGCTGGATGAAGGCGCGCCGTCTCTCCATCCGGTGAGACGGGGCATTCCGGTTTGCCGGCCCGAGTGCGTTAAACTGGGCCATTGTGCGGCGCGCGGACCGGGTGGTCCCAGCCTGCCAACCCGCCGCAGGGGCCGCAGTTTGCGACGGTGCCCCTAGACGATGAAGTGCCAGCCGCCCCACGGGCCGGCGGCCATACCAAGACGGACTCATGAGCGACAAACCGCTGACCGATTTGACCTTTTCCTCCTTCGAGCTGCACCCGGCCCTGCAGGCCGGCCTTGAAGGAGCCGGATTCACCCGCTGCACCCCGATCCAGGCGCTGACCCTGCCGGTCGCGCTGCCCGGCGGTGATGTCGCCGGCCAGGCCCAGACCGGCACCGGCAAGACCCTGGCCTTCCTGGTCGCTGTCGTGAACCGCCTGCTGACGCGTCCGGCGCTGGCCGATCGCAAGCCGGAAGATCCGCGTGCGCTGATCCTCGCCCCGACCCGCGAGCTGGCCATCCAGATCCACAAGGATGCGGTGAAGTTCGGTTCCGACCTGGGCCTGCGCTTCGCCCTGGTCTACGGCGGCGTGGATTACGACAAGCAGCGCGAGCTGCTGCAGCAGGGCGTGGACGTGATCATCGCCACCCCGGGCCGCCTGATCGACTACGTCAAGCAGCACAAGGTGGTGTCGCTGCACGCCTGCGAGATCTGCGTGCTGGACGAAGCCGACCGCATGTTCGACCTGGGCTTCATCAAGGACATCCGCTTCCTGCTGCGCCGCATGCCGGAGCGCACCACCCGCCAGACCCTGCTGTTCAGTGCCACCCTCAGCCACCGCGTGCTGGAGCTGGCCTACGAGCACATGAACGAGCCGCAGAAGCTGGTGGTCGAAGCCGAGACCATCACCGCCGCGCGCGTGCGCCAGCGCATCTACTTCCCGGCCGACGACGAGAAGATCCCGCTGCTGCTGGGCCTGCTGTCGCGCAGCGAAGGCGCGCGCACCATGGTCTTCGTCAACACCAAGGTGTTCGTCGAGCGCGTGGCGCGTTCGCTGGAAAAGGCCGGCTACCGTGTCGGCGTGCTGTCCGGTGATGTGCCGCAGAAGAAGCGCGAGAGCCTGCTCAACCGCTTCCAGAAGGGCCAGCTGGAAATCCTGGTGGCCACCGACGTGGCTGCGCGCGGCCTGCACATCGACGGCATCAAGTACGTCTACAACTACGACCTGCCGTTCGACGCCGAAGACTACGTGCATCGCATCGGCCGCACCGCGCGCCTGGGTGAAGAGGGCGACGCGATCAGCTTCGCCTGCGAGCGCTACGCCATGGGCCTGCCGGACATCGAGGCCTACATCGAGCAGAAGATTCCGTCCGAGCCGGTCACCAAGGAGCTGCTGACCCCGCTGCCGCGCCCGGAACGCCCGGCACCGGCTGCAGGCGAGGAAGGCGAGGACAACGAAAGCGTCGGCCAGATCTTCCGCGAAGCGCGCGAAGCCCGTGCCGCCGAGGAAGAGCGTCGGGGCGGTGGCCGCAGTGGCGGCCGTTCCGGCGGTGGTGGTGGTGGCCGTGGTGGCCGTGACGGTGAGCGCAGCGGCGAACGCCGTTCGCGTGGCCCGCGCAAGCCACGCGCGGAAGGCGAGCAGGGCGCTGCCGCGCCGGCCGCCGGTGCCGAAGGCGCCGCTGCCCAGGCCCCGCGTCCGCCGCGCCCGCCGGGCGCCGAAGGCGCACCGGAAGGTGCTGCGGACGGCGAGCACAAGCCGCGCAAGCGCCGCCGCCGTCGCCACGGTCGTCCGGTCGAAGGTGCCGAGGGCGTGCAGAACGCCGCCGGCAATGGCGCCAGCCCGGTCACGCCGGTGCAGGTGGTGGCCAAGCCGGTGCGCACGGCTGCTGATACCGGCGATTCGTTCCTGACCCGCATCGGCCGCAAGATCCGCCGGATGCTGTCGGGTAACTGATCGGCGCTGCCGATCAGCGGGTAGCACCCGACCGTTGGTCGGGTGGCTTCAAGGGCGTGCCGACCAACGGTCGGCACCCACCCTGGCTGGCAGTTGTGTGGGTTGCCGGCCAGCGGCCGGCACTACCGCTCGTGTGACCGTCTCCACGACGTCGCGCCGGTCCTGCATAATCGGGGCATGAGTGTCCTGCGCTTCGACAATGTCAGCAAACAGTACGCCGGTGGCCACGAGGCACTGACCGATGTCAGCTTCGAGGTCGCGCCGGGCGAGATGCTGTTCGTCACCGGCCATTCCGGTGCGGGCAAAAGCACCCTGCTCAAGTTGATCCACCTGGACGAGCGGCCCAGCCGTGGCGCGGTGGTGTTCGACGAGCGCAACCTGCTGAAGGTGCGTGGCGGCGATGTGCCCCGCCACCGTCGCGCGGTGGGTGCGGTCTACCAGGACCACCGCCTGCTGATGGACCGCTCGATCGCCGAGAACGTGGCGCTGCCGCTGATCCTGCGCGGCACCCGCCGTGGCGACATCAGCAAGCGCGTGCGCTCGGTGCTGGAACGGATGGGCCTGGGCCACCGCGAGAAGGCGCTGCCCTCGCAGCTGTCGGCCGGTGAGCAGCAGCGCGTTGGCATCGCCCGCGCCATCGTCGGTGAGCCCAAGCTGCTGGTGGCCGATGAGCCGACCGGCAACCTCGACCCGACCCTGGCGGCGGAGATCATGGCCCTGTTCGCCGAGCTGCCCGCGCGCGGCACCAGCGTGCTGGTGGTCAGTCACGACCTGCCGCTGCTGCGCCGCATGCGCAAGCGCGTGCTGATCCTCGACCACGGCCGGCTGGTGGATGACATCTCGCCGCAGGATCTGGCGGAGTAACGCATGGCGAAGAACGAAAACAGCGAAGCCGCCGCCCCCTCGCGCGTGGGCGTCTGGTTCCAGCACCACGCGCACAGCGTGGTGTTCAGCCTCGGCCGTGCCTGCCGCAAACCGTGGGCGACCCTGCTGACGGTGATGGTCATGGCGCTGGCGCTGGCCCTGCCGCTGGGCCTGTCGATCGCGCTGGACAACCTCAAGCAGTTCGCCGGCAGCGTGCAGCAGTCGCGCGACATCAATGTGTTCCTGAAGGGCAACGTCGATGGCCCCGGCGCGCTGCGCCTGGCCGGCCAGCTGCGCGACCGCGATGACGTGGCCGAAGTGAACGTGCGCACGCCCGAGCAGGGCCTGCAGGAACTGCGCGACGCCGGCCTCGGCGAGGCGATCGACGCACTCAATGACAACCCGCTGCCCTCGCTGCTGGTGATCACCCCCGGCCAGGGCAAGGACGACGCGCGCCTGGCGCGCGCGCTGGAGAGCCTGCCCGAGGCCGACCTGGTGCAGCACGATGCACTGTGGCGCCAGCGCCTGGATGCCTGGCTGGCGTTCGGCGCGCGGCTGGTGCAGGTGCTGTCGGTCCTGCTCGGCGTCGGTGCCGCGCTGGTGGTCGGCAACACCGTGCGCCTGGACATCCAGGCCCGCCGCGAAGAGATCGGCGTGCTGCAGCTGCTCGGCGCCAGTGATGGCTTCATCCGCCGCCCGTTCCTGTACCTGGGTGCGTGGTATGGCCTGGGCGCCGGCGCGGTTGCGCTGGCCCTGATCGGCGCCGCCGGTGCCGCGCTGCGCGTGCCGCTGGCCGAACTCTCGCGCAGCTACGGCAGCCCGTTCGTGCTGCACGGCCTGGACCTGCTGCACGGTGGCCTGGTCCTGCTCGGCACGCTGCTGCTGGGCTGGCTGGGTGCGTGGCTGGTCACCGGCCACTTCCTGCGCCAGACCCGACCGACCGACACCTGAGACCGGCATGCAACCGCAAGCGCTGAAGCACCTTGAAGGGCCCGCGACGCGGGTGATGGTGGTCGATGGCTCGAAGCTGGTCCGCAAGCTGATCGCCGACGTCCTGCAGCGCGACCTGCCGGGCGTGGAGGTGATTGGCTGCGACAGCATCGAGGATGCGCAGCAGGCGCTGGCGCAGGGCCCGGTGGACCTGGTGACCACCTCGCTGACCCTGCGTGATGGCGACGGCCTGGCGCTGGCGCGGATGATCCGCGAAGCGGCCGGCCAGGCCTACGTGCCGGTGATCGTGGTGTCCGGCGATGCCCAGCAGCATCTGGAGCAGCGTCGCTTCACCGAGTACGTCACCGACTATTTCGACAAGGCGCTGGGCCACGAGGCGCTGGCGACCTTCATCCGCGGCTATGTGCAGCCGCAGACCATTCCCGGCGCGACCATCCTCTATATCGAGGACAGCCGCGTGGTGGCCGAGGCCACCAAGCGCATGCTCGAACGCCAGCAGTTGAACGTGCTGCACGTGGTCAGCGCCGAAGAGGCGTTCACCCTGCTCACCGCCGAGTCGCTGGGCCGCAGCCGCCATCGCATCGACCTGGTGCTGACCGACGTCACCCTGAAGGGCGAACTGAGCGGCCGCGACGTGGTGCAGCGCGTGCGCGTGGACTTCGGCTACGGCAAGCGCCGCCTGCCGGTGCTGGTGATGACCGGCGACGGCAACCCGCATAACCAGACCGGGCTGCTGCAGTCCGGCGCCAACGACCTGGTACTCAAGCCGATCGAAGAACGGCTGCTGGTCACCAAGGTGCTGTTCCAGCTGCGCCTGGCCCGGTTGAACGATGGACCCCTGATTCGATGAAGTGGTGCAATGATTGATGAAGTAGCGGACACCCCGACGATCCAGCTGGAACCGAGCTGGAAGCAGCATGTCGGCGATTACCTCCTGCAGCCGCAGATGCGCGAGCTGTCCAGCTTCCTGCGCCAGCGCAAGGCCAGTGGCGCGGCGGTATTCCCGCCCGGCCCGCAGATCTTCGCCGCATTCGACGCCACGCCATTCGAGCAGGTGAATGTGGTGATCCTCGGCCAGGACCCGTACCACGGCCGTGGCCAGGCGCATGGCCTGAGTTTCTCGGTGCCGCCGGGCGTGCCGGTGCCGCCGTCGCTGCTGAACATTTACAAGGAGATCGAGAGCGATCTCGGTATCCCGCGCCCGGACCACGGCTGCCTGATCCCGTGGGCGCAACGCGGCGTGCTGCTGCTCAATGCCGTGCTGACGGTGGAGGAGGGCAAGGCCGGCGCACACCAGGGCCGTGGCTGGGAAGGCTTCACCGATCACGTGGTGGACGTGCTCAACCGCGAACGCGAAGGCTTGGTGTTCATGCTCTGGGGTGCCTACGCGCAGCAGAAGGGCAAGGTCATTGATACCCGTCGCCATCGCGTTCTGAAGGCCCCGCATCCGTCGCCGCTGTCGGCCCATCGTGGCTTCCTCGGCTGCCGCCATTTCTCGATGGCCAACGAGTACCTGCTGCGTCGCGGCCAGGCCCCGATCGACTGGTCGCTGCCGCCGCGCTCGGTGCTCTGAGCGCCGGCTGGCGGCCGGGCCTGAACGCCGGACAACGTTCCCTGGCCTGAATGGGCCTCCAGAACGGCCCGTTCAGCTCCGCTTGACCGGAATCGGCCGGTTCCCGGCAGGTAATTGCTTGAATTCCAAGGGATTGTGAATCCCGAAAAGCGCGCTCGCCACTGTCATCAAATCGCGCTACGGTAGGGCTCTGTTTGGGACCAGTGTTGCATCAATAGGATGCTGGAACTTTTTCCTCCTTTAGCAGTCCAAATCCCGGACTGCTAAGATGGGTGCCTATGAGCCAGAACACCTCTACTGCCCTTGTGGCAAACAATCTCCCGATTCCCAGTGCGCTCGGTTCGCTGGACGCCTACATCGGTGCCGTGCACCAGATCCCGGTGCTGTCGGTCGATGACGAACAGGACCTGGCCCGTCGCTTCCGCGACGGCAACGATCTGGACGCCGCCCGCGAGCTGGTGCATTCGCACCTGCGCTTCGTGGTGCACGTGGCCCGCGGTTACAACGGCTATGGCCTTGCCCTGGGCGATCTGATCCAGGAAGGCAACATCGGCCTGATGAAGGCGGTCAAGCGCTTCGACCCGGACATGGGCGTGCGCCTGGTCTCCTTCGCCGTGCACTGGATCCGTGCAGAGATGCACGAGTTCATCCTGAAGAACTGGCGCATCGTGAAGGTCGCCACCACCAAGGCGCAGCGCAAGCTGTTCTTCAACCTGCGCAAGTCGAAGACGCGCCTGGGCTGGATGAACGCGGCGGAAGTGAGCGCGGTGGCCAAGGACCTGAACGTGTCCGAGCGCGAGGTCATGGAAATGGAGTCGCGCCTGTCCGGCCGCGATATCGGTTTCGACGCGCCGACCGACGAGGACAACGAACACGCACCGCCGTCGCCGGCTGCGTTCCTGGTTGCCGATGACGAAGACCCGTCGATGGCCTACGAGCGCGAGGACAGCGAAGACAACCAGATGCAGCTGCTGCGCGAAGGCCTGGCGGAACTGGATGCCCGCTCGCGCGACATCATCCGCCGTCGCTGGCTGGACGCCGACAGCAAGGTGACGCTGCAGGAGCTGGCCGACGAGTACGGCGTGTCGGCCGAGCGCATCCGCCAGGTTGAGGCGAACGCGCTGAAGAAGATGAAGGCGCTGTTCACCGCGTAAGGCGCGGGTGGCGTTGAAGTACTGAAAAGGCCCGGTAATGCCGGGCCTTTTTCATTTGTGGGGCTTAGCCACGCATGGCGTGGCTCTACTCTGACGCCAGGGCGGTGATTGCGCCGACCGGGTCATGTGCTGGGTGCTGATGTTCACGCCGTACCACGCAGTGGCACGGTATGATCATGCCACGCATCTTCCGCACACGAAGTTTCAATCGCAGCATGCGCAGGACCACCCTGTCCGACGCTGCGCTGTACCGGTCGGTACGTGAAATGGAAGCGGGTCTGGTGGATGCTGATCTTGGCGGCGGAATCTTCAAGAAGCGCGTTGCGTTGCCGGGGCGAGGAAAGCGTGGGAGCGTTCGAATCATCGTCGCCACGCAGCGAGGCGGGCATTGGTTCTTCCTTTTCGGCTACGAGAAGAATGAACGTACTGCGATCACGAATGCGGAACGGGATGCGCTGCAGTTGTACGCATCGGAGTTCCTGAAAATGAGTACGGCGCAGCTGAATCGTGCCTTGGAATACGGGGATCTACAGGAGATCGGCCATGACGAAGCCCCCTGAGCGACGGCGCGCGAAAAGTGCGCTTCTTGAAGCGGTGCATGATGCGGCTGTGAATCTGCACGCGCATGGCTTCATTGATAAGCGTCGGTTGAGCAGCTACGAAGCGCTTTGCCTTGAGCCGGTCCCTGAATACAGCAGTGCCCAGATCCGTGCCCTGCGTACGTCATTGCAGCTCAGTCAGCCGGTATTTGCGGGAGTTCTCAATACCAGCGTTTCCACCGTACGCAGCTGGGAGCAGGGCGAAAAGAAGCCCAGCGGACCGTCACTGAAGTTGCTTAACCTGATTGAACGGAAGGGCCTCGAAGCAGTTCTGTAAAGCAAAGGCCCGGCGATGCCGGGCCTTTGCTTTACCGTGGTATTCAATCCACGCATGGCGTGGATCTACCGCGAGCCTCGCATGATCGACGCCATGCATGGATGCGGCAAGATCAGGTAGATCCACGCCATGCGTGGATGCCCCGATCCCGCGTGGGCCTCACCCCTCGCGTGCGATCGCGCGCCAGCCAATGTCGTTGCGGTGGAATTCGTTGGCCCAGGTCACCTTGGCCACGCCGGCATAGGCGTTCGCCTGCGCGTCGCGCACGCTGTCACCCAGTGCAGCCACGCACAGCACGCGGCCGCCGGCACTGAGCACCTGGCCCTGTGCATCCAATGCCGTACCGGCGTGGAATACCTTGGCAGTGGCCGGCACTTCATCCAGGCCGGAAATCACGTCGCCGGTGATCGGCGCTTCCGGGTACGGCTTCGCCGCCAGCACCACGCCCAGCGACGGCCGCGGATCCCACTGTGCGTCGATCTGGTCCAGGCGGCCGTCGATGGCCGCTTCCACCAGTTCGACCAGATCCGACTGCAGGCGCAGCATCACCGGCTGGGTTTCTGGATCGCCGAAGCGCACGTTGAACTCGATCACCTTCGGCGCGCCGCTGGCGTCGATCATCAGGCCGGCATAGAGGAAGCCGGTGAACGGGATCCCGTCGGCGATCATGCCTTGCACGGTCGGGTTCACCACGTCGCGCATCACGCGGGCATGCACTTCCGGCGTGACCACCGGGGCCGGCGAATACGCGCCCATGCCGCCGGTGTTCGGACCGGTGTCGCCGTCGCCGACGCGCTTGTGGTCCTGCGAAGTGGCCATCGGCAGCGCGTGCACGCCGTCCACCATCGAAATGAAGCTGGCTTCCTCGCCATCGAGGAACTCTTCGATCACCACGCGCGCACCGGCATCGCCGAAGGCGTTGCCCGACAGCATGTCACGCACCGCGTCTTCGGCTTCGGCCAGGGTCATCGCCACGATCACGCCCTTGCCGGCGGCCAGGCCATCGGCCTTGACCACGATCGGGGCGCCCTTCTCGCGCACATAGGCCAGCGCGGCATCCACCTCGGTGTGCACGGCGTAGAACGCGGTGGGGATGTTGTGGCGGGCCAGGAAGTCCTTGGCGTAGGCCTTGCTGCCTTCCAGCTGCGCGGCGGCGGCGGTCGGCCCGAAGATGCGCAGGCCGGCGGCGCGGAAGCGGTCGACCACGCCGGCCACCAGCGGTACTTCCGGGCCGACCACGGTCAGCGCCACGCCTTCGGCCTGGGCCAGCGCCAGCAGGCCGTCGATGTCGGTCACTTTCACCGCCACGTTGCGGCACTTGTCTTCGCTGGCGGTGCCGGCGTTGCCGGGCGCCACGATCACTTCGGTGACACGGGAGGACTGGGCCAGCTTCCATGCCAGGGCGTGTTCGCGGCCGCCAGAGCCGATGACAAGTACGTTCATCACGAGATTCCAGATTGCGTGGGAAGGGAAGGTCGATGTCCCCGTTGGCGCAGGTGCTTCATTCGCAGCCTTCGCGTCGCAGCGATTCGGGGAAGGAATAGGCCCAGGTCTTCGGGTCCAGGGTAAAGCGGTGTTCCTGCCGGACCTGCTTGCCACCACAGGTGGTTCCGGTTTCCTCGATCAGCAGCGGCCAGATGCGCGCGCTGCGATCGCTGTCGTCGAAGCGCAGTGCGAAATCGATGCTGAAGCGGCGGGTACGGCAGTCCTCGACGGTCTCCGGGTCGCTGCTGGCCCCTGGGTTGTCGCACTCGTACTGGGCATCATTGTCGATATGGCTGCGCACGCTGCCGCTGGCCACCAGGCCGTTCGGGCCTGGCAGGATCAGCGACTGCGAGAGCAGCGAGAAGCCCTGCCCGAACCAGCCGTCCTCGACGCGGAAGCCATGGAAGTCGCTACCGGCGCGGATGACACTGACCGTGCCGGGCTGGCCACCGCTGCCGAAGCGTTCGCCGGTCAGTTCGCTGGTCACGTCGAAGCCATCGCCCTTCGGGCGCAGCACGAAGAAGTCGATCGTTCCCGCGTCGATGTGCGCGCCTTCGGACAGTGCGCCGCAGACCGCCAGCAACTGCTGCCAGCTGTCACCGCTCACCACCGGCTGCTCGGCGCAGACGTGCCAGTCCATCGGGCGGGTTTCGCCGTCGTCGTTCCAGCTGCCGTGCCATTCACCGGAGAGCCTGGCGTTCTTGCCGTAGCGCTGGACCAGGAAGGCCTGCAGTCGTGCGGTGCGGCTCACGTGCGCCGTCGGCTCGGCAGGGGCCGACGTGGCGGCCTGTGGCGACGACGCAGGCACCGGGGCGGCCGCAGGCTTGCAGCCGGCCAGCACGGCCGCGCCCGCGAGGGCGAGCATGGCCAGCGATTTCAGTGAGACTGCGGACATCCGTGTCGCTCCAGTATCAGTGGCGGAAGTGGCGCACGCCGGTGAACACCATGGCCAGGCCATGTTCGTCGGCGGCGGCGATCACTTCGGCATCGCGCATCGAACCGCCCGGCTGGATCACCGCCTTGATGCCGGCGGCGGCGGCGGCATCGATGCCGTCGCGGAACGGGAAGAACGCATCGGAGGCCATCACCGAACCCTCGACCACCAGGTTGGCATCGGCGGCCTTGATGCCGGCGATGCGCGCCGAGTACACGCGGCTCATCTGGCCGGCGCCCACGCCAATCGTGCGGTTGTCCTTGGCGTACACAATCGCGTTGGACTTCACGAACTTGGCCACCTTCCAGGCGAACAGCAGGTCGGTGAACTGCTTGTCGGTCGGCGCCAGCTTGCTGACCACCTTCAGTTCGTCGCGGGTCATGCCGCGGTTGTCCGAGGACTGCAGCAGCAGGCCCGAGCCGACGCGCTTGCTGTCGAAGTTGTTCAGGCCATCACCGTGCGGGATGCGCAGCACGCGCACGTTGGCCTTCTTCTGTGCGTATTCCAGCGCGGCCGGCTCGTAATCCGGGGCAATCAGCACTTCCACGAACTGGCGGTCCAGGATCACCTTGGCAGTGGCGGCGTCCAGCGGCTTGTTGAAGGCGATGATGCCGCCGAAGGCGCTGGTCGGGTCGGTGGCGTAGGCCAGCTCGTAGGCATCGCCGTTGCCGGCGCCAACCGCCACGCCGCACGGATTGGCGTGCTTGACGATGACGCAGGCCGGCGCATCGAACTGGCGCACGCATTCCCACGCCGCATCGGCGTCGGCCAGGTTGTTGTAGCTCAGCTCCTTGCCCTGGAGCTGCTGGAAGGTGGCCAGCGTGCCCGGCACCGGGTACAGGTCGCGGTAGAACGCGCCGCTCTGGTGCGGGTTCTCGCCGTAGCGCAGGTCCATCACCTTCACGAAGGTGGAGTTCATCTGCGCCGGGTACTCGGCGCGGGCCGGCACGGCGGCGTCGGTGGCGGTGACCGCCGACAGGTAGTTGCTGATCGCGGCGTCGTACTGGGCAACGCGGTTGAACGCGGCCACCGAGAACGCGAAGCGGGTGGCGGCCGACAGCTGGCCGTCGTTGGCGTCCAGCGAGGCCAGCAGTTCGGCGTACTGCGACGGGTCGGTGGCCACCGCCACGCGGGCGAAGTTCTTGGCTGCCGAACGCAGCATGGCCGGGCCGCCGATGTCGATGTTCTCGACCGCGTCGGCCAGCGTGCAGTCGGCCTTGGCGGTGACCGATTCGAACGGGTACAGGTTCAGCACCAGCAGGTCGATGGCACCGATGCCGTGTTCGGCCATTACCGCATCATCCAGGCCCGAACGGCCGAGCAGGCCGCCGTGCACCATCGGGTGCAGGGTCTTGACCCGGCCGTCCATCATTTCCGGGAAACCGGTGACGTCGGCCACGTCCTTCACGGCCAGGCCCGCATCGCGGATCGCCTTGGCGGTGCCGCCGGTGGACAGCAGCTCCACGCCGCGTGCCGCCAGCGCAGTGGCCAGCTCGACCAGACCGGTCTTGTCGGAAACGGAGAGGAGGGCCCGGCGGACGGGCAACAGATCAGCAGTCATGGGACAGAATCGGCAGCGGAGCGGGGCCGATATTGTAGGCGGTGGGGGCCGGTGGCGGGCGCTGGAAGGGGTAATTTGCCGTGGCGATCGACGCAAGGCCGGGTCGGGCACACCGATCCGGCCCGATCCGGGGGCTGGCCTGCGGACCAGAGCAGGGTTGTCGGAATCTGCCAACGATGGGGTAGGCTGTGCCCGCACTGCCAAGGATCAGCGGGTACGGATCATGTCGATCTATGCATTGAAAGGACGTTTCCAGGACCTGTTGCGTCCAGCCGTACGCGGCCTGTACCGCATGGGGATCACTGCCAATACGGTGACCGTGGCCGCTGCCGTGGTCTCGCTGCTGGTGGCCGCCGCCGTCCGGTGCTGCGCGCCGGCCCAGCCCCTGCTGTACCTGCTGCTGCCACTGTGGATGCTGCTGCGCATGGCGCTCAACGCCGTGGACGGCATGCTGGCCCGCGAGTTCGGCCAGCAGTCGCGGCTGGGCGCCTATCTGAATGAGCTGTGCGATGTGATCGCCGATGCGGCGCTGTACCTGAGCCTGCTCAGTGTGCCGGGCGTGCGCCCCGAGACGCTGTGGCTGCTGGCCTGGACCGCGGCCCTGAGCGAGTACGCCGGGGTGCTGGGGCTGATGGTCGGTGCCAGCCGCCGCTACGACGGCCCGATGGGCAAGAGCGACCGCGCGTTCGTGATCGGTGCGCTGGGCCTGCTGCTGGCGTTTGAGTGGGTTGGCGCGATGACGGTCACTGGCGTGGCCGCGGTCATGGCGGTGCTGTGCGTGCTGACGATGGTCAACCGCGTCCGTCGGGGACTGCGGGAAGCAGCGGTTTCGCCGAATTAATCAAGCAGATACAAGAAGACAATCAGGAGATTGCATGCGTCAGGCGCAGGAACGGGAATTCCACAGCTTCGACCAGGTACCGCTGTTCTACCGGTACTGGGCGGGCACCACCGCAACGCCGGCCACCAAGGCCATCGTGCTGCTGCACCGCGGCCATGAGCACTCCGGCCGGGTCACCCACCTGGTCGATGAGCTGGACCTGCCCGACACCGCCTTCTTCGCCTGGGACGCGCGCGGCAATGGCCGTTCGCCGGGCGCACGGGGCGATGCACCGGGCTTCCCGGCGCTGGTGCGTGATCTGGACAGTTTCATCGCCCACATCGGCGCCGAGCACGGCATTGCGGTGGAAGACATCGTGGTGATCGCGCAGAGCGTAGGGGCGGTGGTCGCCGCGACCTGGGTGCACGACTACGCGCCACGCCTGCGCGCGCTGGTCATGGCCTCGCCGGCGTTCAAGGTGAAGCTGTACGTGCCGTTCGCGCGGCCGGGCCTGGCCTTGATGCAGAAGTTGCGTGGCAACTTCTTCGTCAACAGCTACGTCAAGCCGCAGTGGCTGACCCACGATCCGGCGCGGGTGGAAAGCTATCGCACCGACCCGCTGATCACCCGGCCGATTTCGGTGCGCGTGCTGCTGGGCCTGTACGAGGCGGCCGACCGCATCGTGGCCGATGCGCAGGCAATCAGCGTACCGGTGCAGCTGCTGGTGTCCGGCTCGGATTTCGTCGTGCACCGTGGCCCGCAGGACCGCTTCTACGAGCGCCTGTCCAGCCCGATCAAGGAGCGTGTGCATCTGCCGGGCTTCTTCCACGACACGCTCGGCGAGCGCGATCGTGCACCAGCACTGGCGCGCATCCGCAGCTTCATCCAGGCGCGTTTTGCCGAGCCGCTGCGCGAGCTGTCACGGCGCGACGCGCACCGTCACGGGCCAACCTTCGAAGAATCCGAGATCCTGGCCTGGCCACCGGAGCGCAACAGCCTGGCCGACCTGCGCTGGCGCGTGGTGCGTGGCGGCCTGCGCTTCGGCGGCACGCTGTCCGAAGGCATCGCGCTGGGCCTGCGGACCGGTTTCGATTCCGGTAGCACGCTGGACTACATCTACCGGAATGAGGCGCGCGGCAAGGGCCCATTGGGGCGGATGGTCGATCGCAACTACCTGGATGCGATCGGCTGGCGCGGCATCCGCGTGCGCGGCCAGCACCTGCAGGAACTGCTGCGTGACGCCGCCCAGCGCCTGCGCGGGCAGGGCACGCCGGTGCGTGTGCTGGACGTGGCCGCCGGCCATGGCCGGTATGTGCTGGAAGCGCTGGGCCAGGGCGAACAGCGCGCCGACCGTATCGTGCTGCGTGATTTCAGCGATCTGAACGTGACCCAGGGCCAAGCGTTGATCGAGCGCCTGGGTGCGGCCGACATCGCCCGCTTCGAGCAGGGCGATGCGTTCGATCCGGCGCAACTGGCCAAGGTCGATCCAGTACCGACACTGGCGGTGGTCTCGGGCCTGTACGAACTGTTCCCCGACAACGACGCCGTGCTGCGCTCGCTGCAGGGCATTGCCGCAACGGTGCCGGCGGGAGGCTACCTGGCTTACACCGGCCAGCCCTGGCACCCGCAGCTGGAATTCATCGCGCGCGCCTTGACCAGCCATCGCGGTGGCGCGGCGTGGGTGATGCGTCGCCGTACCCAGCAGGAGATGGATGAGCTGGTGCGCCTCGCCGGCTTCGAGAAGGTGGCGCAGCGCATCGACGACTTCGGCATCTTCACCGTGTCGCTGGCGCGCCGGACCGCGTGATGGCGACGCTCGCCGCAACCCCGCTGGCCGAGGAAGGGCGCCCCTGGCGGCGCGCCCTGCTGTGGCTGGCCCTGCTGGGTCCGTTCTTCTTCGCCAGCTACGGCTTCGCCAACTGGATGGCCGGCCGCCACGCCACCCTGCCGGTGATGGCGTTCGCGTGGGAGACACGCATCCCGTTCGTGCCGTGGACGATCGTGCCGTACTGGTCGATCGATCTGTTCTACGCAATCTCGTTCTTCCTGTGCCGGCATCGCTTGGAACTGGACCGGCATGCGCTGCGACTGTTCAGTGCACAGCTGATCGCGGTGGCCTGCTTCCTGCTGTGGCCGCTGCGTTTCAGCTTCGAGCGTCCGGAGATCGGCGGTGTGTTCGGCTGGTTGTTCGATGTGCTGCTGGGCTTCGACAAGCCGTTCAACCAGGCGCCGTCGCTGCACATCGTGCTGTTGATCGTGCTGTGGGTGAAGTTCGCGCAGTACCTGCATGGCGTGTGGCGCGGGGTACTGCATGTGTGGGCACTGCTGATCGGCGTCTCGGTGCTGACCACGTTCCAGCACCATTTCGTCGATATCCCGACCGGCCTGCTGGCCGGTTGGCTGTGCGTCTGGCTGTGGCCGGAGCAGGGCACGCCACCATCGTGGGCCTGGCACACCGCGCGTGATGCGAGGCGTTGGCGATTGGCAGCGTTGTACCTGCTGGGGGCCGCTGTATTGCTGGTGCCGGTGGTGCTTCTGCGTGGCGCCGCGTTGTGGCTGCTGTGGCCGGTGACGTCGTTGCTGCTGGTGGCGCTGGCCTATGCCGGGCTGGGTACAGCGGTGTTCCAGAAGCGCGCCGATGGCCGCCTGACGATGGCCGCGCGATGGCTGCTGGCACCGTACCTGGGCGCTGCCTGGATCAACTCGCGGCTGTGGACGCGGCGTGCGCCGCAGCCGGAGCCGGTGCTGGACGGCGTGTGGCTGGGCCGCATTCCCAACGGCGCGTTGCCGCCGCCACTGGGGGGCGTGGTGGATGCCTGCGCCGAGCTGTCCTGTCGCGCGCAGGGCGCCGCGTATGCCAGCGTGCCGATGCTGGACCTGGTGGTCCCTGCACCGGAACAGCTGCGCGAAGCGGCCGAGGCCATCGAGCGCCTGCATGCGCACGGACCGTTGCTGGTGTGCTGCGCGCTGGGCTATTCGCGCAGCGCCGCCAGCGTGGCCACCTGGCTGCTGCGCAGTGGTCGTGCGGCCGATGCGGACGCGGCGGTGGCGATCGTGCGTGCTGCGCGCCCTGGCATCGTGCTGGGTACGGCCCATCTGCGTGCCATCACCGATGCGGCAGGAGTGCGCGCATGAGCACGGTTC
This sequence comes from Stenotrophomonas sp. YJH_SMC_4, assembly GCF_059371575.1. NCBI lineage: Bacteria > Pseudomonadati > Pseudomonadota > Gammaproteobacteria > Lysobacterales > Lysobacteraceae > Stenotrophomonas > Stenotrophomonas sp. YJH_SMC_4. The sequence continues at coordinate 68,211 of NZ_JCAFUR010000002.1, forward strand.
CCGATCTGGCGACCATGCAGCTGCTGCTGCGGCAGGGGCGTTGGCCGGCATGCCTGTCGCTGGGGCTGCTGCTGGTGGCATTGCTGCTGCTCGGCACCGAGCCGGGCCTGGCGATGATCGCTGCAGGGTTGCTGCTGGCCAGCATGTCTGCAGGGGTGGCCCAGACGTACCACGCGTGGCGGGTTGCGCTGGACGCCAGCCTGCTGCAGCTGCTGCGCGATGAGCGTATGGACGGCGATGCCGCCGCGCGCCGCACTGATCAGCTGCTGCAGGACAGCGGCCTGCGCCGCGCGTCGCCCGAGGCGCCCCTGCGGGGCTGGGACGCGCGCTGGGCCGGCATGCGTCGCCTGCTGCTGCGCCAGTACCTGCTGACAGCGGTGCAGTTCGCACTGCTGGTGCTGGCCGTGTTGTGGCCGCAGACGTGAACGGGAGGGACCAATGTTCGCCGAACTGATTGCCCGCGCCTGCAGTGGTGCGATCCATGTAGTGACCGGTGCCCGCGCGCTGTGGATCGGTTGCGCGCCGTCCAGCGAGCGCCGTGTGTACTACGGCAACCACGCCAGCCATGGCGACTTCGTGCTGATCTGGTCGTCGATGCCGCCTGCGTTGCGGCGCCAGGTGCGGCCAGTTGCCGCGGCCGAATACTGGCAGCGCGACGGCCTGCGTCGCTACCTGATCGATGCGGTGTTCAACGGCGTGCTGGTCGAGCGCGAGGCCGGCCATCGCCAGCAGGATCCGCTGCAGGCCCTGCGTGACGCGGTGGACGAAGACTGCTCGCTGATCCTGTTTCCGGAAGGTACCCGCAACGTGGGCGATGAGCCGCTGCTGCCGTTCAAGAGCGGCATCTATCACCTGGCACGGCAACGGCCGGAGCTGGAATTCGTGCCGGTGTGGATCGACAACCTGAAGCGGGTGATGCCCAAGGGCCGGTTCCTGCCGCTGCCGCTGCTGTGCACGGCCACCTTCGGTACGCCGCTGCGGCTGCAGGCCGACGAGGACAAGGCGGCCTTCCTGGCCCGCAGCCGGCAGGCGCTGCTGGACCTGGCGCCGAACGGGGGGCGCGCATGAGTTTCCTGATCGATGTGTCCGGCGACCTGGCAGCGCAGAGCGTGGGCCAGCAGACCGGCCTGCTGTTCGCTGGCGTCGGTGCGGTGCTGGTACTGGCCACGCTGGTGGCCGAAACGCTGCGATGGCGCCAGCGCGGCCGGCCCAGCGCGGTCATCGCCAACCTGGTGTCGCGCATCCGCGCGTGGTGGGTAATGGCGATCGTGGTCGGGCTGGCGCTGTTCTTCGGCCGCGCCGGGGTGATCGTGCTGTTCGCGATCATCTCGCTGTTCGCACTGCGCGAGTTCATCACCCTGGCGCCGACCCGCTCAGGCGATTACTACGCGCTGCTGGCCGCGTTCTACATCGTGCTGCCGTGGCAGTACTACCTGGTGTGGATCGACTGGTACGGCATGTACACGCTGCTGATTCCGGTCTACGCGTTCCTGTTCCTGCCGATCCTGTCGACCATCGGCGGCGACACCACGCACTACCTGGAGCGGACCGCTAAGGTGCAGTGGGGGCTGATGATCTGCGTGTTCTGCATTTCGCATGTGCCGCTGCTGCTGAACCTGCACGTGCCGGGCCATGACCCCTCGCGCAACGTGCTGCTGTTTGCTTTCCTGGTGATCGTGGTGCAGTCCTCGGACGTGCTGCAGTACATCTGGGGCAAGTTGTTGGGCAAGCACCTGATCGCGCCGAAGCTGTCGCCGTCGAAGACGGTGGAGGGCTTCGTCGGCGGCGTGCTGAGTGCCAGCGCACTGGGCGCGGCGCTGTGGTGGATCACCCCGTTCACGCCGCTGCAGGCGTTCGGCCTGTCGCTGCTGATCAACCTGATGGGGTTCTGGGGCGGCCTGGTGATGTCGGCGATCAAGCGTGACCGGGGCATCAAGGACTGGGGCCACATGATCGAGGGCCATGGCGGCATGCTCGACCGGCTGGATTCGGTGTGCTTCGCCGCGCCGGTGTTCTTCCACGTGGTGCGGTATTACTGGAAGGCGGGCGGCGGCGGTTGATTCTGCCGGGCTTCCATCCACGCATGGGGCGGATCTACCGGTAGTGCCGGCCGCTGGCCGGCAACTGCAACATCCTGCCACCGTTCGTGGGGTTGCCGGCCAGCGGCCGGCACTACCCGTGCGCGTTTACGCGCTGATGCCGTATTCCTTCAGCTTCTTGCGCAGGGTGGCACGGTGGATGCCCAGCATCGCGGCGGCGCGGCTCTGGTTGCCTTCGCAGTGGTTGAGCACTTCCACGAACAGCGGGATCTCCATCTCGCGCAGCACGATCTCGTAGACATCGTCCGCGTCGCAGCCATCGAGGTCACGCAGGTAACGGCGCACGGATTGGGCGACATGTTCACGCAGCGGTGGCCGGGGAGCGCCACGACTGTTGTCAGGACGAGAGAGGACAGCGTTCAAGGGGGTTCCCGATTCGGTGGGCCCGTGCGCGCGGTGCGCGCGGCCGGACGAGGTGGTGGCGGCCAGTCTAGCGCGAGCGTGCCCGGCCTGCCACGGCCGGTCGCCTTTTCACGTTCAGAGGAAGTCGAAGGTGAATGCGACGGTGGATGCGGCGGGCTCCTGCACACGGAAGGCGACGCGCGCGCTCTGGCCCGGTTCCAGCAGCGCGGCGCCGGGGTTCTCGCCAAGGTACTGCGCAGGCGTGAACACACCGCTGCCGATCACCCGGCCATCAGCATCGGACAGTGACAGGCGCAGGTCCGGCCAGGCCTGTGCCCAGCGAGCGTCGTTGCGGATGCTGGCCTGCACCTGCAGCACGCCGGCCCGGCCGGGCAGCGGCCGGATCTCGCGGCTGGTCATGGTAAAGGCAGTGGGTTCATGCCAGGCCGGCAGGCTGCAGCGCAGGAGGCCGCAGAGCGTGCCCAGCCAAGCACGGTTGCCAGCGTCGGCGGCCAGCCGCGCACGGTCGGCCAGCAGGCTCTGCAGCACCAGCAGCAGCGCCAGCCCTGCAACCAGCAGCCAGTGCCAGCGCGGTGCCGGCAGGCTGCGGGGGCGCGCATTGCCAAGGAAACTCGGCGCGTCAACGGCGGCCGTCGTTGCCGGCACTGCAACCGGTGCCGACGCGATGGCCGCAATGTCATCAACGATGACAGGCGCATCGTCGTGCTGCATCTCCGCCGCAACATGCGCCGCTTCGGCGGGCCCGGCTGGCACCTGCATGGCAGGCGACGCGTGTTCTTGCGGTTCCTGCGTGCGCGCATCGGTCGCAGGCACGGGCGAACCTTCCGGGGCGGTGCGCAGGAAGGTTGCCAGAGGGCGTCGCGGTGGGTTCGGCTCGGACATGCTCAGGGTGCGGGCTCGGATCCAGCAGTCATTCAACCACGATCAGGCGCGGCGCACGCCGGTGATGCGCATCCAGTCGCCATCCTGGGTCGCCTGCAGGTCGTCGAACCATTCGGCATAGCGCTGCAGCAGTTCACCTTCCTGGCCGTGCAGGATGCCGGACAGGGCAATACGGCCGCCGGCAGCCACGCGCGCGGCCAGCAGCTCGGCCAACGCGTCCAGTGCCGAGGCGAGGATGTTGGCGACCACGATCGGGTAGGTGGCGACCGGTTCGTCCGGCGGCAGGTACACGTGCATGCGCGCCTGTTCGCCGTTGCGCTCGGCATTGTCGGCGGTGGCGACCAGGGCCTGCGGATCGTTGTCCACGCCGATGGCCTCAGCGGCGCCCAGCTTCAGCGCGGCAAGCGCAAGGATGCCGGAGCCGCAGCCGAAGTCGAGCACGCGCTGGCCCTGCAGCAAGCCATCCACGGCCAGCTGGTCCAGCCAGCACAGGCAGAGCGCGGTGGTCGGGTGGGTGCCCGAGCCGAACGCCAGGCCCGGGTCCAGCCGCACCACGGCGGCGTCGGCAGCCTGTGCGGCCTCCGGCAGTTCATGGTTCCACGGCACGATCCAGGTGCGGCTGCCGAAAGCCATCGGCTGGAACTGGTCCAGCCAGGCGCGTTCCCAGTCCTCGTCCTCGACCGCGCGGAAACTGCCGCTGCTCCAGTCCAGTTCCGGGTCGAACGCCTCCAGCGCGGCCAGCAGCAGCAATGCGTTGCTGTCGGCGGGAAACAGCGCGCTCAGCACCAGTGTGTCCCATAGCGGGGTCTCGCCCACGCCCGGCTCGAGAATGGCCTGTTCGTTGCTGGTATCGGCCTCGGCATCAAGCAGCGTGACGGCCAGTGCGCCGACATCCTCCAGCGCATTCTCATAGCGGGGCTGGGTAGCTTCGGTGCAACGCAGGGTCAGTTCCAGGAACGGCATGGCGGTGGGGGCAATCGCGGGAAAGGGGGCCATGCTAGACCATCGGAGCGTCTCCGTATTGCCTGAGATGCCGCTTGGAGATGAACGGAACCGATTCAGACAGGCCTGGCGGGCCTTGCTAAACTTGTTGCTTTCCTGTGCGCCATGAACGCTCACTGCCGCCAATGGCCTTTGCTCCGACCCTGAAAACCTGGTTGCTCGTGCTGCCGGCGGTGGCCGTGCTGGGCGTGGCCGGGTATCGGGCCAGCGGCCATGCCGGGTCGGTACCGGTGACCGCAGGCGAACTGCCGACGGCGCAGGTTGCGGCGGACGATGCGGCGCCCCTGCCGGTCGTGCCGGAAGCGTTGGCGCGTCGCCTGGCGGCGTTCGAGCGCGGCAACGCGCTGCCTTCGGGCCTGCCGCTGGACCTGCGCGCGGACATCGAGGATGCGACCGATCTGTACGCCTACGCGCAGCGCCTGCGCGTGCAGGCCGACGACGGCAATCACGAGGCGCGCTGGATGCTCAGCCGGGTCTACGACTACTGCGCGCAGTACGCCATCGATCCGGGCGGTTATCGGTTGGACAACAATGTGCTGGCCGGGCTGGGCCTGACCGCTGCACCGGCGATGGTGCAGGCGCGCGAGCGCGTGGCGCAGCGCTGTGGCGGCTTCGTGCCGGGCGACAAGCTGGGGTCCGCGCTGGTGCTGGCCGAGCGCCGCAAGGCGGCCACGCAGGGCAACCTCGCAGCGGAAGCATCGCTGTTTGCCGAAGGCGAGCCGCTGAATGACAGCCCCGAGTACCGCCGTGACCTGGTCGAGCGGGTGCGCACATCGCGCGATCCGGAGGCCTTCATGGCCATTGCACCGGGCATGGGCGTGCGCGCGGCGGGCGACCAGGCGCTCACTGGCCTGGTGGCGGGTGAACAGCTCAGTGAACTGGCGTGGCGGGTTGCGGCCTGCGAGCTCGGTCTACCGTGTGGTGCCGACAGCGTGCTGGTCAACAGTTTTTGTGCGAATGGAGGGATCTGTTCGCAGGATGGGACGCAGGATTTCCGGGATTTCGTGTATGACGCTGCGGTTTCGCGGCAAGGTGCGGGGAAAATGAAGCAGTGGATCAAGCGATTGGTTGGCAAGAGGGGCGGGCAATGAACTACCGTCGATTCCTGCATGGGGCCAAGTTCTGGTTCTGGGTGGCGCTGTTCGTGGCCTATTCGGCCGGCGCGGTCGGGCTGTTGATGATCGACACCTATGAAGATCGTTACCGGCATCTGTCGAAAGTGGAACTGACCACGGTGAAGGCGCAGGAAGATGTGCGCCGCGTGGGTGCCAGCCAGGTCGCTGCGGTCTATCGCGCGCAGAGCGGCATGCCGTTTGCTTCGTTGCCGGCAGGCAGTACCTTCCAGGTGGTGTGGCCCGATGGGTCCACCGAGACGATGGTGATCGTCGACCCGAGCTCGCCCAATGGTGTTCGCCCGCTGGCGAATTCGCAGATCCCGGCCGAAGCTGCCGACAAGCGCTGATGCACCTGCTGCAGAGCCGAGCCCACGCTCGGCTCTACGGCAATGGAAAAAGGGCGGGGATATCCCCGCCCTTTTCATGTCCAGTACCTGCTGCCGATCAGGTCAGTGCGATCGGCTTGTTCTTGCGCTCGGCAAGACGCTTTTCCAGGTAGTGGATGTTCTGGCCACCGGCCTGGAAGCCCTTGTCGCGCATGATCCGCTGCTGCAGGGCGATGTTGGTCTTGATGCCGTCGACCACCATCTCGCTCAGCGCCACCCGCATGCGGGCGATGGCGGTTTCGCGGTCCGGGCCGTGCACGATCAGCTTGCCGATCATCGAGTCGTAGTTCGACGGCACGCGGTAGCCACTGTAGATGTGGGTATCCACGCGCACGCCGGGGCCACCCGGCGGATGGAAGCCGGTGATGGTGCCCGGGCTGGGCACGAAGGTCTCGGCGTCTTCGGCGTTGATGCGGCACTCGATCGCGTGGCCGGTCAGCACCACGTCGCTCTGCTTGATCGACAGCTTCTGGCCGGCGGCGATCTTCAGCTGCTCGGCCACCAGGTCGATGCCGGTGACCATTTCGGTGACCGGATGTTCCACCTGGATGCGGGTGTTCATCTCGATGAAGTAGAAGCGGCCGTCTTCGTACAGGAACTCGAAGGTGCCGGCGCCGCGGTAGCCGATGCGCACGCAGGCTTCGGTGCAGACCTTGCCGATCTGCTCGCGCTGTTCGGCGGTGATGCCCGGTGCCGGTGCTTCTTCCACCACCTTCTGGTGGCGGCGCTGCATCGAGCAGTCGCGCTCACCCAGGTGGATGGCGTTGCCCTGGCCGTCGGCCAGCACCTGGATTTCCACGTGGCGCGGGTTCTCCAGGAACTTCTCCATGTAGACCTCGCCATTGCCGAACGCGGCCTTGGCCTCGCTCTTGGTGGTTTCGATCGAGGTCTTCAACGAGGCCTCGGCATGCACCACGCGCATGCCGCGACCGCCACCGCCACCGGCCGCCTTGATGATGACCGGGTAGCCGATCTCACGGGCGATCTTGGTGTTGGCGACGATGTCATCGCCCAGCGGGCCGCCCGAACCGGGCACGCACGGCACGCCGGCCGACTTCATCGCGCGGATGGCTTCGACCTTGTCGCCCATCATGCGGATGGTGTCGGCCTTGGGGCCGATGAAGATGAAGCCGGATTCTTCCACGCGCTCGGCGAAGTCGGCGTTCTCCGACAGGAAGCCGTAACCGGGATGGATCGCCTGCGCGTCGGTGACTTCAGCGGCGGCGATCAGCGCCGGAATGTTGAGGTAGCTCTGCGGCGACGGCGCCGGGCCGATGCAGACCGACTCGTCGGCCATGGCCACATGCTTGAGGTTGCGGTCGACCGTGGAATGCACGGCCACCGTGCGGATGCCGAGGGTGTGGCACGCGCGCAGGATGCGCAGCGCGATCTCCCCTCGGTTGGCAATGACGACTTTGTCGAGCATGGCGTGCCCCTCAGCCGATCACGAACAGCGGCTGGTCGAATTCCACCGGCTGGCCGTTCTCGCCGAGGATGGCGACGATGGTGCCGGACGTGTCGGCTTCGATCGGGTTGAACATCTTCATTGCTTCGATGATGGCCAGGGTCTCGCCTTCCTTGACCTGCTGCCCAACGGTGACGAAGGCCGGCTTGTCCGGGGCGGACGACGCGTAGAAGGTGCCGACCATCGGCGAGCGCAGCACGTGGCCTTCCGGCAGTGCCGGGCCCGGCTTGGCGGTACCGCCGGTGGAGGCTTCGGTCGGCGACTGCATCGGCATTGCCTGCGGTGCCGGGGCGGCCGGAGCGGCGTACACCGGGGCGGCGACCGGGGCGGCATAGCCGGCCACCGGGGCACGCGACAGGCGCACCGACTCTTCGCCTTCCTTGATTTCGATTTCAGCCAGGTTCGACTCTTCCAGCAGGTCGATCAGCTTCTTGATTTTGCGCAGATCCATGAGGGCCTCTTTGGTTTCTATCTAGGTGAGGAGAGCGCCGTGGGCGCCCGGGTCGACAATCAGGTGGCGGATACCCGCAGCAGCGCCGCGTCCATCGCGTAGCGGTAGCTGTCGGCACCGAAGCCGCACACCACGCCCACCGCCTTGTCACTGAAGTAGCTGTGCTGGCGGAACGGTTCGCGGGTATGCGGGTTGGACAGGTGGATCTCGATGAACGGCACCGCCACCGCGGCCAGCGCATCGCGCAGGGCAACCGAGGTGTGGGTGAAGGCGGCGGGGTTGATCAGGATGAAAGCGGTTCCGTCGTCGCGCGCGGCCTGCACGCGGTCCACCAGCACGTGCTCGGCATTGGACTGCAGGCTCTCCACCGCGTGCCCGGCGGCCGATGCCTGGCTGGCCAGGGCCTGGTCGATGTCGGCCAGCGTGGTGTGGCCGTAGACCTCCGGCTCGCGTGTGCCGAGCAGGTTGAGGTTGGGGCCGTGCAGGACCAGCAGCTTCGCCATGGGATCCGGAAGACGGGAAAGGGCGGCAGTCTGGCGGAACCGGCGGATGCTGTCCAGTTCGGCGAAGTTTGCAGCGTTTCAATCGAACGTTTGAAATCTGCCGGAGCGCTTGTGGCCGTATGGCGGGCGCTGGATCAAGGCGCGCTGAATGGCTCGCAGGCCGGGGATGCATGCACGTAGGCCGACGATGGCGGCAGGCATGGGCAGGGCTGATGCTGTCATGGGTGGTGCTGCAGTAGATCCACGCCACGCGCGGATGAGGCCACCATTCAATAGATCCACGCGATGCGTGGATGGAGGACGTTCGGTACGCAGCACGCTACGCACCCACCGAGGGGCAGCCCAAGGTGCGCCGCACGCCTACTGCCCCCCGCCACGCCCCCGCTCACGTCTCCAGCGGCACCGTCGGCACCACGTTCGGGAACACCTCTTCCAGCGGTTCCCGTTCTCCAGGCTTCGGTGCCGGCCAGTTGTAGGCATTCACCGGCTGCGCGCGGTTTACCCACAACGCGTAATACAGGTGGTCGGCGCGGCCATCACCGGTATTGGGGTGGATCAGGATGGTCAGGCCCAGGCTGTTGAGCTGCAGCCAGGGCACCAGCACCGGCAGCAGGTCGTTGGTGAAGCCGAAGTAGAACGAGGGGGTGACGTGCGGCCCGCGTGGTTCCAGGTTCCAGTTGCCCAGCTCCACCGGGAAGCGCTCGGCCGCCCAGCGCCGCAGCAGCGCAGCCTTCTCGAAGCTGTCCTCGTCGAAGTAGATGTGCGCGTGATAGCTCTTGATGTCGGTGTAGGCGCGTGGGGTCACGGGCAGGGTGGCCTCGCCGGGACGCACGCTGGTCGGGCGCGGGGTCGGTTCGCTGGCCGTGGCCTGGCCCCAGGGGCTGTGCCCTTCCGGTGCTGGCGGCACGATGGCACGGAAGCCGGGGCGGCCAGGCTCGGTGGTGTTCACCGCGTCGTTGCCGCGCGGTGCTGCGGCGGCGGTCGAGGCACTGGCCAGGCCGCCAGCGGCCAGACCCGCCGAAGCGATCAGGCGGCGCCGTGCCGGCGAAAGCAGGTCGGCCCAGTGGGCGTCATCATCGCCGGCGTCGGTGAGGGTCTGCGGGTCCGGGTGCATGAAGGGCTCCGTGGCGGCATCGTGTGGGCAGGCAAGCACGCTCGGGCACCCGCATCCACAGCGTCCAATAAGCAGGGGGCATCACCTCATGCAGGTGCGCCCCGTTGTCGTTGAGCGTGGCCGCTGGGCGGGCTAGGGTGCAGGTCTGCCGCCCCGGAGCCCTTCCATGATCTCGCCCGATGCCGACACACAGCAAAAGCGCGCGTTCTTCCGCCAGCTGCACGCGCAGGGTTGCTTCGTGCTGCCCAACCCGTGGGATGTGGGCAGTGCCCGCTACCTGCAGCGGCAGGGCTTCCAGGCACTGGCCACCACCAGTGCCGGCTGCGCCTGGAGCGAAGGACGGCCGGACGGAGCGGTTTCGCTGCAGGCCACGCTGGCGCATCTGCGCGTGATGGCGGCAGCGACCCCATTGCCGTTGAATGCCGACTTCGGTGATGGCTTCGGCGCCACGCCGCAGGCGGTGCAGGAGGCGGTGGCCGCGGCGATCGACACCGGCATTGCGGCATTGTCGATCGAGGATGCCAGCGGCGTGGCCGATGCACCGCTGCGTCCGATCGACCAGGCGGTCGAGCGCCTGCGCGCTGCCCGTGCAGCCATCGACCGCGCGGGCGGCGACGTGCTGCTGGTCGGGCGTGCGGAGAACTTCTTCGTCGGCGTGCCGGATCTGCAGGACACCCTGCAGCGCCTGCGTGCCTACGCAGAGGCCGGTGCCGATGTGCTGTATGCACCTGGCATCAGCACGCGCGAGCAGATCAGCGCGGTGGTCGCCGCTGCCGGGTCGAAGCCGGTGAACCTGCTGGTCGGTGGACCGACGTCGCTGAGCCTGCAGGACATCGCCGCGCTCGGCGTGCGCCGGGTGAGTCTGGGCGGCGCACTCGCCCGTGCCGCGTGGGGCGGGCTGATGCAGGCGACCCAGCCGATCGTGCAGGACGGACGCTTCGATGGCCTGCAGCAGGCGGCCTCCGGGGCTGCCTTGAACGCGCTGTTCCGCTAGATCCACGCCGTGCAAGGCGGGAGGGGCCGGCGACTACAGCGCCTCGATCTCCCGCTTGGGTAAGGTCACGTCGGGTTCCAGCGCTGGCAGCAGTTGGCGAAGCAGGTTTGGATTGCCCTGCAGCCCGGTGCCATCCAGATACGTCCAGCCGGAACCACCAACGCGGCGCACGGCCACCATGAACGTGGTGCTGCGCATTGGGGTTTCACGCACCCGTATCAGGGATTGGCGTGGCACGAAGCAGACTTCTTCCTCTCCGGCAGCATAGGTCCGGGTCGGCACACCTACATCTTCGCTGATGATCACTACACCGGCGTTGTGCTGCTTCTTCAACGCATCACGGGTGATCGCCTGGAAGGCGTCATCGCCGCCGGCCAGTCGCTTGAGGCTGGGATGGGTACGTTCGATGAGGAAGTCCGCATCGCCGCGGGCGTATGCAGCCATCATGGCGCGCACATCTTCGCGCAGAGCCTTCGCATCACTGGGACTGAGTTCACCTGCGAAGGCGGATGGCAGCAACAGCAACAGCGACAGCAGCATCAGCATCGTCAGGGGCAGGCGTCGATCCATGTTCGGGTGTCTCACAGGGCACCGCCGCACTATACGGTGGATGCGAAAACAGCGTCCCATCGATGGCGCTGGTATCCCGAAAATCACTACTTACTATTGGTAGGTATTGATTTCTGGAGACCCCCCATGCACAGCCTCATTGTCATCGCCCACCCTGAACCCGGTTCGCTGACCCATGCGATGGCGCATCGCATCGGCGATGCCATCAATGCTGCCGACGCCCGCAACACCGTGGCCTACGCCGATCTGATGGCCGAAGGCTTCGATCCGCGCTTCAACGCTCAGGACCAAGCCTTGTTCCGCAGCACCGGCGCGGTACCGGCCGACATCGCCGCCGAGCACGCACGGCTGGAGGCCACCGATACGCTGGTGCTGGTGTTCCCGTTGTACTGGTGGTCGTTCCCGGCACTGCTGAAGGGCTGGATCGACCGTGTCTTCACCAACGAATGGGCCTACGCACAGGATGCGCAGGGCAAGCTGGTGAAGAAGCTGCAGCGCCTGAACGTGCATCTGGTGGGGCTGGGCGGTGCCGATGCAGCGATGGTCGAACGACGCGGCTACGATGCGGCGATGAAGACGCAGATCGACATGGGCATCTTCGACTACTGTGGCGCACGCGTGCTGACGTCCGACCTGCTGCTGGATGCCGATACCGGTGCGGCTGGAGCGCATCTGCAGACCGCGCTGGCGATCGGCCGTAAAATAGGCACTCCGATGCGCTGATCGCCGTGTTCCGCCGATGCCCGCCAACGCCGCTCCCACGCGCCGCCGATTGACCCGCGAGCAACGCGCCCGCCAGTTGCTGGACGTGGCCTGGGCGCTGGTGGGTGAAGAAGGCACCGACGCGTTGACGCTGGGACGGCTGGCCGAGGCGGCCGGTGTGACCAAGCCGGTGGCCTACGATCACTTCGTGACCCGCAACGGCCTGCTGGCCGCGCTCTACGATGACTATGACGGGCGGCAGACGGTGGTCTTCCACGAGCGTATCGGCCGCGCCCGCGCGCAGCTGGCCGACCGTGCGGCGGCCATCGGCTCCGGCTACATCGACTGCATCCTCAGCCAGGGCAGTGAAGTGCAGGGCATCCTCGCCGCGCTGGTGGGAGCGCCGGAACTGCACGAGGTGCGGCGGCGTTACCAGCAGGACTTCATCGACAATTGCAACATATGGCTGGGTCCGTTTGCCGCCGATGGCACGGTGCCACTTGCTGGGCGCTGGGCGATTCTCGGTGCGGCTGAAGCCCTGTCCGAAGCCGTGGCGGCAGGCGCGCTGGACAAGACCAACGCCGAGGCCGAGCTGCAGCGGCTGATCGTGGCGACGGTCGAGCGGCGCTGAGCCGCTTCGGGCGTCAGGCCCCGGCAGTGCTGCTGGCCAGCGTGGCGAATCCTGCCGCCAGCTGATCGCGCACTAGGGCATCGCGCGCGTCGCGGCTTTCAGAACCCAATACCACGGTGATCAGGCGTACCGGCTGATCCCGCCCGGGCACTGCCCGGCATACGGTGGCGGCCAGGCAGAAGCCTGCTGCCTGGGTGTAGCCGGTCTTCAATCCATCCACGCCATCATCGCCAAGCAGCGCATTCTGGTTGTTGCGGCTGAAGCTGCCATGCACGAACGCGCGCTGCGCGGTGATTGCCAGTATCTGCGGATGGTCATTCAGCAGGCAGGCGGCCAGCACTGCCATGTCGCGCGCGCTGGATGCATGGTGCGGCGTGGTGATGCCGGAGACGCTGGCGAACCAGCTGCTGCGCAGGCCGAGCTGGCGTGCGTGCCGGTTCATGCGCTCCAGGAACGCAGGCTGCGATCCGTCCAGGTGGCGCGCGATGGCCAGCGCCGCGTCATTGCCGGAGACGATCATCAACCCTTCCAGCAGGCGCGCGAGCGTGACCGTTTCGCCGGGCACCAGGCCCATGCGCGTTTCATCGTCGGCAACCGCATGCACGTCGCCGGCGGCGATGGTGACTTCGTCGCCCCACGAGCGCCCGCGCTCCTCGACACATTCGTAAGCCGCGTAGGCGGTCATCAGCTTGGTCAGCGAGGCCGGCTGCCTGGCGATATCCGCGTTGTGCTGGTGAATCACCGCGAAAGTTGCCGCATCGAGGGTGATGGACGACAGCGGTGCACGCGCAGGAGCAGGAGACGGCATGGAAGCGACGATGGTAGCGGGGACCCTGGAGGATAGTGTGCGGCGGCTGCACGAAGCTGAAATATTGAAACGATATAACGTATCGCCATTGTGGGCCGCCGATGGCCCGACGGGACATCCGATGACTGCACGCATTCCACGCCGCTGGCTTCATTCTTCGTTGCTGCTCGCGCTGGCCGCACTTGGCGGTTGCCAGCCCAACCTGCGCGCCGAGGCTGTTTCCAGCGCCGAAGCCGGTCCGCTCAATGTGATCGTGATGATCAACGACGGTGCCGGCTGGGGTACCTGGGACGCCGCCGCCTACTGGCAGTACGGCAGCCGTGAAGGCGCACCCTATGCGGATTTCCCACTGCGCCTGGCGGTGACCACCTTTCCGTTGAACGCGAGCAGCCAGCCGACCGGTGACAACGCGCAGACGCTTGGCTACGACCCGGGCAAGGCCTGGGATGACGCGCCGGTTCCTGCGCTGGACCTGCCTTTTGCGGGCTACCAGTACCTGGCCGCGGTGGCTACCGACAGTGCGGCGGCGGGCACTGCGCTGTCCTCGGGGATCAAGACCTACAACAACGCCATCAACTTCAACAACGATGGCCAGCCGGTCGAGTTCAATACGCTGCGCGCCAAGCGCCTGGGCATGGCCACTGGCGTGGTCACCTCGGTGCCGTTCGCGCATGCCACGCCGGCCGCGTTCGCGGCGCAGAACGAATCGCGCAGCAACTATCACGCCATCGCACATCAGATGCTGGCGCAGGGCCACATGGACCTGGTGATGGGCACGGGCGGCCCGGGCTACAGCGTCGACGGCCGCGCCTGCCATGAAGGTACGGACGCCGCGAAGGCGGAGGGCTGTGCGAATCCATGGGAGTGGGTGTCGCAGCAGGATTGGCAGCAGCTGGAAGCGGGCAGCACCATCGGCGGCAATCCGGCGGGACCGTGGCGCCTGATCCGCAGCAAGGAAGCGTTCGCCGCACTGGCGCAGGGACGGTTGCCGGCCGACAGGCCGCTGATCGGTGTACCGCGCGTGGCCAACACACTGCAGCAGGCGCGCCAGCTGCAGGTGCTGGGCAAGGATGCAGCCACGCCCTCGGGAGTGAGGAAGATCGACAGCGTGCCTGATCTGGCGACCATGACGCGTGGCGCACTGCAGTTCCTGCAGCAGCGCTCGTCCAAGGGGCTGTTCCTGATGGTGGAAGGCGGCGCCACCGACTGGGCCGCACATACCAGTGCGTGCGGCACCGAATGGCATTACGGCCAGTGCAGCGATCAGCCGCAGCATGGCCGGCTGATCGAAGAAACCGTGGAGTTCAATGACGCGGTGGCGGCGGTGGTCGACTGGATCGAGCGCAACGGTGGCTGGGAGCGCAACCTGTTGATCGTCACCACCGACCACGACAACAGCATGCCGATGGGCCCGGATGCACAGAACGTGGCTTTCGCGCCGGTACGCAACAACGGTCGCGGCCGCATGCCCGGAATCAGCTTCCGCCCCACCGGCAACCACTCCAACGCGCTGGTGCCGCTGTGGGCGAGGGGCGCCGGCGCGGAGCTGCTGGGCAAGCGCGTGCGGGGCGTCGATGCCGGCTACCGTCAGCACGTGCGCTGGAACGACGGCAGCTACATCGACAATACCGACGTGGCTGCCGCAGTGCAGGAAGCGCTGCAGCGTCCACGGTAACGCCCGGTTGCACGCGGGCTGTTGTCGAGGCAGCCTGCGCACATGCAGTCGGATATCCGCATCGACGGTCGTGTCTTCGCCTACGTCTTCCCCTGTGCGTGGGAAGACTACGCGAAGATTGGTTTCTCACGTGATCCGCTTGGGCGCATCAGCGCATTGCACCGGCGTTGGTTCGAGTTCTTCGATCTCGACGCCGGTGCGCTGGTGGAAGCGGAAAGCGAGCGCGATGCGCGGGATCTGGAGCTGCAGCTGCGTTCGCCGTTCAAGGCGCACCGCGCGCCGGCGCCGATGACGGTCCAGGACAAGGCTGGAGGCCGCACCGAATGGGTACGTGGTGCCAACCACGCTTTGTCGCTTGCGGTTGCCGGCCTGGGCGAACAGGGCTATCGCTGCTATCCACTGAAGGGGTGGCTGCGAGCCGCGCTTCGCCTGCGCATGGACCGGCTGCACGACTGGGCTGCGGCGCAGCTTCCCGAAGAGGAAGGCCTGCGGATCCCCGGTGGCCCCGGCGAAAGAGCGCTGCGTGACACCCTCGACGGTTGTCAGGCATTGGACATCGATCCGATCCCGTGGCTGCCTGAACACGTCCAACGCTGGTATGCAGGTTGAGGAGCGTTCAACGGGCTCGCGGCGGCTGAACCGGCGCGGCCGGTTGCCGCGCGCACTGCGGGGCAGGTGTGGACGGGCTGGCCAGCTGGCGTGCCAGCTCGGCGCTGGCCACGTGGCCCTGCAGGAACAACAAGCCGCCGAAGATGTTCATGAGCGTGCCTCCACTTGAGTGGATTGCACGATACGGGCAGCATGGACGGGCAAAAAGCGACATTTCCGCAAGCATGACTTGAGAGAATTTCAAGCCTTATGTCCCGCCCTCCGCTCCATGCCCTCCAGGGCTTCGTGGCTGCCGCCCGGCTTGGCAACCTGTCGCGCGCGGCGGCGTCGATGAACCTGACCGTCAGCGCGCTCAGCCACCAGATGAGGCAGCTGGAAGAACGGCTCGGGCAGCCGCTGCTGATCCGCCAGCCGCGTGGTATCACCCTTACCCTTGAGGGGCAGCGCCTGCTCGAGCAGGTGGGGCCGCATCTGGATGCGATAAACGAAGCCTTCCAGCCCTATGCCGCGCGTGCCGAGCACGTGCTGACGATCAGTGCGGTGCCATCGATGGCATCGGCCTGGCTGGTGCCGCGCCTGGGTCACTTCGTGGCTGAGCATCCGCAGATCGAGATCAACCTGCAGTCGAGTGAGCGCCTGATTGATTTCGAGCGGCAGCGCCAGTTCGACGCCGCGCTGCGGCTGGGCAGCGGGCAATGGCCGGGCCTGGTGGTGGAACCGCTGTTCGACGAGTGGCTGGTGCCGATGGCGAGCCCCGCGCTGATCGAGCGCATGGGGGGCATCGACCGTGTACCGCTGACCCAGTGGCCGCTGCTCGGTGATCCCGACGGCGCGTGGGGCGCCTGGTTCGCGTTGAGCGGGCAGAGCCCGCCATCGCGCTTCGTGGCGGTGCTGGATGATTCGGAGGCGCACCATCGCGCCGCACTGGATGGCGTAGGCGTGGCCCTTGGCCGGGTGACCCGGGCACGCCTGCTGCTGGAATCCGGCCAGCTGGTCGCACTGTCCAGCCAGCGCCTGAAGACGGCGTGGCCGCATTGGCTGGTGTACCCGCAGCGCTCGGCCAGCCATCGCGGCTTCCTCGCGTTCCGCGACTGGCTGCATGCGCAGGCCGCCGAGCATGTGCAGCACATGGCGGACGCGCATCTGTAACGCCGCGCGGTGCTCGATCTCGACTCTACAGTCACTGCACCAGGGTAACCGCCTGCCCGGCACGCGCGAACGCTTCCTCCAGCAACGGGCCCGCCTTGATCGCTTCCACTTCCTCAAACAGCGCCCGCAGCGCATCGGCGGGGCGTGAGGCCGGTGCCGCCACTGCCTGCTGGATCGCGGTGAAGCGATCGGCCAGCACCCGATGGCCGGGATGTGCCTTCGCCCAGGCCGCCAGCGGCTGGCGTACACCTGCGGCGGCATCCAGGCGGTGCTGGTCGAACAGGGCGATGGCCGCTGCCGAGGTGTCCGCCCGCTCGATCGTGGCATGGCGCAGTTCCCGGCTCAGGAACAGGTCATAGGCCGCGCCACGCCCCACCGCGATGCGCAGTCCGTCGCGGTCGAGGTCGGCCACTTGCTGCGCCGGGCTGTCTTCGCGCACCAGGTAAGTGCCTTCGATCTCCACATACGGAGCGCTGAAGGCGATGCGGTCGGCACGCGCCGGATCGATCGCCAGGAAGGCCAGATCCCAGCCGTCTTCGCCCGCTGCGGCGACCACCGAGGCTGCGGCATCGTGGCAGGTGAAGCGTGCCTGCACCCCCATCCGTTGCGCCAACGCGGTAGCCAGTTCCAGCGAGGGGCCGCGCGGTGAGCGCGCATCGCCCTGTGCCAGCACCGGGTTGCCCAGGTTGATCGCCACGCGCAGGAAACCGTGCGGTGCCAGCGTACGTCGGTGGTCGGCCAGGGACATGCAGGACTCCACGGGGCAGGGGAGACCCAGCATGCCAACAACGGTGTCCGCGTGGCGTGGACTCAGCCGCGCGCGGCGAAGGTGCCGTGGAAGCCCAGTGGCACCGCATACGGCAGCCACGCCTGGGCCAGCGGACCGTCATCCACATGGCGCGCATCCAGCACGGCCAGACCGCTGCGCTGGTTCACCGGATCGAGCAGGGTGCCGATCAGCCAGCCGTCATCGGCGTTGCGGCTGCCCGGGCGCGGTACGAATACATGCTCTTCGGCCATGATGTCCGCCCCGTAGTTCCAGAGTTGGCGGCGCCCGTGCTCGATCTCGAACGCGGCCACCGCGTTGAAGTACGGCGCAGTGGCCGTGCCGTCGATGGTCGGCGCATACAGCCGTGCGCCACGTGTGTTCGCCGAGCGCGGGTCGAACAACGGGAACTCCACCGCGCTGATGCCCAACGTCTGCCAGCGGGCCTGTCCACGACGCAGGTCCAGATGCAGCTCGACCAGGCTGGCGCCACTGTTGGCCGCGTGTGCGCCATCACCGGCCATCGCTTCCTTCATCGGCGAGCGCGCCTCATTGATGTCGTCGTGGCGCACTGCGCGCAGCACGATGCCGCCATCGCGGGTGAACGCGTCGCCGAAGTGGTAGATCGCCGCGAACGGGGCCTCGAACCATTGCGCCTTGTCCGGGGCATACTTGGCGACCACCGCGATGCGCACCGGACGCTGCGGTGCGAACTGCATGCGCTCGAAGAAGCTGCCACCTGCGCCGGTGAAATCGAACGGCATCATCACGAACACCAGGTGCTGGTCGGTCATCGCGAAGGCATGCAGGTAGCCATGCTCGGGTGTTTCGATCACATTTGCGCTGCGCAGCTGGCCGTCCGCACCGATGTGCCAGACCAGCAGGCCATGGCCCCCCATCAGGCTGATCGAGCCGAAGTTCCAGAGGCTCCCGTCGTGGTCGGTCAGCGGGTGCGCCGAGAACGGCAGCGCCGCCAGGTCCGGACGCCAGGTGACAGGGCCAAGCGTCTGCAGCGAATCCGGGTCCACTTCGAACGCCGAACCGGATTCGCACAGGGCGAACAGGCGGCCATTGATCATCGTCACCGAGGTGTTGGCCACGTTGGCATCATCGTTGTTGCGTACCGCCAGCGCACCGGGAATGCTGGTGCCGGCGGCCGGATACTGGAAGCGGCCGGCCTTCTGTTCACGGGTGAATTTCGGCGTGGCAACCATGCGCCCGTGATGGGTCAGGCTGCCATCACCATTGAAGCGCCAGCCATGCACCATGCCGTCGCCGTCGAACCAGTGGTCGTAGCGGAAGCCATCGCGCTCGGTCCACGCCGGACCGTTGCGGTACAGCGTGCCAGCCAGGCCTGACGGCAGCTTTCCCTGCAACTGCACGGTGGCCGGGCCGAGGCTTTCGCTGCCGACGCTGCGCCAGCCGAGCAGCCACGGGTGTTCCTGCATGCCCTGCGCGAACCGCGCCGGGTCGCCGGCGAAGGCGGGAGCGCTGCGCAGCGCGGTGGTGCCCAGGGCCAGACAGGCACTGCTGCTGAGCAGGGTACGAAGGAAGCGGCGACGGTCCATGGTGGCCTCGGGTCTGGATGCAGGAATCAGCGCAGGGTGATGTCGATGGCGGTGCCGGCGGCCGGTACGTCGACGCGCGCCTCGTCGAAGGTCGGCTTGCGCATCACCTGCGGGTTGTTGCTGAAGCCGTAGCCCTCCACCGGCGTGCCGACCAGGTTGGTGTCGAGCTTGCCGTTGTCGTTCTCGTCGTGGGTGAGCAGCACGGCATAGCTGCCGGCCGGAACGCCCTTGAACGTGAAGTGGGCGCTGTCGCCGCTGGGCGCCACCTGCTGGGCCTGCACGGGCCTGGCCTTGCCGTCCCAGGCGGCGGCGCTGTCGACCAGCGCAACGCGCAGGGTGCCGGTCTGCACACGGACGTCGTGCACGGTCACGGCCAGGTCGGCGGCGTGGGCACTGCCGGCCAGGGCCAGGGCAGTCAGGGCGGTGCTGAGCAGGGCGGTGCGGATCATGGCAGTGGCTCCGGAAGTGTGTGTGGCGGTGTGGCGCCAGTCTGCGTGCGGCGCTGCACCGGGTTCAGGGCCAGTGGTCATCGATTCGACGTGCCAGAAGTCACTTTCTGCGCCGGACCCATTGCCGCCGGCGTGCGCGGCGGTCAGCATCTGGCCATGCCCAGCCTGTTCCGCCATCTGTTGCGTCCCCTCAGCCTCGCCGGCCTGGCCACCGTGCTGGTGGTGGGCCTGTCATTCGCGGTGCAGCGCAACGGTGCCGGGCTGAGCCTGCTGCTGCTTGCCGTGTTCCTGCTGCTGTTCGTGGTGCACGGCTGGGCGTCGGTGCCATCCCGCGTGCGCGCTGTCGCGGCGGTGTTGCAGGTGTTGCTGGCGGTCGTGCTGGTTGCGCTGCAGCCGCGTACCGGCACCGCACCGGTACTGCTGGTGGTGCTGGTGGCGCAGCTGGCCGAGCATTGGCCACCGCGCTTCGTGCTGGCTGTTGCACTGCTGGCCAACCTCGCCATGTATCTCGTGCTGCGCTACAGCGGCTTCAGCCAGCCGCTGCTGGTGGTGCTGCTCTATGGCGGCTTCCAGGCCTTTGCCGCACTGACCGCACACTATGCCCGCAGCACGGCGCTGGCCCGCGATGACCTGGCCCGCGTCAACGCCGACCTGCTGGCCACCCGCGCGCTGCTGGCCGACAGCGCACGCGATGCCGAGCGCCTGCGCCTGGCGCGCGAACTGCACGATGTGGCCGGGCACAAGCTCACCGCGATGCGCTTGAACCTGCGTGCCCTTGCGGCCGACCCTGTGTTGGCCAAGCGCGAAGGATTGGTGCTGGCCGAGCAGCTGTCCGGCGAGTTGCTGACTGACATCCGCCAGGTGGTGCAATCGATGCGCGATGATCGCGGCCTCGATCTGGCCACCGCATTGCACGCGCTGGCCGCGCCGTTCCCGCGCCCGAAGCTGCAGCTGCAGATCGGCGAGTGCGTGCGCGTGGTTGACCCGCTGATGGCCGAGACCGTGCTGCGCCTGGTACAGGAAGCGCTGACCAATGCCGCCCGGCATGGCAACGCAGACACCGTATGGCTGACGATCAACGAGGAGGATTCCCGGTTGCGTATCGACATCCGTGACGACGGCCAGCGCGCCGAACGTATCCGCGAGGGCAACGGCATCGCCGGCATGCGTGAGCGCCTGGCCGCAGTGCGTGGTCAGTTGGAACTGGCCCGCACCGCACAGGGCGGCATGCACCTGACCGCCTGGGTGCCGGCATGAACGGCAGCGCGATCCGTGTTGCCCTGGCCGACGACCAGGCGCTGGTCCGCGCCGGGCTGCGTGCGTTGTTGCAGGGGTTGGGCGTGGACGTGGCGCTGGAGGCCGAGGAGGGCCAGGCGTTGCTGGACGCGCTGTCCACCCAGCGCGTGGATGTTGTGCTCAGTGACATCCGCATGCCCGGGATGGACGGCATCGAGGCAGTGCGCCAGCTGCGCGCGCGCGGCGATGCCACGCCGTGGCTGCTGCTGACGACCTTTGATGAAAGTGACCTGCTGCTGCGCGCCAGCGAGGCCGGCGCACAGGGCTTCCTGCTCAAGGACGCCGCACCCGCAGACCTGCGCGAGGCGATCGAGCGCGTCGCCGCTGGCGAAACCCTGCTGCTGCCGGTCAGCACCGAGCCGGTACGCGCCCGCTACCGCTTCCACGATGAAGCACCGCCCACCGATACCTTCGGGGAACGCGAGGTGGCGATCCTGCGCTTGCTGGCCGGTGGCTACAGCAACAAGGAGATCGCGCGCAGCCTGTTCCTGGCCGAGGGCACGGTGAAGAACTACGTGTCCGCCATACTCGACAAGCTGGGCACCCGCGATCGCACCCGTGCGGTGCTGAAGGCGATTACCCTGCGCATCATCTGAGTGGACCGAGCAAGGAGTGCCAGTGAACCCGATCCTGCATGTGGAAATCCCGGCCAGTGACCTGGACCGTGCCATCACGTTCTACCAGCGGTGGCTGCAGGTCGCGGTGGACGAACCTGTCGTGCTGCACGACTGCCGGATGGCCTACCTGCCGTTCTCCGATGAGGCCGCCGGTGCCAGCATTGCGCTGGTGCACGGCGCGGACTACCGGCCTTCCGAACAGGGGGCGCGCGTCTACATCGGCGTCGATGACCTGGATGCGAGCCTGGAGCGAGCACTGCAAGCGGGCGCCGAGCTGCGCTTCGGACCCGCCGATGCGGGCGACTGGCGCGTGGCCGAGATCCGCGACAGCGAAGGCAACCGCATTGCGCTGCAGGCGCGCGCAGCTCTGTAGAGCCGAGACCACGCTTGGCTGCTGTTGGCCCAGCCGCTCCAGCTCAGCCGAGCATGGGCTCGGCCCTACAAGGTCGCGGCGCGCGAGCGCTGCAGCCAGTCATTGATGGCCGGGTCCAGTCGCGGGTCGTCCGGTAGCTGCATGCCGAAGCGCTGTTGCAGCACGGCACGCACATCACCCACATCATGCAGCGGGCGCTTGTCCGGTGCCTGCCCGGGGCGATACTCGGTGTAGTTGCCGCTGCCGATGGTGCGGCGCCAGTCCGGCCCGGTCAGCGACGCGCGCAGCTGCCCGGGGAAACTGGAATCGGGATGGGTGCACACGTACCAGTTGCCCACCACGTTATCGATCGGTGCCGGCGCCTGCAGGTCGAACCGATACATCGCCCGCCAACCATCGTTGGACTCGGCCGACAGCACGAAATCACCCTCGTCGGTCAGGCGCTGCAGCAGATAGCGTTCGTGCGGCGTGGCCTGCGGCTGCGGATCATGCAGGCGCAGCGGCACGGTCGGGGTCAGGCTGCCGAAACCGGCATCCACCAGCCAATCGTCGCTGTCTACGTTCACGCGCAGCAGCAGGTGGGTACGCGCGGTCAGTTCGCCGTCCTGGGCGGTCAGCAGTACCCGCGCGCTCAATGGCTGCGCATCGAAGCCCAATGCCTGCAGCAGCGCCAGCAACCCGCCATTGAGTTCGAAGCAGTAACCACCGCGGCGCTCGTCGAGCAGCTTGCGCTGCACGCTGTCCAGGTCGATCGGCACCGCATCGCGCAGCAGGCAGCTGAGGGTCTCGAAGGGCAGCAGTGCGTTGTGGCGCTGCTGCAGCAGGGTCAGGCCGGCCAGGGTCCGCGGTGGCGGCGCATCCAGCTGCAGGCGCTGCAGGTAGCGGGGGACATCGAGCGTCGTCATGGAGGCAGCGGGCGGGGGAGGGATGTCCACTGTGCTCCCCCAACCGGGGGTGAGGTCAAGCGCGGTGGCGCGGAATAGCGTCAATTGGCGCCGGCTTGAGAGAGGAGGGCTCTGGCTTCTTTGCTTCGGGGATCGGAATCAAAAGAAACTCATTACGCTCATTAGGCTGGATAACTTTTCCAACTGCGTCGTAGCTCTGCAGAGGGAACAGGGATACGCGCGTTGTGAAAGCGCCCATTACTGCGACCGGAACCCCCAGAACAATTCCCGCCCAAGAGCCATGCATGGCGGAAAGCAGGCCTTCAACCCAAAGCACGCTGCCGAACAGATAGAAGATCATGCCAGTAGCAGCGGCAGCGTATCGCCAGCGGCGCTCTCGCTTGGGCATGTGAAATTCAATGCCGGCGCCATCCATGCTGCGCCGTGCCAGTGTGCTTATGCCCCTGATATGGCGCCATTTTATGCTTGGCGAGTAGCAGCGCATGAGGTTGAAGTAGGCCCGGCGCTCCTCGCGCCCGACCAGGAGGCCATAGCGCCCTCGAAATGCCTCCTGCAACGTGGACTCCTTTACCCAGCTTGCTTCCAGATCATCCTCTGAATGATCCGCGATCTTCAGCAAGTACTCGCGATCCCGATGCTTTGACTCTCTCCAGCGGTGGAAACTGTCCATAGGAGGTCCGAAGAACCAGCGCACGATAGTTGCGAGGACAACTATGACAGTACCGATCCCGACAGGGATGCCAAGCGTCTGAATCTGATTCAGTACCGTGCTGCTAAGCATGGCTGCAGTTGCTCCAAGGTAGTTGTGTGAAACGTAGTTCTATCAGTCGGGATTCTCAGGAGATGAGAAATGGAGGTGTTCTCTGTCATCGCATCGTCGCTTGTTGCCGGTACAAGAAGCGAGATCGGATCCGCGAAGAAGAAAATTAGACCTAAAGTTTCTTCGCATACGGCCGATACAGGTGCGTCTTTCCGCCTGGAGTCTGTCATGTCGGCCGTTGTCCCCCACCTCCGGTCCCTGCGCACGCGCCTTGCTGCGTTGCACTCGGCGTCCCCCGGGCTGCTGCGCTGGCTGCAGCCACATCGGCTCAGCGTGGCCAACAAGCTCAAGGCCACACTGTGGATCTGCGGCCTGGGCCTGGTGGCGATCGCTGCTGTCTACGCCTGGACTGGCCATGCCAACGCACTGGCTGCGCGCAGCCAGGCCAGCTACCAGCGCGGCAGCGATCTGGCTGCCAGCCTGTCCACGCGGGTGGCCGAAGCGCGTCGCCTGCAGACCCAGTATGCACGCAGTTTCGATGATGCCGACCGCGCGCAGCTGTTGGCCACGCAGAAGGCGTTGCAGACCGATCTGCAGGCGCTGCGCGCGATGCCGATGGATGCTGGCCGGCGCAAGGCCCTGCAGGCGCTGACCGAAGCCGCCGATGCGTTCTCGCAGGGTGTGGCCGCCCTGTTCGAACGGGTCGACGAGATGGGCCGTGGTGATGCCGGCCTCGCTGCGCAGCTGCAGCAGGCCGCCGACACCCTGCAGGCGCAGGTGGATGTGCAGCAGCGGCCCGCGCTGGCGCTGTCCCTGCAGACGATGCGAAGGCAGGAGGCACTGCTGCTGCTCGACGGTGATTCCACCCACGCCGACCGCGCCAGCGAGGAGAAGCTGCCGTTCGACCTCGCGCTGGCGGGCCTGCCTGCGGATGTGCGGGACACCCTGCGCACCGGGATGGAGGCGTATCAGGCCGCACTGCTGGGGTATACCGCTGCCCGCGTCGGCCTGGATGTGGAAGCGCAGTCGCTGCTGGATACCGCCACGGGCGTAGCGCCGGCGCTGGCCGCATTCCAGCAGGCACAGGTGGCGGCGCTGGCCAGGGCGCAGGCACGCCAGCAGGCCGGCGCGCGCACCATGAGCGTGGTGTTCGCACTGACCCTGCTGCTGGTGGCCGGCGTGCTGATCACCAGCCTGGTGCTGGTGCTACGTGCGGTGCGCCAGCCGATCCAGGACACCCTGCGTTTCGCCAGCGACATCGCCGACGACCGCCTCGACACCACCCTGCGCGTCTACAACGCCAACGATGAAATCGGCCAGCTGGCCCAGCGCCTGGTCGACATGCAGCAGCGCCTGCGCGCGCGCATCGAGACCGAGCGTGCGGTGGCCCGCGGCAACACCCGCGTGCGCCAGGCATTGGACAGCGCACAGGCCGGCTTGATGGTGATTGATGCCGAAGGCCTGGTGGCGTACGCCAATCCGGCGCTGCTGGAGCAGCTTGCACTCCGGCTTGAAGATCTGGTGGGGAGCGATGCGGTACGCCTGCATCCGGCACTGGCCAGCCTGGCTGGCGTGCGCCAGCGCGAGGAGCGCGAGATCGGTCATGCCGGCGTCCGCTATCAGTTGATCGCCAATGCCATCACCGACGAAGGGCATTTCCTCGGCGTGGCAGTGGAGTGGCGCAGCCGCGCGCTGGAAACGCTGCTGGAAACCGAAGTGGCAGCACTGGTCGACGCCGCCGCACATGGCGACCTGCACGGCCGCATCGCGCTGGAGGGAAAACAGGGCTTCGTGCGCACGTTGTCGACCAGCATCAACCGTTTGCTGGCGACCTTCGAGACCAACCTCGGCGATCTGCAGGCGCTTCTGGCGGCGCTGGCCCGTGGTGACCTCAGCGTGCGCATGGAAGGTGAGCTGCAGGGCGTGTTCGCACGCATGCGCGACGATGCCAACGCCACGGTCGCGCAACTGGGCCGCATCGTCACCCGCATCCAGCAGGCGACGTCCAGCCTCGACACCGGTGTGGGTGAGATCGTTGCCGGTCACCATGATCTGTCGCAGCGTACCGAACAGCAGGCGGCCAACCTTGAAGAGACGGCAGCGTCGATGCACGAGTTGACCGACACCGTTGGCCGCAACGCCGATGCCGCGGGCCGCGCCGATGCCCTGGTGCAGGGGGCGGCCGCGGTGGCCCAGCGCGGTGGCGAGGCCGTCGGCCAGGTGGTCGCGACCATGCATGGCATCAGCGAGGCCTCGCGGCGGATCGGCGACATCACCCAGCTGATCGATGGCATCGCTTTCCAGACCAACATCCTCGCGCTGAATGCCGCGGTGGAAGCCGCGCGCGCAGGTGAGCAGGGCCGCAGCTTCGCCGTGGTGGCTGCGGAAGTGCGCCTGCTGGCCCAGCGCAGTGCCGAAGCGGCCAAGCAGATCAAAGGACTGATCGAGGATTCGGTGGCGCGTGTTGGCCAGGGCAACCAGCAGGTCGAGCAGGCGGGCATCACGATGGGCGAGATCGTTGGCAGCGTGCAGCAGCTGGCCGAGCTGCTGGCCGGTATCCGCAGTGCATCGCAGGACCAGCATGCCGGCATCGCGCAGGTGAAGCAGACCATCGTGCAGATGGAAGCCAGCACCCAGCGCAACGCCAGCCTGGTGGAAGAGGCTGGTGCCTCCACCGCGCAGATGCAGGCGCAGGTACACGCGCTGGCCGAAGCGGTGGGCGCGTTCCAGTTGCAGTCGATGCCACAGGCGCGCGCTGCGGCCTGATCGTGCTCCGGTAGTGCCGGCCGCTGGCCGGCACTACCCTTGTGGCTCAATACACGTCGCGACGGTAGCGCCCGGTCTCCAGCAGCGTTTCCACTTCTTCATCACCCAGTGCTTCGCGCAGCACCTGGTCCACGCCTTCGGCCATGCCCAGCAGCGAACCGCAGACGTGGATGACCGTACCACGCTGCATCCAGTCGCGCAGGGCATCGGCTGCTGCACGCAGGCGATCCTGCACATAGCCGCCCTCACCATCGCGCGAGAACGCCAGGTCCACCCGCGCGAGATGGCCATCGGCCTGCCACGCTTCGATCTCATCGGCGAACAGGAAGTCGTGCGCGCGCTGGCGTTCGCCGAACAGCAGCCAGTGCCCGTGTTCACCTGCATGCGCGGCTTCGCGCAGCAGGCTGCGCAGGCCCGCGATGCCGGTGCCATTGCCGATCAGCACCATCGGCGCACCGCCAACGCGATGGAAACCGGGGTTGCGGTGCACGCGGGCCACGATGCTGGCACCGACCGGCGCATGCAGCGACAGCCAGCCCGAACCCAGGCCGGTGCGTCCGGTTTCGTCATGGACCAGCCGCACCACCAGTTCGACCGCACTGTTATCCGTACAGGATGCGATGGAGTACTCGCGCCCCGGCAGCAGTGGCAGCCCTGCCAGCCAGAGGCACGCATCCTGCACCGCCAGCGCAGCATCGGCATCGGGCAGCTCGCGCTCGCTGGCCAGCGCCAACAGCGTGCGCGGCTGGCCGTCAATCAGCAGCGGCTGCTGGGGATCCAGCCCATGTGCCTTCAGCACCGCAGCGGCGTGCCGCGCGTTGTGGCGGGGCGCGATGTGCAGGATGTCGCCCGCCTGCCACTGCACATCAGCCGGTGGCGCAAGACGGATGTGCCAGATGGCGCCGCCCATGCTGCCTGGATTGAGGCGGTCACGGCCGAGCAGGCGCCACTCGTGCATCTGCGTCGCGGCCGGCAACACGCTGTCATCGGTGGCGATGCCGGTCAGCGCGCCGAGATGTTGCTGCCACTGGCGCAGCGCCGGTATCGCGGCGGCATCGACATCGATGCGCTCGAACAGCGCACGTGCGCCGTTGCCCAGCAGCCAGCCATCGAATTGGCGGCCAAAGCCGCAGTAATGCGGGTACTGGCGGTCACCCAGGGCGAGCAGGCCGAACTGCAGGCCCGACAGATCGGGCGCTTGTGCCAGCAGCCGCCGCGCAGCGCCCCGTGCCGCATCCGGCGGTTCGCCATCGCCGAAGGTGCTCAGTACGAACAATGCCTGCGCAGTGCGCGCGAGCTGCGGGGCATCGACCCGGGCCAATGGCAGTACCTGCACGCCATGGCCAGCGGCCTGCAGCTGCGCGGCGGCACGCCAGGCCAGCTGCTCGCCCAGCCCGCTCTGGCTGGCATGCACGACCAGCCAAGGTGCGCGGCCATCATCGGTGGCAACCGGCAGCGACCGGCGCAGCCCGCGCGCGGCACGCTGGCTGCGGCGGCGGTCCAGGTACAGCATCCAGCCGGTGATGAAGAAGAGGCTCATGGCCAGACTGCTGAGCATCACCACGACACGCCCGGGCATGCCGAAGTAGCTGCCCGAGTGCAATGCGAACACGCTGGTGGCCAGCTGCGCGCCGGCGCCCTGGCGCGCGTAGGGGCGCGAATCGAGGATTGCCCCGCTGGCCGGATCCAGCTGCAGCAGATCATGTGCACGGTCATGGTGACCACCGCGCTGTGACGGATCGCCAGCCATCACCCGCACGTTGAGCGCCTGGCCAGGCTTTTCCGGCAGGCGCAGGTCGATGTAGCCGGTGTGCACGCCGGGCAGGGCATACAGCGTGGCTTCGATGCGCTCCAGGTTCAGGGTGGCGCCGGTGGCGACCTTGTGCTTGGCGGCCGGTGCGACGCCAAGCAGCGTATTGGCGGCACTGCGATACCAGTCGAAGGACCACCACAGGCCGGTCAGCGCACTCATCAGGTAGATCAGCAGCATCCAGGTGCCGACCACCGAGTGCAGGCTCCACAGGAGGCCACGGCCGCTGCGTTTCCATTCCACCGCCAGCCAGCTGCGCCAGTGCCACCAGCGGCGCGGCCAGCGCAGGTAAAGACCGGACAGGGTGAAGAACAGCAGCGCGATCGCACAGCTGCCGGTGATCCACTTGCCGCGCTCGCCGGCGGCGAGGTGGCGATGCAGGTCCTCGACGAAATCGAAGAACGCCTGCCCACGCAAGGCACTGAAGCGCTCGCCGCTGTACGGGTCGAAGTAGACCCAGTGCTCCTTGCCACCAGCGAAGCGTGCCACCGAAGGCCGCTGCCCGGTGGCGTCCACGCGCAGGCGCTGCAGGGGGCGATCACCGCCGGCCTGCAGCAGCGGCACCAGTTCGCTGAGTTCAAGCGGAAGCTGGCCGTCGGCATGATGCTCGGCGATTTCGGCGAAGCCGGGGTTGGCCGCCCGCAGCAGTTCGTCCTCGAAGGACAGCACGGCGCCGCTGAGGCCCATCACGGCCAATACGGCACCGGCGGTGATGCCCAGCAGCCAGTGCAGTTGGAACAGGACGTTCTTGAACATGGAAGGAGGAGGGCCTGGAAGGCTGCCGCCCGCATCCTGCGCAACAGCAAATGAGAATTAGTCGCGGAATTCTCCGTGGCGGACGGGCTACGGTCAAGGAGGGTTTTGTTGCAGGGCTTTGCAGCCCTGCACCCGCTACAAGCCGGAGCAACGTCAACGTCAAAAGCTGGCTTTCCGTGGGTTGGCGGGGTGGGTCCGGTTGAGGGGGACGCTGCAAGTCCCCCTCCGGGGCCCGGCCCAGCCGCTGGCGGCTGTGCGTTCGGGCGCTTGCGAAGCAGTGCTTCGCAAGCAAAGCGCCCTCACCCATGTAAGCTCGGTCGCCGCATCCATGCGGCTCACGCCCCCTCAACCGGACCCACCCCGCCTTCGACAGTTTCCTGCGATCTGTCGGAACGGCGTTCTGCTTTGGTAGGTGCCGACCGTTGGTCGGCACGGGGTCTGATTCCGTTCTGAATATCGATATCTGACAGATGTGTCGACCAAGGTCGACACCTACCAACAGCCGCGAAGATCTGTCAGAGGCGGGGCGGTGTCGGAGTGCGGGGTGTCAGCCGCATGGATGCGGCTGCCAAGCTTACAGGGACGTACTTGCAGCGTCCCCGCACTCCGACACTGCCCCGCCATCCCACGGAATGCCCGCTTTGGCTTTGGCTGTTGCCGTTGCATCGAGCAGGGTGCAGGGCTGCAAGCCCTGCAAAAAACACCCTCACTTCACCCAGCTGTCGATCTCGCCGTGGGCGAACGGTCCCAGCTTTGCCTTCACCAGCCGCCCCTGCGCATCGAACAGCACGCTGTAGGGCAGCAGGCCCTGTGTATTGCCCAGCTGCACGCTGGCATCGCGCGGCCCCGGGGTCTCGATCACGATCGGATAATCCACCGGTACCCGCTGCAGGAAACCGCGCACGTCCTCCGGCGTATCCAGCGCCAGTCCCAGCACCTGCACACCGTGCTCGCCCTGGATATGTGCGAAACGCGCCAGTTCGGGCATTTCTTCCACGCAGGGCGCGCACCAGCTGGCCCAGACATTGATCAACAGCGGGCGACCGCCAGCGTGCTGGCGCAGGTCCAGCGGCCGGCCTTCAAGATCGGGCAGCGACAGCGCGGGCAGGCTGCCGCCGACCTGCAGGGCAGGTGCCGCAGCCGCCACAGCCACAGCAGGCGCCGCTGGCATGGCCTCAGGCCCAACCGGCGCAGGAGCCAATCGATGGCCGGCCCACAGGCCAAGGCCGGCGGCCAGCACCGCTGTCCACAGCAGCGCTGGCCGTTGCCACTTCATCGTGCGGTGCGCAGCAGCGCTTCCTCCACCACCGCCTGGGTCAGCAGGGTCGGCAGCACGGTCGGCGGCGCGCCGGGGCCGTACACCACGTACAGCGGTACGCCGACGGCCTTGTGCTCTTCCAGGAATGTGGTGATCTGCGGATCGACGTTGGTGTAGTCACCGCGCATGTACACCGCGTTGGTGCGCTTGAGCAGGTCCTTGAACTCCGGCCGCGACAGCACGGCGCGCTCGTTGGCCTTGCAGCTCACGCACCAGTCGGCGGTCATGTTGACGAACACCACGCGGTTGTCGGCGCGCAGGCGGTCCAGCAACTGCGGCGAATACTCCACCACGTTGTCGCTGGCGGCCTGTGCGGCGCGAGCCGGCGCTGCCAGCTGGGTCACGCCCCAGGCCGGTACCAATGCGCCGATCGCCAGCAGCACGCCGAGCAGGGTTACTGCACGCGAACCGGTCCAGCGGTTGCGCTCGAACAGCCACAGGCCGAAGGCGAACAGCAACAGGCCACTCAGCACCAGCGCCATGCCGTCCACGCCGCGCTGCTTGCCCAGCACCCACAGCAGCCACAGCGCGGTGGCGTACATCGGGAAGGCCAGCACGTGCTTGAGCGTTTCCATCCACGGGCCGGGCTTGGGCAGGCGGCGCGCCAGCGCCGGCACGAAGCCGATCAGCAGGAACGGCAGCGCCAGGCCCAGGCCGAGGAACAGGAACACGGTCATCGCCTTCAGCGGCGGGGCAATGAACGCGTAGGCGATCGCGCCACCCATGAACGGGCCGACGCAGGCACTGCCGACCACGCAGGCCAGCGCACCGGTGAAGAAGTCACCGGCCGGGCCGCTGCGGCTGGCCAGCGACTGGCCCAGGTTGCCGATGCCGCCGCCCAGGGTGAACACGCCGGACAGGCTCAGGCCTACCGCGAACATGATGTAGGCCAGCGCCGCCACCACGCCCGGGTGCTGCAGCTGGAAGCCGATGCCGACGGCGTTGCCGATTGCGCGCAGGCCCACCATCAACGCACCGATCACCGCGAATGCGACCAGCACGCCCAAGGTGTACCAGAGCGCGTGGCTGCGTGCGCGCTGCGGGCTTTCGCCACTCTGCGCCAGGCTCAGGACCTTCAGCGACAGGATCGGCAGCACGCAGGGCATCAGGTTCAACACCAGGCCGCCGGCCAGCGCCAGCAGCAGCACCCAGACGAACGAACGGTCCGGGTTCGGTGTGGTCGCCGGCGGGCGCGTACGCAGCGCGTTGTCACCGCGCGCATCGGCGGCGAATTCATTGCCGTCCACGGGGCCTGCGACGGCCGGGGGGGCGGCATCCGTATTGGGCACCGTCGGCAGCAGGCGCAGGGGGGCGCCGTTGGCGCCTTCGCGTGGCGCCGCAGCCAACGGGCTGATTACCTCGTTGCGCGGCGGTGCCTGGTCGGCGCTGGCGCTGACCTTGCCGGCCGGGATCGACAGCTTCACCCGGCGGGTCATTGGCGGGTAGCAGATGCCATCGGTCTGGCAGCCCTGGAAGGTCACCACGAGGGTGCCGTCAACCGCGTCGGCAACCGTGCGCCGCAACGGCAGCGGCACTTCCACCTGGTTGAAGTACACCGAGACATCGCCGAAGTGCTCGTCGCGATGCGACTGCGCGGCTGGCCAGCGCGGCGTGCCGGCCTGCACGCCGGTGCTGCCTTCCAGCTTCAGCGAGGTGCGGTCGCGATACAGGTAGTAGCCCGGTGCCGGACTGAAGCGCAGCAGCAGGGTGTTGCCGTCGCTGGCGATGGCATCGAAGCCGAACGCCTGCTCCGACGGCAGCGGCAGCGCCTGGCTGTTGCTGGCCGCACCCGGCAGGCGCAGGCCGCCGCTGTTGCCGGCACCGGCCAGTGGGTTGTTGAACGGACTGGCCGCACCGGCGCGCGCGGCAGGGGCCGCGGCCTGTGCACCGCTGCCGGGCAGGGTGACCTGCACCACGCGCTTCTGCGGCGGGTAACAGACACCGGCATCTGCGCAGCCCTGGTAACGCACTTCCAGGCTGATGGTGCTGGCGGCCTCGGTCGGCGTGCCGGGCAGGGTGGCCTGCAGGCGCTCGCGATAGGTTTCGACCTCGCCGAAGAAATCGTCGTGGTGCTTGTCGCCCTTGGGCATCTGCAGCGCGCCGGCATTGAAGGCCGGGTCGGCCCTGACGCTGGTGCGGTGGCGATACAGGTAATAGCCGGGCGCGATCTTGAACTGCAGCTGCACCTGGCCCCGTTCGGGGGCACTGGCGGTCAGCGCGAACGCCTGGTCCACCGGCAGCAGATCCTTCTCATCCAGGGCGAAGGCGGGCAGCGAGAGCCACATCAGGGCGCACAGGGCGGCGCCACGCGCAAACAGAGTCTTCAATCAGTGTCCTCCCGGGTCTGTGCCCGGATCCAGTCCAGATACGCCGGCAGGCCGGCCCGGGTTTCGACCGCGATGCACTCCGGGAGTTCATACGGATGCAGTTCGACGATCCGGGCGATTGCGTCATTGACGCGACTCGCGGTGGTCTTCACCAGCAGCTGCAGCTCGGCGTCGGTGGTCACCTCGCCCTGCCAGCGGTAGGTCGACTGCGCGCCATCGAGGCGGGTCACGCACGCGGCCAGGCGCTCGCCAACCAGCGCGTGCGCGATGCGCTCGGCACTGGCCCGGTCCGGGCAGGTGGTCAACAGCAGCAGGACGGGATCGATGGTCGACATGACCGTCGAGTATAGGGCCGCCGCCGGGTCAGGACCCGGCGGCGGCCGTGGACCGCTGCGTTGCGCGGTCAGTTGGCCAGCTGGCAGGTGGCCGGCTTGGCCGAGGTGAACAGGCCAGGGGTCGCCCACTCGGGGTGGTCGATGAACGGGTTGCGGTTGCCCTGGAAGCTGTAGATCACGTCATTGCGCGCACGCTCGGCATCATCCGGCGGGTCGGACAGGTGCCAGTCGATCAGCGTCGACAGCAGGCCCATGTAGGCCGGCGAGCTGCTGGTCTTGACGATCCTGCTGCGGTCGTCGGTCAGCTCCAGGTCCGGCTCGGACTGGCCAGTGGCTGCATCCTTGCCGCCCTCGTAGCGGATCGCCATGTACATCACCGCACGCGCCATGTCGCCCTTGCGCTTGCCCCACACCTCGAACGTGCCGGTGTTGCCGTCCGGCGTGCGCACCCAGTTGGAGTTGCCCGGATAGCCACCACTGCCGCCACCCTGGCCGTTGTTGGCCTCGGTGGCGCGCTCGCCGCAGCTGGCGTCGCACTTGCCGAACGGCTTGTTGCCACGGTCGGCGTTCCACTGTGCATCGGTCAGGTACAGCATGTGGGTGTCGGTATACGGCGCGTACGGCAGGCCCTTGTCACCCGTGGTGGTGGCAAAACCCAGCGAGTTCGGCCAGGTGTGCTCGCGGTTGTACTTCAGGCCACTGCCGCTGCCGGCGCGATCGGTCACCTTGGCGTAGCTGCGGTTGCGATACGCGTCGAGGATGCGGTTCGGGTTGTTCGGGTCCTCGTCGGCGATCTCCAGGATGGTCCAGGTACTGGTGCCCGAGCCGCTGTACGGGTAGGCGGTGTGGCCCTTGATTGTCGCGTGCAGCGAGCAGCGCAGCTGGCT
Source organism: Stenotrophomonas sp. YJH_SMC_4 (assembly GCF_059371575.1). Lineage (NCBI taxonomy): Bacteria > Pseudomonadati > Pseudomonadota > Gammaproteobacteria > Lysobacterales > Lysobacteraceae > Stenotrophomonas > Stenotrophomonas sp. YJH_SMC_4. The sequence continues at coordinate 101,662 of NZ_JCAFUR010000002.1, forward strand.
CGGGCTGCTGGTGTTGACCTTGGAGTAGTAGCCGGCCGGCACGCCAGGGTTGCCCGGGTCCGGATTGCCGCCGGTGCTGGCCACGGTGAAGGCGATGCGGCTGTCGGCCGCCGGGTGTGCGCCCTGCAGGTCGGTGATGCGCGCGGCGCGGATGTCGAAGCGGCAGGCTTCACCGGCCACCAGCGCGGTGTTGGTGGACAGCTTCACGCTGCGCCCGCTGGCCGGGAAGGTCAGCGGCACGCTGCCGGAGGTACCGCAGCTCAGCGCGAACGCGCCGCTGGCGAGGTTCACGGTTTCGCTGAACACCACTTCCAGATCGGCGGCGGCCGGGAAGGTGCTGCTGCCCTGCGCCGGGGTGGTGGTGGACACCGACGGCGGCGTGTTCGGGCCCGGGGTGCCGCCGCCACTGAAGGTCTGGCCGTTGTTGCAGCTGCCGAAGGTCTGCCTGGCCGACTCGGCCCAGGTGAAGTGGGCGTACTGGCTGCCGCTGCCGGTCAGCTGCAGCGAGGTGCCGGGGGCCGTGCTGTTGGTCTCGGCCACCGGAATGTTCTGGCTGGTCATGCCGGCGGCAGGGCCACCGGAGGCGGTGATGGCGCCCTCGTAGCTGAGGAACTGGACCACCTTGCCGCTGGCGTCGACCAGGGCGATGCCGTCGTTCGGGCCGTTCTGGATGCCGTTGGTCGGGTAGTTGACCACGGCGATGCTGGCGCTGCCGCAACCGGCGGCGGTGCCGGCCGGGACCGGGTTGTTGGCGTAGACCGTGGCGGCCGAAGGATTGCTGCCGTTGTAGAGGTAGAGGCGGTAGCCGGACAGGTCTTCACCTGCGGTAGCGACCACTTCGATGGCTTCGCCGACGTCACCGGCGGCGGTGCTGTCGTCGTAGTGCAGTTCATTGATGAAGACCTCGGCCTGGGCCGGCGCCGCGGCCAGTGCCAGCAGGCAGGCGGCGGCAAGCGGGGACAGCAATCGCATCGACTACTCCTTGTGATTGGGAATGCGTGACCGAGCCTAAGGCCGATCCAGTGACACTTTGTCGTAAATGAACGTCAGATATCTGACAGTGCGACGCTTGTCACCGAAATTGTCCAGGACCAACGCCTTGGCCGAGGCGCGCGGGTGGAAAAAATTTTTTCATTCCGCCCTTGAAAGGGGGCGGCGGGGCTCCATCTCTGCCCTGCTCCCGACGTTGTCGGGTTTCTTCACGTGCGGTTCTGGCACTCGCCTGGGGTGAGTGCTAACATCGCCGGACTTTTTTAGACCAATCAATCACTTAAGAGGTCTCCTATGAGCATCAAGCCGCTGCACGACCGCGTTGTGGTCAAGCCGATCGAAGCCGACGAAATCTCCGCCGGTGGCATCGTCATCCCCGACTCGGCCAAGGAAAAGTCCACCAAGGGTGAGGTCGTGGCCGTCGGCCCGGGCAAGCCGCTGGACAACGGCAACGTGCGCGCGCCGTCGCTGAAGGTCGGCGACAAGGTCATCTATGGCCAGTACGCCGGCAGCTCGTACAAGAGCGAAGGCGTCGAATACAAGGTCCTGCGCGAAGACGACGTGCTCGCCGTCATCGGCTGAGCCTCGGCGCGACCTGTTTCAACCTGATCCCAAACTCCCAGCCGCCGGGCATCGTCCGGCGCTACCAATGAGGTAAATGCAATGGCTGCCAAGGATATTCGTTTCGGTGAAGACGCCCGTTCGCGCATGGTGCGCGGCGTCAACGTTCTCGCCAATGCCGTCAAGGCCACCCTGGGCCCGAAGGGCCGCAACGTCGTGCTGGAAAAGAGCTTCGGCGCCCCGACCATCACCAAGGACGGCGTCTCCGTCGCCAAGGAAATCGAACTGGCTGACAAGTTCGAGAACATGGGCGCGCAGATGGTGAAGGAAGTTGCTTCGCGCACCAACGACGATGCCGGCGACGGCACCACCACCGCCACCGTGCTGGCCCAGGCCCTGATCCGCGAAGGCGCCAAGGCCGTTGCCGCCGGCATGAACCCGATGGACCTCAAGCGCGGTATCGACAAGGCCGTTTCGGCCGCCGTCGCCGAGCTGAAGAACATCTCCAAGCCGACCGCCGACGACAAGGCGATCGCCCAGGTCGGTACCATCTCGGCCAACTCGGACGAGTCGATCGGCCAGATCATCGCTGACGCGATGAAGGAAGTCGGCAAGGAAGGCGTCATCACCGTTGAAGAAGGCTCGGGCCTGGACAACGAGCTGGACGTGGTCAAGGGCATGCAGTTCGACCGCGGCTACCTGTCGCCGTACTTCATCAACAACCAGCAGTCGCAGACCGCTGACCTGGATGACCCGTTCATCCTGCTGCACGACAAGAAGATCTCCAACGTCCGTGACCTGCTGCCGGTGCTGGAAGGCGTCGCCAAGGCCGGCAAGCCGCTGCTGATCGTGGCCGAGGAAGTTGAAGGCGAAGCGCTGGCCACCCTGGTCGTCAACACCATCCGTGGCATCGTCAAGGTCGTGGCCGTCAAGGCTCCGGGCTTCGGCGACCGTCGCAAGGCGATGCTGGAAGACATGGCCGTGCTGACCGGCGGCACCGTGATCTCCGAAGAAGTCGGCCTGTCGCTGGAGAAGGCCACCATCAAGGACCTGGGCCGCGCCAAGAAGGTGCAGGTCTCCAAGGAGAACACCACCATCATCGACGGCGTCGGCGACAAGGCCAACGTTGATGCACGCGTGGCGCAGATCAAGACCCAGATCCAGGACACCTCCTCGGATTACGACCGCGAGAAGCTGCAGGAACGCGTGGCCAAGCTGGCCGGCGGTGTTGCCGTGATCAAGGTCGGCGCCTCGACCGAAATCGAAATGAAGGAAAAGAAGGATCGCGTCGACGACGCCCTGCACGCCACCCGTGCGGCCGTTGAAGAAGGCGTGGTTCCGGGCGGCGGCGTTGCCCTGGTCCGCGCGATCACCGCGCTGGCCGGCCTGAAGGGCGCCAACGAAGACCAGAACCACGGCATCCAGATCGCCCTGCGTGCGATGGAAGCCCCGCTGCGCGAGATCGTTGCCAACGCCGGTGACGAGCCGTCGGTCATCATCAACAAGGTCAAGGAAGGCACCGGCAGCTTCGGCTACAACGCCGCCACCGGCGAGTTCGGCGACATGCTGCAGTTCGGCATCCTGGACCCGACCAAGGTGACCCGTTCGGCGCTGCAGAACGCGGCCTCGATCGCTGGCCTGATGATCACCACCGAAGCCATGGTTGCCGAAGCTCCGAAGAAGGACGAGCCGGCCATGGGCGGCGCCGGTGGCATGGGCGGCATGGGTGGCATGGGCGGCATGGACTTCTAAGGTCCACGCCCGCGTCGGACGTTGCCGGCCCTGGTCGGCGCGTCTCCCCGATGCACGGAAAAACCCCGCCGCGAGGCGGGGTTTTTTTGTTGCCCGGTTGCCGCCATGGCGCCGCGTCGCTACGCTCGCAGACCATGCCTACCTCGTTCATCGTCGTCGACGACTTCCTCTCTCCAGCCGATGCACACGGCCTGCGCCAGGCCGGGCTGGGCCTGACCTACCCGGCGCAGGAGGGGGCATTCCCCGGGCGTAATTCGCTCGAACGGCTGGAGCTGGACGGCCTGTCCGAGGCCGCGTCGCGGTTGGTCAACGAGCCGCTGCGGCCGGTCAATCCGTTGCAGTCGCACGGCAAGTTCCGGCTGACCCTGGCCAGCGATGTGGGTCGCGCCAAGGTGCACACCGACCATTCGCACTGGTCCGGCATCCTCTACCTCAGCGCCCCGGAGCACTGCGAAGGGGGTACCGAGTTCTTCCGCCATCGCCGCACCAACACCGAGCGCATGGCGCTGAACGCCCACGAGCTGGCTGCGCTGGGCTACGCCAACGGCGGCGACATGCATCGGGACATCATCGAGCGCGACAGCGTCGACGACAGCCAGTGGGAAATGACCATGCGCATCCCGATGCGCTTCAACCGTCTGGTGCTGCTGCGCCCGTGGTTCTGGCATACCGCCGGCCCGGCCTTCGGCGACCGGCCGGAGAATGGGCGGCTGGTCTACCTGATGTTCTTCGAGCAGGCGCGTTGAAGGGAGGTCATCCACGCATGGCGTGGATCTACTTCACGAATGCCTTCGCTGCGCCGTACTCCCACTGCCACGGTACGCCGATGTCGCCGAGCACGAAGGCCACCAGCGCCGGGAAGGTCGCCTCGGCGCGCACATCGTTGCCCAGGATCACCACGCAGCGCTGCTGCTGCTCGACGCACACCAGCGTATTACCGACCGCATCATCGTGGCCGCCCTTGTAGAAGCCCGCGCCTTGCGGGCCACGGAACGTCACCACTCCCAGGCCGGCCGCCAGGTCCTTGCGCTGCAGCGCCTTCGGCAGCTCCGGCTGCAGGGTGGGGAACTGGCTGGCGGTGGTGATCGGCAGCTGCGGCCGCACCAGCTCCTTGCGCATCGTCGCTGACAGCCCATCGCCGCGCACGTAGCCGGCGGCGAAACGGGCCATGTCGGCGATGGTGGTATCCATCGAACCGGCCGCGCGCACGCGGCTGCGCTCATCGTGCGGCTCGGCGGTGCCCTCCATGGTCCAGCCGTCGGCCAGGTTGGTGGCGAAGTCCCCGCGCCACATCATGCTGGTGCGGGTCATGCCGAAGCGGTCGAATACCCGCTGCTGCATCAACGCACCCACATCCTCGCCCAGCCGTCCGCGTTCGATCACGAACTGCAGCAGGATCAGCCCTTCGCCGGAATAGCCGTAGCGGCTGCCTGGATCGAAGTGGAACTTCAGCCGGCCGTCCGGTTCAAGAAACCCGAAGTTGGCAAAGCCACTGGCGTGGTTGAGCAGCAGGCGAGGGGTGAGCTGGCGCCAGCGCGCATCATCGGCCAGCACGCTGTAGTCGGCGTACTTCTTCGTTTCGGGCGGATAGTCCGGCAACGGCTTGTCCAGCGCTGTGGCGATGCTGGCATCCAGATCGATCCTGCGGTCCTGCGCCAGCTGCGCGACCAGATGGCCGAATGCCATCTTGGTCAGCGAGGCGGCGTACATCACCGTATCGGTGCGCAGTGGTTCGCCTGCGGTATTGCGCTCGCCGTAGGCGGCGACGTGCACCACCTTGCCGCCGTCGATCACCGCCAGTGCCATGCCGCGCGCCTGTGCGGCCTGCATCAACCGCTGCGCTTCGGCGTCGATGCGGGCCGGCGAGGGTACCGGGGGAGGTGCAGCCAGCACGGCCAGCGGGAACAGCGTCAGCAACATCAGGGCAGCACGGCACATGCGTGGAACTCCTGGTGGGGCGCACGGCGATGCTACGCCAGGCTGCCGCTGGCGTCATTGCCGGATGTCAGCTGGCCTGCGGCCGGCGCAGGCAGATCCGGGACGCGCCGGCACCAATGTCCACCTGGCCGCCGCGCATTGTATCCGCACCAAGGATCAGCGCCGGCCGGCCCTCCAGGCCGATCGCCTTGAACACTGGCAGTTCGCTGATGCGGACCTCCATCGAGGGGTGCTGCCAGCCGTTGCCGGCCATGCCGGGCAGGGTGTACAGCCAGGTTGCCTGCTTTCCGCCGCCCAGGCCTTCGGTGCCCTTTTCACGCACCCGCACCCGTGCGTCGCTGCCGTCGGTGCGCAGCCCCAGTGCGCGGGCTGCTTCGGCGTTGAGGACGGTCTGCGCGGCACCGGTGTCGACCACGGCGATGGCGTCCACCGCGGGCGCGCCCAGTGCAAGCATGATGAAGCCGAACTGGCGCAGGCCGTCAGTGCGTCCGGGCAGCGCATTGGGCTGGCAACCCGGTCCTTCCAGGTTCAATCCGCCGGGTGTCCACAGCGCCAGTTGATTGCGGCCGAAGTCCCAACGGGTGTCCCAGCGTCCGGTCAGATCGTTGCCGATCAAGCCGTCAATGGCCGGATCATCGTCCTTCGGCAACGACGACAGATCGACCTTCATGGCTTGGGCCTGCAGCTGCCAACTGCCCAGCTGCCAGGACGTTCTGCGTATGCGCTGCAGCCGCGCGGAGGCTGCACTTGCCCCTTGGGCCTGTGATACCTCCGCATCCGCATCTCCCAGACCGTAGCGCCGCACGACGCGGTCATCGACCAGCGTGGCGCCTGCCGCGCTGTCGACCACGAAGCGCAGCGGTTCGGCACGCCCGTCCAGCGACACGGCCACGGCCGGATGACCGCCCTGCATCCACATCGGCAGGATGTGTTCGGGGGAATCGGACGCCAGCGCAGCCAGCGGGGCAGCAAGCAGGACGAATGGAATGAGGCGCAAGGCAGGTCTCCGCAGTGATCATGGGTGACCATTGGCGCGCAGCGCCGTATCGCGGGAATATCGGCGTTGATACCGTCCTGATACAGACCTGCCTGATACTGCCTGCATGACAACTCCCGCCCGTGTCATCGTTGTCGATGACGACGCCAGCATCCGTGATGCCATCGCCGATTGCCTGTTGCTGCATGGCTACCAGGTACGGGTGGCAGCGGACGCGACGGCGCTGGACGTGCTGCTGCAGGTCGATCGCCCGGACGTGATCATCCTCGACTGGATGATGCCCGGTGAGGATGGCCTGTCGGTCTGCCGCCGGCTGCAGGCACGGGCCATTCCGATCCTGATGCTGTCGGCGATGGGCAGCGCACCGGACAGGGTGATCGGCCTGGAGATGGGCGCGGACGACTACCTGGCCAAGCCGTTCGACCCGCGCGAGCTGCTGGCGCGGGTACGCGCGCTGCTGCGCCGGCAGGACAAGCTGCGCGCGCGGGTAGCCAGTGAACTGCGCTTTTCTGGTTGGCGGTTGCTGCCGGAACAACGTCGCCTGCTGGCGCCGGATGGGAACGAGCTGGTGCTCAGCCGTGGTGAATTCAGCCTGTTGCTGGCGCTGGCCGAACGCCCCGGGCGGGTGCTGGGGCGCGAGCAGCTGCTGCAGCTGAGCCGTGGCGAACCGAGTGACAGCGTCGACCGCGCGGTCGACCTGGCGATCAGCCGCCTGCGCCGCAAGCTCGGGCAGGCCTCACCCGGTGCGGAAGCCCTGGTGCAGACATCGCGTGGCGAAGGCTATCGCTTCCACGCCGAGGTACAGGTGCTGTGAACAGCCGGTGGCCGACCGCGCGTTGGATCACGATGCTGGCCCTGGCCAGCCTGCTGCTGGCGACACTGGTCAGCGTGGCCGTGGTTGGCTGGATGCCTCGGCCCGCGCCGCCACCGATGCGGTTGGACCAGGCCGTGCAGGTGCTGCGGGGGGAGCAGGCCGCGGCACCACTGGGCCTGCATCTGGCGACGCAGGATGCGCCACCACAGGGCAGTGCCAGTGACTGGCTCACCCAGTTGGCGGCGCTGCAGATGGGTTTGCCGGCGAAGGAGGTGCGCCTGGTCTGGAGCGGACAGGGCAAGGCGCCTGATGTGCAGGTCATCGAAGGCGGCGAGGTGCTCGACGGCACGGCGCGGGTCGGTGTACTGAAGGCGCAGGCCGCGCTGCTGACCGCGATGCAATGGCCGCCGTTTGAACTGGGCGTGCGCCAGGCCGATGGCCGCTGGCGGGTGGTCGGCAGCGATCACAGTGATCTGGCAGCTTGGCGGCGACAGGTGATACTGGCGCTGCTGGGCGGTGCCGTGTTGCTGGCGCCGCTGGCGGCGTGGGCATCGATCCGGCTGGGGCGTCCACTACGACGCTTGGCCGATGCCAGTGCACGTGTGGACCTGCAAGCCGACACGCCCCTGCCGGATGATGGCCCGCGCGAGGTACAGATGCTGGCCGCCGCGATCGGCACCGGTCGAGAGCGCCTGCGTGCGCAGGCCCAGGACATGACCCATATGCTGGCTGCAGTGGCGCACGACCTGCGCACACCATTGACCGGCCTGCGACTGCGCGCCGAGTTCGCGCCCACACCACAGGCGGCCCGGATGGTGGCGGACATCGAGCGCATGGACACGATGATCGAGCAGGTGCTCGATTACGCACGCGGCGAATTGCAGCCGTTGCAGATGCGCCCGCTGGATCTGGCCGCGCTGCTGGAGGAGTGCGTGCAGGCAGCGTTGCTGCGCGGTGTCGAGATCTCCATCCAGGGGCCGGACAGTCTGCCCTGGCACGGCGACGCGCTGCTGCTTCGGCGCGCGTTCGACAACCTTATCGACAATGCCGATCGCTATGCCGGGGCGATGGAACTGCGGCTTGCCGTGGTTGAGCGAGGGGTCCAGCTGGAGGTGATGGATCGGGGCCCAGGTATCGCCGAGGGCGACCGAGTACGCCTGCTGCAACCGTTCCAGCGCAGCGAGCGTTCTCGTAGTCGCACCACCGGTGGAGCGGGACTTGGGCTGGCAGTGGCCGCCAATGTGGCGAGGCGGCACGCGGGCGAACTGCAGCTGCTGCACCGGGAGGGCGGCGGGCTGATTGCGTGCCTGCTGCTGGGAAAGTTCACCTGATATCGGCTGTGGTTTACAGGCAGCGGCTGTTCGGATGTATGATTAGGCGCCTAACCATATCGCGTGCGTGAGATGATCGAAGCCAAGCATCATGCCCTGATCGAGGAAGCGCAGCGACGCGGTCACGCCAACATCGCGCCGCTGCGCCTGTGTTTCCAGCTGCTCTCGCTGTCCTCGTCGATCGATCGAGACTGCGCCGCGCGGCTGGCGCCGCATGCGCTCAGCGAGGGTCGCTTCATCGTGCTGTTCCTGTTGCACGGGGCCGGTGGCGCACTGCCGCCGCATGTGCTGGCCGAACGCGCCGGCGTGACCCGCGCCACCATCAGCGGCCTGCTCGACGGCCTGCAGCGCGAAGGCCTGCTGCAGCGTCGCAACGACGACGGAGATGGCCGCCGCCTGCAGATCGTGTTGACCGCACCGGGAAAGCGTTTGGCCGAATCGCTGTTCGAGCAGCACACGCAATGGATCGGTGGGCTGTTCAACGGCCTGGATGCTGATGAACAGCAGCAGCTCTCACAGCTGCTGCACAAGGTCTGGCAGCACACGGACGCCGGGCGGGAATCCGCAGCATGAGCACGGCCATTCCTGCGGAACGCCGGCAAGCACTCAACACCGGCCGCGTCCCCGCCACCCATCTGGCCGAATGCCTGGCAGTGGATTTTGCCGCGCTTCTGCAGGTGGCGGCGCCTGCGCTTGCACCGGAGGCGCTGCAACGCATGCGGGACGCCTCAGGCAAGGGCATCACCCTGCGCATGGCCCTGGCTGCGCAACTGCTGCGTGAGGCGGGGCAGGGGGCGCCCGCGCTCTGGCAGCATCACAGCTCCGATACCGTGCGTGGCTGGGCCTGCTACCTGATCGGCAGCGATGCCCGCGCAACGCTGGCAGGGAAGCTGCAGCAGATGCGCACACTGGCCGATGACCCCCATTTCGGTGTGCGCGAATGGGCGTGGCTGGCACTACGCACGGACATCGTTGCCGCACCACTGCAGGCGCTGGAGTACCTGCAACCGTGGTCACAGGAAACATCGCCGTACCTGCGCCGCTTCGCCTGCGAAGCACTGCGTCCGCGCGGTGTCTGGGCCACGCATATCGCACTGTTCAAGCATCACCCGGAACATGCATCCGCGCTGCTGGAAGCACTGGCCGACGATCCGGAACGCTATGTGCAGGATTCGGTCGGAAATTGGCTCAACGATGCCGGCAAGACTCAGCCGCAGTGGCTGCGCCAGCTGTGTACGCGTTGGCAGCATGAGCGCCACAGCGACGCCAACGCCTACATCCGCAAACGCGCGCTGCGCTCGCTCCGGTAGTGCCGGCCGCTGGCCGGCAACCCCTGAACCCTCAAGGAAGAACCACCATGTCGCACACCTTCATCGAGCTCTACACCGCCACCCCTGCCTGGACCACACTTCCGCCCGAGCAGCGGAACGCCTTCTTCGCCCGTATCGGCGCCGGCATGCAGCAGTTCGATCCGGTCCGCATCACGCCGCTGGCGATGGGCCGCATTGCCTCGGGCGTACCGCACGGCAGCGATGAGCAGTTCTATGCGGTCTGGCGCTGCGCAAGCCGCGAGGAGGTCGATGCGTTGATGGCCGGCATTGCCGCTACCGGCTGGCATGAGTACTTCACCACCACCCAGGCGGTAGGCGCGATGGACAGCATGGCCCAGCACCTTGCCGACCTGGCCGCCTTGTAGCGGGGCGGCAGACGCCGGCAGATCCCGGTGCTGGGCATGGGTGGCACATGCGCCTGTCACGCAGACGCGGTAAACAGGACGTTGCCCATGTCCATCCGCAGGAAGGTCGATCATGCAGAGCACGCTCCAGGTCACGCTGTTCGGCCCTCTTGGCGACAGCCCGGCGTTGCAGTTGCCGGGGCTGGAGGGGCCGTCGGTGGCCATCCAGGAATCGGCCCTGCGGCGCTTGGTTTCCGATCTCTACACCGCGCGTTCCCTGCTCAACCCCGAGCAGCTGGACGAGGCCCGGCAGGAACTGGACCGCGTGCTGGAACGCTGGGCCGACATCCATGAGGGCCTGCTGCTGGACGTGGAAGTGCATAGCAAATGAGCGACGTTGCGTGGGTGCCGCCGCGTGGGCAGGGCTGGCGAGCATCTCGCTGAACCGCGTCCCCAGTTGCGGATGAAACATTTTGCACTGCGCAAAAGCTGTGCTATCAATACAACCCATGAACGCAGCCGCCACCCGCTTTTACTGGTATTACTTTCCGAAGCCACTGGCGGAGGAAGGACTGCGCTCACCCTGAAGAAAGCTTCAGACGCATTCCCGAAAGCCGCCAGCGAACCTGGCGGCTTTTTTCATGCTGCCACGCTGGGGACCCCCAACGTTCCGGAGACCTCCCCCAATGCCCCCGCACACCGACGACCTGCGTATCCGCACCATCGAACCGCTGACACCGCCTGCCCAGCTGCTGGCGATGCTGCCGTGTGACGATGAAGCCTCCGACACCGTCAGCGCCTCGCGCGCGGCCCTGCACCAGATCCTGCATGGCCGTGACGACCGCTTGGCGGTGGTGGTTGGCCCATGCTCGATCCACGACCCGAAGGCCGCCATCGAGTACGCCCAGCGCCTGAAGCCGCTGCGTGACGCGCTGGCCGGGGAACTTGAAATCGTGATGCGCGTGTACTTCGAGAAGCCGCGCACCACGGTGGGCTGGAAGGGCCTGATCAACGATCCGGACCTGGACGGCAGCTTCAAGATCGACAAGGGCCTGCGCATCGCCCGTGGCCTGCTGCGCGACATCAACAAGCTCGGCCTGCCGGCCGGCGTCGAGTTCCTTGATGTGATCTCGCCACAATACATCGCCGATCTGGTGGCCTGGGGCGCCATTGGTGCGCGCACCACCGAAAGCCAGGTGCACCGCGAACTGGCCTCGGGGCTGTCGTGCCCGGTCGGCTTCAAGAACGGCACCGATGGCAACGTGAAGATCGCCGCCGACGCGGTGGGTGCGGCCTCCAATCCGCATCACTTCCTGTCGGTCACCAAGCAGGGCGGCACCGCCATCGTGTCGACCACCGGCAACCCGGACTGCCATGTGATCCTGCGCGGCGGCAAGCAGCCGAACTACGATGCAGGCAGTGTCGCCGAGGCCTGCCAGGCGCTGGCCAAGGCCAAGCTGCCGACTCGTCTGATGATCGACGCCAGCCATGCCAACAGCCTGAAGAACCCGGACAACCAGCCGAAGGTGATCGAGGACATCGCCGTTCAGTTGGAAGACGGTGAACAGCGCATCGTCGGTGTGATGATCGAGAGCCATCTGGTCGGTGGTCGCCAGGAACTGGTGGAAGGCCAACCGCTGGTCTACGGGCAGAGCATCACCGATGGCTGCATCGACTGGGACACCACCGTGACGGTGCTGGAGCGACTGGCCGCGGCCGTGCGCGCCCGTCGCGACGTGAAGGTGTCCGAAGCCGCTTGAGTGCGGCACGTGTGTGGATGGCGGCCAGCGCCTGCGGGGGTGCGGCCGCGATCAGGGCCGGTCGGAGTTGGAGACCGGCCCATCTGCACCGGCGATGCGCCTGGCGCTGCGCATGAGCGACAGCGCCAGGTACATCGCCGGGGTGGTGCGGATTCCGCCGCGCGAACCTCAATGCACTTCGTCGTGGTACACGAACTTCGGCATTTCCCAGCGGTAGTGGATCGCCAGCAGGCGCAGCGCGAAGCCGCCGCCGAGGCAGCACAGGATCGCGGTGGCGTCGGCCACGCCCCAGTGCAGCAGCAACAGGTAGGCCGCGCCGGTCAGCAGCGCGATGATCGCGTACAGCTCCTTCTGGAAGATCAGCGGCACCTCGTTGCAGAGGATGTCGCGCAGCACGCCGCCGAACGCGCCGGTCAGCATGCCGGCGATCAGCACGATCGGCATCGCATGGCCGGCTTCGCGCGCAATCGAGCAGCCGATCAGGGTGAAGGCGATCAGGCCCAGGCCATCGAGCACCAGGAAGGTGCGACGGAAGTGGTGCATCCAGCGCGCCACCCAGGTGGCGATCAGCGCCGCGCACACGGTGAAGCCCAGGTACTCGGGATGCTTCACCCAGCCCAGCGGGTAGTGGCCGAGCAGGATGTCGCGCAGTGAACCACCGCCGAGTGCGGTGACGCAGGCGATCATGACCACGCCGAACAGGTCCATGCGGCGGCGGCCGGCAGAAAGTGCGCCGGTCATGGCTTCGGCGGAAATGGCGATCAGGTAGATGATGGACAGCAGCATGGGACAGGCTCCGGGCGCGGTGGGGCCGGCCATGCGCGACTACCGCCACTGCCTGCGCAATGACGGGATGACGATGACCGGTGCCGCTCCCGCTGTCCTTTTGCCTGAGAGTTCAGCGGCATGGGCCGCGTGCCCCTTCGGCGGATCGTCCCGGGCGTGCCCGGTGACCTCTCTCCAGCTCGGCGAGTCGAATGCATGGTTGGTGGGATTCCAGCCCACCGGCCTGAGCGATCATGGGAGCCTGCGCCTTCGGCGGGCGCCGGCGCGGCGCCTCTCTCCTGCATTCGGGCGCCAGTATATCCGCTGTAGTGCAGCACGGCATAATCCGGGCATGGCCCCGTCCCTCCGCCCGTGGTTCCTGTACCTGCTCGAATGCCGCGATGGCAGCTATTACGCCGGCATCAGCACCGACGTGGAAGCGCGCTTCGCCGCCCACCAGGCCGGCAAGGGCGCGCGCTACACCCGGGCCCGGCCACCGCTGCGGGTGCTGGCCGTGCGCGAGTACCCGGACCGGGCCGCCGCGTCACGGGCCGAGTGGCAACTCAAGCAGCAGCCGCGCGAACGCAAGCTGGCCTGGCTGCAGGCGCCGGATCCCGCGCTTCTGTAGAGCCGAGCCCACGCTCGGCTGTTGTTGCTGCTGCCTGATGGTGAAGCCGAGCATGGACCCGGCTCTACAGTAGATCCACGCCATGCGTGGATGGGCGCTTCCAGTCATGCCATGATCGCCACACCCATCGACACATGGATCCGTCCGATGAAGAACTGCGGGATACTGCTGTTGACTGCCTGCGCGGCCCTTCTGGCCTGCACCCAAGCACCGTCGCCACCGCCACTGCAGCATGGGCAGATCGGCACCGCTGCTGAGCTGGCTGCGTATGGCCCGAGGACACCCGAACCGATCCACCTGCGTCGTGACCGGGTCCCTCCCGATCTGGTCGATCTGATCCCGTTCGCGGAAAAGTGGGGGATCGGCGATGACGTGCTTCGCAATGAAATGCGGGAGCGCGCCACTGACGCGGAAAAGCAGGCATTGACGGATGCGCTGGCGGGGCGCCATGCGCGCATCACCGCCTGGTTGGACAGCTTCCCGCAGGGGCAGCCCATGTCTGAAGAAGCCGCTGCGTTCATGTACATGCAGCTGGGCACCGACGAAATGGGCCTGATGCCGTAGATCCACGCCATGCGTGGATGCGGCTTGCATATGCCATGATCGCCCAGCCCTCAGCGCTGGAGACCCGGATGTCCACCGTCGCCCTGTTGTTCGCTCTCTCCGCGTCAACCAGTCCCGCTGCCGACCCGGCCACCCTCGCGGCCATCGAAGCCACCTGCCATGACTACGTCGACGGCCAGCTGGAGGCCGACCCGTTGTGGTACCCGAAACCGAAGGCGAAGTGAGCACGATGCGTGCCGCCGGTAAGGCATGGGTCTCCGTCGTCGTACTGGCCGCCGGCATCGCACTGCTGCCTGGCCTGCTGTACCTGCTCGGGCTTGCCCTGGTGGGCGGTTGGCCGAAGCCAGCAGACCGTGCGCCCAGTGGTGTGGCTGCGTGCAGCAGTGAACCGCGAACAGGATCTCAGCCGATGAATCCCTGGAGTTTCGCCGCGCAGTTCTTCGACGACGACGCGATGAAGAAGAAGGTGCCAGAGGTGGAACGGGAGGCGTTCTGGATTGCCCGCCGCCATCTTTGGCGGCAGCCACGGCACGACATGCTGCGCTGGCATCTGAGCAGCACGGCACTGACGATCTGGATTACCCGCAACTGGAGTGCCGCGCAGATTGCCGACACCGCAAGGAAGGAGGACTTCTGCCGCGCATGGTCGAAACGGCGGGTGCCCGGCGGCCCGATGAAGCGGTAGATCCACGCCATGCATGGATGATGTTGACGGAGTCAGAGCCCTTTCCTGCGGAGAGGGGACGGACCGCGCGGCAGCCGGCCAGCGGCCGGCACTACCGTCGGGGTCGCCGGTCTTCCTGGTCATCACCGAAGATGATGCGCGCGCTGCGCTGGTAGCTCCAGTACGCCACGGCCCAGTTCAGCAGCACTACGATGCGGTTGCGGAAGCCGATCAGGAAGAACACGTGCGCGGCCAGCCAGAACCACCAGGCCAGCACGCCCGACAGCTGCAGCCGGCCCAAGTGCACGATCGCGGCCATGCGACCGATGGTGGCCAGGTTGCCGTAGTCGGCGTACTTGAACGGGCCGGGCTCGGGCTTGCCGTGCAGGCGTGCGCGGATCACCTCGGCCACGTATTTGCCCATCTGCTTGGCAGCGGGTGCCACGCCGGGTACCGGCTTGCCGTCGGCCTGGGTCAGTGCGGCCAGGTCACCGGCCACGAACAGCTCCGGGTGATCGGGCAGGGTCAGGTCCGGTTGCACCGGCACGCGGCCGGCGCGGTCCAGCGGCACGTCCAGCGTGCGCGCCAGCGGTGAAGCGGCCACGCCGGCGGCCCAGACCACGGTGCGGGCCGGTACGAACTGGTCACCGAGCGTGAAGCCCTGGCTGTCGATGTCGCTCACCGGGGTACCGGTCAGCACTTCCACGCCCAGCTTTTCCAGCTGGCGGCGTGCTTTCAGCGAAAGTACTTCCGGGAACGAGGACAGCACGCGCGGGCCGGCCTCGACCAGCCGCACCTTGGCGCTGGCCGGGTCGATGTGGCGGAATTCGTTGCGCAACGTATGCCGCGCGATCTCGGCCAGGGTGCCGGCCAGTTCAACACCGGTGGGACCGCCACCGACCACCGCGAAGCTCAGCCATGCGGCCTTCTTCGCCGGGTCCGGTTCCGCCTCGGCGCGCTCGAACGCCAGCAGCAGCTTGCGGCGCAGCGCGATCGCATCGTCCAGCGTCTTCAGGCCGGGCGCATCATCGGCCCACTGGTCGTTGCCGAAGTAGGCGTGGGTGGCGCCGGTGGCCAGCAGCAGGCTGTCGTAGTCCAGCGTGCTGTCATCGGCCATGCGGATCTGCCGGGCCTGCTTGTCGATGGCGACCACTTCGCCGAGGCGGACTTCCACGTTGCGCTGGTGGCCGAGGATATGGCGCAGTGGTGCAGCGATATCCGGCGCGGACAGGCCGGCGGTGGCCACCTGGTACAGCAGCGGCTGGAACAGATGATGGTTGCGGCGGTCGACCAGGGTGATGCGCATGCGCTCGCGGGCCAGGGCACGGGTGGCCCAGAGACCGGCAAAACCGCCGCCGACAACAACCAGGTGGGGAACGCGCTCGCGACTCATCGACTCACTCCAGTGGGGGCATTGGGGGAAGCGCCTGGCATCTTCGCACGGCGGCCGCCTGTCACGTCAGCGCCCGCGTGGATCGGCGATACTCGGGTTCAGGCAACCGCCCGCGAGGAGTCCATGAGCGAACCGGAAAAGCGCATCGCCCTGTTGATCGACGCCGACAATGCGCCGGCCTCGAAGATCGACGAGGTGTTGGCCGAAGTGGCCCGCTATGGGGTGGCCAACGTGCGCCGCGCCTATGGCAACTGGAAGAGCCCGCGACTGAAGGGGTGGGAAGCGGTGCTGCATGAGTATGCGATCCGTCCCATCCAGCAGTTCGCCTACAGCAAGGGCAAGAATGCCTCGGACATGGCGATGGTGATCGATGCCATGGACCTGCTGTACGCGCGCAACCTGGATGGCTTTGCCATCGTCTCCAGCGATGCGGACTTCACCCCGATGGTGATGCGCCTGTTGACCGATGGCGTGAAGGTGTACGGTTTCGGCGAGAAGAAAACACCCGAGCCGTTCGTCAACGCGTGCTCGAAATTCACCTACCTGGAAGCACTGGGCCAGACCCACGCCAGCGTGCCGGATACCGAACAGGCATCCAGCGAACAGGCCTCGAACGAGCCGGTGGCCAACGACGATGCGCGCCCGCGCAAGAGCGGTGCGGAAATGCGCAGCGACACGCGGCTGGTGAAGATGCTGCGCCGCGCGGTGTCCGCGGCCGAGGGCGAGGATGGCTGGTCGCACCTCGGCCCGGTCGGCAGCCAGATCGGCAACCAGGCGTCGTTCGACCCGCGCAACTACGGCTACGGCAAGCTCAGCGATCTGCTGGCAGCGATCGGCCTGTTCGAACTGAAGAAGGATGGCAAGTCGTCCTACGTGCGCGCGCTGCCGAAAAAGAACCGGTAATGCCGGCCGCTGGCCAGCGAGGAACCGGTAGTGCCGGCCGCTGGCCGGCAATTCCCAGACGCCAGATCCCGCATCCGATATGCACACACCCCGCCCGATCAGGGGTATCGTTGCCGCTCGCATTGCCAGCAAGGAATACCCGCATGTTGAAGATCTGGGGCCGTCGCAATTCCAGCAACGTCCGCAAGGTGCTGTGGTGTGCCGAGGAAATCGGCCTGCCGTACGAGTCCATCGAGGTCGGTGGCAGCCACGGCGGCACGCAGACGCCGGAATACCAAGCGATGAATCCCAATGGCCTGGTACCGGTGATCGAAGACCACGGCCTGCCGCTGTGGGAATCGAACGCCATCGTGCGCTACCTGAGTGCGCGCTACGCGCTGGGCACGCTGTACGCTGAAGACCCGATGGAACGCGCCCAGGCCGAGAAGTGGATGGACTGGAGCACCTCGCGCATGGCGCCGCTGTACACCGACCTGATCTGGGGCATCATGCGCACCGCCCCGGCCGACCGCGACGAAGCGCGGATCAATGCCGCCATCGTGCGCGCCGGCGACTACCTGGCGATGGCCGATGCCACCCTGGCCAAGCAGCCGTGGCTGTCCGGCGAGACATTCGCGATGGGTGACATCCCGCTTGGCTCGCTGATCTATGCCTGGTTCGAACTGCCGATCCAGCGTCCGGAACTGCCGCACCTGGCCGACTGGTACGCCCGTCTTCGCGAGCGCCCCGCCTACCAGCGCGGCGTGATGTCGCCGCTGACGTAAGCGAAAGCGTCCGGGGTCAGAGCCCTTTTCTGCGAAAAGGGATCCGGCCCCAGGGCATCGGGGTCGGATCCCACCCGACGGGTGGGCTCTGACCCCTCAATAAAGATCCGTCGGATCCACATCCAGCGACCAGCGCACCTTGCGTGCTTCCGGCAGCGCATACAGCTGCGGTACCAGTTGCGAAAGCACCCCGTGCAGCGGTGGCCGCTGCGCGGCAGACAGCAGCAGCTGGGCGCGCTGATAACCGGCGCGCCGTGGCATCGGCGCCGGCATGGGTCCATAGGCCTCCACCACGTCCTGCTCGCCCAGCAGCTGTCGCGCTGCCAGCAGGAATGCATTGGCATGCTCCACCTGCTGCGCTTCGGCGCGCATCAGCGCCAGATGCGCGAACGGCGGGAATCCTGCGGCCTGGCGCTGGTTCAACTCGGCCTGCGCGAACGGGTGGTAGCCACCGCTGACCAGGGTTTCCAGCAGTGGGTGCCCCGGGTGATGCGTCTGCAGCCAGACTTCGCCCGGGTCGCGCGCGCGTCCGGCGCGACCGGCGACCTGGATCAGCTGCTGCGCCAGTTTCTCGCTGGCGCGGAAGTCGGCGGAGAACAGGCCTTCGTCGATGCCGACCACCACCACCAGGGTCAGCTTGGGCAGGTCGTGGCCCTTGGCCAGGATCTGCGTGCCGACCAGGATGCCGGGCTGGTCGCCCAGTTTCGCCAGCTGTTGTTCCAGTGCATCGCGTCGCGACGTGGTGCCGCGGTCGATGCGCACCACCGGGAAGTCGGCGAAGGCGGCGGTGAGATGTTCTTCCAGGCGCTCGGTGCCGATGCCCTGCGGTTGCAGCGCCAGACTCCCGCACGCGGGGCATGCCAGCGGCGCCGGTTGCCGCGCACCGCAGTGATGGCACTGCAGGCGACGACCGCCGCCATGCACGGTCATCGGTGCATCGCAGCGGTTGCATGGCGCGGTCCAGCCGCAGTCGTGGCACAGCAGTACCGGCGCATAGCCACGGCGGTTCTTGAACACCAGCACCTGCTGGCCGCACTGCAGGTGCTCGCCAATGCCGGCCAGCACGTCGGCCGAGAGGCCGTCATGCAATGGTCGCTTGCGCACATCAAGGATGCGCACGCGCGGTGGCCGCGCATCACCGGCACGCTGCTTCAGGCGCAGGTGGGTGTAGCGCCCGGCATAGGCGTTGTGCAGCGTCTCCAGTGAAGGCGTAGCGCTGCCCAGCAGAACCGGAACGCCCAGCGCCTTGCCCCGGACCAGAGCGAAATCGCGTGCGTGGTAGCGGATGCCGTCCTGCTGCTTGTAGCTGCCGTCATGCTCCTCGTCGACGATCAGCAGGCCGGCCTGCGGCAGCGGCGTGAACACCGCCGAGCGGGTGCCGACGATCACCCGTGCCTCGCCGCGCGAAGCCGCCGCCCAGACCCGGGCGCGCTCGTTGTCGTTCAACCCCGAATGCAGTGCATGCACGGCGATGCCGAGGCGGCCGCGGAAGCGTGCCAGGGTCTGCGGGGTGAGGCCGATTTCCGGGACCAGCACCAGCGCCTGCTTGCCTTGGGCCAGGCAGTGGATGATGGCCTGCAGGTAGACCTCGGTCTTGCCGCTGCCGGTTACGCCATCCAGCAGGAACGGTTGGAAGCCCTCGACTGCGTTGATCGCCGCCACGGCCTCTGCCTGCTCCGTGTTGAGGGTGGGGCCAGGCAGTGGCTGCGCGTGCTGCGGAGCGACGCGCAGCGCCACGCGTTCGGCCAGCTCGCGCTTGGCCAGGCTGCGCGCGGCGGTGCGCCAGTCGTCCATGCGTTCGCCCAGCACGTCCTCATCGACGATGGCGTCGGCCAGCAGCTCGGCCAGCTGCCGGGGGCGGCTGCCGGCGCGCAGTTTTTCGCGCTGGGCGCGGCCTTCGGCGGTCAGCTGCCAGCCCCAGTGATGGGTGTCGGGCAGGGCGTCGCCATGGCGCAGCGGGCCCGGCAGGGCGGTGCTCAGCACCTCGCCCAGTGGCGCATGGGTGTAGCGCGCCAGCCACTGCAGGCTGTGCCACAGCTCGCCCTGGAGCAGCGGTTGCGGGTCGCACCAGGCCAAGGCCTGGCGCAGTCCCTGGCCGTCATCGGTCTGGCCGTGCCCCACCACCACGCCGACCAGCTCGCGGTTGCCGAACGGCACCTTCAGGCGGCAGCCGACCGCGACCGTGGGGCCATCGCCCTCTGGTGACAGGTAGTCGAACAGGCGCGGCAGCGGGACGGGCAGGGCGACCTGCAGGGTCGGAATGGGTGAAAGCATCGGGCCAGTGTAACGGGCCATGCGCGCGCGGATGGCAGGGGCCAGAGACTGCCGGGGGCCTCCGTCGAATCATAAATGTCACCTAAATATCGGTGTCCATTGGAGATTCAGTCTTATCCACATGTTCTGTGGATAACGTTGTGCGTTACCGGTCGACGGGAACGCAGGAGGCCGATGGCGACGAGCTCACGCTTGGGTTGGTCAAAAAATCGCCACACTTCAAAGTCATTCAAAATCAACAGCTTGAGTGTGAAACATTGCTGAAACAGAGTGAATTCAGCTGGATGCCGCAGTTTTCCCCGAGGCGGGCGTGGTGCTGTGCACAACCTGCAGCACGAAGTGCCTGCGCGCGCAAGTCCTACGGGTGCCGATGGGCTGCCGCTATCATGCCGGCAGACCTTTGGAGTGACCGATGACGGCTGTGCCCGCCCCTGTTTCCTCGACCGCGGCCGGCGCGCTGTCGGCGTTCCTGCGCGGCGTCGAGCGCCGCGCCCTGGTGGTGGCTGAGCTGCAGTGCGGCGATGCCGCGCGAGCCGAGCAGACGCTGGTGGCGGTGATGCGCGCCTTCGCCGCGGTCGCCAGCGACCTGCCGATGGCGCAGTGGCCGACCCGTTTCTGGACCCTGCTGGGCCAGCGCCAGGCGCTGCGCGAGCCGGTGGGCGGCCAGTGGCTGCCGCCGTTGGCCGCGCTGGGCGAAATGGGGCCGCTGCCGCGCTTGGCGCTCCTGCTGCGGGTGGGCGGCAGTCTGGACGAGGGTATCGCCATGCGCGTGCTCGACCAGGACGAAGCGGGCTACCAGCACCTGCTGGCCGATGCCTGCCCCCGTGATGCGCACGGCCAGCCCGATGCGTCGGCATGGCGCCAGCTGGCCGAACAGGTGCAGCTGCGCATCCGCGACCTGCCGGCCAAGCGCCTGCAGCAGCTGCAGCAGCCGGCTGCGCCGGCCGCCAGCAATGAAGCTCCCGCGACCAGCTGGCGCGCACCGCAGCGCGATGATCGTGCGACCGCCCAGGGCAAGCGGCGGCGTCCCAATGCCAGGCCGCGCTGGCGCGGCCCGGTGATCCTACTGGTGACGGTGGCGGTGCTGTTGGCTGCGGCACTGGGCTGGCGCTACTGGCAAGGACATTCATCCGGTAGCGACGCTCCACTGCCGGAAGGGGTAGTGGGCGAAGCTGGCCCGGTCACGGTGGAAGCTCTTCCGCCGAGCAAGGTCAATGCCACGCCGGATGCGACCCCGGCCCAAGCCTCCGACGACGCCATGATGCTGGCCGACCGCGACTATCCGCTGGTGGCCGATGCCGATCTGTATGCCTGGACCGCCGCCGGCGGCCCGTTGCCGGTGGACGAATCGCAATCCAGGCCGAGCCGGCCCGAGCCGGCCAGCGCCACGCTGGAAACCGCTGCCGCCGATGAATAAGACCCTGTTCGCCAGCCTGCTGCTGGCCCTGCCGTTGTCGCTGTCCGCCGCGCCGCAGACCTTGAGCGTGCCGCTGCCGCCGCCAGTGCCGGGCAGTTCACCGGCGGCTCCCGCTCCGGCCACCACAAACACGACGCCCGCTGCGTTCACCCAGCTCGACGCCCAGCAGCAGCGTCAGCGCCGTGCCGATTACGCGGCCTGGCGCGCCCTGCCGGAGAGCGAGCGGGAGCGCATCCGGCAGGCTGCGTCGCGGTTCAATGCGCTGCCGGCGGACCAGCAGCAGCGCCTGCGCGAGCAGTTCCAGGCGCAGGACCAGGCCTTCCGCGAGGGCTGGCGGCTGGGCCCGCAGCTGGGACTGGAGTTCCCCAAGCTGCACGGCCTGTTCGGCTTCGTGCCACCGGAACAGCGCGAGGCCGCGCTGGCCGTGCTGCGCCAGCTCAGCCCGGCGCAGCTGGCCCAGCTGACCCTGGTCGCGCAGCGCACGCCACCGCAGGAGCGTGACACGGTGCGAGGCGCGTTCCTCGCCGTGCCGGCCGCCGAGCGCGACGCCTGGCTCAAGCGCCAGGCCGGCCAGTAAACAAAGGGGACGGAGGGGATTAAGTCGTGTTCGGCACAGTCGGGCTTGAAACGACTTAATCCCCTCCGTCCCCTTTTTCTGTTCGTAACGCGATCGCAACGCGTGATGCCGAGGCCTGCCGGAACCCAGCATTCACGCCATGTCATGGGAATGCGCGCGCTGCGCGCGTAAGATGACCGGCCGCAACCCGGTGCCTGTGCCCTTCGCGCGCAACCGTAGTTCGCGTCAAGCACCTTATGTCTACTGCAACCTCCACGCCGCGCTTCAGCAAGGAAGTCGGCGCCACCGGTCTGCTCGCCCTGCCGCTTGTGCTCGGGCATGTGTCCACCGGCCTGATCTCCTTCGTCGACAACGTGATTGCCGGCCACCATGCCACCGCGACCCTGGCCGCAGTGACCATCGGCACGGCGCTGCTGTGGCTGCCGATGCTGATCCCGATCGGCACCCTGATCTCGCTCACCGCCTCGGTATCGCAGCTGCACGGCGCCGGCCGCGAGCGCGAAATCGGCCCGCTGTTCCGCCAGGCACTGTGGCTGGCGCTGGGGCTGGGGCTGATCATGTTCACCTTCCTCACGGTGGTGCCGCCGCTGCTGCCATCGTTCGGGATCGCGCCGGACATCGTGCCGGGGGCGACCGCGTTCCTGCACGCGGTGCGCTGGGGCGGGCCCGCACTGACCCTGTACTTCTGCATGCGTTACCTGAGCGAAGGCATGCACTGGACGTTGCCGACCATGCTGCTCGGCTTCGGCGGCCTGCTGGTGCTGGCGCCGATGGGCTACGTGCTGGCCAACGGCAAGCTCGGTTTCCCGGAACTGGGTGCGGAAGGCCTGGGCATCGCTTCGGCGGTGATGATGTGGCTGCAGGCCACGGCGTTTGCCCTCTACCTGTGGCGCACCAAGCGCTTCGCCCACCTGCAGCTGTTCTCGCACTTCGAAGGACCGCGCTGGAAGGCGATCTGGGACCTGCTGCGCACCGGCCTGCCGATCGGCATTACCGTGCTGATGGAAGGCGGCCTGTTCATCGTCACCGCGCTGCTGATCGGCCGCCTGGGTGCGAATGAAGCGGCCGCGCACCAGATCGCGATCAACGTGGCGCAGCTGTGCTTCATGATCCCGATGGGCGTGGCCGAGGCCACCACCGTGCGCGTCGGCCATGCGGTTGGCCGTGGCGATGGCTTCGGCGTACGGCGTGCGGCCTGGGCCGGCTACGCGATCATCATGGGCACGCAGACGCTGTCGGCGGCGGTGCTGCTGTTCGGCCACGATGCCATCGTCGGTGTCTACACCAACGACCTGGCGGTGGCCGGCCTGGCCTCGACCCTGCTGCTGTACGCGGCCACCTTCCAGTTCCCGGATGGCATCCAGGTGCTGTCGGCCGGCGCGCTGCGCGGCCTGAAAGACACCCGCGTGCCGATGTTCATCGCCATGTTCGCTTACTGGGGCCTGGGCATGCCGCTCGGCGCCGGGCTCGGCCTGGGTCTGGGCATGGGCCCGCAGGGCATGTGGATCGGCCTGATCGTTGGCCTGACCGCCGCTGCCATCCTGATGGGCTGGCGCCTGCGCCGCAGCAGCCTGCGCATCGGCCAGTCGATGTTGTCCTGACCTTTGCGCCCGTCATGCCGACCCATGGCGGGCGATCCCCTGACTTGTGTCCGATGCCGCATCACACGGCACCGGCTATGCTGGTACCACGGCAAGAAGCCATCCGGAGCGTTCCATGAATCAACCCGTGCCCCCGCTGCCCCCGGCGCGTCGCAACCCCGTCGCCAGTTTCTTCATCGGGCTGTGGGACGTCATGAACTTCACCCGCCGGTTGATCCTCAACCTGCTGTTCTTCGGCCTGCTGTTCCTGCTGCTGGTGATGTTCGTCATCGCGGCGGGCATGGGCGCCGGTGCCAGCAAGTCGCTGCAGGACCGCACTACCCTGGTGATCGCCCCGGAAGGCCGCCTGGTCGAGCAGTTCAGCGCCGACCCGGTCAGCCGCGCACTGGCCAAGGCGGTGGGCGACAACGGCGCCGAAGAGATCCAGCTGCGCGACCTGCTGCGGGTGATCGAGTCGGCCAAGGAAGACAAGAAGATCGAGCGCGTGGTGCTGGAGCTGGACAAGCTGCAGCCGTCCGGCTTCGCTTCGCTGCGTGAAGTGGCCACCGCGCTGCAGGACCTGCGTGCCTCCGGCAAGCAGCTGGTGGCCTACAGCGAGAGCATGGGCCAGTCGCAGTACCTGCTGGCCGCACAGGCCGACGAGGTCTACCTGGACCCGATGGGGTCGGTGGTGCTCGAGGGCCTGGGCCGCTACCGCCAGTACTTCCGAACCGGCCTGCAGGACAAGCTGGGCGTGGACGTGCACCTGTTCAAGGTGGGCGAATACAAGTCCGCGGCCGAGCCGTACGTGCTCGATGCGGCCTCGCCGGCCTCCAAGGAAGCCGACCTGTTCTGGATGAACGACGTGTGGCAGCGCTATCTGGCGGACATCGCCAAGGCGCGTCGCCTGGACCCGGCACAGCTGGCCGCCGGCATCGACACGCTGCCGGAAGGCATCGCCGCCGCCGGTGGCGACCTGGCCAAGTTCGCCCTGCAGCAGAAGCTGGTGACCGCGCTGAAGACCCGCGAGGAATTCGAGGATCTGATGATCGAGCGCGGCGTGGCCGACGACGATGCCGACGGTGGCTTCCGCAACGTCGACTTCGGCACCTACCTGGGCCAGCTCGATGCGCGCCGCAACCCGGTGGACAACCGTCCGCAGGTAGCGGTGGTTGTGGCCGCCGGCGAAATCAGCGGCGGCGATCTCCCGGCCGGCCGCATCGGTGGCGAATCGACCTCGGCGCTGCTGCGTGCCGCGCGTGACGACGAGAACGTGAAGGCGGTGGTGCTGCGCGTGGATTCGCCGGGCGGTGAAGTGTTCGCCTCCGAGCAGATCCGCCGCGAAGTGGTGGCCCTGCAGGCCGCCGGCAAGCCGGTGGTGGTGTCGATGGGCGACCTGGCCGCCTCCGGTGGCTACTGGATCAGCATGAATGCCGATCGCATCTATGCCGATCCGTCGACCATCACTGGTTCGATCGGCATCTTCGGCATGGTGCCGAACTTCAGCCGCGCGCTGGACAAGATCGGCGTGCACACCGATGGTGTCGGCACCACCCGTTTCGCGGGTGCGTTCGATGTCACCCGCCCGATGGATCCGGCCGTGGGCCAGGTCATCCAGTCGGTGATCAACAAGGGTTACGCCGACTTCACCGGTCGCGTCGCCGACGCCCGCAAGAAGCCGGTCGAGGCCGTCGACGAAGTGGCGCGTGGCCGCGTGTGGAGCGGTGCGCAGGCCAAGGAGCGTGGCCTGGTCGATGCCTTCGGTGGCCTGAAGGATGCTGTGGCCGATGCCGCCAGCCGCGCCAAGCTGGGCAAGGCCGATGCCTACCGCGTGCGCTACATCGAGAAGGCGGCGACGCCGTTCGCGCAGTTCGTCAGCGGTTTCGCCGGCAGCCGCGCCGGCGCCTGGATGCTGTCCGACTCGGGCATGGCGCGGATGGTGCTGGCGCGCGCGATGCCGGAAGTGGATACGCAGCTGCGCTTTGTCGAGAACGCGGCGCGCGAGAAGGGCAACGGCACGCCGGTGAAGGCGCTGGCCTACTGCTTCTGCGGGTTCTGATCGGCAGCGGTGACGAATGAAAACGCCCGGCCCTGGCCGGGCGTTTTCGTTGGTGGGGTCGGATCCCTTTGCCCCGCAAAGGGCTCTGACCCCACAGGTCACTGCGTCGCGTCGGCCTCGGCCTTGCGTTCGCGTGCGGCGGCCTCTTCCACGGCCTTCCCTGCGTCCTTCGCACGGTCCAGCGGTTCCTGCATCGCACGCGACATCGCTTTGGGCACCGGTGGCTTCTCCGGGTTCGGCGTCGGCGGCCGCTGGCAGGCCACCAGCAGCACGCCGGCCAGCAGGGACGAGAACAGGGTCAGGATGCGCATGGCGGCTCTCCGCAGTGGGCGTACGTGCAGTGTCGCATCCTCGGCAGAGGGCCGCCGTGAGCGCGTATCCTTGCCGCATCGAAATGCAGCGGGCGCGGCCCCGGAGGAAACATGACCCAGCAACGGTGGCGCCTGGACGGGCAGACCGCCCTGATCACCGGTGCCAGCGCCGGTATCGGCCTGGCCATCGCGCACGAACTGGCCGGCTTCGGCGCGGACCTGATGATCGTCGGGCGCGATATCGACATGCTGGAGACCGCGCGCGACGAGCTGCTGGATGTGTATCCGCAGATGCAGGTGCACGCGCTGGCCGCCGATGTCTCCGACGACGAGGACCGCCGGCAGATCCTGGACTGGGTGGAAGACCACAGTGATGGCCTGCACATCCTGGTCAACAACGCTGGCGGCAACGTCACCAAGGCGGCCACGGAGTATTCAGAGGACGAATGGCGGAAGATCTTCGAGACCAACCTGTTCTCGGCGTTCGAGCTGTCGCGCTACGCGCATCCGCTGCTGGCTCGCCACGCATCGTCGTCGATCGTCAACGTCGGCAGCGTGTCCGGCCTGACCCATGTGCGCAGCGGCGTGGTCTACGGCATGAGCAAGGCCGCGATGCACCAGATGACCCGCAACCTGGCCGTCGAGTGGGCCGAGGATGGCATCCGGGTCAATGCAGTGGCGCCGTGGTACATCCGCACGCGGCGGACCTCCGGTCCGTTGTCGGACCCGGATTACTACGAGGAAGTGATCAACCGCACGCCGATGCGTCGTATCGGCGAGCCGGAGGAAGTGGCCGCCGCGGTGGGCTTCCTGTGCCTGCCGGCAGCCAGCTATGTCACCGGTGAGTGCATCGCGGTGGATGGCGGCTTCCTGCGCTACGGGTTCTGATCTTTCAGGGGGTAGTGCCGGCCGCTGGCCGGCAACTGCAATCATCTGAAGATCCTGTGGTTGCCGGCCAGCGGCCGGCACTACCGGGTGGCGGTCACCCCGGTACCGGGCAGTTGCTGGCCTCCAACACCGCCTGCAGCCGCTCGCGTTCACCGCGCGCGGTATCGCGGTTTTCCGGTGCGGCGAAGCGTTCACGGCCGCGGGCATCGCGGAAGCGCTGCTGCCAGCTGCCGCATCGCTGTGCTTCGGGAAGTTCCTCGCAGCGGTCGCGTACGACTTCGCAGCCGGCCGCGTTCATCGGCGTGACCCCGCCCAGGCCCTGCACCGTCATCGGTTCGCAGCGACCAGGTGATGCCTCGTACTCGTGCAGATAACCACCGCCCTGTCCGTCGGTGCACTGGAAGATCGGGGGAAGCGGCGGCTTCGGTGGACCGTTGCCTGCTTCGGCACGGGCATCGGCATCACGGCGCAGGGTCGCACTGTCGAGAATCTGGTTGGCACCTTCGCGTTCAACCATTCCCGCTTCCATGATGGTGCGTCCTTCGTCCGCGCGTCGTGGTTTCGCTGGGGCCGCAGGGGCAACGGCCGGTCCGGCCGGCACCGGCGCGGGTGTTTCGACGGGGGCGGGTGCAGGTTCCGCAGCCACAGGTGCAGCGGCAGCCGGCTGCGGGTTGGCCGGGCCGGGCACGCGCAGCACCTGCTGCTTGCTGCCGGTGGGGCACGGCGTGCGCTGCAGGGTAGGGACGTCACTACTGCTGGAGGTACAGCGGTAGATCACGCCCTCTTCGGCCAACGCGCTTCCGGGCAGCAGCGCCAGAAGCAACCAGATCAGTCTGTTCATGCTCACAGCGTACAGGCTGCGCTCAACGCTGGCAGTCGCGTGACAGGCGCGCGTCGATGCCACGCTGTTCGTTGTTGATGGCGGTGCGCTCGCTCTGCAATGCGCTGTTGTAGCGACGGTCCAGTTCCCAGCGGCGGTCGCGCAGGCGCGCACAGACCTCCTGTGGCGGCAGCGCGTGGCAGCTGTCGCGCACCAGCACGCTGCCGGCCGGGACCTGCACGCCTACGCCGACGGCGGGCGGCCGGTAACCGGGGCCCTCGCCGACGGGCGGACCGATCGGTGTGCCGATGGCCGGGCGCGGACCCGGGTACGATGGGCCCCGATGCCCGTGTGGCAGCCAGACGCTGGTCCACAACGGCACCCAACGCGGATTGCCCTCGTTGCTGTCGCTGGTATAGCGCTGGCCATCGTCGCGCACGCATTCGTAAAGCGGCTGGGGCGGCTGGATGTAGACGTGGCGGACCTCGCGGTCACGCATCACCGGAGATTCGTCCGGCGGTGCGGGCGGCGCATCGCTGCGCACCACCCGCGGCGCTGGATCGCGCGGGCGCTGCAGGTCGCGGACTTCCTGGCGGCCGCTGTTGCAGGGCCTGTCCTGCAGGGCCACGGCGCCGTTGCTGGCGACGCAGCGGTAGACCCGCACATCCTCGGCCGCCGGTGCCGTCGATGGCAGCAGCAGGCACAGGCCCAAAGCGGTGCGCAGCAGGTTCATGACGGCAGGGTGCGCGATTGTCCGGGGCAGCGCAATCGGCCGCTCAGGAGCGCAGCACGTTGCCGCTGAGCGCGTCGCGGATCGGGGTGGGCTGGGCCAGGCCGCCGGTTTCGCCATCCAGGATGCCATCAAGCAGGCGCAGCAGGCGTGGATCCAGTTCTTCGCGGCGGCGCGCCGGTGGTTCGCCGGCCAGGTTGGCGCTGGTGGAGACCAGCGGGCCTCCCCAGGCACGGCAGAGTTCGGCCACCAGCGGGTGGGCGCTGATGCGCACGGCGATGCCGCTGTGCTCCCCGGTGACCCACGGCTGGGCACGGGGTCCGGCCGGCAGGATCCAGGTGTTGGCGCCGGGCCAGCTGGCCAGCACCGCGCGCTGGCGTGCGTCCGGCAGGGCCTGCAGGCGCACCCAGCCTTCCAGCTGCGCCAGATCGGCCGCGACCAGAATCATGCCTTTTTCGATCGGGCGTTGTTTCAGTCGCAGCACCATGTGCACCGCCGCCTCGTGCGAAGGGTCACAGCCCAGGCCCCAGACCGCTTCGGTCGGGTAGGCGATCACGCCGCCCGCGCGGAGCGTGGCGACAGCAGAGTCCAGGGTGAGTTCTTTCATGGCGGCGACCGGCCCGGCGTGGGCCTTCATTATCCCCCTGCTGCGTGCAGAAGGGGTGGACCCTGGCACCCGGTAGTGCCGGCCGCTGGCCGGCATCTGATGCTTCTGGGGTTGCCGGCCAGCGGCCGGCACTACCCCTCATCCACGTATGGCGTGGAGTTACTTCGCGGCCTTCTTGACGGCGTTCTTCGCCGGGGCCTTCTTCGCGGCGGCCTTCTTTACTGCTTTCTTTGCAGCGGCCTTCTTGGCAGGCGCTTTCTTTGCAGCGGCCTTCTTCGGCGCGGCTTCCTTCTTCACTGCCGCCTTCTTGGCCGGGGCTTTCTTCGCGGCGGCCTTCTTGGCACCGAAGCCCTTGCGCACCGGCTTGCCGGTTTCTTCCATCAACTGCTGCACTTCAGCCAGGGTCAGCGACGCCGGTTCGCGATCCTTGGGGATCTTGCCGTTCATCCTGCCGTCGCTGATGTACGGGCCGAAGCGGCCGTTCAACACCTGGATGTCGCTGCCCTCGAACTCCTTGATGATCCGGTTGCGCGCGATCTCTTCCTTCTCTTCGATCAGGAACACGGCGCGGGCCAGGTCGATGGTGTACGGGTCGTCCTCCTTCTTCAGCGAGGCATAGGTGCTGCCGCGCTTGGCGAACGGGCCGAAGCGGCCGATGCCGACGCTGACCGGCTCGCCGTTGTCCTCGCCCAGTGCGCGCGGCATCAGGAACAGCTCCAGCGCGTCTTCCAGGGAAATGGTGTGCATCGACTGGCCGGGGCGCAGCGAAGCGAACTTCGGCTTCTCCTCGGCATCTTCGGCAGTGCTGCCGATGGCGGCATAGGGCCCGAAACGGCCCAACCGCACGCTGACCGGCTTGCCGGTCTTGGGGTCGGTGCCGAGCTCGCGCGCGCCACTGGCCTCCGCGCGGTCGACCGATTCCTTCTTGTCTTCGACCAGTTCCTTGAACGGTTCCCAGAAGCGCGACATCAGCGGGATCCAGTCTTCTTCGCCACGCGAGACGGCATCGAGCTCGTCTTCAAGCTTGGCGGTGAAGTCGTAATCCACGTACTGGGTGAAGTGGCTGGACAGGAACTTGGACACCGCGCGGCCCACATCGGACGGGCGGAAGCTGCGCCCTTCCATTTCCACGTACTTGCGGAACAACAGGGTCTGGATGATCGAGGCGTAGGTCGAGGGACGGCCGATGCCGTACTCTTCCAGCGCCTTCACCAGCGCCGCTTCGGTGTAGCGCGGTGGCGGCTGGGTGAAATGCTGTTCGGCCTGGATGCGTTCCAGCGGCACGCGGTCGCCGGGCTTCATCGCCGGCAGCTTGCGGCCTTCGTCCTCGTCCTCGGCACTCTTGTTGTCCTTGCCTTCCTCGTACACGGCCAGGAAGCCGGGCACGACCACGGTGGTGCCGCTGGCACGGAACACGTGCTCGCTGCCGGCCGAAAGGTCGACGCTGACCGTGTTGAGCGTGGCCGGAATCATCTGGCAGGCCACTGCACGCTTCCAGATCAGTTCGTACAGGCGGCGCTCGTCGTCGGTGAGGAAGCGGGCGACCTGGGCCGGGGTGCGCAGGGCCGAGGTCGGGCGCACCGCTTCGTGCGCCTCCTGGGCGTTCTTCGACTTGGTCTGGTAGGTGTTGGGCTGGTCGGGCAGCGAGGCGATGCCGTAATCACGGGCGATCACGTCGCGGATCTCGGCCAGCGCATCCTGCGACAGGTTCACCGAGTCGGTACGCATGTACGAGATCAGGCCGACGGTGCCTTCGTCACCAATCGCCACGCCTTCATACAGCTTCTGCGCCACCTGCATGGTCTTGCGGGTGGTGAAGCCGAGCTTGCGCGAGGCTTCCTGCTGCAGGGTGGAGGTGGTGAACGGCGGCGCCGGGCGGCGCTTGCGCTCCTTGCTGGCCACGTCGGTGACGTGCAGCGAGCCCTGCGCGGCCTGCTGGATGCGCATCCGCGCCGCTTCAGCGGTGTCGCCATCGGTGATGGTGAACTGCTCGAACTTCTGCCCGTCCAGCTTGATCAGCTTGGCGTTGAAGTGCTGCGACGGGTGCGCGCACTCGGCGGCGATCGACCAGTACTCGCGGGCGATGAAGGCTTCGATCTCTTCCTCGCGCTCGACGATCATGCGCAGCGCCGGGCTCTGCACGCGGCCGGCGGACAGGCCGCGCTGGACCTTGCGCCACAGCACCGGCGACAGGTTGAAACCGACCAGGTAATCCAGCGCGCGGCGCGCCTGCTGGGCATCGACCAGGTCGCTGGCGATCGCGCGCGGCTGGCTGATGGCTTCCTTGATGGCGCGCGGGGTGATCTCGGTGAACACCACGCGCTGCATCGGCTTGTCCTTGACCAGCCCGCGTTCCTTCAGGATCTCGGCGATATGCCAGCTGATCGCTTCACCCTCGCGATCCGGGTCGGTCGCCAGCAGGATGTCGTCGGCGCCCTTGGCGGCCTTGGCGATCGCGTCGACGTGCTTCTCGTTCTTGTCGATCACGTCATAGTGCATGGCGAACCCGTTGTCCGGGTCGACCGCGCCTTCCTTCGGAATCAGGTCACGCACATGCCCATACGAGGCCAGGACGGTGTAGTCCTTGCCGAGGTATTTGTTGATCGTCTTGGCCTTGGCCGGCGATTCGACGATGAGCAGGTGCTTGGGCATGGCAGCAGGGTCTGTGGGGCGAACCGTGGGGAAGGGGCCGCTAGGGTGGAGCAAATGGCCGCATTAGTGAAGCGGCCACGCGCAAATCCATAAACTGAACGCCCGGTAATGTGCCGGGCGTTCAGGTTTCACCTTATTAGAGGAATCACGCCCGGCCAGCCCGTGTCAAGCAGCCAGCCGTGAGGATGGCCGTTCAGGAGGCCATCTTGGCGATGAAGCCGACCGCGAACACCAGCAGCGCCAGGCCCACCAGCGACAGTACCGCCGTCAACACCAGTACCAGCACGGTGACGGTGCCCAGCTCGCGGCGCTGCAGGTGGGGCTGGTCGGTGTAGGCCCAGCGGTCGACCACCAGAGTGTCGCAGATCATGTCGTGCAGGCCCTGCTTGCGTTCGGTGAAGGCCGCCATCAGGAAGCCGATGCCGAGGGTGAAGCTGCTCAGCAGCATGGCCCAGTAACGACCGAACGCGCGGGCCTTGGTCAGGCGCTCGCCGTTGCCGCGGACGACCTTGATGCCGACCGCCATCTTGCCCAGCGTGGCGCCGCCCTTCGAGGCATGGAACCAGGTGTAGTACGCCATGCCGATGCAGAGGTTGATCAGGGCACTGGCCAGCTGGGCCACGATCTCGATGGCCGATTCGCCACTGCCCACCGCGCCCATGCTGGCGCCCAGGATCGCACCGAGGATGGCCCCGATGATGCTGCCGGGGATGACCAGCACGAAGTAGTCGATCATGTAGGCCGCCACGCGCTTCCAGAAGCCTGCGTAGACCACTTCACCGCCAACCACAGGCTGTGCGTGGCCACCGCTGCCGACGGCGGCTGGAGCGCTGTATGGCGAGCTGCTGAGCGCGCCGGTGCCGGGCAGCGGTGCGGTGCCGCTGTCGATGGCGGCATAGTCGCTGCGCAGGTCGAACCCGCCGCTGCTGGTGGCCGTACTGGCATCGGCCAGCGTCTGCAGGCCGAGCTCGTCGACCACCTGGCGCAGTGCAGCCCACTGGGCCATGCCCTCGCGCCAGACCAGGGTGTCCAGGTTCAACTGGCCGCGCTGGAAGCGCTGGCGGATCTCCTGGACCGGCAGCGGGCCCTGGCGTTGCTGTCCTTCGGCGTAGTACCACTCAGTCATTGCATGTTCCCTGTTGAATCATCCTTGGAGGTGCTGGCGTGCGCGTGGCTCAGCCGCGGCACGTCGGCGGCAGGTACTTGTCGTTGCTTTCGCCACTGCATTCCCAGCGGCCGCTGTCGCGATCGTATTCCAGCCACAGCAGGTCGCCGTCGATGCCCTTGCCTGGTACCGCCAGCGTTGCTTCGATGCCGCAGTGACCGTTGTTGAAGCGGCCGATGTTCACCGCCGACAGGCCCGCGTTGGCGAAGTCGCCCGGGGCCGGGAAGCCGGCGTCATTGGCACCCGGGCAGCGGCCTTCGTCATCGGCGAAATGCTGCACCTGGTCCTTCAGCGGCTGCAGCGCGGCCACGGCGCCGGCGACTTTGCTGCGCACGGTGTAGTCGTTGTAGGCCGGCAGCGCGATGGCGGCCAGGATGGCCACGATCGGGACCAGTACCAGCAACAGGGCACCACCGATGATGGCGGTCAGCGCACAGCCGGACAGCTTCTTTTTCGGTGCCGGCAGGACGGTGGCCGATGCACTGGCGGCGTAGGGCGTGGACGCCGGCAGTACCGGCGGCTGCGGCGGAGGCGGTGCGACGGGTTCCGGTTCCGGTTCCGGTTCGGGTTCGACCGGCGGTACGGCGGCGTCCAGCGCCGGCACGATCAGGCCGAGTTCGTCCACGACGGTGCGCAACGGCTGCCATTGCGGCAGTCCGTCGCGCCACACCAGGGTGTCCAGGGTGATCTGGTTGTTGCGGAACAGCTCGACCAATTGTTCCGCCGGCAGCGGACCTTGCTGCCGGTTGCCTTCTGCATGGAACCACTCGCTCACGGGGACGCTCCTGAATGCGCTATGCCCCCAAGTGTACGGTCAGTGCAGGGGTTCTGGCTCGTCCATGAACATCTGCGTCTCCATCCAGGCATAGGCCGCTTCGGAGCCAGGCTGGTTGAACAGCACCATCAGTACGACCCATTTCAGGTCGTCCAGGTCCAGTTCGTCCTGGTCCAGGGCCATCGCCCGGTCCAGCACCAGTTCGCGCTGGTCGGCGTCGAGGATGCCGTGCTGTTCCAGGTACAGCAGGAAGCCGCGGCATTCCACGTCCAGCTTGTCCAGCTCGGGGCCGTGGTAGACGCGCACGGGGCCGTCGACCCGTGCCTGGGCCACGCTCGGCCGCTGCGCGGCCAGGGCGTCGAGCCAGTCGAACGCCTTGTTGATCTCGGTTGGGCTGAAACCGGCCTGGATCAGGCCGTTCTGGAGCGAATCGCGGTCACGGATCAGGTCCGCGTCTTCGCTGAAATAGTGTTCAAACAGGTACAGCAGTACGTCCAGGATGCTCTCTTTCATTGCCCCTCGGCCTGCGTCGCGCGACGCTGTGGAGGTGAAGAAACTAGGGAGTTCGACAGTAGCGGCCGTGTACGCACACCACGATTCCCGCCAGTTCCATGGCCAGCAGCATGGAGGACACCTGGGGCGCCGTCAATCCACAGCGTGTGATCAGTGAATCCATACTGCTTGGGTCGTGGTCCAGGGCCCGCCACAAGCACTGGTAGTCAGGGTCGTCGGCCCAGCGCGCCGGCAGGAGCGCCGGCGGTGCCTGTTCAGTGGGGGTGCCCAGCCGTGATTGCAAGCCCGGCAGCTGCTGGCGAAGGGCGGGGGCCAGCAGTTCCAGCACTTCCTCGGGGCGCTCGACCAGTGCGGCTCCTTCACGGATCAGCCGGTGGCAGCCCGCTGCGCGTGGGTTGAGTACCGAGCCGGGCAGGGCACAGACTTCACGGCCCGCCTCGGCAGCCAGCCGTGCGGTGATCAGGGCGCCGGAGCGTTGCGCGGCCTCGACCACCACCGTCGCCAGCGCCAGCCCGGCCACCAGGCGGTTGCGCGCGGGGAAGTGGCCCGGGCGTGCCGTTGTGCCGGGCAGGTACTCGCTGAGCACCGCGCCCTCGGCGGCGATCCGCCCCTGCAACCGTTGGTGGCTGTTCGGATAGGCCCGATCAGGGCCGGTTCCGATCACCGCCACGGTGCAGCCGCCTGCCTCCAGTGTGGCCAGATGGGCGGCCGCGTCGATGCCGGCCGCCAGGCCACTGGTTACGGCCAGTCCGGCCTCGACGAAGCAGCCGGCAAAGCGCGCGGCCAGCGCGCGTCCTCCCGGGGTGGGCGAGCGGCTGCCGACCAGCGCCACCGAGGGGCGCCAGGCCAGGCTCGGATCGCCCGCCACGAACAGCGCCAGTGGCGGGTTCGGGACGTCCAGCAGGGGCGGCGGAAAGGCCGCATCGGCGAAGGACAGCAGATGGTGGTCGTCGTCTTCCAGCCAGTGCCGTGCCACGGTCCAGGCGCGGGCGTCGGGGTGTTCCAGTGCAGCGCACTGCTCTGGCGTGCAACCGTGCGCGCGCCAGTTCGCGGCGCCCTGCGCGATCGCAGTCTGCGCGCTACCCGCGGCCTGCAGCAGGGACCGCCGTGGCGCCAGCGCGCCGCCTGCCATCACCAGGCGCAGCAGCGCCTCATCAGCTTGCTTGGTCATTCCCCACTATCGAGCGCATGCAACAAAGGCGCCCTAGGGCGCCTTCGCATGTGGCTGTCAGGTTTTGCCGGAGACCGCCCCTGTAGAGTCGACTGTCAGTCGACTACCGCGCGCAGCGCGGGCGCTTTCGGGGGGGCGGTGAAGAGCAGTCGACCAACAGTCGACTCTACCGCGCATCCGGGTGCAGCGCGTTGTACCCCACGCGCACCGGCTTCACGCCCTGCATCACCAGCGCGTAGCTGACATTGTCGAAGGTGCGGAACACCATGGCATGCGCCGCGTACTCGTCCGGCAGCGAGACCCGGCCGGCGCCGGTGCTGAGCGAATCGTCCGTGCGCGACGAGTTCGGGTACTTCATGCGGTGCGCCACATGGCGGCCCGGGCGCCACAGCGAGAACACGGTTCCATTGTCCACGCCCTGCGTGCGACCAGCCGAGATCGCGATCACGTCGCGGGGGCCGCCGGCGGTGAACATGTCGGTGACGGCCAGCACGCGTACGTCGACGCCCTCGACGCCTGCGGCGGGGACATGGGGCACGAACTGCAGGTCGTACGGCCTGGCCTCGATCGGCACCAGGCGGTCGCCGGCACGCACCTCACGGCCGCCTTCGTTCTTGTCCAGCACCAGGGTGGACGCCTCGACCTTGCCTCCGGCGACATGGGTGATGGTGCCGGTGGCGACCTGGGCCAGCTCATAGCCGAGCACGCCGCGGCGGTGGTTGGGTGCGCTGTAGGCGCGCCACAGGTTGCCGCTGCCCGGGGTGACGTCGCCGTTGGCGGTCAGGTCCTCGGTCGGCTTGGGCTGGGCGTAGCGCACGGTCGGGCGGACAACCGCCCAGCGCTGGCCTACCTGGGCGTCAGCCAGGCGCACATAGACGGCGTGGCCGCTGGTGGCACGCAGGCGTTCCTCTTCCAGGCCGGCCACGTAGGGCAGCTGCTCGATGCTGTCGACCACGCTCAGCTGCTTCAGGAACGGCTCGACCTGGGCCAGCGGAATGGCGTCGATCGGGGCCTCCTGGCGTGGGCCGGGCCGGGCCGCCACGGTTACCCGGTCCAGGTAGGCCAGGCTCAGGACGTCACCGGGATAGATCAGGTGCGGATTGGCGATCTGCGGATTGGCCTGCCAGATCTCCGGCCACAGCCACGGCTTCTGCAGGAAACGTGCGGCGATATCCCACAACGTATCCCCTTTTCGGACCACATAGGTGTCCGGGTGCCCGCCATTCACTTCCACGGCGGTAGCATAGGCAGCCACGGTCAGCATCGCCGCGGCGACGACCGTACGAAAACGAAGCAACATAGGTGTGAAGCCCTGATTCCCCAACAGGTCCGCGCACTATAGTCCAGAAACCGGGGCGCAAGGCAAGCGTTGGAGCTAGAATCTGCGACGTATGCCGGCGTGCCGGCCCCCTATCCGGAAACAGCCATGGCCCTTCTCCCCATTCTCGAGTTCCCCGATCCGCGCCTGCGTACCAAGGCCGCGTTGATCGAAGCTGCCGAAGTCACCACGCCGGCCTTCCAGGAACTGATCGACAACATGTTCCTGACCATGTACGACGCCCCGGGCATCGGCCTGGCCGCCACCCAGGTGGACGTGCACAAGCGCTTCATGGTCATCGACGTCAGCGAAGAAAAGAATGAACCGCATGTGTTCATCAATCCGGAAATCGTCGCCAAGGACGGGGGCCGGGTGTACCAGGAGGGCTGCCTGTCGGTTCCGGGCATCTTCGCCGACGTGACCCGTGCCGACACCATCACCGTGAAGTACCTGGACCGCAACGGCCAGGAACAGCAGATGGAGGCTGGTGACGTGCTGGCCACCTGCATCCAGCACGAGATGGATCACCTGGACGGCAAGCTGTTCATCGACTATCTGTCGCCGCTCAAGCGCGAGATGGTGCGCAAGAAGCTGGCCAAGCAGCGCAAGCACGTGGCGTGATCGCCAATCCGGGCCACCCTTCGGGTGGCCCGTGCCTGCGCGGCTCGCGCGGGCTCTACGGCGCCGGCCGACGGCGCCGTTTTCTTTCCTGCACGAATCCATCCTGCAAGTGGGGTAGCCATGAGGATTGTCTTTGCCGGTACGCCGGAATTCGCGGTGTCGTCGCTGCGCGCGGCTGCGCGCCACCATGAGGTCGTGGCCGTCTATACCCAGCCTGATCGCCCGGCCGGCCGAGGCCGTGGCCTGGCGCCTTCGCCGGTCAAGCTCGAAGCCGTGGCCCGTGGCATTCCGGTCTACCAGCCGGAGTCGCTGAAGGACGCGGCCGCCCAGCAGCAGTTGCGCGACCTGCAGCCGGACCTGATGGTGGTGGTGGCCTATGGCCTGATCCTGCCCAAGGCAGTACTGGCCATCCCGACCCATGGTTGCTGGAACGTGCATGCCTCGCTGCTGCCGCGCTGGCGCGGCGCTGCGCCGATCCAGCGTGCGATCCAGGCTGGTGACGCGAAGACCGGGGTGTGCCTGATGCAGATGGAGGCTGGCCTGGATACCGGCCCGGTGCTGCTGCACCAGGAGCTGCCGATCGCCGCCACCGATACCGGCGGCCAGCTGCACGACAAGCTGGCCGAGCTTGGTGCCCAGGTGTTGTCTGATGGCCTGGGCCTGCTGCGCGCGGGCATCAAGCCGATCGCGCGACCGCAGCCGGAACAGGGCGTGACGTACGCGCACAAGCTGGACAAGGCCGAAGCCAGGCTGGACTGGGCGCAGGACGCCGACGCGCTGGCGCGTACCGTGCGCGCGTTCAATCCGTGGCCGATCGCCGAGGCAACGCTGGCTGGCGAACGCGTGCGCATCCATGGTGCGGTGGCACTGGAGGCAGACCACGGCCAGGCGCCGGGCACCGTGCTGGCCGCCGGCCGCGACGGCATCGACATTGCCTGTGGCCAGGGCGCGCTGCGCCTGCGCGTGCTGCAGCGTGAAGGCGGCAAGGCGATCACCGCTGCCGATTACCTCAACGCTCGCCGCGACCTGCGCGTGGGGGCATAAGCGGTGTCCAAGCAGAACGATTTCTCCGTCGCCAAGGCGGCACCGGGCGCGGCCACGCGCATGCTGGCCGCACGCGTGCTGGCACAGGTGTTCACCCGTGGCCGTTCGCTGAAGGCCGAACTGGCCTGGGCGCTGCCGAAGCTGGCCGACAGCCGCGACCGCGCGCTGCTGGAAGCCCTGTGTTTCGCTGTGCTGCGCCGTCGCAGCACCTATGACGCGGCCTTGCAGGCCTGGATGCAGAAGCCGCTGTCGGCGCGCGATGCCGACCTGCGCACGCTGCTGATGGTCGGTTTCGCCCAGCTGGACGTGCTCGAACTGCCTGCGCACGCAGCGCTTTCGGCTACGGTCGATGCGGCGCGCGCGCTGGGCCGTGAGCGCCAGGCAGGCCTGGTCAACGCGATCCTGCGCCGCGCCCAGCGCGAGGGGTTCCCCGAGCAGCCTGCGCGCGACGCCTTCCCGGAATGGTTGGCTGATGCGATCGAACGCGACTGGCCGGCGCAGGCCGAAGCGATCTTCAGCGCCAGCCTGCAACCCGCGCCCTTGTGGCTGCGTGCCAACCGCCAGCACGGCGGTCGCGACAAGGCCCTGGCGACGCTGGCCGAGGCCGGCATTGCCGCTGAAGCCACTGCACTGTGCGCCGATGCGTTGCGCCTGGCGACCCCCGTTGCCGTGAACCAGCTGCCGGGCTTCGGCGATGGTGCACTGTCGGTGCAGGACCTGTCGGCGCAATGCGCGGCCGATGCGCTGGCACCCGCGACCGGTGCCCGCGTGCTGGATGCCTGCGCGGCACCCGGCGGCAAATCGGCGCATCTGCTGGAGCGTGACCCGAGCCTGCGCCTGCTGGCGCTGGATATCGACGCGCGCCGTCTGGCCCGGGCACGTGACACTTACACCCGCACCGGTGTGGGCGAGCATGCGCAGACCCTGGTCGCCGATGCCAGCGATCCCGGTTCGTGGTGGGACGGCGTGCCGTTCGACGCGATCCTGCTGGATGCGCCATGTTCGGCCACGGGCGTGATCCGCCGCCAGCCGGATGTGATGTTCCACCGTCGCGCCGAGGACGTCGATGCACTGGTGGGCGTGCAGGCGCGCCTGCTGGAAGCCTGCTGGTCGATGCTGCGCCCGGGCGGCGTGCTGCTGTACGCCACCTGTTCGATCCTGCGCGCCGAGAACATCGATCAGGTGCGTGCGTTCCTGAAGTGGCATCCGAACGCGGTGGCGCAGCCGCTGGGCGATGCGTTCGGCGTGGATTGCGAAGGCGTGGCACGCCAGCGACTGCCTGGTGACAACGATGCTGACGGTTTCTTCTACGCGCGTCTGATAAAAGCAGCCTGACCCCCGCTGCCGTTTCGAGTCCCATGCTGAAGACCCACGCGTCGCGCCAGACGTGGTTGTTCGTGGTGGTGGCCCTGCTGGTGCTGGGGGCCGGGCTCGGTCTCCGCGATCCGTGGCCCTCTGACGAACCACGCTTCGCGCTGGTGGCCAGGCAGATGGTCGACAGCGGTTACTGGTTGTTCCCGCATCGCGGTACCGAGCTGTATTCGGACAAGCCGCCGATGCTGATGTGGTGGCAGGCCTCGCTGTATGGCCTGGTTGGCCACTGGCGCGTGGCCTTCCTGCTGCCCTCGCTGCTGGCCGCATTGGGCACGCTGTGGTGCGTGGTCGATCTGGGGCGCCGGCTGTGGACGCGGCAGGTCGGGCTCTGCGCGGGGTGGGCACTGCTGTTCGCGCTGCAGTTCACCTTCCAGGCGAAGAAGGCGCAGATCGATCCGCTGCTGGTGCTGTTCATCACCCTGGCCAACTATGGCCTGCTGCGCCACCTGCTGCTGGGCCCGGCCTGGCGCTGGTGGTGGCTGGGCTGGTTCTTTGCCGGTATCGGGGTGATCACCAAGGGCGTGGGCATGCTGGCGCTGCTGATGATCGTGCCGGCGGCCATCGCTGCAGCCCTGCAGTGGCCCCGTGTTTCCCTGCACGCGCGCGATGGCCGCTTCTGGCTGGCACCGCTGGCCTTCCTGCTGGCGATATCGCTGTGGCTGGCGCCGATGCTGCTGGCCGCGCTGGGCACCGGATCGGACGAGTACCGCGGCTACATCAACGACATCCTGGTGCGGCAGACGGCCCGCCGCTACACGCAGTCCTGGGACCATCACCAGCCGTGGTGGTACTTCTTCGGCGTCATGCCAACGATGTGGATACCCGCGTTCCTGGCGCTGCCATGGGCGATCCCGGCGTGGCGGCGGCGCCTGTGCCGCCGCGATCCACGCTACCTGCTGCCGCTGGCGTGGTGGTTGCTGGTCGTGCTGTTCTTCTCGATTCCCCAGGGCAAGCGTGATGTCTACATCCTGCCGGCGCTGCCGATGTTCTGCCTGGCGCTGGCGCCGCTGCTGCCCGGGCTGCTGAAGCGGCGCGATGTGCAGCGCGTGCTGGGAGGGTTTGCCGCGTTGCTGGCACTGGGATTGAGCCTGGTCGGGGCGCTCGCGTTGCTGGGTGATCCGCGCTTCGAGGTGAACCTTGCCCATGGACGCGGATTGACGCCGGGCGCGACCGATGCACTGGCGTGGACGATCCTGGCGATGGGGCTCTGGGGTGGCTTGAGCCTGGTGGTGACCGGCTGGCGTCGAAGCCATGTGGCGCTGCTATCGACCCTGGCCGTGGCCTGGGTGCTTTACGGCCTGTTCGGCTACCCGTTGCTGAATGATTCAAGCTCTGCGCGTGGTCTGATGCGTGACGTCGGCGCGCGTCTCGGGCCCGGCGCGGAACTGGGGCTGGTGGCCTGGAAGGAACAGAATCTGCTGATGGCGGACCGCCGCGCGGCGACCTTTGGATTCGAGAACCGCTGGCATGAACAGCTGCAGGCGGCCGTGCGCTGGCAGCGCTTGTCCCCCCGGCATCGCTGGTTGCTGGTGAATGACGATGCCATGCAGGAGTGCATTGATCGTTCGCAGGCGCAGATGGCCGGCATATCCAACCGCCGTCGCTGGTGGCTGGTTCCCGCCGGGGCGGTGTCCGGGGCCTGCGTGCCTGACCTGAAGGAGCTCGAGCGCGAGTACCGGCTGCAGGGGCCACCGGATGCGGACTGAACGAATGAGCGGCGGACATGGCCAGTCTGCCTCAACCAGCGGCCTGCTCTGTCCTAGAATGAGGGCCGCTCCCGGCACCGCGCCGGTCTATCGCCATCGACCTGCCGACCGCACCACGTGACCCCGCTTTCCTTGCCTACTTCCCGCACGACGGGCTTCCTGGCCGGCGCCTACGCCGTGGTGCTGGGGGCGTTGCCGACGCTGCTGATGATCACCATGGAGGGCGGCAGCGCGGGGTTCTACCTGGCGATCCTGCTGTCGATCGTCCTGCTGCTGGTGCCCTCGGCCGCTCCGCGCCTGCTGCCCGGTTCCGCCCGGCGCTATGCATGGATGGGCATCGGCATGGGCGTGATGCTGGTCGGCGTGCTGATCAGCCTGGGCGTGCATGGCATCTGGAAGGGATCGGAGGTCGAAAAGGCCGCACGCCTGTTGTCGATGCTGCTGATCCTGTTCGCCGCGCTGCGGGTGCCGCGCAGGATCCTTGCGCGGGCGATGCTGGGCACCCTGCCTGCGGTGTGGTCGGCAGCAGCCATCATTGGCTGGTTGGCGCTGGAGACCGGCGTGCGGCCTGCCACCCAGCAGTTCAATGCGGTGACCTACGGCGACCTGACCCTGTTGTTCGGTGTGCTGAGCCTGATGTCGCTGGGCCTGCCGGTAACCCGTTTCACCCGCATCGAAGCCACGCTGAAGCTGCTGACCGGCATCCTTGGCCTGGTCGCATTCCTGTGGACGCAGACCCGCGGTGGCCTGCTGGCGATTCCCTGCTTCCT
Source organism: Stenotrophomonas sp. YJH_SMC_4 (assembly GCF_059371575.1). Classification (NCBI taxonomy): domain Bacteria; kingdom Pseudomonadati; phylum Pseudomonadota; class Gammaproteobacteria; order Lysobacterales; family Lysobacteraceae; genus Stenotrophomonas; species Stenotrophomonas sp. YJH_SMC_4. Next base: position 143,533 of record NZ_JCAFUR010000002.1, read on the forward strand.
GCTGATCGGCCTGCTGGTGATGGGGCGCCGGCTTGGCCGGATGAAGATCCTGCTGGGCCTGGTACTCGCGGCCGGCGTCGGCATCGTCGCCACCCATGATGGTGCGTTGCGCGATCGCATCGATGCGGGCGTGAGCGAGTATGGCGATTGCAGTGCCGACCACCTGGCAGATACCTCGGTCTGCATCCGCCTTCAGTTGTGGACCGCGGCTGGCTACATGATCCGCGAGCAGCCGGTGTTCGGTGTCGGTGGTGGCGACCGCTTCCGCCAGGAACTGGAACGACTTGCCGGACAGGGAAAGGTGTCGGCGATGGTCGCGCGTGATTTCGGCGAGACCCACAACGACCTGCTGTATTTCCTGGCCACCTACGGCGTGCTGGGGGGACTTGGCCTGGTACTGGTGTACGTGGCCCCGGCGCTGGTGTTCGTGCCACGCCTGTGGCGTGGCGACGAACGGTCGCGGTTGCATGCCGCGGCAGGGTTGAGCATCTGCGTGGCATTCGCCGTCTTCGGGGTTACCGAAATGATGCTGCGTGACATGCGGACCGCCTCGTTCTATGCCGCCTGGGTTGCCCTGCTGCTGGCCCTGTCCGAGCCGCGCCGGTCAGATCAGGCTGAGGCCAGCACCGCTTCGTAGCTGGCCAGGGTCGCCCCGGCGAAGGTCTGCAGGCCGAACTCACGCTCTGCATGGCGGCGGGCGGCCATGCCCATCGCCGTCAGCGCCTGGCGTTGTTCATACATCGCCTGCACCTGTGCGGCGATGGCGGCCACGTTGCGGGTGGGCACGACCCAGCCGTCGACTCCCTGCTCGATGTTTTCCGGCAGCCCCGCGTAGTCGCTGACCAGCATCGGCCTGGCGCTGGCCATCATTTCGCGGCAGGCGAAGGAAATTGTCTCGATGTCGTTGGACAGCACGAAGCCGACATCGCCGGCGGCGATCAGTGGGCGCGTATCGGCCAGCAGTCCGGTGAAGTGGACCTGCGCGGCGACATCGCCGAGGGCCTGCACCTGCGCGCGTTGCTGCGCGTTGGGCAGGTGACCTGCGACCGCCATGTGTACGTGCGGCCGGATCGCGTCGGGGAGCAGGGCAATGGCCTGCGCAAGGTCGATCCAGCCCTTGTAGTCATCGGTGCCGGCGTTGCTGACCAGCAGCAGCGCATCCGGATCCTGCGTCCATTGCTGCCGCATTGCCTGGCCGGCGTCGACCGGCAGCGGCGCGAAGCGGTCCAGGTCGACGCCGTTGCGGACCACATCGATCGGGCAGCGCCGGTACGGGCCCTGCTCCAGCAGGCGCCCGGTGTGTGCCGAAACCGCAATCACGCGGTCGGTGGCCCAGCGGGCCCTGAAGGCATTGCCAAGCGTACGGGTGGGCTTGCTGTTGTGCTTGGTCAGGATGATCGGCGGGCGGCGCATGCCGAGCAGTCCCTGCATCACGAAGCGGTGATCACGAGCACCGTTGACGTGGACCAGGTCGATGCCCTCGTCCCGCACCAGCAGGCGCAGCGCATGCTGTTCGGCCAGTTGTCGTGGCAAGGTCGGCAGGCCGCTGCCAAAGGCCATCGGCAGCGGGGTGGCGATTCCTTCCTCGGCCACCGTGCGCAGCAGGCGGCTGTCGGCGGGGGCTGCGACATGGAGCGTGTGCTGGCCATGCAGGGCGCGCGCCAGGGACACGATGTACGTGGTGTGGCCGCCACCGTCGCCATAGTGGAAGTTGGTGTACAGGATTTTCATGGGGGATCTTCAGGCAACGCGCGGCAAGTGTGACACAGCCGGCTCAGGGCCGTTCCACAGGGGCTGGAGGATCGGCCACCGCCTGGCCGTTGCCCAGCATCCAGAGCATGATGGTCTTCTGCCGTACGTAGTTGGCGCGCACATAGGCATAGACCAGGCCGTGCCAGCCGTCGCGGAAGCCGCCGCGGAACAGGAAGCCACGCCAGAACCGCCAGGCCGGCGCCAGCACCAGCTTGCCCAGCGTGGCGCGCTTGCCACGCGCGAACTCGTGCTCGGCCATCATCCGCGCATACTTCTCGGTCTTGGCCAGCTGCTGCTGCAACGATCGATAGGGATAGTGGATGAGATCGCCGCGCAGGGTGCCGACGCTGCCGTCGACGCTGGCCGCCTCGTGGATCTCGCGCTTGCCGCGCCAGCCGCCCTGGCGGCGGTCGAACAGGCGCATCACCCGGTCCGGGTAGGCATTGCCGTGGCGCAGGAACCTGCCAAAGTACTCAGACAGGCGGGCGAAGCGGTAGCCGGCGTGGCCGGCGAAGCCGCCGTCACGGGCCTGTTCGATGGCCGCACGCAGCTCGGGGCTGATGCGCTCGTCGGCATCCAGGCACAGTACCCAGTCGTGGCTGGCCTGCTCGACGCAGAACGCCTTCTGGCTGCGGAAGCCCTCGAACCGACGCTGCAGCACGCGGGCACCGGCAGCCTCGGCGATGGCCACGGTCGCATCGGTGGACTGCGAGTCCACCACCACGATCTCATCGCAGAAGGCCAGCGAGGCCAGGCAGTCGCCGATGCGCCCGGCCTCGTTGAACGCGATAATGCACGCCGAGATGCGAGGCCGTTCGATGGGAGCGGTCGTGGAGGACATGATGGCCGGGTACCTGTTGTTTGCGACGGAGCGCTATGCGCTGCCTATTCTCGCCCCGTTGGCGCAGGCGTTGCACGCGTCCGGGCAGGAGGTTGCGGCCTGGTTAGAAGGCGGCGCGGCCGGCAGCAGCCTGCCGGGGGTGGCCAACGTCGGCCTGAAGCAGGCACTGGCAATGCGCCCGCGGGCGGTGTTCAGCGCGGCCAATTGGGTGCCGACCTTCCTTTCGGGGGCCAAGGTGCAGCTGTTCCATGGCTTCAACGTGGAAAAGCGCGACAGCGCGCGCGGCCACTTCCGGGTGCGCGGCATGTTCGACCTGTACTGCACGCAGGGGCCGGCCACCACCACACCGTTCCGCGAGATCGCGGCCCAGCAGGGCCATTTCGCGGTGGCCGAGACCGGCTGGCCGAAGCTGGACCCGCTGTTCCGCGATGACGGTGGCGAGAGCGCCGCACTGCGCGCGCCGGCCGGCGATCGCCCGGTGATCCTGTTTGGTTCCACCTTCACCGAGCGGCTGAGTGCGGCACCGCACCTGCATGCGCAGATCGCCGCCGATATCGCTGCCGGTGGACGTTACTGGCTGCTGACCCTGCATCCCAAATGTCCGCCGGAACTGTTCGAGCGCTACCGCGCGCTGGCCGGTGCCAATGCCCGCTTCATCGAGCCGGAGCAGGTGATGGCCGCGCAGCGCGCCGCCGATGTGCTGGTGTCGGACACCTCGTCGATCGTTTCGGAGTTCATCGTCCAGCACAAGCCGGTGGTGACCTTCCGCAACCGCGTGCCGAAGCCGCACATGATTGATTTCGACGACCCGGCACAGCTGCCGGCGATGCTGCAGCGCGCGCTGCATCCGGATGCCGCGCTGCAGGCGGAAATCGTGCGTTACGCCGATGCCATCCATCCGTACCGCGACGGCCTGTCCAGCGAGCGGGTAATCGCGGCCACCGAGGATTTCCTGTCCGGTGAAATGGGTGCGCTGCGCCGCAAGCCTCTCGGCAGCTGGGTGCGCGATCTGCAGATCCGAAGGGACCTGGGCTATTGGGGCCCCTCGCAGCGATGATGCCTCGCTGACCCTGCTTTCGGTCGTGCCGGCCGCTGGCCGGCAAACCGGGGGATGTGCAGTTGCCGGCCAGCGGCCGGCACGACCTGATTCAGGCCGGGATCCGACCCCGCATCACCAGCGCAGTTTGCGCCGCGCCAGCGTGGCCGCCAGTTGATCCATCGCCTGCTGTGCCTGTGCCTGCGGCAGATGGTGCAGGGTGAGTGCCACGTCGCCATGCGCACCGGCGGTGTCCAGTTGCAGGCTGCTGGTGCCCAGCACCTTGTCCAGCGGTGAACGCTGCAGGCGCAGGCCCTGCACCTTGTCCAGCTCGGCCCAGCGCCACCAGCGTTTCCACCAGCCGCCGCGCACGGCCACATAGTGCTCGTCCAGATACCAGCCCATGCGTGCCATCTGCCGGTGTGCGACCAACAACGCGACCGGCAGCCAGGCCAGCACGACCAGGCCCCATGGGCCCCAGCGCCAGTACGCGGCGGCGGCCAGCAGCGGCACCAGCAGCAGCGCGCCCAGGCACAGCCGCCACCAGCCACGTTGCGGGATGGACTGCCATTGCGCCGGTGGCCAGTGCAGCTGGGGGAGCAGGTGCTGCACCAATTGCGTGCAATGCTCGCGGGTTGCCAGCGGCGCCAGTTCGCGCAGGGCGCGGTCCTCATCACGCGAAGGGCCACCGGCGGCACTGTCGATGCGCAGCTGGCGCAGCCCGAACCAGCGCTGCAGGGTGCCTTCGCGCAGCGTCCAGGCCTGGATGCGGCGACGTGCCACGCTGCTGCGGGTGCGGCTGAGCATCCCGGCCGACACCGTCAGGCGGCGGTCCTGCTCGACGAGGGTGAAGCCGTGGTAACGCAACAGGGTCAGCACCACTGACAGCACGCGCAGCGCCAGCCATCCCAGCAGCAGGGCCGCCGCCGCTAGCAGCAACGCGCCGGTCACGCCGGGATGCAGGTGGCTGGCATAGCCGAAGGCCTCGCGGCCGCCGCGCTGGATGGCATCGTCCATCACCGGCCGCGGCACTGTCTGGAACAGGACGCCGAACGCGGCGACTGCCAGTGCCCAGCCGCGGTTGGAGAGCAGTCCCATGCGCACCACGTCCCAGCTGGACAGTCGCAGCAGTACGCGTTCGCTGTCGACGTCGGCAATGGGCGGTGCATCGACGGCGTCGTTGGCCTGCGGCGCCTGCCCGCGCTGGCGGACCAGCCGTTCCAGCGCCAGTGCCTGGTCCAGCTTCAGCACCCGCATCTCCGCTTCAGGGCGCACACCGCCGGCCGATTCCAGGCGCAGCTCGGCCACGCCGAACAGGCGGTGCAGCGGGTTCTGTCGCACTTCCACGTTGTGGATGCGGGCGAACGGGATCTCGCGGCGGTTGCGCGCCAACAGGCCACTGCGCACGGTGATCGCATCGCTGCCGATGCGGTAGCGGTAGCTGAGGTACTGCAGCACCGACACCAGGACCAGGGCGGCAATTGCCGTCAGCGGAATCAGCTGCGCCCACATCGGATCGCGGTCGCCGCGCTGGCCGAACACCAGCAGCGCGACCAGTGGCAGGAAGTAGTGGCGCAGCTGCATCAGCAGCACGAACAGCCACGACCACGGGTGCAGGCGGTGGTCCTCGGTACCGGCGGGCGGCGGTGCAGGCAGGGGCGGCGGCAGGCTCACAGGGCGTCGGCGTCCTGGTCGAGCTGGTGGGACAGGGTGTCGCGCAGGCGCTCGGCATCCGCCTCGTCCAGGCCGCTCACGGTCACCGCGCTCATGCGGGTGCCGGCGGTGTGCACGATCAGCGTGGCCAGGCCGGCACGGCGCTCCAGCGGGCCCCGGCGCAGATCGAGATGCTGCACTCGCGAAAGCGGGATGCGCGTCTCCAGCTGCCACATGAGGTCGCGGCGCAGGCCCAGGCCCTGTGCGTCCAGCCGCCAACGGGTGCGGACCAGGCGTCGACGGCCCAGCCACGCACCAAAAGCCACACCCATCAGCAGCCCGGCTGCAGCGGTCCACAGGCCACCGGGCAGATCGAAGAACCACGCCGCCGCCGCCAGTGGCAGGCCCGGGACGAACAGGCCGCCAAAGGCACCTTCCAGTGCGGCCAGGCGGGCTGCGCGTTGCGGCAGTGACTGCCAGTCGGTGGCGGGTGGTGCAGGAATCGTGGCGTCGGTCACGCGGGCTCCGTCAGGCAGCAGGGCGGGCGGTAGCGGCCGTGGCCGCACCGCGCAGACGGTAGCAGGTCGGCTGCGTTACTGGGCAGCCTGGATCAACGCATCGACATCCAGCAGGTGGCCGGCACGGTCGGCCTTGGTGCGCAGGTAGTTCTCGTTCTCGGCAGTGATCTCGCCGGTGACCGGAATGCAGTCCAGCACTTCGATGCCGGCATTGCGCAGGCGCTGTGCCTTGGTCGGGTTGTTGCTGAGCAGCGCCACGCGCGAAATGCCCAGGCCACGCAGCATCGCCACCGCGCTGCCGTAGCGCCGCTCGTCGGCACCGAAGCCCAGCTGCGCATCGGCGTCGATGGTATCCAGGCCGTCGTGCTGGTAGCCATAGGCGCGCATCTTGGCGGCGATGCCGGTGCCGCGGCCCTCCTGGTCCAGGTACAGCAGCACGCCACCACCCAGGTCCTTCAGCTTGCGCAGGCCACGCCGCAGCTGGTCGCCGCAGTCGCACTTGAGTGAACCGAACAGATCGCCGGTCAGGCACGAAGAATGCACGCGTACCGGCACCACTGCCGACAGGTCCGGCTCGCCGACGATGATCGCGACCTGGTCGCGCTGCGCCACGCCGCCGCGGAAGACTGCAAAGGTGGTCATGCCGACGTCGCGCAGCGGAACCGGCGAACGCGCCACCAGTTCGTAGTCGTGGGCCGCATGTGCTGCGCCTTCGGCCAGGTCGCACAGGGCCACCTCGGCCGCACCGTCGAAAGTGTGGTCATCGACGTCCAGGCGCACCGCGACCATCGCTGGCAGCAGCAGACCCAGGCGGGCAAGCTCCACCGCGCCGGCATCGAAGGCGTCGCCGGCGCTCCAGCTTTCGGGCATCGGCCCGGGTTCGCGCAGGTAGCCCAGCGAGGGCAGGGCCTCGAAGGCCACGCCGCTCAGCGGCAGGCGCGCGCCCTGTGGTGCCTCCACGCCGAGCACGCGGGCGCGGGTGGCGGTCAGGAACAGGTAATGGCGCTCGCGGGCGGCAGCGGCGAAGGCGGCGAAGCTGCTGGTCGTGGCGCTGTCCAGCGCGATCACCGCCAGGCGCTGGCCCTGGCCATCGTGGAGCAGCACCGGGCGACCGGCGCGCAGTTCGGCCACCGCGCGTTCGCAGCGGATCGCGGCCGGATCGCCGAACAGGGAAGAAGCAGCAGGCATGGCAGGACCGGGGGAGGCGGACATCGCAGTCTCTATGGGGGCGCCGGCGTCGTATTCAACGTGGTGCGGCCAGTGGTCGCAGGCGGCCGTCAGTGGGGGTGTTCCTCAGTTGCGTACGGGTCTTCCTCGCTACTGCCCGGTGGCCGCAGCGTATAGCGCTTGTAGGTCCACTGGTACTGCGCCGGGTCGCGGCGGGCGATGCGTTCGATGCCGGCGTTGAGGGCGGTGGCCGCCACCAGCGGGTCCGGATCGGCCACGGCCGGGTCGGTCGGCTCGATGTGCAGCGCGAACTCCATGTCCGGCCCGATGCGTTCGCACCAGCCATAGAGCACGGTGGCACCCGTGCGTTCGGCCAGCCGGTTGACCAGGGTCATGGTCAGCGCCTGCACGCCGAAGAACGGCACGAACACGCCGTCGCCGGCCTTGGGCTGCTGGTCGGGCAGGATGCCGGTGGCGCCGCCGTCCTTGAGCACCTTGAACAGCTGGCGCACGGCCGGGCCTTCGGCGCGCACTTGCTGTACGTTCTGGCCGCCGCGCACCAGCTGCAGGAAGGCATCGCTGGCCTCGTCCTCCGGCGGCTTGTAGACGATGGCGATCTGCCCGCGCGAGGCCAGCCACTGGTTCAGCAGCTCCCAGTTGCCGAAGTGTGGCGCGGCCACGATCACGCCCTTGCCGCTGGCCAGGGCGGCGTCGTACAGGGCCTCGCCATGGCGCTGCTTCAGGTGCAGGCGCAGGTTGTCGGCCGGCGCCTGGCTCCACAGCCGCAGGGTTTCGATGGCCTGCAGCGCGGTGGAGCGCAGCAGATCACGGTGCAGGCGGTCGCGCGCGGCGCCATCCAGTTCCGGGTAGGCCAGTTCCAGGTTGCGCCGGGTGACGCGGCTCTCACGGGCATTGAGGGCGATCCACGCCCACGCCAGGGCGCGCGCGAACGCCCGCAGCAGCGGCCAGGGCAGGCGGGCGAACAGGGTGGTGGCGCGGTAGACCAGCCGGGCTTTGCGTTGCGGATTCATCGGCGCCAGTTTAGCCAAGGGCGCTGCTATCGTGGCCGGCCCTGTTCATTGGAAGCCCACGATGCTCGTCCTGATCCAGCGTGTCAGCCAGGCCGCCGTCCATGTCGACGATGAGGCCGTGGGGCAGATCGGCCCTGGCCTGTTGGCCCTGGTCGGCATGGAGCCGGGCGATACCGAGGCCCAGTTGCGGCGGATGGCCGAGCGCCTGCTGGGCTACCGGGTATTCGCCGACGAGGCCGGGAAGATGAACCGCTCGCTGCGCGATACCGGCGGCGGCCTGCTGCTGGTCAGCCAGTTCACCCTGGCCGCCGACACCCGTTCGGGCATGCGGCCGAGCTTCACCACGGCCGCGCCGCCGGAAGAGGCTGAACGCGGGTTCAACCGTTTTGTTGAGATCTGTCGTGAAAATCACGCGCCAGGGGTGGAAACGGGCCGATTTGGTGCCCATATGGTCGTCAGCCTGGTCAATGACGGTCCCGTGACCTTCCTTCTCCGGCCCTGAGCCTGCGGGACCACCGCCCGGCAGGCAGGGCCCCGGGCTGGTATAATGCTACGTTCCCTATTTCTCCCTGCCGGTGGCGCGAGCACTACATGGCCAACGAACGTCCTGCCCAATCCGAAATCAAGCAACTGATCAGCAAGGGCCTGGAACAGGGCTACCTGACCTACGCCGAAGTCAATGACCATCTGCCGGACGACATGGTCGACCCGGAACAGATCGAAGACATCATCGGCATGATCAACGGCATGGGCATCGATGTCCATGAAGTTGCGCCGGATGTGGAAACCCTGCTTCTCAACGATGGCAACACCGGCAACCGCGAAGTCGATGACACCGCGGCTGAAGAAGCTGCCGCCGCGCTGAGCGCGCTCGACACCGAAGGTGGCCGTACCACCGACCCGGTGCGCATGTACATGCGCGAAATGGGCACCGTCGAGCTGCTGACCCGCGAAGGCGAAATCGCCATCGCCAAGCGCATCGAGGAAGGCCTTTCGCAGGTCCAGGCGGCCCTGGGCCAGTTCCCGGTTTCGGTCGAGTCGCTGCTGAACGACTACGAAGCCCACAAGGAAGGCAAGAAGCGCCTGGCCGAAGTGATCGTCGGCTTCAACGACCTGGTCGACGAAGAGCCGGCGCCGCCGGCGGTCGCTGCCGATGACAGCGCCGATGCGGACGCCGAAGGCGACGAGGACGAGGACGACGATGTCGACGGTGGCGATGAAGAAGCCGCACCGACCGGTCCGGATCCGGAGGAAGTCGCCGCGCGCATGCAGGCGCTGAGCGATGCCTTCAACGCCTTCAAGAAGGCCGCGACCAAGGGCGACAAGAAGAACCTGCCGCGCCTGCGCGAAGAAATGTCGGCGGTGTTCGTCACCCTGAAGCTGCCGCTGCCGCTGACCGACGTGCTGACCAAGCAGCTGCGCGACACCATGGCATCGATCAAGGCCCATGAGCGCCGCGTGCTGAACCTGGCGACCGTTACCGCCCGCATGCCGCGCAAGGACTTCATCCGTTCCTGGGAAGGCAACCAGACCAACCTGGAGTGGGTGGAAGACGCGCTGAAGCGCAAGCAGAAGTGGTCCTCGGCGCTGCGCGAAGTGAAGGACCAGATCATTGCCGAACAGCAGGCGACGATCGACATCGAGACGCTGACCCAGCTGGACCTGGAAGAGCTGAAGGAAATCAGCCGTGCCATGGCCTACGGTGAAGCCAAGGCGCGCAAGGCCAAGAAGGAAATGGTCGAGGCCAACCTGCGCCTGGTCATCTCCATCGCCAAGAAGTACACCAACCGTGGCCTGCAGTTCCTCGACCTGATCCAGGAAGGCAACATCGGCCTGATGAAGGCCGTGGACAAGTTCGAGTACCGCCGCGGTTACAAGTTCTCGACCTACGCCACCTGGTGGATCCGCCAGGCGATCACCCGCTCGATCGCCGACCAGGCACGCACCATCCGTATTCCGGTGCACATGATCGAGACGATCAACAAGTTGAACCGCATTTCCCGCCAGATGCTCCAGCAGTACGGCCGCGAGGCTACGCCGGAGGAGCTGGCCAAGGAAATGGACATGCCGGAAGACAAGATCCGCAAGGTGATGAAGATCGCCAAGGAGCCGATCTCGATGGAAACCCCGATCGGCGACGACGAGGATTCCCATCTGGGCGACTTCATCGAGGACACCAACGTGGAGTCCCCGATCGAGAACACCACCAACATCAATCTGTCTGAAACCGTGCGCGACGTGCTGGCCGGCCTCACCCCGAGGGAAGCCAAGGTGCTGCGCATGCGCTTCGGCATCGACATGAACACCGACCACACGCTGGAAGAGGTCGGCAAGCAGTTCGACGTGACCCGCGAGCGCATCCGCCAGATCGAAGCGAAGGCCCTGCGCAAGCTGCGTCACCCGAGCCGCTCGGAGCAGCTGCGCAGCTTCCTGGATATCGATTGATTTCCAGCGGCTGTTGAAGCGTTGAGAGAAACCCCGCCTGGTGCGGGGTTTTTCTTTTTGGGGTGTGTGTGCTTTCTGTAGAGCCGTGCCAGCTGCTGTTTGCGATGACGTATCCAGCAGGTCTTCTCAACGGCTGCGCGTTTGCGCCGCTATTGGATTGGGAAGATGTGATGCGCGACGAGCGCGAGGATTCACTGGGATTCGCCCGAAGAGCGACGCTGGCGTTGCTGACGCAGTCTGGTGCTGGATTATTTGCTGGCTTCGGCGGCGGACAACCAGAAGGGGCTGGAAGAGACCAGGAGGACTGTGGCGCTGTTCCACGCGCACCTGCGGCGGCAGGTGTGGTTTGCGGAAGTGGCGGAGAAGCGGTTGGGGCATGTGGCTGAGGCTCTTGCTGCTGCCGGGTAGCCGATCGAGCGCGGCCTCCACTACACTGTGAGGCTGCGCCGGGCCTATAGCTCAACGGTTAGAGCAGGGGACTCATAATCCCTTGGTTCCAGGTTCGAATCCTGGTGGGCCCACCAACCGACCTCGCCTGACCGGTCGCAGGTCTCATCGCTCCCCAGCGCGACCTGCAGCGTCGGTACCATCTGATCCGCACACAGGGATCGACCATGGCCAGCACCGATACGCCGGTGGAAGACTTCACCAACGAAATCGAAGACAGCCGGCACCTGTTTGCCTGGTGCCTGGTCCACTATGGACAGGTGCCCGAGGCGCTGGCACTTGAACAGGCACGCCAACGCTATCCCGACCAGAGCCCCGGCCGCGATTACGAGCACGCGCTGATCTTCCACGACGAGCCCTGGCATTGGGCGATGCTGCAGGTGGAAGGGGAAGGTTATTGGCACCGGCGCCCGGAACTGGCGCAGCCATCGCTGGACTATGAAGCCGAATCGGACGCACTGTGCCTGGCCCGCAGTGAGCGGGTCCCACTGCTGGATGAGGACGAGTACCTTGGCGCGCTCGCGCATGCGCGCCACATGCGTGCATGGACGCTGGTCCATCAGACAGGTCGTTCGCCGGATGAAGCGCGCCAGGAGGCGCTCGGCCACTACGCATATCATCCGCGCCATCATCGCGGTCGATTTCAGGTTCATGATCCGCGTGATGGCTGGCGTCATGTGATGAGCGTATTGCATGGCGACGATTACTGGGCGCGACCAGAGTTGCGGGAACCGCCACAGGCCTATTGGAGCGAGTCCCGCGCCTTTGTTTCGGCGCAGGGAATCCGCTTGCCGGACCCTCCGGGCTGAGGCCTGCTCGGCCGGCGAAGGCGCAGCACCGTCGATCACCGCACTCTGTGCCGAATGACACATGCCCCGCCATTTCTGCTGGCGGGAAGATGGCGGCATCCCGAAGTGGAGTGTTCTGATGCCTGGTACGCTCAGTCGTCGCGCCTTCCTGGCCAATGTCGCGGCTGTTCCGGCGGCCACGCTCATGCCCACCGGTGTTGCCACGGCGGCGCAGCCCACCGTCACCACCGGGAACCTGATCGAAGCGGAGCGCAGCGTGATCCGCTCCGCCATGCAAGGCAGCGGCATCGGTGCCGCTGCCGTCTGCCTGGTCGAAGGCGGGCAGGTGCGCTGGCTCGAGGGCTTCGGGTACGCGTCGGGTCACGGTAGTGCAGCAGTAGACGCCAGCACGATGTTCAGCATCCAGTCCACCTCGAAGAATTTCGCGGCGGTGGCGGTGCTGTTGGCCGTGCAGGACGGCATTCTTGATCTGGATGCGCCCATTACCCGCTATCTGCCGTCGTTCACCGTGCGCAGTCGCTTCGAGCATTCCCCGCAGGAGCGCATCACCCTGCGCCTGCTGCTTGCCAACCGCGCGGGATTCACGCACGAGGCGCCGCTGGGCAACAATTACGAACCGGCGTCACCGGGCTTTGATGCGCACGTCCGCAGCATCTCGCAGACATGGCTGCGCTTTCCGGTGGGTACGCGCTATCGCTATTCCAACCTGGGCTTCGACCTTGCCGGTCATGTCCTTGAGCAGGTTGCGGGCATTGGCTATCCGGCATGGCTGCAACGCCGGATCTTCGAGCCGCTGGGAATGCACGACAGTACGGCCGATGCGTCGGTCTACCTGGCAAGCAAGGGTCGGGCACTGGGAACCCAGGAGGGCTATGCGCAGGTGCCGCCAGTGACACCGCTGGTGGTGTCGGGAGGCGTCTGGACCAGTGCCGCCGACATGGCGAAGTATCTTGGCTTCCTGCTCGGTGGCGGCCGATCCGGTGCGCAGCAACTGCTTGAGCCCCGTCTCTGGGACCAGATGCATGGTTTCGGCCTGGGCGGTGACTACGGGCTCGGTGTAATGCGCAGCGAACGCCTCTACGGCAGTACGCCGGTGCGGCTGCTTCACCATCGCGGCGGAGGCTTCGGATTCGGGTGCGTGTTCACCTACTGCAGGCAGGCCAACGCTGGATTTGCCGCGATGTTCAACCGCGCGACGTCCGCGGGGTACGGCATCGGCGAGCGTCTGATCGATCAGCTGCTGTCGGCGCGTTTCGGGCCCCGTCAGCCGCGTGTGCCGCTATCGTCCCTGGCGCCGATCAGGTTGAACCAGGACCAGATGCAGCGGATGGCGGGAGACTGGATAGGGCGCAGCGGCAAGGCGAAGATCGTGGTTGCCGGAAGCGGTGAACTGCAACTGCATCGTGGGGCGCAAGCTGTGGGCAGACGGTTTGCGGCCATCGACAGCGACCGACTGTTCACCGCGGACACCGATGGAGAGGTTGCGACGTACCGTCACCATGCGGCGACGGAGAGGCTGCCGGCGCACCTGGAATGTACGAACGGCGAGGATAGCCTGGACCAGAACGATCCCATCGATGGGTCCACCGGGCCGCACGCGCCCCATTGGCAACCCTGGCTGGGGCGCTATCGCATCGACCAATGGGGAAAACCGTCGATGTCCGTTGTGCTGGAGCAGCGACAGGGCTGGCTGTACATCGATGGCATCCGCCTGGTCACTGAAGTGGAGCCAGGCCTGCTGTTCACCAGCGATGGCGAAGCGGTGGATTTCCGCAGCTCCCAGCCGACATGGCGCAACCTGCGTCTGCAGCGCGTCCAGCCCGTGGGCCAGGGATGACGGCGGCATGCCGCGTGCTCATCCGCGCCGCCCACGCCCATCGATGCTGTAGCGCCCCGCCCCGGTGCAGGCCAGCAGCAGGAAGCCACCGGCCAGCCCCAGGTTCTTCAGGAACATGATCTGCTGGGTGGGGTCGCCAACGTTGTGGTGGAAGATGAAGGCGGTGACCAGGCTGAAGCCTGCCAGCACGATCGATACCAGCCGGGTCTGGAAGCCCAGCAGGATGCACAGGCCGCTGCCGATCTCAAAGGCGATGGTAGGCCACAGCAGGATGCCGGGTACCCCCATCGCTTCCATGTAGCCCTGGGTACCGCTGAGGTCGCCGAGCTTGCCGATGCCGGACACCAGGAACAGTGCCATCAGCAGGATGCGCGCAAGCAGGTAGGCGAGCGAATGCGATGAGTTGCTCACGTCGAAGTCCTCGGAGATGGCTGCCGAAGGCGATCGGAGCCCACCGGCAGTGAAGCCCGTGTCTACGTACCGGGCAAGGCGGCTTGACAGCTGGCCGGCCGCAGGACACCTTTCCATCATGACGATCGATATTGAATCGCTCAGCCTTCGGGAGCTGGGCGCCTTGGTGGTTGCGGCTGAACAGCGGAAACAGCTCATTTCCAGCCGCCGTCCGGCCAGCGCGGTGCGGCGGATGTTGAAGGCTGCTGCGGCCGAAGCCGGCTACACCCTCGAAGAACTCTTCGGTGGCGAAGCTTCGGAAACACCTGCGCCCGCCCGCAAACCCACCCGCCGTAAATCCGGCAAAGTCGCGCCCAAGTATCGCGACCCGGAATACAAGCGCCTGACCTGGACCGGTCGCGGGCGCATGCCGCGCTGGTTGGCGTCCAAGGTGTCGATGGGCCACAAGGCCACCGATTTCCTGATTCCTGGCTTGGCCAGGCCGACCGCTGGCAAGACCAGCACCATCGGCAAGCGGACTGTCATCAAGAAGGGATGAGGCTGCAGCACTGCTACCCTGCCCGGGTCTTTCAACCAAGGAGCACCGGATGGCACACGAGGGTGGCATGACGATCACGCCGAAAGTCCTGTACACAGCCGCAGGCGTGGCCGTGCTGGTCAGCCTGTTGGCCTGGGCGGTGGAATGGAGCGGGATGGCCTATGTCTGCCCATACTGCCGCGTACAACGCACTGTCATCGGTGTGCTGGGGGTGCTGACATTGTTCGCGCGGCCGGGGAGCCTCATCGTGCCCTGGTTGTCGTACACAGCGGGCGGCTTCGCGTTCGTGGTTGCAGCGATGCAGCACTTCAATGGCTGGAAGCGCATTTCCGCCGGCGATTTCAGTTTCAACGCGCAGTGGTACATCGACCCGTGGCTGCTGTCAGGCTGCGCGATGCTGATCCTGGTAGCGCAGCTGATGCTGGTGCAGGCCGCCTGCCGGCGCAGCTTGCGCTGAGTGTTTCCCCCCATGGCGTGGAACTACCCGTTCTGGAATACCGCCAACTGCGCAGCAAACGCGCGCTGATAGGCGGGACGCTGCGTCGCCCGTGCCACATAGGCTACCAGCAGCGGGTACTCGTCGAGCAGGCCGCTGCTCTTCAGGCGCAGCAGTACCGAGACCATCATCAGATCGCCCACGCTGAACCCGCCGTCCAGCCACGCTGCCGCGCCCAACCACGCGGACAGTTGTGAGAGACGCATCCGCACGCGCTCGTCCAGCATCACCAATCGCTGTGCATACCAGGGCTGTTCGCGCTCCAGCACCCAGGCCATCGAGCGCTCGACGATGGGTGGCTCCACCGTATTCAACGCGGCGAACACCCACATGACTGCGCGCATGCGTGCATCCGGACCGACGGGCAGCAGGCCGGCATGCTGTTCGGCCAGGTGCAGGACGATCGCGCCGGATTCGAACAGGACCTGGTCGCCCTCCTGCCAGGTGGGAATCTGTCCGAAGGGATTCCGCGCCAGGTGGGCAGGTTGCTTCATTTCGGCGAAGGTCAGCAGCTGCACGTCATAGGGCACGCCCAGTTCCTCCAGCGCCCAGCGCACGCGCATGTCACGGGCCAGGCCCTGGCCGCGGTCGGGGGAGGTGGCAAAGGCGGTGAGGATGGGGGACATCGCGGCGCTCCTGCAGGCGGGAAGGCCTGTCTCTTCTGTTCCGACGAACGACGAGGACGGAAATCGACATCCCTCGATGCGCTCTTCACCCCGCCTGATGCAGTTTCCGGTACTGGTCCGGCGTGCACTGTGCGTGCCGCTTGAACATCTCTGCGAAGGCGCTGACGCCGGAGTAGCCCAGCTCCTCGGCAATCCGGCTGATCGGCCGGCGTGTGCACAGCGCTTCGGTGGCACGCACGAACTTCACCCGACCGCGCCAGTCACCGAGTGACATGCCCAGCTCACTGCGTGCCATGCGTTCCAGCTTGCGTACGCTCATGTGGTGCCGCTGCGCGATATCGGCGACCGACTCGGCTGCGGACAGGTGCTTCTCGATGTACGCCATCACCTGTTTCAGGGCATCGCTGCTGGCGATCGGCAGGAAGCTGGGCAGCACTGCGGCATTGAGGATCTGGTCGATCACCACGGCGGCCATGCGCCGCTGGGCCGGCGTCCGCGGATCGGTCACGCCCTGTCGCGCCAGCTCGTGCAGCAGCTCGCGCAGCAATGGGCTGACTTCCAGCGCACTGCAACGCTCGGGCAGGCGGCGTGACAACGCCGGCGACAGGTAGGCCGAGCGATAGGCCAACCGCGACCGGTTGCGCGAATAGTGGGGCATTCCCGGTGGGATCCAGATCGCGTAATGGGGTGGGGACACCATCCACTCGCCGTCGATCTTCATCTCCATCACCCCTTGTGCGACGAAGTTGAACTGGCCCCAAGGATGGCTGTGCGTGCCCCAGTCGGTGGGCTCCATCGCACCCTGCCGGAAGTAGACCGGACCGGGCAGCTGGCGGAAGGTGGGGATGGGCTCCATCGGTTGCCGCAACCCGGGGTCGGAGTGACGCATTTTCAGGATGTCCTCGATATGCGCCAAGCGTACGCTGGCCATTCCCCCACGTACACCCACGCTCTTGAACTACCTCTTCCCAATCCTTGCCTGCCTGCTGTGGGGCGCGAATACCATCGTGACCAAGCTGGCCTCGGGCGCGGTCGGTCCCATCGATATTGGTTTCTTCCGCTGGCTGGTGGCGGCCATTGTCCTGCTGCCCTTCGCGCTGCCGCGGCTGCGCAACAACCTGCAGACCGTGCGTGCCAACCTTGGCCGCTTCCTGCTGCTGGGGTGCCTGGGCGGGGTGATGTACCAGTGCCTTGCGTACTATGCGGCGCACTTCACCTCGGCCACCAACATGGGCGTGATCCAGGCATTGATTCCACTGCTCGCATTGGCGTTGTCACGCGTGTTCATGGGCCATCCGGTGCGCGGTACCTCCATTGCCGGTGCGGTGATTTCCACTGTCGGGGTGGTGGCGGTGGTCTCGCAGGGCGACCTGGCACGATTGGCCGCTCAGGGCGTGAACCGCGGTGATGCGATCATGCTGATCGGTGCGTTGGCCTTTGCCGCCTACAACGTGCTGATGCAGCGCTGGAAGATCCCGCTGACGGTGCTGGAATCGTTGTTCCTGCAGGCCACCGCCGCGTCGCTGATCCTGTTGCCGGCGCAGCTGCTGGTCGGTACCGGGGTGAACAATCTCACCGCGGTCGGCTGCATCGGGTTTGCGGCAGTATGCGCGTCGATCCTGGCCCCACTGACCTGGATGACCGGATTGTCACGGTTGGGCGCAGCGCGTGTCTCCGGCTTCTTCAACCTGGTGCCGATCGTGACCGCCGCACTGGCCGTGCTGCTGCTGGGTGAATCGCTCAGTGGCTGGGTACTGGCAGGGGGCGTGCTGGCGGTATCCGGTGTGGTCTTCGCCGAGTACGCAGCGAAGCGCGCGACGATGGCGAGTGGGGGCGAAGCGTCCTGACGCGGTCGGGCCGGACCCGCGCGGACCTCAGCCGTGGCGTGTCGTCCCGCACAGCGCCTGCTCCACCTCCTGCTCCAGCGCGTCGGCGTCGTAGCCGCGCTTGCCCTGCAGGCTCAGGTACAGCGACAGCGGGTCCACGCGGTCACCGCTACCGGTGAAGGCAGGCGGATACGACCATATCTGCAACGTTCCGCTGCGCGTGCAGTCGCGGCCGGCTGCAGGCAGTGCCCCCAGCTTCCGCCAGGCATCGATGTACAGGGCGCGCGTGATGCCGTGGTCTTTCGACGGCACCGCAAGCATTGCTTCCGTCCCTGCCTGGGGGGCGGATTGAGCATGTCGGGCCAGAACGTCGGCGACCTGTTCCCAGCAGACCTCCACTTCCTTCAGCACGGGGGAGCGCAGGAACGGCTGCGCTCTCGCCCAGACCTCGCCGCGGCTGCCGGCGAGTCTCAGGAAGCGTTCGCGTCCGCCGGTGGAGCGTTCGGCCAGTCCGCGACCGACCAGTTCAGCGGAGAGCCTCGACGCGGTCATCGAGGTGTATCCGGCAGCACGGCTGACCTCACGCGGCGACCACCAGCGTACCTGGCCGGACAGGAGTACGTGGATGAGCACGGCCTGCGCCGAAGGCAGCAGCGAAATCGCTTTCTTCTCGTGGTCGGGCGCATCGCGGAACTCGATCGCCAGGCTGGGGGCGTACAGCTGGTTGTGCGGTACCACGAAGTCGATATGGTTCTCGACCAGGAACCTGCGCTGGGTGGGGGTGAGGTACGGCGAGACATACAGCACCATGGCCTTTGCCGCTGAGCGCAGCACTTTCACATCCTGGATGACGCGGCTGCTGGATTCGCCCGGGACGCGTGGAACTGCCAGCATCGCCGGCGTTTCACCATAGAGGGTCAGCTCGGCGATGTGATAGCGCGAGGCCATGGTCTGCGGGATGAAGCGGGCCGCAGCCACGGGGCCGACCACCGAGGCCAGGCCGGGCAGGATCCGGCGCAGGTAGCGCTGCGCATCCATGACCAGATCGGTCAAGCCACTGTGTACTGCCGTTGTCATCGCTTGCTTCCCTTGGACCAGCCTCATCCCCGCAGCGGGGAGGGGGTGGTCCATCGCATTCAGTGGTGAATCCGGAGAGGTCGGGCGAGGTGGATGCCGCGCGGGCGATCCTCGCTTGCCTGCTCCATCTGCTGCCGTTGCGCCAGTGTTGCCGGGGATGTTGGAGATTGGGTCGAAGTAGCGTGGAGATTGGGTGGAGGTTGTGTGCGGCGTGGCCGGCGGAACTCCCCTTCCGCCGGCCACGTGCACGGACGCTACGGTCAGAAGCGCTGCGAGTACTTCACGTACACCGTGCGGCCGATGTCGAAGCCGCCGTAGTAGGGGAAGGAACTCTCCGGCTTGGAGAACATGATCGGGCCGCGATGGTCGAACACATTGTTCGAGCCCACTGCCACGGTGCCATCCCAGGGCAGCCTGTAGCTGACCTGGATGTCGTGGAACGCATTCGAGCCGACCCTGCGCACGGCATCCGGTTCGCCGTTGGCGATGCGTTCGGGCGCGGTGCAGGGCCGGTTTGGCATGCAGCCTTCCATCATCCCGGAGTAGTAGCGGACCGTGTACTGGGCCGAGAGGTTGCCCAGCTGCCAGTTGACGCCGAGATTGGACCGCAGGCGGAACACCCCAGGGCGTCCAATACGACCGTCCATGATGGTGTCACCGGCCGAGTTCTGCTTCTCCTCGTCGTACTTGGAGACGTAGCTGTTCTGCAGGTCAAGGGTGAAGCGACCGAACGCGTACTCCGGCAGGCGGTAACGGATGCCCAGGTCCCAGCCCTCGGTCTTCATCGCGCCGAGGTTGGTCAGGCCGTAGAACATGCTGGTGATGTGGCCATCAGCGGCACGCTTGACGCTGCCGCAGCGCGAGGCATTGCCCAGCACGTAGCAGTCACGGAGGATGCGATCGACGTTGTCCTCGATGATCATGTTGGCGATCTTGTAGCTGTACCAGTCCAGGTTGATGTCCAGACCGTTGACCCAGCGCGGGCTCCAGACCACACCGACGGTCTTGCTCTTGGACTCTTCCGGGCGCAGGTTCGGGTTCGAGCCCGTGGTGAATTCGTTCGGGGTGGCGCACGGGTAGCTGGTGCAGGGCTTCAGGCCCTGGGCCAGCTGCTCGTAGCCACGCGGAACACCGGCGGCGTTGCAGGCCGCGTTGCCGTTGACGCTGTTGGTGGCGCCGATGCCGCAGGGGTCCACGTAGGTTTCGAAGCTGGTGCCCAGGCCGCCATACAGGTCGGAGATGCTGGGAGCACGGAAGCCCTCGGCGAAGGTGCCGCGCACCATCAGCTCCTCGACCGGGCGCCAGGCGAAGCTGGCCTTGGTGTTGGTGGTGCTGCCGAAGTTGCTGTAGTCGGAATAGCGTGCCGCAACGTTGACGGTCAGCTCCTTGGCGAACGGAAGGTCACGCAGCACCGGCACATTCACTTCGGCGAAGACTTCATTGAGGCTGTAACCGCCTGCAGTGGTCTGTGCCCCCAGTGCAGTGCTCTGGCGCGACTGGGCAAAGGCGTCGGGAACGTAGCGTCCTTCTTCCTTGCGGTACTGGTAGCCCATCGCCACCGAGAGCTCGCCCGCCGGCAGTTCCAGCACCGGGCCGGAGATGTTGGCGAAGTAGCTTCGGGTCTTGGTGATGCCGGTATCGGTGAACGTGGGGAACAGGAAGCGCTGCAGTTCCGGGTCGGCAAGCGAGCCGGCGCCAGCAACGCCGTACGGCAGCAGCGGATTCCAGGCCAGGCAGCCGGCGATCGGTGCACCTGCGCTGCCACAGCGTGCTACACCGTTGCCATCAACAAAGGACTGTCCCAGCGCTTGGCGCGAGGCGATCAGGCTCATGTCACCACGGCCGGTCTTGGTCACCTCGTTGCGGTTGAACAGCGCGCCCACCTCCCAGTCGAACGTTTTGCTGGCCAGTTCGAAGTAGCCCGACAGCGTCGGTGCCACGCGCAGCGACTTCAGCTTGCTTTCGGTCGTGCGCGGAAGCTCCCACAGGCGGCGGTTGAAGGCGATGTCATGGCCGACCGGGTTGAACGCACTGTTGCCGGCCAGAGGCGTCCCGAACTTGGTCGATTCGTAGGGGTAGCCGGCAATCTGCTGGTCCGAGATGCGCTCGTTGTAGCCGATATCGGTGGTGAAGGTGATCTGGTCACTCAGTGCATAGTCGGAGCTGAGGAACAGCGACCGGCGCTCGATGCCGGTCTGCACATGCATCTGCTCGTTGCCGTTGGAATACTCGGCCGGCGTGATCGGATGGTAATCGTTCGGGTTCTTCGGGTCGCCACCACGATTGAGTGTCTTGAATACGGAATTTCCGGTGGCACAGTCGTAAAGCGCCGGGTCACACCAGGAGCCGTTCTGGCTGAGGTCGCTCCAGCCCGCGCGCGGATAACCCGGCCCCGAACCACCATGCTTGGAGAACCAGCGGTCGCGGGCGAACACCGGGTCGGCCTTCTGGTATTCCAGGGCCAAGGTGTAGCCACCTCGCTCGCCGCGCGCGCCGGTAACGAGCGAGAACGTGCTGTCCTTGCCGTCGCCCTGGCTGAACTGGCCATGCTGCGCCGAAAGCTCCAGCCCCTCGACGCTCTTGCGGGTAATGATGTTGATGACACCGGCGATGGCGTCGGATCCGTAGAGCACCGAGGCGCCATCCTTGAGCACGTCGATGCGCTCGACCGCGCTCATCGGAATCTGGCTCAGGTCCTGCAGGCCGCTGGTGCTGGCGCCCAGGCGCTTGCCGTTCACCAGCACCAGGGTGCGGGTGGCGCCGAGGTTGCGGATGTTTGCGTAGCTGCCGCCGACGTCTTCGCCGGACGACAGCGTGCGCGAACGTGAGAGCGCTGGTGCGCCGGCCGACGTGAGGTTCTGCAGGACGTCGGCGATGGTGGTGAAGCCCTGCTGCTCGATCATCTTGCGCGAGATGGCAAGCACCGGCTGCTGGGTTTCCACATCCACGCTGCGTATCGCCGATCCCGTCACCTGGATGCGGTCCAGGTTCTTCGGAGACTTCGCAGCATCGTCCTGTGCATTGGCAGCCGGCGAGAAAACGGCAGCCAACACGGCGCCGATCCCTGCCGAAAGCAGAGTGTATTTGTAGTGCATTGTTTCTCTCTCCAAATCCGTTGTGTGGTCGCAATGCGCGCGGCGCTACGACCGGTCTGCATTCCGTTACCCGGAATCGAGAGGAACCTAACATCCCGCTCACATTTGAACTGCGTTATGGACGCGTTATCTTCGCGCGCCCTTGGCCGCTGTCCTGCACGGGGAGTGCACGTCGCGTCGACGTTGTGCAATGTCGTTTCGCTTCAGTCTGGCAGCTCCTTTCCCGGCATACACAGGAGGCCGCCGATGAATACGCCTGGCAAGCCGAAACCCAGCTGGAAGCAATGGCATGTGCTGCTGGTGATTCTGGCAATTGCGCTGCTGATCAGTGTGATCATCGTCATCGCGCCATGGTAAGGCAGGCATCGCATGCTTGTTTTCCGTGAACATTCAATGATGCCGGCAATGAAGAAGTCAGCACGTGTTCCGCATGGTGATGTGTACATCAATTCGTACTCACCCGGCCGGCACACGAGGACGATGATAGTGAGGTCGAAGGCAGTGCCGACGCGCTGCCATTCTCCACTGACTTTCGAGCACACAGGAGCGACGCCATGAGCACCCAGTCCACCATCGAACATCGCCTCAACGACCTGATCGAGATCGCCCGTGATGGCAAGTCCTTCTATGAGGAAGCCGCAACGAAGGTAAAGGATGCCGAACTGTCGGCACTGTTCACCCGTATCGCCGGGGTGAAGGCGCGGATCGTCGCGGCGCTCAGCGGTTCGGTTGCCGCCAGCGGCGGCAAGCCGGCCGAGCACGGCACCATGGTCGGTTCGATGCAGCAGTTCTACGGCAAGGTGCGCGCCGCGTTTGGTGATACCAACTACGGCTACGTGGCCGAACTGGAAGAATCCGAAGACCGCCTGCTGGGCGCGTTCAAGGATGTGCTGCAGGACAACGATCTGCCGCCGGCGGTGCGCCAGGAAGTGACCCAGCTGCTGCCGGATGTGCAGGAGTGCCACAACGTCATGCGGGCACGCAAGCACGCCATGAAGGCCGCCTGACGTCCCGCGCCGGGCGGCCGATCGCGGCCGTCGAGCCCCGGAGGCGCGTCATGCCCCGGGAACCTTCGCAGCCCGGCAGGGCTGCGAAGGACCGGGCGTCCCGCCCCCGTTTCCATGGTTATACTTGGCCGAGTCCAGGGAACAGGCGCGGCATGACGAAGGGGGCTTCGTCCAGCATCAACGTCAATCGCCAACCGGATGCAGTCGCGTCCGGTTTTGTGCGTGTGCGCGGTTTGCTGTGATGTGCGCTTCGCCGGTCTTTCCGTTGCCTGGTCCTGGTTGTCCCATCGCCATCCATTGCGAACAGGCCCACTGACGATGCGTCGAGTCAATGCACTTTCCGCGATGATGTTGCTGGGCACGGTTGTGGGAAGTGCGGGGGCGCAGTCCTACAGCAAGACCAACGTCATCACCTATCACGATGATCTGTCGAAGTGGGTGCTTGGCCAGGTCCGGACGTCGGTCAACCAGGACACGGGCCGGACCGAGTCCCAGGTGGATTATGACCCGGCCACCGCGAAGCCCCAGCGGATCCATGCCTTCGGCCAGCTCCAGCAGACCATTCACTACAACAGCGACGGTACCGTTCGCGCCGTGGTGGACGGGCGTGGCAATACGGTGAGCCTGTCCGGCTGGAAGCGCGGCATCCCCGGGAACATCCAGTATGCGGATGGTTCGACCCAGTCTGCCGGCGTGGATGACAATGGCTGGATACGCTGGATCACCGATGGCCGGGGCAACACCACGCGTTACGACTACGACGCGATGGGGCGCATGTCGCTGGTCGACTACCCCGACGGCGATACGGTGGACTGGGCGTCCACCACGACACAGTTTGCCCAGGTGGGCGGCGCCGAGTACGGCATTCCTGCCGGTCATTGGCGGCAGACGGTCAGCACCGGCAATGCGCGCAAGGTCACCTACTACGATGCGCTGTGGCGCCCATTGCTGGTGCGCGAGTACGACGCGGGCAATGAAGCCGGCACGCAGCGGGCCTCGGTGACCGCCTATGACACGGCAGGGCGGGTCACCTTCCAGTCCTATCCTGTCGCGGGGGTCGGTACGGTCCAGGACGCCGGAACTGGCGTCCGTACGACGTACGACGCACTTGGGCGGGTGGTCCAGGTCAGCCAGGATTCCGAGATTGGCGCGTTGGTCAGCACAACCGAGTACCTGCCGGGGCGGCGCGTGCGCACGACCAATGCCAGGGGTATCCCGACCGTCGTGACCTACACCGGTGCAGATGCCGCGAAGCTTGACTGGCCGGTACGTATCGAACTGGCCGAGGGAGCCGTGCTGGATATCCCGCGGGACGTCTTCGGCAAGCCGACGTCGATCATCCGCAGGGCCAGCAATGGCTCGGTGACGTCGACCCGGCGCTATGTCTACGATGCGGCGCAGCGGTTGTGCAAGACGATCGAACCGGAAACCGGCGCCACCGTAATTGACTACGACGCCGCATCGAACCCGGTTGGAAGCGCGCAGGGGTTGGACCTGTCCGATGCAGGCAACTGCAACCAGGACATTGCCGCGGCGAGCGGGCGCCGGGTGGTGCGTTCCTATGACGCACGCAACCGGCTCGCATCACTGCAGTTCCCCGACGGCAATGGCAACCAGCGCTGGAGCTACTGGCCCGATGGCCTGGTCAAGCAGGTCACCACGTTGAACGCCGGGGTGGAGACGCACAACAGCTATGCGTACAACCGTCGCGGGCTGCTCATCGGTGAGGTGCAGAGCCCCACCGATGGCGAAGCGCTGGCGATGGGGTATGCCTACGACGCACTGGGCAACCTGTCCGCGCATCGCTATCCCTCCGGCAACGTGGTCGCGTATGCGCCCAACGCACTGGGACAGGCCGGGCAGGCGGGCTCCTACGCCGCTGGCGTGGTCTATTACCCCAACGGGGCGATTCGTCAGTTCACCTATGGCAACGGTATTGTCCACACGATGGTGCAGAACGCGCGCCAGTTGCCGGATGAAAGCCAGGACACGCTTGGCGCAACCCGGATCCTCAGCGACGGCTACGACTACGATGCGGTCGGCAATGTGATGGCAATCACTGACGGTGCCACGGGCCGCAACCAGCGTGGCAACCGCAATCTGGGCTATGACGCGCTGGATCGGCTCGTTTCGGCTTCCTCGCCCATGTTCGGCTCGGCGAGCTACAGCTATGACGCGTTGGACAACCTCACGCGGGTGACGATTCTCGGCCGTGACCATCACTACTGCTATGACAACGCCTGGCGCTTGACCAACGTGAAGGTCAACGGGTGCGGAGGGTCAACCGTGGTCGGCCTGGCCTACGATGCGCAGGGCAATCTGCGGGCGAAGAACGGGCAGCCGTTCGCCTTCGACTTCGGCAACCGGCTGCGTGCGGCGGCAGGTTCCGAGAGCTACCGTTACGACGCTGACGGTCGCCGCACACAGACAGATTCATCGTTCGGACGGATCACCTCGATGTACGACCACGCCGGCGTCCTCCGCTACCAGGCGAGCGAGCGCGAGGACAAACGGACCGATTACATCACGCTGGGCGGAAGCCTGGTCGCCAAGGCAGCGGTGCCGATGCGGCGTTCGCCGGCCGCGAAGGACTTCGTTGGGTGGTCGCCTGTGGCCTCTGCCGTCCGCTACGTCGTCGAGGAAAGCGTGGACGGGGTGACCTGGACCACGGTCTACGAAGGCAACGCCGCGAACTGGACGTCGGCCGCACGCCCTGCCACCAGCTATGCGTATCGCGTGCTTGCCTGTGGCGCCACGGGGAGCTGCACGCCGGTGTCCGATGTCTCACATGTCCAGCGTCCGCAGGGTGACATCGTGCCCCTGCTGTACCAGCTGCTGCTGGGCTGAGCGTAGCGGGCTGCACCGGCGGCGGTGCACCGTCAACCGGTTATTCATGACAGGGGAAGGAAGAACATGGCTGGAGTACGTGCTGTATCGCGCCCGCGTGGCGCCATCGGCGGCAAGGTCCTGCTGGCGGTGGTGGCAGTGCTGGGAACTGGCCTGGCCTCAACGGCAAATGCTGAGCCTTACAATCTGGAAGGCCATCGGATCGTATCCGTCGCAACTGGCTGGGGCGGGGAAGGGTTCTACCTGGTGACGCAAGGTGTGCTTCCAGCGGGCTCGGATTGTGGGGGTGGCAATCGCTTCATTCTCCTCAATGATCATCCGATGCAGAGGGAGATGGTCTCGATGCTGCTCATCGCCTGGCAGAACAAGCTGCGTGTCGGATTGCGTGTCGACGGCTGCACCTCCGGGGTAATGCAGCTGAGGGCAGTGACGATGCCTGAGGCCTGATGTCTGAATCCACAGGGGAACTACATGATGATGAGTGACGCGACGCCGGGCTTCCGCAGGAGGTTGGGAGCGGGGTTGGCCTTGACGTTGGCCTTGTGCCTGTCTGCACCACTGAAGGCGGAGCCAACCAGCGATCAGATGACGATTCTGTCGCTGCGGCCGTACATGGACGGCCCGGCGGGAATTGTGTACGTGCATGTTTCGAGTACGGCTTTCTGCAATACCGATACCTTTGCAATCGACATGTCCCGGCCGGGAGCCAAGGAAGCCTACGCGGCGGCGTTGGCAGCGCTGACATCGGGGAAGAATGTCCGGCTCGAGGCGTTCAACTCCACCGGGTGCAATGGCTGGGCGACCCGGCTCCAGTCGATCTTCATTCACGCGTAACGCTCCACGGATGGATCCAGGACGCGATGATCCTGGGGTATCGCGCATGGCCTTGGGGCGTGAATAAAAAGGGGGGCGGCCCTGAGGCCGCCCCAAACCGTCAGGAGAACACGCGTCTAGAAGCGAACCGACCAGCGCATGTTGGCGCTGTGGTCGCGGCTTTCACTGCCGTACTGGCCGCTGTAACCCAGCTCCAGCTGCTGGCGCGGGGTCAGCCAGGCCGACAGCCCCAGCTCGGCCACAACGGCGCTGTCGGCAATCGGGGCGCCTTCGACCGCGAAGGTGGTGGTGCTGTTGGCGAATGCGAGGTCGGCCAGCTGGCTGCGGTCACCCGAGGCACGGCGGTAGCCCACGCCCCCATGCAGGTGCAGCCAGCTGTCCTGCTGGAACGATGCCTTCAGGCCCTTGTCGAAGCGCAGGCCAGCGGTGGCGATCGTGGTGCCGGTGTCGTCCACCTTGCCGTACAGGGCGGCTGCACCACCGCGCTCGTTGATCTGCTTCAGGTCCACCTCCACGCGCGCGACCTGCAGGTAGGGTTCCAGCCCGGCCTCCGGACCACCAAAGCGGTAGCCGGCTTCGATGAAGGCCTGGCGGGTATGCGCGTTGTAGCGGGCGCTCAGGCTGTCGCTGAACCCTGCGAAGTCGACATCGCGGGTGCTCTTCACCTTGTGCTTGCTCCAGGCGACGCCGCCACGCAGGCCGAGGCCGCCCCAGTTGTGACTGGCATATGCACCGAAGTGGGTGTTGTCGATCTTCGACTTGGCACGAAGCGCCTGCTGCTTGACGTCGGTGCGGCCGGTGCCAGCCAGCACGCCGACCTGCCAGCCAGAGAACTCGTGGTCGATACCGGCCAGCAGGCCGTTGCTGTTGGCTTCGGTGCGGGCGGTATTGCTGTTGCCGTCCAGCCTGCTGTTGCCGCCCAGAGCCTGCACCCAGGCGCCGGTGGCGTCGCCCGCATCGGCGCCTGGCGCGACTGCACCTGCACGGCGGGACAGCGCGGCATCGCGTACGTAGCGGCTGCCTTCCACCAGTGCGAGCGGCGTGGCTGCGTGCAGTTCGCCGCTGAGGGCGTCGAGCACGCCGCCGACCTGCTGCGGGAACAGCTGGGTCAGCGGCTTGGGCAGGCCCTGGTTGATTGCCAGCAGGTCCGCCGCGGCGGCCACCGCGCGCTGGTTCGGGGTGGTGGCGGCGCTGGCCAGCGAGGCACCGCGTGCCACGTCGATACGGGTGCCATTGGTGCCGTAGGCGAGGCTGAACTGCAGGAACGGCGAGAACGCGCTGAAGTCGGTTTTCGCGAACTGGCCGTTGATGCCACCGTCGGCGCGGATGAAGTTGAACTGCTCGCCGAGATAGTAGATGCCTGGTTCCGGCAACGCGACCAGCGTGCCGCCGAGGGTGGCGGTACCGGTCACGTGCAACTGGTCGCTGTGCCCGCCAGGCGCGAGTTCGGCGGCGTAGACGCCGGTCGCGCCCTGCACGTAGTCGCCGTTGATGGTCAGCGTGCCGATCGAATTGCCGGGCGCGATGGTGCCGTCCACTCGGGTGCTGCCCAACGTGCCGATACCCTTCAGCAGGCCGTTGCTGCCGACCGTGGTGGTGCCGCCGGTCTGCATGCCATTGAAGGACACCACGCCGCCATTGACGGTCAGGTTCCCGTCCTTCAGAACGCCGCTGGCGCTGACCGTGCTGACGCCACCGGTGGTGGTGAGTGCGGTGGAGACCAGGCTGCCGTTGAGCAGGAACCGGCCGCCTTGCACATCGACCGCCGAGGTGAGGGTGTTGCTGCCGTTCAACTCCAGCGTGCCCTCGCGCAGCACCGCGCCGTTGAAGCTGTTGTCGCCGCTCAGGCGCAGCCAACCGATGCCGGATTTGGTCAGCGTGCCGGGGCCGCCGATGTCATTGGTCCAGTCGTCCCAGGCATCGCCCTCCCACACCTTCAGGCCGCCGGCCCTCTGGTTCATCACCACGTTGGTATCCACGCGCAGCGAGCCATAGCCCTCGATGGCCCTGCGCAGGTCAACCATGCCCCAGCCGTAGATCGGGTCGACGCCTGCCGCACCGAGATCGCGCGCGGTGGTCAGCAGGACGTCGCGCACCTGGGCGTTGTCCAGGTAGGGGAAGCGCTCCATCAACAGGCCGAGTGCGCCGGTGATATGGGGGGCGGCCATGGACGTGCCGGTCTTCAGGCCGTAGTCGTACGTGGGATTCTGGCTGTCGATGAGAAGACGGACGTAGTCTGCGGTCTTCTCCAGCCGTCCCTGGATGTCACCGGAAACGATGGTGCTGAGGATTGCCGTGCCGGGTGCGGAAATGCACCAGTTGGCGGCAGCGCCACAGATGCTCGAGCCTGCGTTGATCACGTAGTCGGTTTCACCATTGGCTGTATTGGGCTGGCGAACGTTGGCGACGGCCAGCCAGTAGGGCTCGATCTCCGGCTTCCAGCGCGGCAGGGCCGCGGTGATACCGGCGACGGCGCCGCTGCCATTGCCGGCCGACCAGACCTGGATCAACTGCGAAGCGGGCGCGTTCGCACTGTCCTTGTAGATGCTTCCGTATACGTCGTAGCCGGCACCGATGCGTGCGTACTGGGCATCCAGTGCGGCCACGGTCATGTTGCGGGTGGAGATGCCCCAGCTGTGATTGATGGCACGCACGCCTTGTGCCTGCAGCTGCGCGTACATGTCCAGCCTTGCGGCACCATCGGGATCCGTCCGTTCCACGGCTTCAGGCAGGTAGCCTCCGCTCGCCTGGCGCCTCCATTCGTAGTAAGTGTCACCAAATACACGGGCGGTCGTCAGATCGGCACCGAAGGCGACGCCGTGCATCCCCGTGCCATTGCGGTTGGCGCCAATGGTTCCGAGGACATGCGTGCCGTGATCGGCATAGCGGAAACCCCATTCACGGCCTGCGGCAATGATGTTGGCCTGCAGGGAAGCAGGCACGCCCGCGCCGAGCGTGTAGTAGTTGATACCCGGTTGATCACCCTGTGTCTGGCTGCACGCGCCGGTACCGCCGACGGTTCCCGGTGACGCACAGTTCGGGCCGATGGTGATGCTGGAGGTGTTGCGGCCGGCGAATTCGGGGTGAGCCAGTGCCGATCCGGTGTCGAACAGCGCCAGGCGCACGCCCTTGCCGGTCAGGCCGCGGGCATACGCGTGGTCGGCCCCCATCGCACCCAGGCCCCAGTCGGCGTTGAATTCATCGCTGCGCCAGCTGGCGGCATCGCCCGGACTGCCGAGCAGGGCGGTGGCGGTTGCCGCGGGCGTGGCGGCCGTCGATGCTGCAGGCGCGCTGACGGCGGGCTGTGCCCACGCCGCCTGCAGCTGGCGCTGTTGCTGCCATGCGTCGAGCGCCTCGCCGGCCATGGCGGGCGCGGCAGCGGCAAGCAACAGAGAGCTGGACACGGCCAGCGCGAGGCGGCTGTGCAGCGGGGAGCGGGAGTGGGACGAACGGCCGTGCAGCGGGTGATTCATCGGGCAACTTCCTTGGTGGACGGGCAACAAGGCCGTTAACGCCAATCCGTGGCGACATCCCCCACGCATGTGAAAGGAAAATTGTGAACAGGTTAAGTGTGCGTGACAGTGGGCTTCACTTCGTCTCCCCGTGTCCTCGCTAACGTGGGCCGGCCTGGGCTCACCAGGCTTATCAAGGAGTGATGGCGATGCGTGTTGTCAGGAAGGTGATCGCAGTGGCGGTATTCGCGTTGGCGTGTACCGGTTCGGTGGCGGTGGCTGGGCCGGTCGAGCCCTGCGACCAGCCGTGCTGGCGGGCTTATCAGATGTGCCTGGCCAGTGGCACCGATGCCGGTGAATGCCAGCAGGCGTACAACACCTGCGTGGTCGATCTGTGCATGGGCGTGTGAGTCGCGCCGTTTGAGCCGTACGCGGAGCCCCGTCATCGACGGGGCTCTTCTGTTCCAGCGATCGCCTCAGATGGCGATGCCGGCATCTGGCCCGAGCCCGCTTGCGGGCCATGCACGCAGCGGCGAGGATGGGAAATCGCACCGGAGCCGCTGCACATGGCCGTCAAACGCATTGTCGCCAACATCGCCACGCCCGACCCGGCGCGTGCCGCAGCGTTCTATGGCGGGCTGCTGGGCATGCCGGTGGTGATGGACCATGGCTGGATCGTCACCCATGGCGGGCAGGGCAGTGCGCTGGCGCAGGTGAGCTTTGCCAGCGAAGGGGGTTCCGGCACCGCGGTGCCCGATCTGTCGATCGAAGTGGACGACCTGCAGCAGGTGCTGGAGCGCATGCACGCGGCCGGCATCCCGCTGGAGTATGGCCCGGCCGACGAGCCTTGGGGAGTGCGTCGTTTCTTCGTCCGCGACCCGTTCGGGCGGCTGTTGAACATTCTCGCCCACACCTGAGCGGGAGGCGTTGCGTCAGCGGCGCCTGCCGCTGCGCGTCGGCGCTGCCGGAACGCCGACCATGCGCAGGCAATCCGCTTCCACAGCGGCGATGAAGGCATCGGCATCCTGTGCGGGTGTGGCGATCAGGTCGTCGGTGGCACCGTGCACGCCGGCATAGATCAACGAGGCGGTGACCTGTGGAGCAGGCAGCTGCCACAGTCCGGCTGCGTTGCCCGCTTCGAGGATGCCCAGCAGCTGCTGCTGGATCGCATTGCGCTCGGCATTGCCCCGCTGGTGGTGGTGATGGTTGGCGTACACCACGTCATGCAACGCGTGGGTGCGCGCGTAGATCTCGATATTGGCGCGGATCCAGGCGCGCAGGCGCGCTGCGCCATCACCGGCAGGGTGTTGCTGCACTGCCTGCTCGACCTCGTCCATGAACTGCCGCGTGTAGCGCTGCGCCAGCGCCTGCAGGATCTCGGTGCGGGAGGCGAAATAGGTATAGAAAGTGCCCTTGGCCACGTCGGCCGCGGCGACGATGTCGCTGATGGTGGTGGCGTCCACACCCTGCGAAAGGAACAACGCCTGCGCGGCGTCCATCAGTTCCTCCTGGCGGGTTTCGGCGGGCTTGGTGCGAGGCCTGGCGACAGCTGGGGTCTGCATGGTGGGCGGTATCCGGGTGTGACGGACGCCATTCTAGCTGCCCCTTCGCACTGACTGACCGCCGGTCATTGACCGACGGTCAGTCAGTCGATAGGATGCGCGCACATCCTCCCCCCGGATCCACGCATGAGACGCCTCCAACGGCCCGCCCTGGTGCTGGCGGCCTACCTCGGTACATTCCTCGCTTCGCTGGACATCAGCATCGTCAACGTGGCCCTGCCAACCCTGCAGCAGGCGCTGCAGACCGACATGGCGGGCCTGCAATGGGTGATCAACGCCTATGCGATCGCACTGTCGGCGCTGATGCTGTCGGCCGGTCCGTTGGGGGATCGCTACGGTCATCGGCGGATGTGGCTGCTGAGCGTCGCCACCTTCACCATGGGCTCGCTGCTGTGCACCTGCGCCAACGACCTTTCGACCCTGGTCGCCGGGCGCGCGGTGCAGGGCGTGGCAGGTGCGCTGTTGATTCCCAGTGCGATGCCGATCCTGAGTCACGCATTTCCCGATCCGGGCCAGCGTGCACGCGTGATCGGTGGCTGGTCCGCCTTCAGCGCGCTGGCCCTGGTGCTTGGCCCGTTGCTCGGCGGTGCGCTGGTGCAGCGGGCCGGCTGGCCCAGCATCTTCCTGATCAACCTGCCTTTGGGGCTGCTGGCGTTTGTGCTTGGCGCCTGGAGTATCGCCGAGCGACGGCACCCGCAGCACGCCGCGCTGGATCCGGCCGGGCAGCTGCTCAGCATCGGTGCACTGGGCGCGCTGTGCTATGGCCTGATCGCGATCGGCGAGCAGGGCCTGCTGGCCCCGGTGACGCTTCTGGCGCTGGGCGCCGCAATTGCGGGGCTGATCCTGTTCGGCATCGTCGAGCGGCGGGTGGCACGGCCACTGCTGCCGCTGGACCTGTTCGCCGACGGTCGCTTCCGCATGCTCAACCTGGCCTCGTTCGTGCTGGGCTTCACCGCCTACGCGAGCCTGTTCTTCCTGTCGCTTTTCTTCCAGCAGGCACAGGGGCACAGCGCCGCGCTGGCAGGCTCGCAGCTGGCTCCCCAGTTCCTGTTGATGGGTGTTGTCTCGCTGTTGTTCGGGCGCCTGGTTGCCCGCCTCGGGCTGCATGCCGCGCTGGTGCTGGGCTACCTCCTGGCCGGTGTGGCGCTATGCGCAATGGCCACGTTCGAACCGGCTACTTCGCGCGCTCATGCCACTGCCGTGCTGATGCTGCTTGGCATTGGAATGGGGCTGGCGGTGCCGGCGACCGGCATGGCGATCATGGCCAACGCACCGGCCGAACGTGCAGGTATCGCGTCAGCCACGATGAACGCGCTGCGCCAGGCAGGCATGAGCCTGGGCATCGCGCTGATGGGCAGCCTGATGGGCCAGCGTGCCGTACAGCAGTTCACCGCCTGCGCACAGGCCGCAGGGCAGCAGCGGCTTGTTGCGCAGGCGCGTGAACTGATCCTGCACCCGGGCTCGATGCACGCCACGCCGCAGGTGCTGACCTGGTACCGCAGTGCGATGGCCAGCGGGTTCGGTTGGGCGATGGCGGTGGCGGGTGCGCTGGCCCTGCTTGCGGCGCTTGGGCTGCATCGGCAGCGTGCATCGGCTTGACGCGCAGCATTCAGCCCTGCTGGCGTTGCGGGTCCTCTGCCGTGCGTTCGATCGCCTGAGGCTGTTGTTGCTGCTGGCGCGCGTTGGCGTGGCGTGCGTGTCCACCTTCGCGTCCGATCGTGGCCATGTGCTGGCGGTCGCGGCTGATCGCTTCGCCGCCCTTGCGGCCTGCGACACGTGCTTCGGCCGGACTGAATTCGTGCGCATTGCCGGAGGCATGTGCCGCGCGCCCGCCCTTGGCGGCGATCGCGCGCTGTTTGTCCTGGTCCATCGAGGCGAAGCCCCGGTTGGAGCTGCGCGGGTTCTGCTCAGTCATGTGAAATCTCCTGCAGTGTGGACGCCGCCTT
Source organism: Stenotrophomonas sp. YJH_SMC_4 (assembly GCF_059371575.1). Taxonomy (NCBI): domain Bacteria; kingdom Pseudomonadati; phylum Pseudomonadota; class Gammaproteobacteria; order Lysobacterales; family Lysobacteraceae; genus Stenotrophomonas; species Stenotrophomonas sp. YJH_SMC_4. The sequence goes on from NZ_JCAFUR010000002.1 coordinate 176,786, forward strand.
CGTGGGCGACGGCGTCCATGCTTGGCCATCGCACGCTAAGTCCAGGTCGCCATCTTCGCCCCGGTTTTCACGCGCCCTGCGCACCGGGATGATCACGCAGCCGGCCCGGCGGCCGCATTCGTCGCGTATTCACTGCCGGCCCTCGGATGTGCGGCAACGCCGGCGGCCGCAGTGGCGGCGCCGCACATATGTTCGATGATCCTGTGCTGCTGCCCGATGGCTATCAGATAAACGTTCCGGACCGGCAACCGATCAAACTGCGCACCGGTGGCAACTGCTAACGGACCGGTGTCGCGCCCCACGCGGCAGGCGGCAACGATCCACTCTCCATCGCGCGTCAACTGCTGGCTCCGCCGAAGTCGTCAGGATGAACGCACAGTTGCGCGGTCGTCCTATCGCAGATGTTCCGTTGCATGCCTAGAATCGAAGCATCCCGGTAGTTCCCGGGCGCTTCGAGTGAATGGACTCAATGAAGATTTTGTTGACCGGCAGTTCCGGGCGGATCGGGCGCGCGATCTTCGGCGCGCTGGCGGCTGCCCATGAAGTGGTGGGTCTGGACCGCAGTCCGTTTGCCACCACGCGCATCATTGCCGATGTCACCGATCATCAAGCCGTCGTGCGCGCGGTGCAGGGCGTCGACGCGGTCATCCATACCGCGGCCCTGCATGCGCCACACGTCGGCCTGGTACCGGACGCGGTGTTCCAGCAGATCAACGTGGACGCGACTGCGCACCTGCTGCAGGCGGCGCGAGAGGCAGGCGCGCGGCGGTTCGTGTTGACCAGTACCACCGCGCTGTACGGCCACGCGGTGGTGGCAGGGGGATGCCGCTGGATCGATGAGGATACCGAGCCGCTGCCGCGAACGATCTACCACCGCAGCAAGCTGCAGGCCGAGGCCCTGGCTGAAGCTGCCGCCGCACCGGACTTCGGGGTGCGCGTGCTGCGGATGGGGCGCTGCTTCCCGGAACCGCCGGAACGGATGGCGATGTTCCGGTTGCATCGTGGGATCGACGCCCGTGACGTGGCCAGTGCCCATGCCGCGCTGCTGCTGGATGAGGGGCCGGCCTTCGCCCGCTACATCGCCTGCGCCGCGACCCCGTTCCGGCGCGAGGATTGCCTGGAACTGGCCTCCCAGCCGCGCAATGTACTGGCCCGGCGCGTACCGCAGCTGCTGGCCGAGTTCGAGCGCCGCGGCTGGCCATTGCCGCTGAGCGTCGACCGCGTCTACGACAGCGCCCGCATCCGCAGGGAGCTGGGGTGGCAGCCGCGTTTCGGGCCGGACGCCGTGCTGCAGCAGTACGCCGCAGGCAGCATCGAGGTGTTGCCACGCGCGGAGTGGATCAAGGATCGGGTGGCCGAATAGGGGAAGCGGGGACGGATCCCTGTCCCGTCCCTGAGTGGATTCAGGAATGTGTAGGCCGGTCGCCTCAACCTCGTTGGCAGGCGGCCGCTAACCCGGTGCGCTTCCTGCGCCGGGCGGGTCCCGGCGGCCGGTGGCCTGCGCGACGGATCGCGCGCCTGCGCGGTGCCCTCCCGGTGCCGGTCGTCCTGAACTGCCTTGCGGACCCCTCCATGCCTTCTTCCCGTTCCGCCGCTGCCCGCCGCCCGGGCAGCATCGCCCACAAGCTGATGCTGGGCACCGCCGTCATCGCGCTGCTGTGCTTCGGCCTGACGGCGTTCCTGATCTATCGCCAGGCCAGTGCCAGCCTGATCGATGCCTCGCGCCAGACCATGACCAGCGAGGCCAACGCTGAAGCGCGCCAGGTCGCCGCCGATCTGGGCACGGCGTTTGCCAGCAACGATGCCATGGTCGAAGCCGTGCTCGCCCAGCGTGCGCGGGGTGACGTGCCCGATCGCGCCAGCCTGGCTGCCGTGCTGGGCGAGCAGCTGCGCACCCACCCGGAGTGGCTGGGCAAGAGCACCATGTGGGAGGCCGATGCCTTCGATGGCAAGGATGCCGAGTTCGCCAATACCGCGATGCACGATGCCAGCGGCCGCTACATGAGCTACTGGGCCTGGCATGACGGCAAGCCGCAGCAGTCGACCATGACCGACTACACCGAAGCCGCCGACGGCTCGGCCGACTGGTATGTGGTACCCAGCCGCGACAAGCTGCCCAAGGTCAGCGAGCCCTATGCCTACGACATCGCCGGCCAGCAGGTGCTGATGAGCACGTTGAGCTCGCCGATCGTCGAAAACGGTACCTTCCTCGGCGTGTTCACCGTCGACTTCTCGCTGGCGGCGCTGCAGAAGCACCTGGCGACGCTGACGCCGATGGGCGCAGGCCGCGTCGAGCTGCTTTCGCCCAACGGCGTGGTGCTGGCCTCGGCGAATGCCGCCGAGATCGGCAAGCCGCGCACCGACGCATTGACCCGCAGCATGCTGGCCGACATCGCCGCCGACCGCCGGTTCGAAGCCTTCACGCCCGATGCAGCCGGCAACGTGCGCGTCTACGTGCCGCTACGCGTGGGCAATGCCCCGCAGCGCTTCGCGCTGGGCGTGGTGATGCCGCACGCGGTGATCGTGGCCGAGGCGCGCCAGCTGCTGTGGTTGACGCTGCTGGTGGGCGTGGTGGCCGCGCTGACGCTGAGTGCCGGCGTCTATGTGCTGCTGCGCCGCCTGGCGATCCGCCCGTTGGCCGAAGCGGTGCGGGTGGCGGGTGACGTCGCCGCCGGCAAGCTCGACAGCACCTTGCCTGCGCGCAGCAACGATGAAGTGGGCCGCCTGCTGGACGCGATGCAGGGCATGCGCGGGCAGCTGCAGGCGGTGATGGCGGCGCAGGCGGAAATGGCGCGCCGCCACGATGCTGGCGAGCTGAGCTACCGCATGGACGCCACTGCCTTCCCCGGCGAGTACGGCCGCATGGTGGCCGACAGCAACCAGCTGGTGGCTTCCAGCAATGCGGTCACCCAGCGCCTGGTCGAGGTGATGCAGCGTTACGCGGTGGGTGACCTCAGCGTGGACATGGAAGCGCTGCCGGGCGAGAAGGCGGTGTTCACCGCAGCGATGGCCACCACCAAGAGCAACCTGGCCGCGATCAACGAGCAGATCCAGCAGCTGGCCGCCGCCGCGGCGGCCGGCGACTTCGCTGTACGCGGTGATGCCCAGCGCTTCGACCACGATTTCCGCCGCATGGTGGAGACCCTCAACATCATGATGCAGGTCAGCGATCACAACCTGGCTGAGCTTTCGACGCTGCTTCGCGCGATTGCCGCCGGCGACCTCAGCGCACGCATGCGCGGTGATTTCCATGGCGTGTTCGCGGTGATGCGCGACGATGCCAACAGCACCGTGCAGCAGTTGACCCAGATCGTCGGCCAGATCCAGCAGTCGGCCGCCAGCATCCGCCTGGCGGCGGGTGAGATCGCTGCGGGCAACAGCGATCTCTCGCGTCGTACCGAGCAGCAGGCCGCCAACCTCGAAGAAACCGCCGCCTCGATGGAGGAGCTGACCTCCACCGTGCGCCAGAACGCCGACCACGCGCTGCAGGCCAATACCCTGGCAGGATCCGCCGCTGACGTTGCCAGCGAGGGCGGGGAAGTGGTCAACCAGGTGGTGCAGACCATGGAGCAGATCGAGGCCTCCTCGCAGCGCATCGCCGAGATCATTTCGGTGATCGACGGCATCGCCTTCCAGACCAACATCCTGGCGTTGAATGCGGCGGTGGAAGCGGCGCGGGCCGGTGAGCAGGGCCGCGGCTTCGCGGTGGTCGCCAGCGAAGTGCGCGCGCTGGCGCAACGCTCGGCGGGCGCAGCGAAGGAGATCAAGGAACTGATCGACGCATCCGTGGCGCAGGTCGGTGCCGGTGCGCAGCTGGTGCACGGTGCGGGCCGTACCATGCAGGCCATCGTCGGCCAGGTGGGGCGCGTCAACGAGATCATGGCCGAGATCTCGGCTGCGTCGCGCGAACAGTCCGCCGGCATCGAGCAGGTCAACCAGACCGTGGTGCAGATGGATGAGACCACCCAGCAGAATGCCGCGCTGGTGGAGGAAGCCAGCGCCGCGGCGCGGGCTATGGAGGAGCAGGCCGAGCAGCTGGCCGTGGCGGTCTCGCGCTTCCGCCTGCAGGCCGAACCGGAGGCCATGGCCCGCCGCGCGGCCTGATCCCGGAAACGAAGACGCCCGGCGGGGGCCGGGCGTCGGTTGCATCCTTGCCGCGCATCCTGCGCAGGTCTGATGGCTCAGAACATTCCTTCAAACGGGTTCCAGCTGGTACGTCCTTCCACCTTCTCCAGGTAGTAGCTGTAGTTGGTGCTGGAGGCGACCAGCAGGTTCATGGCGATGAACAGCATGCGCCCGACGACGTCCGGAAGGAACATGGTGATGATGGCCAGCGCGATGTTGATGCCGATCACCACCAGTGCCTTGCGCCACATGCCAAGAATCAGCAGGTAGATGGCACCGAAGAACAACGCGAAGAAGTTCAGGTTGATCTTCAGGCGGTCACCAAAGGACAGCGCCTTCCAGGCCTGCTTGAAGCCGGGGTTCTTGGGGGCGCCGTGCTGGCGGAAGAAGTTGAAGCGGAACTGCCACTTCGGGCTGAACTGGGACAGGTCAGTGGTATTCATTGGGGGAGACATCCCTGTGAGAAAACGTTTTCATGATAGGACAAGTCCTATTCAGGATCCAAGCGTCACCGTCAAAAATGTGACGCCTGCCTTGTTCCGGCTGCTGCGGCAGGGGCGCGCACCGTCACCCGCCCGCCTTGTTTTTAGGATAGGGTGCGCAGTTCCGCTGCCGCACCAGCTGAATCCGTGCGGCGGCGGGATGTCCATGGAGGTTGCATGACCACACCTGCTACACCGGAAAACGCACCGGGACCGGTGCTCCTGCCGACACCTGAAGTGGTGCAGGCACAACAGCTGCTCGCACGCCAGCAACTGGCGGTGGCGATGGACCGTGCACGCACGGCGGCTACGCAGAGCGCGGCGCCCGCCGCCGCATTGGAAAGCGAGTAATCCGCAACACCGCCGATCGCGCTGGCCCGTCGCCAGCGCGATCGCGGCGGACGCTCTTGGTCAGAACCGCGCGGTCATGCTGAGGAAGTAGCTGCGCCCGGCCACGAAGTAATCGGTGGAGCCTTCCGCATACAGCTTCTTGTCGGCCAGGTTGCTGACGCCGCCACGCAGGGTCAGTACCTCATTGACGTTCCAGGCGGCGGTCAGGTCATACAGCGTGTAGGCCTTGAGGAAGGTCGTCGCCGTGCCGGCCTGCCTGCCGGTGTACTGCGCCGACAGGCTGCTGGAAAACACCGCGTCGGGCGTCCAGTCCAGCGACGAATAGCCCGAGAATTCGGGGGTATCGATCAGGTTGCGGCCGGTGGTCAGGTTCCTGGCTTCCTTCATCCATGTCGCCGAGGTGCGCCAGCGCCAGTGCTCGCCGAAGCGGACATTGAAGCTGCCTTCCATGCCGCTGGTGCGTGCGCGCTGCACGTTGCTCATCCGCGTCCACCAGATGCCGTTGAACCTGCCCAGCGGTGCGTACTCGATCTTGTTCCTGAAGTCGGTGTGGAAGTAGGTCAGGCCGGCATCGACCAGATCGTTGTCGAAGCTGATGCCGATTTCGCGGTTGGTGCTGGTTTCCGGGTCCAGGTCCGGGTTGCCGGCCATGTAGCAGCCGCCGCGGGTATAGCCCAGCGGAATCAGCGAGGTGCAGCCACGGCCACCGGACTGGGTGGCGGCGCTGGCGGAGTTCTCGGTCAGGCTGGGGGCGCGGAAGCCCTTGGAAACGCCACCGCGGATGGTCCATTGCTCGGCCGGATGCCAGACCAGGTAGGCGCGCGGGCTGACGTGGCCACCGAACGTCTCATGGTGGTCCAGGCGCGCGCCCAGGGTCAGTGCCAGGGTGCGGTGCAGCTTCACTTCGTCTTCGACGAACAGGGCCCAGGTATCCACTTCCAGATCGGAGCCGCTGACGGCATTGCCGGCATAGTCGATCGGCGCGCGGCCGATGGTGTCGGTGTTGGTCAGCTCCTGGCGCTTCCACTGGCCGCCCACGGCGAACTGGTGTTCAACGCCGAGGGTGAACGGCGTGGTCAGGCTGCCCTCGATGATCGTATCGGTGGCTTCGGAACGGCCGGTAGCACCGATGTCGTTCCTGTACTCGGTCCAGTACGCACTGATCTTCGAATTGCCGAAGCTCCACTTGCCATCGTGGTTGAGCGCCAGCGAGCTGCGCTTGAGTTCGCTGGCACCCCAGGCGCCTTCATCCTGCTTTTCCAGCGAAGCGTCGATGAAGGCCTGCTGCACGCCATGGCCGGCTTCGAGCGACAGTTCCTGCGCGTCGCTCAGTTTCCACTGCAGCAGCGCATCGACATTGCGGTCCTTCTCGCCTGCATACGCGTTGCCGTAGACACCACCATTGGAGCGATCCGAATCGCGGCGCATGCTGTTGGCACCGATGCGCAGGCCGAAGCGCTCGCCGAGCGGGCCGGAGAACGTCGCGCCGATCTGCTGGGTGTCGCCGCGCTTGCCGTCGCCCGGGCGGGTATAGCTGTGGGTGGCGCTGCCGCTCCAGTCATCACCGATGCGCCGGGTGATGATGTTGATCACGCCGCCCATGGCGTCGGAGCCATACAGCGACGACATCGGTCCGCGCACCACTTCGATGCGCTCGATCTGGTCGGGCGAGATCCAGTTCAGGTCCTGGCGGCCCAGGTCCGGCCGGTAGTTGGTCGAGGCCGAGCTGCCCATGCGCTTGCCGTCCACCAGCACCAGCGTGTAGTTCGACGGCATGCCGCGCAGCTTGATCTTGGACTGCTCGCCAACCGCACTGAGGCCACCGGTCACGCCGGGCACGCGGCTGAGCAGGGTGGCCAGGTCGTGCACCGGCTGGCGCGCGATGTCCTCGCGGCTGATCACGCTGATGCTGGCCGGCGCATCCTTGATCCATTGCTGGTTGCCCGAGGCGGTGACCACCACGGTATCCAGGTCCTTGGTGGAGGCATCGGCGCTGGCCTCTGCAGCGGCCACGCCGGGCAGGGCCAGCAGGCAGGCGGTGGCCAGGGCACTGGCCAGGCGGGTGCGCGGCAGGCGCGCGGAACGGGAGCGGAACGGCTGGGACATGACGGCTTCCATCGAATGAGGGGGGACCGGATGGAAGCAGCGGGCACACGCAGACAAGCAGGCAGGCCCCCTTCCATGGGTCGTAGGGCGCACGGTTCGGGCCGGCGCAGCTGGGTGGGTCTCGGCCGTACGGAAGACGGCGACCTGCCTGGTTAATGAAATGATAACCGTTCGCGTTTGTTACGATCCAGTACCCGGTGCCACGAAGCGACATTCCGCTGCGCGGTCCGCCATCGCCTGCTGTTTGCTGAATGGGGATAAATCCCGGCGTAGACCTTCGCACTCGGCTTACATCCGGCGCCCTAGACTGGGCCGCATTTTCGATTCCGCCCCGTTGGAGATCGTGTGGGTTCCGGTAGTGACAGACAGCGACTGTGCGGCCAAGGGCCGGTACAGCCAGGACAAGTGCGGGCGCCGGGAAGGCGCGCCGGGAACCTTCGCGCATGCAGCCCGGCCGGGACGGCCGGCCATGCCGATCGTGGGGAGTAAGCGGTGATGGGGGGTCAAACCATCCACGCGGAAGCGGATGCGCCCCGGCTCGACGCCGGCTGGGCGCTGCTGCCGGCCGAATCTCCGCTGCCGATGCCCGAACAGACCCTGCGCGAAGGCAAGCTGAAGGTCCGTCGGCACCGTACCTCGCCACGCCTGATCGGCCTGCGCCGGTTCTACATCTTCGGCGGCACCCTGGCCATGACCGCCATCGCCACCCGCATGATGTGGCGGGTGCTGTCGGCCAATGGCATCAGCGTGCTGGAAGCCTGCCTGCTGGTGCTGTTCGTCGGCCTGTTTGCCTGGATCGCGCTGTCCTTCGCCAGCGCCGTGGCCGGCTTCCTGACCGCCGTGTTCGACCGTGGCTATCGCCTTGGCATCGACCCGGACAAGCCGCTGCCGACCGTGCACAGCCGCACCGCGCTGCTGATGCCGACCTACAACGAGGATCCGCGCCGACTGCTGGCGGGCCTGCAGGCGATCTACGAGTCGGTGGCCGCCACCGGCCAGCTCGAACGCTTCGACTTCTTCGTGCTCAGCGATACCCGGCGCGAGGACATCGCACGCGCCGAGGAGCAGGTATTCGCCGAACTGCGCGAGCGCGTGCCGGACGGCCAGACGCGGCTGTTCTACCGCCGCCGTGGCGACAACAGCGGGCGCAAGGCCGGCAACATCGCCGACTGGGTGCGCCGCTTCGGTGGCGCTTACCCGCAGATGCTGATCCTGGACGCCGACAGCCTGATGACCGGCGACAGCATCGTGCGCCTGGTGGCCGGCATGGAACACAACGCCGATGTCGGCCTGATCCAGACCCTGCCCTCGGTGATCGGTGGCCGCACCCTGTTCGCACGCATGCAGCAGTTCGGCGGTCGCGTGTACGGCCCGGTGATTGCCCGTGGCGTGGCCTGGTGGCATGGCGCCGAGAGCAACTACTGGGGCCACAACGCCATCATCCGCACCCGTGCCTTCGCCGACCACGCCGGCTTGCCAGCGCTGCCGGGGCGCAAGCCGTTCGGCGGCCACGTGCTCAGCCACGATTTCGTCGAAGCGGCGCTGATGCGCCGTGGCGGCTGGGCCGCGCACATGGTGCCGTACCTGGGGGGCAGCTACGAAGAAGGCCCGCCGACCCTGACCGACCTGCTGGTGCGCGACCGTCGCTGGTGCCAGGGCAACCTGCAGCACGGCAAGGTGGTCGGCAGCCGTGGCCTGCACTGGATCAGCCGCACTCACATGCTGATCGGCATCGGCCATTACTTCACCGCGCCGATGTGGGCGATGCTGATGCTGATCGGCATTGCGATCCCGCTGTTCCAGGAAGGCATCGATTTCAACGCCCTGCTGCACCTGTCACCCAGCGTGTACTGGCGGGCCCAGGACGAGGAGCAGGTGGTGCGCCTGTTCGCCGCCACCATGGCGGTGCTGCTGCTGCCCAAGGTGCTGGGCTATCTGGCGATGCTGCTGGACCCTGTCGACCGCCGCGGTTGCGGCGGTGCGATCCGTGCGTTCGTGTCGATGCTGGTGGAGACCGTGCTGGCCGCACTGATGGCACCGGTGGTGATGTACGTGCAGTCGCGCGGCGTGGCCGAAGTGCTGTCCGGCCGCGATTCCGGCTGGGACGCACAGCAGCGTGACGATGGTGGCATCTCGTGGATGGCCTTGATCCGTGGCTACGGCGGGCTGGGTGTGTTTGGTGCGTTCATGGGTGTGCTGGCGTGGGCGGTGTCGCCGTCGCTGGCAGCCTGGATGGCGCCGGTGGTGATCGGCATGGTGCTGGCCGTTCCGGTGGTGGCGCTGACCTCCTCGCGCGGCCCGGGTGCCTTCCTGCATCGCCTCGGCCTGCTCGACATCCCCGAAGAGAACATTCCGCCACCGGTGCTGGTGCGCGCCGCGCAGCTGCGCCGGGAAGCCGCCGAGCAACCGCCGCTGTACTGATGGCCCTGCACCAGCGGCATAATGCGGCTCGAACTTGAAGGAGCCGCATCATGCTGCAAACGGTGGAACAGGAAACCGGCGCCTCGCCACAGTGGTCGGTAATCTGGCTGCACGGGCTTGGCGCCGACGGCCACGACTTCGCGCCGATCGTGCCGGAACTGGTGCGTCCGCACTGGCCGGCGCTGCGCTTCGTGTTCCCGCACGCACCGGTGCGGCCGATCACGATCAACAACGGCGTGCCGATGCGCGGCTGGTACGACATCGTCGGAATGGACTTCCGGTCGCGTGCCGACATGGCCGGCGTGCAGGAGTCGGTGCTGCAGCTGGACGCGCTGATCGCACGTGAGATCGAGCGCGGCGTCGCGCCGGAGAAGATCTTCCTGGCCGGCTTCTCGCAGGGCGGGGCGATCATCCTCACCGCTGCACTGTCGCGCACCGCGCCACTGGCCGGCCTGATCGCACTGTCCACTTACCTGCCGGAAGCCGAGAGCGCCAGGCGCGTTGACGGTGCGGTGCAGGTGCCGGCGTTCATGGCCCATGGCAGCAGCGACCCGGTGATTCCGCAGGCGGTGGCCGTACACAGCGCGCAGGCCCTGCAGGCGCTGGGCCTGGAGGTGGAGTGGCACAGCTATCCGATGGCCCACCAGGTCTGCGCCGAAGAGATCCAGGCGCTGGGTGACTGGCTGCAGGAACGGTTGGGCGCTGCCTGAGCCATGCCCCCGGCCAGCACATCGCCGTGGATGCCGGAACTGTGCCGCCTGCCGCGGCTGGCGGCGATGCTCGGCCTGGCCCAGCTGGTGGTGGTGGTGCTGGCGCTGGCGCCCGATGGCAGCCGCCACTGGACCTTCGGCGAGCTGCTGTCGGCCAGCGGCTTCGCGCTGTGGCTGGCGCTGGCGGTGACCGCCAGCCTGTGCCTCCTGCGGCAGGCTCTGTCGAGGCTGCCGCCGGTGCTGGGCGCTGTCGCGGCGATCGTGCTGGCGACCCTGATCGCGGTGGTCTGTGCCGGCATCGTGCATGCACTGTACGCGGTACTGGGCGACAACTTCGCCCGCGGCATCAGCTTCTGGCGCTTCACCCTGGGCAGTGCGGCAACCACGGCACTGATCGCCGCGCTTGCCCTGCGCTACTTCTATGTGAGCGATCGCTGGGCCGCGCAGGTGCAGGCCAACGCGCGTGCCCAGGCCGACGCGCTGCAGGCGCGGATCCGGCCGCACTTCCTGTTCAACAGCATGAACCTGATTGCCAGCCTGCTGCATCGCGATCCGGCGGTGGCCGAACGCGCGGTGCTGGATCTGTCCGATCTGTTCCGTGCTGCCCTGGGCGCGGGCGAGGGCGACTCCACCCTGCGTGACGAATGCGAGCTGGCCGAGCGCTATCTGTCGATAGAGTCGCTGCGCCTCGGCGAGCGTCTGCAGGTGCGCTGGCAGCGCGATGAGCCGCTGCCGTGGGACCTGCCACTGCCGAGGCTGGTACTGCAGCCGCTGGTGGAAAACGCAGTGCTGCATGGCATTTCGCGGCTGCCCGAGGGCGGCACCATCGAATTGCAGCTGGTGCGCGAGGGCAAGGAGCTGCAGATCTGCGTGCGCAATCCCGCACCCGATCCGCAGGCGCCGGGGTTGGCGCTGGCGCGTGGTGCCGGCCATGCCCAGCACAGCATCGCTCATCGGCTGGCCTGGCGCTTCGGCGCCGCCGCGCGGATGACGGCTGGCTGGAGCGAGGGCTACTATGCCTGCCAGGTGACAGTGCCGATCCAGTGAGGGGACGACCGTGAGGGTAGTCATCGCCGATGACGAACCGCTGGCGCGGGAACGCCTGCGCAGCCTGCTGGCGGCGCAGGACGGGGTGGACGTGGTGGCCGAGGCCGGGAACGGCGAGCAGGCCCTGCATGCGTGCGCGGAGCTGCAGCCGGACCTGGTCCTGCTGGATATCGCCATGCCCGGGCTGGACGGCCTGGAAGCCGCCCGCCACCTGGCCAGCTTCGAGCCGCGCCCGGCGGTGGTGTTCTGCACGGCTTATGACGCGCATGCGCTGTCGGCGTTCGAGGCGGCGGCCATCGATTACCTGATGAAGCCGGTCCGCGCCGAGCGCCTTGCCGCAGCGATCGCACGTGCACGCACGTTCCTGGCCGGCCGCGATGGCCAGCCGCAGGACAGCGGCGGGCAGCAGGCCCGCAGCATGCTGTGCGCACGCCTGCGTGGCAGCCTGCGGCTGATCCCGCTGGACGACATCCACTACCTGCAGGCGGAAGAGAAGTACGTGGTGGTGCACCATGCGCGCGGCGAGGACCTGATCGAGGAGTCGCTGAAGTCGCTGGAGGAAGAGTTCGCCAGCCGCTTCATCCGCATCCATCGCAACTGCCTGGTGGCGCGCCACGAGCTGGTGGAGCTGCGTCGAGGCACGGGTGGTCAAGTGCAGGCGGTGCTGCGGCATGGCAAGCAGCCGCTGGAAGTCAGCCGCCGCTGCGTGGCGACGCTGAAGCAGGAACTGCGGCATCTGTGAGTGGTCCGCGCGGCCTGCGGCCGCGACTGCTTACGAGCAACGTCTGGAGCAACGGCAACTGCAACTGCAACGGCAACTGCAACGGCGGTTGGTCGGCTCGTTGGTGCTACGTACTGGGTCGGGCCGGGGTGGGGTGGCGGGACACGCTGCAAGTACATCCCTGTAGCTCGATGGCGCCATCCATGGCGCCAACGGTCCCGCCACCCCACCCCGGCCCAACCCTCTCGTTTTTCCCGCGTCGGACGGCAAAGGCATTGTTGTTATCGGGTGGGGAAAGAGGGGTCAGATCCCTTTTCCTGCGGAAAAGGGATCTGACCCCGGAAGCAATCGGCTTTTGATTCTTTCTTTTGATCTTCCGTGGCTGATGCACACGGAAACTGTCAGAGGCCGGGCGGGGCGGGTTCGCGGGGGTGTCCGCGGCATGGATGCCGCGGCCAAGCCTCCACGGACGGATTCACGGCGTCCCCCGCGAACCCGCCCCGCCCGGCCTAGTGCAATGATCCAGCAGTTCGCTCCAGCCACGAGGGGCTCCGCCGTTGGCCGTATCCGCGCCGGAGGCGCGATAATGACCGGATGGAAACCGTCCGCATCGCCACCCGCAAGAGCCCGCTCGCCCTCTGGCAGAGCGAACACGTCGCCGACCGCCTGCGCCAGGCCCATCCCGGCTTGCATGTGGAACTGGTGCCGATGAGCACCCGCGGCGACGAAGTGCTCGACCGTTCGCTGGCCGCCATCGGTGGCAAGGGCCTGTTCCTGAAGGAGCTGGAGCTGGCCATGCTGCGCGGTGAGGCCGACTGCGCGGTGCACTCGCTGAAGGACGTGCCGATGGAACTGGACCCGCCGTTCGCGTTGCCGGCAATGCTGACCCGCCACGATCCCGCCGATGGCTTCGTCTCCAACCTGTACGCCTCGCTGGACGCGCTGCCGATCGGTGCGCGGGTCGGGACCTCGTCGCTGCGTCGCCAGGCGCAGCTGCGCGCGCTGCGACCGGACCTGGAACTGCTCGACCTGCGCGGTAACGTCAACACCCGGCTGGCCAAACTCGACAACGGTGGCTACGACGCCATCGTGCTGGCCGTGGCCGGCCTGGAGCGTCTGGGTCTGGGCGAGCGCATCGTCGCGCGCCTGCAACCGCCGCAGTGGCTGCCGGCCCCGGCGCAGGGCGCGGTGGCGGTGGAGTGCGATGGTGGCAATGCGCGTCTGATGGCGTTGTTCGCCCCGCTTGATGACGCGGCCACGCGTGCCTGCGTGGAAGCCGAGCGGGCGATGAACCGTGCGTTGCATGGCAGCTGCCACGTGCCGGTGGCGGCCATCGCGCAGTGGCAGGGCGATGACCTGCACCTGCAGGGCCTGGTTGGCAGCGCCAGCGACGGCCGTGCGGTGCGCGCCGAAGCCGTGGGCCCCGCCAATGACCCGGAAGGCCTGGGCCAGCGCGTGGCGAAGCTGCTGCTGGACGATGGCGCCGGCGAACTGCTGAACGTCTGAGCCACCGCGGGTAGTGCCGGCCGCTGGCCGGCAACCTCGTGCCCCAGTTGAATGCAGTTGCCGGCCAGCGGCCGGCACTACCGGAAGAAGAACGGGCGCCCTTGGCGCCCGTTTCTTACTTGAACTTGTAGACCACGTTCATCGTGGTCAGCGTATCGGTCTTGCGCTTGTCCTCGGCCACGTCACTGTTGTAACGCGCCTGCCAGCCGGCCTTCAGCGCCAGGTGCTCGTTCATGCTCACCGACACGCCGAAGTCGTTCTGGCCGAAGGTGTTGTACGAACCGGATTCGACCAGCAGGGTGTTGACCAGGTCGGTGTTGTCGGTCAGCGAGTACTTCATGTCGAACAGGCCGCGGCCGATCATGCCGGTGCGGGTGCGGTCGTCCTCGGTGCTGTGGGTGCGGCGCACACCGGGGCCGATCTGCGCGTCGAACGAGAAGCGCTCGGTGTTCCACAGGCGGGTGCCGTAACCCAGACCGAACGAGCTCTGGCGGTCGTAGGTGGCGAAGTCGTCGCGCTCTGTACGCACCGTGGCCGTCAGCTGGCGGTGCTCGCCCAGCTGCAGCGCGCTGCCGGCACTGCCGGTGTAGCGGTTGGCGGTGGTGTTGTTGCGGCGGGTAGTGGTGCCGTCGTCGCGGGTCTCGGTCACCTTGGAGCTGGAACGCAGGCCGGCCAGGTCCATGCTGTGCACCCAGTCGCCGTCGGTGTAGCGCAGGCGCAGGCGGCCGTTGAAGCTCTCGGTGCTGCTGTTGCCGCGTGCCGAGGCGAAGCCGAGCTCGCCGCCACTGCCGCTCCACGGCGAAGACATCGCCGCCAGTTCGGAGGCATCCTGTGCATACGCGAGCGGCGCGCACAGCAGCAGGGGGATCAGCAGGGACACGCGCAGGGACATCGGGGCTTCTCCGAAGCGGTTGACAGCCGGTGATGATACTGGAAGCGTGATGGCGGTCAGAATCGATCCAAGGCGCGCTTCAGCAGACGTTGCCGCGGACGCCTATTCAGGGCAAATCGATACGCAATGCCGGGTCGTTGAAGCGCGAATAGCGCAGGCGCAGCTGGAAATTGCGGCCGTTGCTGCTGCCGCTGCGCACGATCTGCCGTGGCAGGCCCTGGGCGTCCACCCAGTACTCCAGGCGTTCGCCGGCCTGCGCGCCGCGCAGGCGGTAGTGACGGGTCTCGACTCCATCCAGCGATTGGCTGCCCAGGTCTTCGGCCTGCAGTTCGGCAGGCAGGGCGTCGGCCGGCAAGGGATTGCGCCACTGCTCCAGCAGGCCCGGCGGGGTGGGAGCCTGGCGGATCGCACCGTCGGCCTGCAGGAACATGGTGTCGCCAATGATCGTCTGCGACCCGCCCGGGGTCTGTACCCGGAAGCGGTCGGGGGCGACGAAGTCCATGGCGCTGCGCACCGGCTGCGGTGCGCCCAGCACCTCCAGCTCGGCATGGAAACTGCCCAGGGCCGCAAAGCGTTGGCTGGCGCCCAGTACGGCCTGGGCCGGATCGGCCGCGGGCACGGGGGCTTCGGTCCTGGCCGGCGCCGGTGCGCGATCGCAGGCAGCCAGCAGCAGGCAGGCCAGCAGGGACAGGGCGGGCAACCGGCGCATCGGGCATTCCATGGGGGTGGGGGCGACCACGATAGCCCAAACGTCCCACACAAGACCCGCGACTCGGACATAATCGGGGGTATGGACCGATACGAACGCATCACCGCCCTGCATCGTCTGCTCAAGTCCGCGCGCTATCCGGTGACGGTGGCGACCCTGCAGGACAAGCTCGGTTGTTCCCGTGCCACCGTCTACCGCGACCTGGCCTTCCTGCGCGATGCGCTGATGGCACCGATCGAGGGCGACGGCGAGGCCGGCTTCCGCTACCAGGCCGACGAGAGCGACCGCTTCGAACTGCCTGGCCTGTGGCTCAGCTCGGAGGAGCTGCACGCCCTGCTGGCCTCGCAGCACCTGCTGGCGCGTACCGGCGGCGGCGTGCTGTCCTCGGTGCTGGCGCCGCTGCAGCAGCGTATCGAGAGCCTGCTGGCTGCGCAGGCCGGTGTCTCCAACTGGCCGGTGGATCGTGTGCGGGTAATCCCGCACCGCGGCCGCAAGTTCGATGAAGGCAGCTTCCGCAGCGTGGCCTCGGCGGTGCTGGAGCGCCGCCAGCTGGCGTTCGAGTACCGTGCCCGTTCCACCGACGAGCCGACCAAGCGCACCGTCTCGCCGCAGCGCCTGACCCATTACCGCGACAACTGGTACCTGGATGCCTGGGACCATGACCGCGAAGCCCTGCGCAGCTTCGCCGTGGACCGCATCCACAAGGCGCGCGTGGTCGACAGCACTGCCCGTGACGTCGCCGACAGCGAGCTGGACGAGCAGCTGGGTGCCAGCTACGGCATCTTCTCCGGTGCGCCGAAGGGCTGGGCGACCATCCTGTTCAGTGCCAAGGCCGCGCGCTGGGTGGCCGACGAGCATTGGCACTCCAAGCAGCAGGGCCGCTTCCTGGCCGATGGCCGCTATGAACTGAAGGTGCCGTACAGCGTCTCCCGCGAGCTGCTGATGGACGTGCTGCACTACGGCTCGGATGCCGAGATCGTCGAGCCGGTGATGCTGCGCGAGCAGGCCAAGGCGCTGCTTGAGCTGGCCCTGAGCAACTACGAAAAATCCTGACACTCCCCCCGAGAACTCCTCCGCCCATGAAGAAGACCCTGTTGCTGCCCCTGCTCGCCGCTGCGCTGGCCCTGACCGCCTGCGGCAAGTCCGGCGAGCCCTCGCAGAAGCTGGTGGTGGCCGCCACGGCCGTGCCGCATGCCGAGATCCTTGAGGTGGTCAAGCCGATCCTCAAGCAGGAAGGCGTGGACCTGGACGTGCGCGTGTTCAACGACTACGTGCAGCCCAACGACCAGCTGGTGCAGAAGCAGGTGGACGCCAACTACTTCCAGACCGAGCCGTACCTGGATGCCTACAACCGCGATCGCAAGACCGATCTGGTGAAGGTGATCGGCGTGCATATCGAGCCGTTCGGTGCCTATTCGCGCAAGGTCAAGTCGCTGGCCGAGCTGCGCGACGGTGCCGACGTGGTGATCCCGAACGACCCGAGCAACAACAGCCGCGCGCTGATCCTGCTGCACAAGGCCGGCGTGATCGAGCTGAAGGATCCGGCCAACGCGCTGTCGACCCTGCGTGACATCACCGCCAACCCGAAGAACCTGAAGTTCCGCGAGCTGGACTCGGCGATGCTGCCGCGCGTGCTGGACCAGGTCGACCTGGCCCTGATCAACACCAACTACGCGCTGGATGCGGGCCTCAACCCGACCAAGGATGCACTGGCGATCGAGAGCAAGGACTCGCCGTACGTGAACTTCCTGGTCGCGCGGCCGGACAACAAGGACGACGCCCGCGTGCAGAAGCTGGCCAAGGCCCTGACCAGCCCGCAGGTGAAGGCTTTCATCGAGACCAGGTACAAGGGCGCGGTGCTGCCGGCGTTCTGACCGGCGCTGCGGGCGTTCTGGCCATGCGGTCGTGCCGGCCGCTGGCCGGCAATCTGCAAACGCCGCCAAGGATCATGGGGTTGCCGGCCAGCGGCCGGCACGACCTTCAGTCTACGTGGAAGGCGAGGGTGGCCGCCACGGCCTGCTGCCAGCCTGCATAGAGTTTCTCGCGCCGCGCCACTTCCATCTGTGGCTCGAAGCGCCGGTCCAGGCCCCATTGCGCGGCGATCTGCTCGCGGCTGGACCAGAACCCGACGGCCAGACCGGCCAGGTAGGCCGCGCCCAGCGCGGTGGTCTCGGTCAGCCGCGGCCGCAGCAGTGGCACCCCAAGGATGTCGGCCTGGAAGCCGGCCAGGAAGTCGTTGCCGATCGCACCACCGTCGGCGCGCAGTTCGGTCAGCGCGATGCCCGCATCGGACTGCATCGCATCAAGCACGTCGCGGGTCTGGTAGGCCATCGCCTCCAGCGCGGCACGCACGAAGTGTGCCTTGCGGGTGCCACGGGTCAGGCCGAACATCGCGCCGCGCACATCGCTGCGCCAGTAGGGCGCGCCCAGGCCGACGAATGCCGGCACCAGATACGCGCCGCCGCTGTCCGGCACCTGCGCGGCCAGTGCCTGGCTGTCGCTGGCACGCTCGATCATGCGCAGGCCGTCACGCAGCCACTGCACCACCGAGCCGGCGATGAAGATCGAGCCTTCGAGTGCATATTCCACGCGCCCGTCCAGGCCCCAGGCAATGGTCGTCAGCAGGCCGTTGCGCGAGCGCACCGCCTGCGTGCCGGTGTGCATCAGCATGAAGCAGCCGGTGCCATAGGTGTTCTTGACCATGCCCGGCTGGAAGCAGGCCTGGCCGAACAGCGCCGCCTGCTGGTCTCCGGCGATGCCGGCGATCGGGATCGGGTGGTCGAAGAAGAACTGCGGCCGGGTGTGCGCATACACCGTGCTGGAATCGCGCACCTGCGGCAGCATCGCGCGGGGTATGTCCAGCAGCGCCAGGAGGTCGTCATCCCAGTCCAGCGTGTGGATGTTGAACAACAGGGTGCGTGCGGCGTTGCTGTAGTCGGTCACATGCGCCTGGCCGCCACTGAGGTTCCATACCAGCCAGCTGTCGATGGTGCCGAACAGCAGCTCGCCACGCTCGGCGCGTTGCTGCGCACCTTCCACGTGGTCGAGGATCCAGCGCACCTTGGTGGCGGAAAAATAGGCGTCGATCAGCAGGCCGGTGCGTTCGCGGACCAGTGCCTCATGCCCGTCGCACTTCAGTCGCTCGCAGATGGCATGGCTCTGCCGCGACTGCCAGACGATGGCATTGTGGATCGGCTGGCCGGTGGCGTGGTCCCAGACCACGGTGGTCTCGCGCTGGTTGGTGATGCCCAGCGCGGCGATATGACGCGGGTCGATCTGTTCGCGGCTGAGCAGTTCGGTCAGCGTGGCATAGACACTGGTGAGGATCTCGCGCGGGTCATGCTCGACCCAGCCGGGTTGCGGGAAGATCTGCGCGAACTCGCGCTGCGCACTGCCGACGATGTCGCCAGCACGGTCGAACAGGATCGCGCGCGAACTGGTGGTGCCCTGGTCGATGGCCAGCACGTAGCGGGGCGTCATGCAGCGTCTCCGGTGGCGATGGGGAAATCCTAATGCATCGATCGCGTCGCGCGCGGCCACCCTGGTAGCTGCCAACCTTGGTTGGCACACGTGGCAACACGGGGGTCAGAGCCCTTTCCCTGGGAAAGGGATCCGACCCCCCATCCACGCCTGCAGCCGCGCCACCTGCGCCGCATCCAGCCGCAGCCCCAGCTTGCTCCGCCGCCACAGCACGTCCTCGGCGCTACGCGCCCATTCGTGGTCGCGCAGGAAAGCCACTTCCCGCGCATGCAGGCCGCCGCCAAAGTCCTCGCCAAGATCGTTCATACCCCGCAGGCCCTGCAGCAGCTCCGCGCTGCGGCTGCCGTAGGCGCCGGCCCAGCGGCGCGCAATCTCTGCGGGCAGCCACGGTGCCAGTGCCTGCAGGCGCGAGCACGCCTGCGTGGCGTCGCCCCAGTCGCTGCCCGGCAGTGGGTGGCCCGTTGCCGTCCATGCCGGTCCCATCTGCGGCAGGGCGGGGCGCAGCAGGTCCAGCGCTTCTTCGGCCAGCACGCGGTACGTGGTCAGCTTGCCGCCCAGCACATGCAGCGCGGGCGCCGGGCCGGACTGCAACTGCAGGCGGTAGTCACGGCTCAGCTTCGCTGCACGCGGATCTGGATCGGCAAGTAGCGGGCGTACCCCTGCGAACTGCCAGACCACGTCCTGCGGGGTGATCGGCTCGCGCAGGTAGTGGTTGGCGGCCTCGCACAGGTAAGCCACCTCCGAAGGCAGCACGCTGCACCGGGCCGGGTCGCCGCGGTAGTCGGTGTCGGTGGTGCCGACCAGCAGGTGGTCGTGGGCGAACGGCAGCAGGAACACCACGCGGCCATCGGGCTGCTGAAGCAGGCAGGCGCTGTCGTCGGGCCAGGGCCGGCGCAGCACGATGTGGCTGCCCTGTACCAGGCGCAGGGCGGGGCCGCCATCGCGCGCCTGCATACGTTCCAGCAGGCCTCCTGCCCAAGGGCCGGCTGCATTGGCAACGGCCTGGGCGATCACCGTTTGCTGCCGGCCGTCGGTGGCTTCCAGCGTGGCCTGCCAACGGCCCAGCACAGGGCGCAGTTCAATGCAGCGGCTGCGCACATGTACCCGTGCGCCACGCCCGGCGGCGTCCAGCGCATTGAGCAGTACCAGCCGCGCGTCATCGACCTGCGCATCGGCGTAGCTGAAGGCCTGCCGCAGCGCCGGGGAGAGCCAGGGGCCGAGCGGGTCGCGTTGCAGGTCCAGTGCGCGCGAGGCGGGAAAACTCGGGCTGCGCCGGCCGAGATGGTCATACAGCCACAGGCCCGCGCGCAGCATCCAGCGCGGTCGCAGGTGGGGTTCCCATGGCAGCACGAAGCGCAACGGACGGACCAGATGGGGGGCCTGCCGCCGCACCACTTCGCGTTCACCCAGTGCCTTGCGCACCAGTCCGAACTCGCCCTGTTCAAGGTAGCGCAGGCCGCCGTGGATCAGTTTGCTGCTGGCGCTGGAGGTGTGCGCGGCCAGGTCATCCTGCTCGCACAACAGCACCCGCAGGCCGCGGCCGGCCGCATCACGGGCGATGCCGGCGCCGTTGATGCCGCCACCGATCACCAGCAGGTCGACGTCGTCCATCGCGTCTCCGTGTCCTGTGTGTGCGTAGAGTCGACTGTCAGTTGACTGCCTTTTGTAGAGTCGAGCCATGCTCGACTTTTGAAAGAGCAGTCGACTGACAGTCGACTCTACAGAACGCGGGTGACGGAAACGACGACGGGCCCCGCAGGGCCCGTCGCGTTACATCGGTGAAGCCGGTGCTGCCTGGATCAGAAGCGGGCACCGATGCCGAAGCCGACGGTCCACGGATCCATCTTGGCTTCGCCGATCTTCTCGCCGCCGACCTTCACGTCCGGACGCGAACGCATGTAGCGGGCATCGGCACGGGCGAACCAGGTGGAGTTGATGTTCATGTCCACGCCGACGGTGCCGATCACGCCCTTGGCGTCCTTGAGGCGGATGTCGGAGCTGCTGCCGTCGGCCAGCGTTTCATTGCTGAAGCTGGACTGGTAGTAGCCCACGCCCACGAACGGACGGAACACGTTGTCAGCCTGGCCGAAGTGGTACTGGCCGCTCAGCGCGACCGGCTGCTGCTCGACGTTGCCCAGGCGGGCATTGTTCGGGCCCTTCACCTTGTGGTCGAACTTGTCGGCGGCGCCCCACAGTTCAACGGCCCAGTTGTCGTTGATGTAGTAGCTGAAGCTGACGGTCGGCGCCGGGCCACCATCGACCTTCTTGATGCCGTCGATCGGATCATTCTTCGGCTGCAGCAGCGCGACGCCGCCAACCACGGCAAAATGCTTGCCCGAAGCGGTATCGGTGGAGCTGCTGTCCTGGGCGAAAGCAGCCGGCGCGAAGGCGGCGGAGGTCAGCAGGGCGAGACTCAGGATACGGATGGAGCGCATGGGGGTATCTCCTAATGTTTCTTGTTTTGGGCCCCCGGTTGCGGGGCGAGCACACCGTAGTCGCCTCAACATGAATCGAATCCGACGCGCGTTAAAAAATAGTTTTCCTTGTTCAGCGATCAGCGCGAAAAGCCTGTATCCATGGGGTTTCTGGTCGTCAGTTGCATTCATTCAGTTGGAGAAGATGTGAGCGCGGCAACGCTGTGCGTCGGCCTGCAAGCGCAGGTGAACGTGGATTGCAGGGTGCTGCTGCTGGGTTCGATGCCAGGCGTGGCATCCCTCCAGGAGCAGCGTTACTACGCGCATCCGCGCAACCGCTTCTGGCCGCTGATGGCCGATATCTGCGGTTTCGACGCGGCTCTGCCCTATGTGCAACGGCTGCAGGCGTTGAACGCCGCGGGCATCGGCCTGTGGGATGTGATCGGCCGCTGCGAGCGGCGCGGCAGCCTGGATGCCGACATCGTGCGTGGCACGGAAGTGGCCAATGCGCTGCCGGAACTGATCGCCACGCTGCCTGAGCTGAAGCTGATCGGCTGCAATGGTGGTGCCTCGCTGCAGGCATTCCAGCGCTGGGTGCTGCCACGGCTGGAAACCCCGCCGAAGCTGGTCGCATTGCCGTCGACCAGCCCTGCCAATGCGGCGTGGTCGTTGCCGCGCCTGCGGCAGGCCTGGCAGCCGGTGGCCGACGCGCGGGCGACATGAAGCGGACATCGTCCGGACAATACGCTACCGACTGGTCGCGGCCGCGACCCATGGGCAACAGCCTGTCCCGGCTGCGTGCGTACTGAAAACACCTGTAACGGTTGGCGCTGGCCCCCGCTGGCCGCACAATAGACGTTTCCCTACACCAGATTGCCGGAGTTATCCCCATGGCCGAAATCAAGGAAGCACTTGTCCCCGATATCGGTGACTACAGCGATATCCCGGTAATCGAGGTGCTTGTCGCCGTCGGCGACACGGTCAAGAAGGACCAGGGCCTGGTGACGCTGGAAAGCGACAAGGCGACCATGGAAGTGCCGTCCTCGGTGGCTGGCGTGGTCAAGGAACTGAAGGTCAAGGTCGGCGACAGCCTGTCCGAAGGCAAGGTCGTGGCCCTGATCGAAGTGGCCGCAGGCGAAGCCGAAGCCGAAGCCGCCAAGCCGGCGGCTGCCGCGCCGGCACCGGCCAAGGCCGCTGCCCCGGCTGCCGCCACCCAGAGCGCACCGGCCCCGGCCGCAGCTGCGCCGGCCGCCCCGGCTGCCAGCGGTGGTGCGGTTGAAGCGCTGGTGCCGGATATCGGCGACTACGCCGGCATTCCGGTCATCGAAGTGCTGGTCGCCGTCGGCGACACGGTCAAGAAGGACCAGGGCCTGGTCACGCTGGAAAGCGACAAGGCCACCATGGAAGTGCCGTCGTCGGTGGCCGGCGTGGTCAAGGAGATCAAGGTCAAGGTCGGCGACACTCTGTCGCAGGGCAATGTGGTCGCCATCATCGAGGCCGAGGGCGCTGCCGCGCCGGCGCCGACCAAGGCGGCCGCTGCGGCCGCTCCGGCTGCCGCCGAGACCGCCACCAAGGTCGAGCCGGTCGCTGTGCCGGTGCAGCCGGACAAGCTGGCGGCCCGCGAGATCGCCTCGGCCGGTACCCCGTCCAGCCCGCCGGTACAGTTCAACGCCGATGGCGTGCTGCCCGCCAAGGTGCCGTATGCCACCCCGGCGGTGCGTGTGTTCGCCCGCGAACTGGGCGTGGACCTGCTGCAGATCAACGGCACCGAGAAGGGTGGCCGCATCACCAAGGGTGACGTGCAGAAGTTCGTCAAGGCCGCGCTCAGTGGTGGCGTGCCGGCTGCCGGCGGTGCTGCTGTCGCTGCCGGTGGTGGCCTGAACCTGCTGCCGTGGCCGAAGGTCGACTTCAGCAAGTTCGGCGAGACCGAAGTCCAGCCGCTGTCGCGCATCAAGAAGATCTCGGGCGCAAACCTGGCCCGCAACTGGGCGATGATCCCGCACGTCACCCAGTTCGAGCAGGCCGACATCACCGACCTGGAAGGCCTGCGCGTGGCGCTGAACAAGGAGAACGAGAAGGCCGGCATCAAGCTGACCATGCTCGCCTTCCTGATCAAGGCCAGCGCCGCAGCGCTGAAGAAGTTCCCGGAATTCAACGCCTCGCTCGATGCCAGCGGCGAAAACCTGACCCTGAAGAAGTACTTCCACATCGGCTTCGCCGCCGACACGCCGAACGGCCTGGTCGTGCCGGTGATCCGCGACGTGGACAAGAAGGGCGTGGTGCAGATCGCGCAGGAAACCGGCGAACTGGCCAAGAAGGCGCGCGACGGCAAGCTCGGCCCGGCCGACATGAGCGGCGGCTGCTTCTCGATCAGCTCGCTGGGCGGCATCGGTGGCACCGCGTTCACCCCGATCGTCAATGCACCGGAAGTGGCCATCCTCGGTGTCTCCAAGTCGTCCATCCAGCCGGTCTGGAACGGCAAGGAATTCGCACCGAAGCTGATGCTGCCGCTGTCGCTGAGCTACGACCACCGCGTCATCGACGGCGCCCTGGCCGCACGCTTCACCACGTACCTGTCCCAGGTACTGGCCGACATGCGCCGCGTGCTGCTGTAAGGCACCCGCTTCGCCCCCACCGTGCGGCCGCAGCCCCTGGCGCGGCCGCGTGAACAGATGCAGTGACAGCCCACCGGCCATGCCGGGCGGGCATGAGGAAAACCCACCATGGCCACGATTGAAGTCAAGGTTCCCGACATCGGCGATTACAGCGATGTGCCGGTGATCGAAGTGTTGGTCGCCGTCGGCGACACGGTGAAGAAGGACCAGGGTCTGGTGACCCTGGAATCGGACAAGGCCACCCTGGAAGTGCCGTCCTCGGCTGCCGGCGTGGTCAAGGAAATCAAGGTCAAGCTGGGCGACACCCTGTCCGAAGGCGCCGTGGTCGTGGTGCTGGACGCTGAAGGCGCCGCCGAAGCCCCGGCCAAGGCCGCTGCGCCGGCTCCGGCTCCGGCTGCAGCCGCAGCCGCTCCGGCCAGCAAGCCGCCGGTGACCCCGTCGCACCGCGCCCCGGCCGAACCGGCTGCGCCGAAGCCGGCGCTGTCCAGCGGCAAGCCGGCCGACATCGAATGCGAGATGGTCGTGCTGGGCTCGGGCCCGGGCGGCTACACCGCCGCCTTCCGCGCTGCCGACGTCGGACTGGATACGGTGCTGGTCGAACGCTACGCCAGCCTCGGCGGCGTCTGCCTCAACGTGGGTTGCATTCCGTCCAAGGCGCTGCTGCACGCCGCAGCGGTCATCGACGAAGTGGCCCATGCCGGTGATTTCGGCGTCGAGTTCGGCAAGCCGACCATCACCCTGGACAAGCTGCGCCAGTACAAGGAAAAGGTCGTCAACCAGCTGACCAAGGGCCTGGCTGGCATGGCCAAGCAGCGCAAGGTCCGCAACGTGCAGGGCGTCGGCAAGTTCATCTCGGCCAACGAGCTGGAAATCACCGCTGCTGACGGCAGCACCCAGCTGCTGCGCTTCCAGAAGTGCATCATCGCCGCCGGTTCGCAGGCGGTGAAGCTTCCGAACTTCCCGTGGGACGACAAGCGCGTGATGGATTCCACCGACGCGCTGGAGCTGGCCGAAGTGCCGGGCTCGCTGCTGGTCGTCGGCGGCGGCATCATCGGCCTGGAAATGGCCACCGTGTACAGCGCGCTGGGCAGCAAGGTCACCGTGGTCGAGTTCATGGACCAGCTGATGCCGGGCGCCGACAAGGACCTGGTCAAGCCGCTGGCCGACCGCCTGAAGAAGCAGGGCATCGAAGTGCACCTGAAGACCAAGGCCTCGGGCGTCACCGCCGATGCCAAGGGCATCACCGTCACCTTCGACGCCGCCGAGGAAGGCCAGGCCCCTGCGCTGGCGCAGGGCACCTTCGACCGCGTGCTGGTGGCCGTGGGCCGTTCGCCGAACGGCAAGAAGATCGATGCCGAGAAGGCCGGCGTGCAGGTCACCGACCGTGGCTTCATCCCGGTCGACCGCCAGATGCGCACCAACGTGCCGCACATCTTTGCCATCGGCGACATCGTCGGCAACCCGATGCTGGCCCACAAGGCCACGCATGAGGGCAAGCTGGCCGCCGAAGTGGCTGCTGGGCACAAGAAGGAATGGGTGGCCCGCGTGATTCCGTCGGTGGCCTATACCAACCCGGAAATCGCCTGGGTTGGCGTGACCGAGACCGAAGCCAAGGCCAAGGGCCTGAAGGTCGGCGTGGCCAAGTTCCCGTGGGCCGCCAGTGGCCGCGCGATCGGCATCGGCCGCACCGAGGGCTTCACCAAGCTGATCTTCGACGAAGAAACCCACCGCATCATCGGCGGTGCGATCGTCGGCGTGCACGCCGGTGACCTGCTGGCCGAGATCGGCCTGGCGATCGAGATGGGTGCGGAGGCGGAAGACATCGGCCACACCATCCATGCCCACCCGACGCTGAGCGAGTCGGTGGCGATGGCGTCGGAAATCTACGACGGCACGATCACCGATCTGTACATGCCGAAGAAGAAGTAAGGCGCCCGCGCCGTTCCGAACGAAAAGCCCCGGTTTCTACCGGGGTTTTTTGTTGGCTGCAGGAATGTCTTCGGCTGTTGTCATCGCGAGGGTCCGGGCCACTGCGCGGGTGGCAGGCATTTCGACAAATGTCCCCCGTCGCCCGCCTGTGGCGGTCGCCTCCTCCTTTACTTTGTCGAAACGCCCGCCACCCGCGCAGTGGCTCGGCTTGCGGATAGTCAGAGCCAGTGCCAAAGCCGCCCGGATTCCTGACACGCGGGGGGAGAGGGGCTTGTGTGCGAAGTAAAGGAGGAGGCGTCGGGCGTAGGCCGGCGCCGGGGGACATTCGCACGCAAGCCCCTCTCCCCCCGCGCTCGACCAACCTGCTTCTCTGCTCGACGATGCCACAAAAAACGCGGCCCCGATGTTCCGGAGGCCGCGCCAGGAGAGAGAGTGCCGTGGAAGGGGCGGGGGATCAGAACACGAAGCTGATACCGGCCACCGGGCCCTTGAATTCCTGCTTCAGGCCGACAGTACCGTCGCTGCCCTTCTTGTCCACGTCCAGCTTGAACCAGTCGTAGCCGGCGAACACGCCGAAGTTCTTGGTGAAGCGGTAATCGACGATGGCATTGGCGCGGCTCAGGTCGCCCTTGTAGTCATCGAAGCTGCCCCAGCGCGTGTTGAGGTACTGGCCCTGCAGCGTGATCATCCAGCGCTCGGACGGCGTGAAGGTCATGCGGGCGCCCACCACAGGTGCCACGCCATCGGCCTTCTCGTCGAGGAACTGGCCTTCGTACACCGTGCCCAGGTCGGCGTAGCCCTTGGTGCTGACCTTGGCGTACTCGCCACCGATCTGCAGGCCGAGGTCGAAGGTGTCGGTATCAACCACCGAGTAGTCATAGACCAGGCTGGCCACCTGGTACTTCAGCTCACCCTTCACGAAGCTGCCGGCCGGGACGTTCTCACCGCCGAAGGAAATGCCCTGGTCGAGGGTCTCGCGGCGGTCCTTGTCGTACTTGAAGTAGTTGAACAGGAGGCGCTGACGGTTGCTGATGCGGAACATGCCGTCGATGCGCGGCTCCCATTCCTTGCCACCCAGCTTGAAGTCCTGGTTCAGGGAGATGTCCTGGCCGGCCACGGTGGTGCTGCCGCGGAGGGTGTTGTCCGAATCGATGTTCATCGCACCCAGACGGATGGCAAAGCGGTCATCGCCTTCGGCGGCGTGGGCCGCATTGGCGAACGAGGCGCCGGCAGCGAGCAGGGAGAGGGCGAACAGGGTGGGTACGGGGCGCATCGAAGAGTCCTTGCAGTGGTTCATCAGAATGAAGGCCACTGTGCCGGACAGGCCCGTCCACCATGCGTGAACGTATGGTCCATGGCATGTGTACGGTTCAGTGCTGTCGCGACGATGCAAAAAGATGGCCCCGGAGCCGGGCTTCGGGGCCATCGTGGGACCTGCGGGGCGGAGCCGACGAGGATGCTGCAGGCAGGTCGAATGATCGGACCGGCATGTCTGACGAAAGTTCCGCAGCCTGCGACCAAAGTTCAATAGTGCGTCGCAACATGGTGCGGACGTCATTGTCCCCCTGGTGGCACGCAAAAATGTAACCGTTACCGCAACTTGCGGCTCCCAGGGATGAACAGGGAGCGGTTGTCTCGCAAATTGTCCCATTGCTATAATTTGGCGGCTCGATGAGGCCCCCCTGCTGTAGCCGCCTCAGCCCTCCACTTGCAACCACGCGGGACGTCCTGTGCTGAACTCCGTTGATGCGGGTCGGCGACTGATGCTGCGCGCCGCGGTCTACCCGCTGGCCGCAGTGGCTGTCCTGGCCCTGGCCTTCCTGCTGGTAGGTCCGAAATACGCCCTCGGCGCGCTGGCGTCCGGTGTGGCCATTTCGGCCGGTGGCTGGGTGGCGGCACGGATGGCACTGGGCGGTGGGGCACTGGCCGCAGGATCGGCGATGGCTCGCCTGATCATTGCGATCGTGGCCAAGTGGGTCGTGGTTTTCGGCGTCCTGCTGGTGGGGTTCCTGGTCTTCAAGCTGCCTGCATTGGCGCTGTTGGCCGGTATCGCCGTCGGCTTGATGTTCCAGGTCCTGGCGATGGCCAGGCGTTGACAGAATTCAATTAACTGAAGGTTCCGGACACATGGCGGGCGAGGCTCTAACCCCTACCAGCTACATCCAGCATCACCTGCACAACCTGACCGCGCCGGTCGGCAAGGGTGAGGGTATGTTCTGGCATATCCACGTCGATACCTTCCTCACCGCGGTCCTGATGGGCCTGGTGATCGTTGTCGCGTTCTGGCTGGGCACACGCAAGGCCACCGCCGGCGTGCCGGGCAAGTGGCAGGCCTTCGTTGAAATCTGCCTGGAGTTCGTCGACCGCCAGGCCAAGGACACCTACCACGGCAAGAGCAAGCTGGTCACGCCGATCGCCATCACCATCTTCTTCTGGATTCTGCTGATGAATCTGCTGAAGATGATCCCGGCCGATTTCATCGCCAAGCCGCTGGAATGGGCGGGCGTGCACTACTGGAAGCCGGTGCCGACCGCTGACGTCAATGCCACCCTGGGCATGGCCATCAGCGTGTTCTTCCTGATGCTGTTCTTCGCGCTCAAGTCCAAGGGCCTGGGCGGCTTCATCAAGGAATTCCTGACGGCCCCGTTCGGCAAGTGGATGATGCCGTTCAACCTGATCCTCAACATCGTCGAGTGGCTGAGCAAGCCGATCTCGCTGGCGATGCGACTGTTCGGCAACATGTTCGGCGGCGAAATCGTGTTCCTGCTGATCTGGGTGCTGGGTGGTGCCGGTTTCTTCGGTGCCATTGCCGGTGGTGTGTTCGGCCTCGGCTGGATGCTGTTCCACCTGCTGGTGATCCCGCTGCAGGCCTTCATCTTCATGATGCTGTCGATCGTGTACCTGAGCCTGTCGGAAGACGCTCACTGAGTTTCAAGCTTCAACGCGTTTCAACCTTCATCCGTTTCATCACCCTTAGCAACTTAAGTTCCTGGAGATAACCATGTACTTCGCCGTCCTGACCAACTTCGCGCAGATTCAGAGCTCCACCGCCCTTGCCGTCGGCATCATGATCGGCCTGGCCGCGCTGGGCGCCGGTCTGGGTCTGGCCATCATGGCTGGTAAGTTCCTGGAGTCGGCCGCCCGCCAGCCGGAACTGATCCCGGTCCTGCAGGTCCGCATGTTCATCACCGCCGGCCTGATCGACGCCGCGTTCATCATCTCGGTCGCCGTTGGCCTGCTGCTGGCCTTCGCCAACCCGCTGTCGGCTGCCTTCGCTGGCGCCGTCACCAAGGCTCTGGCCGGCTGATACAGCGGTTTGAGACGACCGGGTGCTGATGCACCCGGTTTCGGATGAAGGCCGGATGTGCCGCTACGGCGGCGCGTCCACCCCGAAACCAGCGATCGAGCTAACCATGAATATCAATTTCACCCTTCTTGCGCAGGCGCTGGCCTTCGCTGGTCTGATCTGGATCATCGCGACCAAGATCTGGCCGCCGCTGATGAACGCGATCGAAGAGCGCCAGCAGAAGATTGCTGAAGGCCTCGCTGCTGCCGACCGCAGCCAGAAAGATCTGGCCCAGGCGCAGGAGAAGGTCAACGAAGCGCTGAAGGAAGCACGCACCAAGGCCAACGAGATCATCGATCAGGCCCACGCGCGTGCCAACCAGATCGTTGATGCTGCCCGTAACGAAGCGATCACCGAAGCCACCCGTCAGAAGGAACTGGCCCAGGCTGAAATCGACGCCGCCGCCAACCGTGCCCGTGAAGATCTGCGCAAGCAGGTGTCCGCGCTGGCCGTGACCGGTGCCGAAAAGCTGCTCAAGCGCGAAATCGACGCCAACGCCCACAAGGCGCTGCTCGACGAGCTGGCCTCGGAGATCTAAGGATGAGCCAGGCCCTCACGCTTGCCCGCCCGTACGCCCGCGCCGCGTTCGCGACCGCGCGCGACGAAGGCGCGTTCGCGCCGTGGTCGGACGCCCTGGCGTTCTCCGCCCACGTCGCCGCCGACCCGCGCGTGGCGGCCCTGCTCGCCAACCCGGAGCTGGGTCGTGACGACGCCGTCGCCCTGCTGGCGCCGGTGTCCCACGGCGAGACCTACTCGCGCTTCCTGGCCATCCTGGCCGAATCGCATCGTCTGCCGCTGCTGCCGGAGATTTCCGGCATGTTCGACGCCCTGCGCGCCGAAGCCGAGCACGTGGTCAAGGCCATCGTCACCTCGGCCGCCGAACTGTCGGCCGGTGAGCTGGACGCGATCAAGGTCGCGCTGCGCAAGCGCTTCAACCGCGAGGTCGACGTGACCACCGCGGTCGATGCCTCGCTGATCGGCGGCGCCGTGATCGACGCCGGCGACGTGGTCATCGATGGTTCGCTGAAGGGCAAGCTGGCCCGTCTGCAGACCGCGCTCGCTAACTGAATTCATTTAACGTCCGGCCCCGCTGCCGGCACTAGGACTTGACGATGGCAACCACGCTCAACCCCTCCGAAATCAGCGAACTGATCAAGAACCGCATCGAGAAGGTCAAGCTGGCCGCGGAATCGCGCAACGAAGGCACCGTGACCAGCGTGTCCGACGGCATCGTGCGCATCTTCGGTCTGGCCGACGTGATGCAGGGCGAAATGATCGAACTGCCGAACAACACCTTCGCCCTGGCCCTGAACCTGGAGCGCGACTCGGTCGGCGCCGTGGTGCTGGGTGACTACGAGCACCTGCGCGAAGGCGACGTCGCCAAGACCACCGGCCGCATCCTGGAAGTGCCGGTCGGTCCGGAACTGCTGGGCCGCGTCGTGAACGCGCTGGGCGAGCCGATCGACGGCAAGGGCCCGCTGGGCACCGACCTGACCGCTCCGGTGGAGCGTGTTGCGCCGGGCGTGATCTGGCGCAAGTCGGTCGACCAGCCGGTGCAGACCGGCTACAAGTCGGTCGACTCGATGATCCCGATCGGCCGTGGCCAGCGTGAGCTGATCATCGGTGACCGCCAGACCGGCAAGACCGCGATGGCGATCGATGCCGTGATCAACCAGAAGGGCACCGGCATCAAGTGCGTGTACGTTGCGATCGGCCAGAAGGCTTCGACCATCGCCAACATCGTGCGCAAGCTGGAAGAGAACGGCGCGCTGGCCCACACCATCGTGGTGGCCGCGACCGCTTCCGAATCGGCTGCCATGCAGTACATCAGCGCCTACTCGGGCTGCACCATGGGTGAGTACTTCATGGACCGCGGCGAAGACGCGCTGATCGTGTACGACGATCTGTCCAAGCAGGCTGTCGCCTACCGCCAGATCTCGCTGCTGCTGAAGCGCCCGCCGGGCCGTGAAGCCTACCCGGGTGACGTGTTCTACCTGCACTCCCGTCTGCTCGAGCGCGCTGCCCGCGTGTCCGAGGAATACGTCGAGAAGTTCACCGAAGGCAAGGTCACCGGCAAGACCGGTTCGCTGACCGCGCTGCCGATCATCGAAACCCAGGCCGGCGACGTGTCCGCCTTCGTTCCGACCAACGTGATCTCGATCACCGACGGCCAGATCTTCCTGGAAACCGATCTGTTCAACGCCGGCATCCGCCCGGCCGTGAACGCCGGTATCTCGGTGTCGCGCGTCGGTGGCTCGGCCCAGACCAAGATCATCAAGAAGCTGTCCGGCGGCATCCGTATCTCGCTGGCCCAGTACCGCGAGCTGGCTGCGTTCGCGCAGTTCGCCTCGGACCTGGACGAAGCGACCCGCAAGCAGCTGGAGCGTGGCCAGCGCGTCACCGAGCTGATGAAGCAGAAGCAGTACGCGCCGATGTCGATCGCCAACCAGGCACTGTCGATCTACGCCGTCAACGAGGGTTACCTCGACGACGTGCCGGTCAACAAGCTGCTGGCGTTCGAAGAAGGCCTGCACGCCCACTTCGCCAACACCCAGGGCGAGCTGGTCAGCAAGGTCAACGCCACCGGCGGTTGGGACAACGACATCGAAGGTGCCTTCAAGAAGGGCATCGCCGAGTTCAAGACCACCGGCAGCTGGTAATCGCGGTCCTGTAGAGCGGAGCCGCTGGCTCCGCTGGACCAGATGACAAACGGTTGAACAACGCGGGGCAGCAGCCCCGCGCCACGGGAAACAAGAGATGGCAAGCGGACGCGAAATCAAAACCAAGATCAAGAGCGTGCAGAACACCCGCAAGGTGACGCGCGCCCTGGAAATGGTCTCGGCCTCCAAGATCCGCAAGGCGCAGGATCGGATGAAGACCTCGCGTCCGTACGCGCAGGCGATGAAGCAGGTGATCGGTCACCTGGCCCAGGCCAGCACCGACTACCAGCATCCGTTCCTGGTCGAGCGCGAGCAGGTCAAGCGGGTCGGCTTCATCGTGATCTCCTCCGATCGCGGCCTGGCCGGCGGCCTGAACAACAACCTGTTCCGCAAGATGCTGGGCGA
Organism: Stenotrophomonas sp. YJH_SMC_4; assembly: GCF_059371575.1. Taxonomy (NCBI): domain Bacteria; kingdom Pseudomonadati; phylum Pseudomonadota; class Gammaproteobacteria; order Lysobacterales; family Lysobacteraceae; genus Stenotrophomonas; species Stenotrophomonas sp. YJH_SMC_4. The sequence goes on from NZ_JCAFUR010000002.1 coordinate 208,705, forward strand.
AGCCAAGGCATGGCAGGACAAGGGTGCGGAAGTGGACCTGGTGACCATCGGCCAGAAGGCTTCGACCTTCTTCCGCCGCGTGAAGGTCAACATGGTCGGCAGCGTGACCCACATCGGCGACGTGCCGAAGCTGGAATCGCTGATCGGTGTGATCAAGGTCATGCTCGACGCCTTCACCGAAGGCAAGATCGACCGCGTGTACCTGGTCTACAACCGCTTCGTGAACACCATGGTGCAGAAGGCCAGCTTCGATCAGCTGCTGCCGCTGCCGCCGGCTGAGAAGCAGGTCGCTCACCACGACTGGGACTACCTGTACGAACCCGATGCCGCGACCGTGCTCGAGCACGTGATGACGCGTTACATCGAGTCGCTGGTGTACCAGGCACTGCTGGAAAACGTCGCCTCCGAGCATGCGGCACGCATGGTTGCGATGAAGGCGGCGAGCGACAACGCCAACAAGCTGATCGGCACCCTGCAGCTCGTCTACAACAAGGCGCGCCAGGCAGCGATCACCCAGGAAATCTCCGAAATCGTCGGCGGCGCGGCAGCAGTCTGACCGCGTTCGTTCAAAGCACACATTAGAGGATGCAGCAATGAGTCAGGGCAAGATCGTTCAGATCATCGGCGCGGTCGTCGACGTCGAATTCCCGCGTGAATCGGTGCCGAAGGTGTACGACGCACTGAAGGTGGAAAACACCGAGATCACCCTCGAAGTCCAGCAGCAGCTGGGCGACGGCGTGGTGCGTACCATCGCCCTCGGTTCCACCGACGGCCTGAAGCGCAACCTGGTTGCCGTCAACACCGGCCGTGGCATCTCGGTGCCGGTCGGCGCCGGCACCCTGGGCCGCATCATGGACGTGCTCGGCCGTCCGATCGACGAAGCCGGCCCGGTGGCCGCCAGCGACAGCTGGGAAATCCACCGTGCGGCCCCGTCGTACGAAGACCAGTCCCCGGCCACCGAACTGCTGGAAACCGGCATCAAGGTCATCGACCTGATGTGCCCGTTCGCCAAGGGCGGCAAGGTCGGCCTGTTCGGCGGCGCCGGCGTCGGCAAGACCGTCAACATGATGGAGCTGATCAACAACATCGCCAAGGCGCACAGCGGTCTGTCCGTGTTCGCCGGCGTGGGTGAGCGTACCCGTGAGGGCAACGACTTCTACCACGAAATGAAGGACTCCAACGTCCTCGACAAGGTGGCGATGGTGTACGGCCAGATGAACGAGCCGCCGGGCAACCGCCTGCGCGTCGCCCTGACCGGCCTGACCATGGCCGAGTACTTCCGCGACGAGAAGGACGAAAACGGCAAGGGCAAGGACGTCCTGCTGTTCGTCGACAACATCTACCGCTACACCCTGGCCGGTACCGAAGTGTCGGCACTGCTGGGCCGCATGCCGTCCGCCGTGGGTTACCAGCCGACCCTGGCCGAGGAAATGGGCGTCCTGCAGGAGCGCATCACCTCGACCAAGAACGGTTCGATCACCTCGATCCAGGCCGTCTACGTTCCCGCGGACGACCTGACCGACCCGTCGCCGGCAACCACCTTCGCCCACCTGGACTCGACCGTTACCCTGTCGCGTTCGATCGCCTCGCTGGGTATCTACCCGGCCGTCGATCCGCTGGACTCCACCAGCCGCCAGATGGACCCGCTGGTCATCGGCCACGAGCACTACGACACCGCCCAGCGCGTCCAGCAGACCCTGCAGAAGTACAAGGAACTGAAGGACATCATCGCGATCCTGGGCATGGACGAACTGTCCGAAGAGGACAAGCAGGCCGTGTCGCGCGCCCGTAAGATCGAGCGCTTCTTCAGCCAGCCGTTCCACGTGGCCGAAGTGTTCACCGGTTCGCCGGGCAAGTACGTGCCGCTGAAGGACACCATCCGTGGCTTCAAGGCCATCGTCGATGGCGAGTACGACCACCTGCCGGAGCAGGCGTTCTACATGGTTGGCGGCATCGAAGAAGCGGTCGAGAAGGCCAAGAAGATGGCCGAGAAGGCCTGATCCGGGGCGGGCGGGAGCGATCCTGCCCGACCTGACGCCGGCGCCGGGCAACCGCCCGCGCCGGTGGACCCCCACGGTGGCATTGCGCCGCCGCGAACAGCGAAGAGATTTGCATGAGCACGATCCGTTGCGACATCGTCAGCGCCGAGCAGGAAATCTTCCGTGGCGAAGCGACCCTGGTCGTGGCCACCGGTGAGCTGGGCGAACTGGGCATCGCGCCCAAGCACGCGCCGCTGATCACCCGCCTGAAGCCGGGCAAGGTGGTGGTGACCACGCCGAATGGCGAGCAGCTGGATTTCGCCATTTCCGGCGGCATCCTGGAAGTGCAGCCGCAGGTGGTGACCGTGCTGGCCGACACCGCGATCCGCGCGCAGGACATCGACGAAGCCTCGGTCCGCAAGGCCAAGGAAGAAGCCGAGCGCATCCTGGCCAACCGCGGTGAAGCCATGGAAGTGGCCGAAGCCCAGCAGAAGCTGGCCGAAGCCGTCGTCCAGCTGCAGGCCCTGGAACGCCTGCGCAAGACCCTCAAGCACTGAGGTTCCGCGCTGCATCCACGAAAACGCCGGCCCTGCGCCGGCGTTTTTGTTCGGGTGGCTGGGTAGAGTCGACCGGGTGGATTCGACCGGGTAGAGTCGACTGGGTAGAGTCGACTGTTAGTCGACTGCTCTACGTTCAGGCCGCGAAAATCCCGCGCTGCGCGCGTTAGTCGACTACCAGTCGACTCTACCAGTCCCGGTCCCCAGTCCCGATCCCGATCCCGATCACCGATCCCGATCACCGATCACCGATCCCGGTCCCCGATCCCGGTCCCCGATCCCGGTCCCCGATCCCGATCCCGATCCTGGTGCCGTCTCAGCGATACACCACGTACCGCATCAGCAGGAACGACACACACGCCAGGCCGCCTTCCACCAGCGGTTTGGCAAGCCAGGTGTACTGCAGGCCCAGCGCATGGTCCACCAGGCTCACCAGCAATGTGCTCGCCACGGTGAGCAGCAGCCATAGACTGAAAAAGCGTGCAAATCGCTTCCATCCCAGCTTGCGGGTGCCGGCCTCGGCAAAGGTGTAGCGGCCGTTGAGCCAGAAGCCCAGCAGCATGCCGGCCAGGCGCCCGGCGATGTTGGCCGGCGCCACGGGCATGCCCAGTGCGGTGGTGACCACGAACACGAGCCAGTCGAGCAGCAGCTGCACGAGCCCGATGACGAGGTAGGCGCTTCCCTGGCGGACGAGGCTCATCGGCATGGCGAAGGGAGGAGGGATGCCCATGTTAACGGCGCACGCTCTAGAATCACCGGCAACGAACCACGGACCGCCGTTCCCATGACCCAACCCCTGCACGTCATCATCCTCGCCGCCGGCGCAGGCAAGCGCATGAAGTCGGTGCTGCCGAAGGTGCTGCAGCCGATCGCGGGCCAGCCGATGCTGGCGCACGTGATCGACGCGGCCCGTGAGCTCCAGCCGGCGGCGATCCACGTGGTCCATGGCCATGGCGGCGAGGCGGTGCGCCAGTACTTCGCCGGCCAGCCCGACCTGCAATGGGCCGAACAGGCTCAGCAGCTCGGCACCGGCCATGCGGTAGCGCAGGCGATGCCCCAGGTTCCCGACCTGGCGCAGGTGCTGGTCCTGTACGGCGACGTGCCGCTGATCCGTGCGCAGACCCTGCGCGACCTGCTCGCACAGCCGGGCCGGCTGGCGGTACTGGTGGCCGATGTCGATGACCCGACCGGATATGGCCGCGTGCTGCGCGATGCCGAGGGCAAGGTTGGCGCGATCATCGAGCAGAAGGACGCCACCGATGACCAGCTGCGCGTGCGCACGATCAATACCGGCATCATCGCCGCCGAATCGACTGCGCTGCGCCGTTGGCTGTCGCAGCTTTCCAACAGCAATGCACAGGGCGAGTACTACCTCACCGATGTCTTTGCGTTTGCCGCCCATGAATACACGCCGGCCGAAATGGCGCTGGTGGCCGACGCGCAGGAGGCCGAAGGGGCAAACGACCCCTGGCAGCTCTCGCAGCTGGAGCGCGCCTGGCAGCGTCGTGCGGTACGGGCCTTGTGCGCACAGGGGGCGCGCGTGCGCGATCCGGCCCGGCTCGACATCCGCGGCACTGTCACCGTGGGCAGCGACGTGCTGATCGACGTCGATGTCGTGCTCGAGGGCAACGTGGTGCTCGGCGACGGCGTCACCGTCGGTCCGTTCAACCGTTTGAAGGACGTCAACCTTGGGCCGGGCACCGAAGTGCGTGCGCACTGCGACCTGGAGGGCGTGGTTACCGAGGGCGCCGCGCAGATCGGCCCATTCGCGCGCCTGCGACCGGGCACCGTGCTGGCCGATGGCGTGCACGTCGGCAACTTCGTCGAGACCAAGAAGGTCACGCTGGGTGTCGGTAGCAAGGCCAATCACCTCACCTACCTGGGCGATGCGGTGATCGGCAGCAAGGTGAACATCGGCGCTGGCACCATCACCTGCAACTACGATGGCGTGAACAAGTCGACCACCACCATTGGCGACAACGCGTTCATCGGCTCCAACAGCTCGCTGGTGGCACCGGTGACCATTGGCGACGGCGCGACCATTGCCGCCGGTTCGGTCATCACCCGCAACGCGCCGGACGGCAAGCTGACACTGGCGCGTGTCCGACAGGAAACCATCGATGGCTGGAAGCGCCCGCTCAAGAAGTCCTGAGCCCCGCATTCCCCGCGCCGATGAACTCGGTGTGCTGCCCGGCATCGAGCAGCGCGCCGGCGAGGTGTTGAGGGGCCATGAGGCCTATCCGGTGTTCGCCGGGCATGGCCTGGACCTGCCGACACTACAGGATGGCCTTGAACGCGGGCAGCTGTGGGTGGTGGATGCGGCAGACGGTGGCATCGCCGGCTATCTGCTTGCCGGCGAACTGGCAGGTGAGTTCCACGTGCTGCAGATGGATGTGGATCCTGCACACGCGCGGCAAGGTCATGGGCGCACGTTGTTGCGCCATGCATTGGTACAGGCCCGGGCGGCGGGCTATCGCTCGGCCGTGCTGACCACGTTGTCCGACGTGCCGTGGAATGCGGCCTTCTATGCCAGTGAAGGGTTCGTCGCCGCACCGGAGGCGGAGTGGGGTGCAGGGCTGCAGGCGGTGATGGCCGAAGAGGCCGCGCTGGGGTTTCCGATGCATCTACGCGTGGCGATGCGGCAGGCCTGGTAGGTACCGACCTCGGTCGGCATATCCACGCATCGCGTGGATCTACCCGATCGGTCCGCTCAACCCACCGGCAGCAGGATCGACACGCACAACCCGCCATCGCCGCGGTTCTGCAGTGACACCCGTCCGCCGTGGGCCTCCACGATCTCCCGCGTCAGCGCCAGCCCCAGCCCGGTGCCATTGCGCTTGGTCGAATAGAACGGCATCAGTGCGTTCTGCAGCACCTGCTCGTTCATGCCCTTGCCGCGGTCAAGCACGTCCAGGCGCAGCCACTGCGGCAGCCGGGTCAGCTGTACCTGCACATCGTCGTTGGGCGGCTCGGCTTCAGCGCAGGCTTCGTGCGCATTCTTCAGCAGGTTCAACAACGCCTGCCCGAACTGCGCGATGTCGATGCGGCTGCTCAGCTCCTCGTCCGGCTCACGTTCCATGCCGAACGGGATCTGCTGGCGCAGGCTGGACAGGAACGGCGCCCAGTGCACGGTCTGCAGCTGCGGCTGTGGCAGCTTGGCAAAGCGCGCATAGCCACGGATGAAGCCTTCCAGGTGGCGTGCGCGGTCCTCGATGGTGGTGAAGATCTCGGGCAGCCGGTCAAAGCGCTCACGCTGCACCAGCACGCCGCCGGAATGGGCGAGCGAAGCAATCGGCGCCAGTGAGTTGTTGAGCTCGTGGCTGATCACCCGGATCACCTTCTTCCAGGTCTGCACTTCCTGGCGGCGCAGCTCGGCGGTCAACAGGCGCACCAGCAGCAGGTCGTGCGGACGACCGTTGAGCTGGAAGGCACGCCGCGAGAGGTGATAGACCTGCTCGTCATCCTCATCGCCGTCCTCCCCCTCGGCGTGCACCGCGAACAGGCTGTCACCGCCACGGGCGATGGCATCGCGCAGTTCCACCGGCACCTGTTCCAGCACGTCTTCCAGGCGCTGGCCTTCCAGCTTCCAACCGCCGTGCAGCAGCTTGCGCGCGGCCAGGTTGGAGAACACCACGCGGGCGATGCCATCACCGCCGGAGGCGATCAACAGCATCGCAACCGGCGTATTCTGCACCATGGTGTCCAGCAGCAGCTCACGTTGCACCAGGCCCTGCCGCTGCTCACGCAGTACATCACCCAGCTCCCGGTGTGCCTGCACCAGGTCGCCGAGCTCGTCATTGCCGGGCCAGTGCACGCCGAAGTTGTATTCGCCGTCGCGATAGCTGCTGGTGGTGCCCGCCAGGGCCCGCATCAGTGACCGCACCGGGGCGGTAGCCCGACGCAGCGTCCACCACATCAGCGACAGCAGGATCAGCGCCGACACCGTGGTCACCACCCAGCCATGGTCCATCCAGTAGGCCAGCAGCCACGGCAGTGCCGCAGCCAGTGCCAGCACCGGCAGCAGGCGCAGGAACAGGCGGAAAGTGAACGAGCGCCGCTTCATTCGCGTGGAATACCGTGGCGGTCCATGCGCCGGTACAGCGCCTGGCGGCTCAGGCCGAGCTCGGCGGCAGCCTGGGCGATGACGCCATGGTTGCGCGCCAGCACATCCTCGATGCGTGTGCGGTCGGGATCATTGCCTGCGCTGGGTGCCGGTCGTGGTACGACGGCTGCGCGCGGCAGGTTGAGATCGGCCACTTCGATGCGGTTGCCGGTGGCCAGCAGTTCGGCACGCTGGATCACGTTGCGCAGCTCGCGCACGTTGCCTGGCCAGGGGTGCCGCTGCAGTGCTGCGGTGGCGGCGCTGGACAGCGGCTTGCCAGCGGTCAGGAATCGCTCGGCCAGCGGCACGATGTCGCCCGGGCGTTCGGCCAGCGGCGGCAGCACCAGTTCCACCGTGTTGAGGCGGTAATAGAGATCTTCGCGGAAGGTACCGTCGCGGATCATCGCCGGCAGGTCGGCATTGGTCGCGCTGACCACGCGGACCTTGACCTGGCGCTCGCGGTTGGAACCCAGGCGCTCGAAGCGGCCGGTTTCCAGCACGCGCAGCAGCTTCATCTGCCCGCCGAGCGACAGGTTGCCGATCTCATCCAGGAACAGGGTGCCACCATCGGCGGCCTCGAACTTGCCTTCGCGCGCCTTGTTGGCGCCGGTATACGCACCGGCCTCGGCACCGAACAGTTCGGCTTCGATCAGTTCCGAGGGCAGCGCGCCACAGTTGACCGCCACGAACGGGCCCTTGGCCACCAGCGAATTGGCCTGGATGATCTGCGCGATCTTCTCCTTGCCGGCACCGTTCGCACCGGTGATCAGTACCGGCAGTTCCGAGCGTGCGACCTGGCAGGCGAGGGCGATGACGCGCTCGCTGGCGGGGTCGGCGAAGACCGCGCCGCACAGGTCGTACTTCTCTTCCAGCGCGTTGCGCTGGTGCAGTTCACGGCTGCGGCGCCGGTCCAGTTCGCGGCGTGCCTCGGACAGTTCCAGCAGGTTGTTGACCGTGGTCATCAGCTTGCGGTCGTCCCAGGGCTTGGCCAGGTAGTCGGCCGCACCGGCCTTGACCAGGTCCACCGCACTGCTCAGGTGGGTCCAAGCGGTCAGCAGGATCACCGGCAGGTCCGGATGGCGCGCACGGATCTGCGCGAACAACGCTTCGCCCTCCTCACCGGAGGTGGTGTCCTCGCTGAAGTTCATGTCCTGGATCACCAGATCGACCGGCTGCGACTCGAGCAGGGCCAGCCCATCGGCGGGCGTGTGCGCCTGCAGGGTGTCGATGTCGTGCAGGGAGAACAGCACGTCCAGCGCAGTACCCACGCTGGCGTTGTCGTCGATGATCAGGATCGCAGGCATCAAGCGGTTCTGCAGAAAGGGATGGGCGGCGCCGATGGAGCCGTTCGTGTCCACGCACCGGGAGAGCCCGACGCCACCCATCAAGCATAGCCAAACCTGTGGCCGTGCAGGAGCGGATGATGCTCAGCGCCCGGGTGGGGCTGGCGGAGGTGGTGGCGCGGGTGGTGGCGGGACCTCCAATGCCTGTCGCCACGCAGCGGCGTTGACCGCCACCGTCAGTTCGCGCTTGTCGCGGCGCAGCAACAGATAGGCGCTGGCCGCGTGGGAATGGCGCAGTGCCTCGGCCAGATGTTCAACCCGGCGCACCGCCGTGTCGTCCACGCGGAGGATGCGATCGCCACTGCGCACGCCGAAGCGCACTTCCGGGCTGGCGGCCTCCACATGCACCTGGCCTTCGGTCGAGCGCAGCGACAGCCGCGCTCCATCGCGGCGCCATTCCAGCGTCTGTGCGCTGCCACCACCGGCCAGCGCCGGCAGGGGCAGGAGCAGCATCAGGCACATCGCGCAGGCACGCATCTCACGCGCCCCGCGTGGCGACCGCAGGCGGTACCGCCGCCGCACGCCGTGCCGGACCGAACACCGCAATCTGGCCCAGTATCCACAGCAGCAGCGCACCCAGCGGCAGGTAGTACAGCGGCATGCGCGGCAGCTCGTACAGGTTCATCAGGGCCAGGTTGATCGCGTACGCCGCCAGCATGCCCAGCACGATGCCCAGCGAGGCCAGCAGGAAGTTCTCGGTCTGGAAGTAGCGCAGGATCTGCCCGCGGGTGGCGCCCAGCGCACGGCGGATACCGATCTGCTTGCTGCGCTGCTGCACCCAGAAGCTGGCCAGGCCGATGATGCCCAGCGCAGTGACCACCAGCAGCGAGATGCTGACGGTGATCAGCAGGCCGACCATCGCGCGGTCGTTCTTGAAGAAGTCCTTGCGCTGGTCTTCATAGGTCAGCTTGTCGCGCATCAGGCGGTTGGGGTCGTTGCGCTCCAGCGCGGCGGCACCGGCATCGAGCACCTCCTGGCGGCGTTCCGGCGAAGTGCGCAACACGTAGGTACCACCCTTGTCGAAGCTGACCCGGATCGGCAGCAGCATCGAGTTGGTCCAGTTGTCATTCCAGCCATTGGGCGTGCTGAGCGTGTCGACGATGCCGACCACATGCAGCGACTGCTTGCCCATGTAGTAGGTCTTGCCCAGGGCGCTGCCGTTGGGCTCCATCTTGGCGGCGGTGGCCTGGGTGAGGATGACCGGGATGGCCTTTTCCTTGGCGCCACCCTTGCTGACGTCTTCGAAGTTCTGGTACTCGTCGGGCAGGAAATCGCGGCCGGCGATCAGATTGATGCCCATCGTGGCCAGCCCGTTCTCGGACAGGGTGTACATCGAAGCGTTGGTGGTCGGCCGTTCCTGGTCGATCACCCGCGAGATGCTGCTGCTGGAGGAGCCGTTGCGGAAGGGAACCTGGTTGATGATGGTGACGTTGCTGACGCCGGGAATCGCGCGCAGCGATGCCAGGTCCTCGCGGGTGCGGGACATGGCGTCGGTCTGCTTGCCGATGCCGCTGACGCGCAGCATCACCAGTTCGCTCTCGGCGATGCCGCTGGGCATGCTGATCTTTTCCACGCGCTGGCTGACCAGGAACAGCGCGTTGCAGACGATGGCGCAGGTCAGTGCGACTTCCAGCACGATCAGGGCGGCAGCGGTCTTGTGCCGGCGCAGCGTGCTGAGGATGGGGCGGATGTCCATGGGAGTCCTCGTTCGGGTGCTTACTGCGACTTGAGCTGGATGGCCGGGGTGACCTGCATCGCGCGCCAGGCGGGCAGGAATCCGGCGGCGAGGCTGGCGAACAGGGTCAGGCCCAGCGCGAGCAGCAGCATGTTGCCGTCCAGGTGGGCCAGCTTTGCGTATTCCACCGGCTGCTGGCGCACCGCGAACAGGCCAAGCAGGGCCAGGCCGATACCCAGCACGCCACCGACCACGCCCACCGCGCCGGCTTCCACCAGGCACTGCAGGAAGATCTGGCCACGGCTGGCACCGAGTGCACGGCGCACGCCGATCTCACCACTGCGGCGCAGGAACTTGGCCAGCAGCAGGCCTACCGTGTTGACCAGGCAGACACCGAGGAAGCCCAGCGCCAGCCACAGCTGCAGGCGCACGTCGCTGGGCACTGCACCATTGAAGTCCAGCCATTCCATCACGGTGCGCAGGCGCACGTTCGGTGGGTGCTTGAAGCGGCCGGCCTCGCGCTGCTGGGTCGAATAGTTCTCCAGGTAGCGGCGGTAGTCGCCGGCCTTGGCCGGGTCCATTTCCACCCAGTACTGCAGCCACGCGCACGGTGCATTGAGCGAGTAGCTGTTGCCGTCGGGGTTTTCGCCGAAGCAGTTCATGTTGCCGTTGTTGCCGAGCTTCAGGTCCAACGAGGTGGAGATCGGCAGCAGCAGGTCTTCGTTCTTGCCGTAGCTGCCGGTGGTCAGGTCGTAGAAGTGCGGCTCCGGGCTCCATTCCTTCATCACGCCGACGATGCGGTAACTCTGGCCTTCCATGCGCAGGTCGCGGCCCACGCTGTTGGCGCCCTGGTACAGCTTGTCGTTGAGCGCCTTGGAGATGACCACCACGCGTGCGCGGCCTTCATCGTCCTCGCGCGTCCAGGGGCGGCCGTACTGCATGGGCACCTCGAACATCGGGAAGAAGTCGGCCGAGGTCCAGCGGGTGTCGATGCTGAAGGGCTTGAGCGTGCTGTTGTCCGGTTCGATGGTGCCGCCGCCGCCGCTCATCAGCGCCTGGCGCTCGCCCTTGGCCTCGCGCAGCAGCGCTTCACCGTCGAAGCGGGTCAGCTGGGTTTCCGGTTCCTCGCCGGCGACATAGGCGCCGGTCGCGGCATCGAGCTGCACGTAGAACAGGCGGTCACTCTTGCCCGGAATCGGGTCGCCGGACAGCACGTGGAATACGGTCAACGTGGTCATCGAGGCACCGATGCCGAGCGCGATGGCGATCACCATCAGCGCGGTCAGGACCTTGTTGCGGCGGAAACTGCGCGCCGCCAATCGGGCATAGTAGGCGAACATGGTCGGGCCCTCACTCGTTGACGGCGACGATGTGGCGCAACGGCGTGGCCAGCACCGGCTCGCGCACCAGGTCGGTCACCTGGCCATCGACGATGTGCACGTTGCGCTGCGCACGCGCGGCCAGTTCCGGGTCGTGGGTGACCATCACGATGGTGGTGCCGGCGGCGTTGATCTCCTCCAGCAGCTCCATCACGCCCCGGGCCATCTGCGTATCCAGATTGCCGGTCGGTTCGTCGGCCAGCAGCAGGCGCGGGCTGCCGGCCAGCGCACGCGCGATGGCCGCGCGCTGCTGCTGGCCACCCGACAGTTCATTCGGATAGTGCTTCATGCGCGAGCCCAGGCCGACCTGGGTCAGTGCCTTCTCGATGCGTTCGCGGCGCTCGTTGGCGCTCATCCTGCGATAGCGCAGCGGAACGTCGACGTTGTCGAACAGGTTCAGGTCGGGGATCAGGTTGAAGCCCTGGAAGATGAAGCCGATCTTCTGGTTGCGCAGGCGGCTGCGGGCGTCGTCGCCCAGCGTGCTCACGTCCTGGCCGTCCAGCATGTAGGTACCGCTGGTGAAGGTTTCCAGCAGGCCGGCGATGTTGAGGAAGGTGGTCTTGCCGGAGCCGGACGGGCCGGTGACCGCGACGAACTCACCTTCCTTGACCTGCAGTTCCAGCGAGCGCAGTGCGTGGGTTTCCACCTGTTCGGTGCGGAAGACCTTGGCGACCGAACGCATTTCGAGCATGTACATGGGGTGTCCTCTCTCCAGGATTCAGGTATCAGTTGACGGAGACGCGTTCGGCGTCCTTGAACAGGTCGCTGCCGGAGACCACGATGCGGTCGCCCGGCTGCACACCCGACTTGATTTCCACTTCGCCCAGGCTGCTGACGCCCAGTTCCACCGGACGGCGCACGGCGGTGCGGCCATCCATCACGTAGGCCATACCGTTGCCCTGTTCGACGAACGGGCCACGCTCGACCTTCAGCACGTTCTTGCGGGTATCGAGCAGCACGCGCACCGACATCCGTTGGCTCTGGCGCAGGCCTTCCGGCTGCGCGCTGGCAAAGCGCACGCGCGCGTTGACCTCACCGTTGACCACTTCCGGCGACACCGCGCTGATCTCGCCCGGGAAGGGCTGGCCGTTGCCACCGGTCAGCTGTGCGGGCATGCCGATCGCCAGGTCGCGGGCGAAGCTCTCCGGCACCTTGATCTCGACTTCGAACTTGGACAGGTCGACCACGCCCAGCACCGGGGCATTGGCGGCCAGGTTGGTGGACTGCACCGCCTGCACCTGGCCGACCTGGCCATCGAACGGGGCACGCAGCGTCAGCGCATCGACCTGGCGCTGCACTTCGGCCACCACCGCCTTCTGGCGATCGGCCAGCAGGCGCTTGTTGCGGGCATCCAGGTCGGCGCCCTGGCTCTGCAGGCGCGCATCGGTGGTGGCGTTGGCCAGGGTGATGTCGGCCTTCTTCAACGAGTCCTTGGCCTTGGCCAGGTCGATCTGCGGCACCGCACCGCCGTCGTAGCCGCGCTGGTAGCGCTGCAGGTCGCGGTCGGCGGCCTGCCGTTCGATGGTGGCCTGGTCGGTCTCCTTGCGCGACTTGGCGCGGGCCAGGGTGGCGTCCAGCGCGGCACGGCTGGCCTCGGCCTCCAGGCCGGCCAGGGTGGCCTGTTCCTGGGCCAGCTTGCTGCGCAGTTCGGGGCTGTCGATGACCGCCAGCTCCTGCCCCTTCTTCACCACGTCACCGGCGACCACCTTCAGGTCCACGGTGCCCGCAGAGATGGCATACAGGATCGGGCTGTTGGCGGCGATCACGCGGCCGTCGGCGGCGATGTCACGGACCAGGTCGCCCCGCTTCACTTCGGCGATGCGCACGCGGCTGCTGTCGAAGGAGCGGCTGGCGTTGGACCAGGCGTGCACGGCCCAGCCGATGCCGGCGAGCAGGGCGATCGTGCCCAGCGCCGGCCAACGGTAACGGAGCCAGTTGGCGCGCGGGGCGCTGGCCGGGGCGGAGGAAACGATCTGGTCCTGGGCGGAAGTGTCGCGGATCATCGGGTGCGTGCCTGACGGTGGTAGCCAGTACCAAGCACGTAGCGTGCCAACTTTATTTCCTTTTCCATCAATGAGTTGGGTGGGCGTCTGAAGTGTCCGGGTGTCCGCGGACACCTTTCCGGACACTTTCATTAAGCGGACAGGAGGGGGAAGCCGGACGCGCAGGCTAGAATGCGACGATCGTCTTCAAGGAAACGCGTGACATGTGTGGAATCGTGGGTGCGATCGCTGATCGCGACGTAGTGCCGGTGCTGATCGAGGGTCTGAAGCGCCTTGAGTACCGTGGTTACGATTCCTCGGGTATCGCGGTGATCGACCATGCCGAGCGGTCGGAGGTGCGTCGCGTGCGTCGTACCGGCCGAGTGTCGGAAATGGCCACGGCGGCCGAGGCCGAGGGTTTCAACGCGGTGCTCGGCATCGGTCATACCCGCTGGGCCACCCACGGTGGTGTCACCGAGGCCAATGCGCATCCGCATATCAGCCAGGGCGTGGCGCTGGTGCACAACGGCATCATCGAGAACCACGAAGAGCAGCGCGAGAAGCTGCGCGCGATGGGCTACACCTTCGAGTCGCAGACCGATACCGAAGTCATCGCACACCTGATCCACCACCACCTGAAGGATGGCGACGACCTGCTGGTGGCGCTGCAGCACACGGTGAAGGAACTGACCGGCGCCTACGCGCTGGCCGTGGTCAGCCGCGCCGAGCCGGAGCGCTTCGTCTGCGCGCGCATGGGCTGCCCGCTGCTGATCGGCCTGGGCGAAGGCGAGAACTTCGTCGCCTCCGACGTCTCGGCCGTGATCTCGGCCACGCGCAAGGTGATCTTCCTGGAAGAGGGCGACACCGCCGAAATCCGCCGCGACGGCGTGCGCGTCTTCGACGAGCACGACCAGCCGGTCGAGCGCGACGTGCATCTGTCCGACGTGTCGCTGGCATCGCTGGAGCTGGGCCCGTACCGCCACTTCATGCAGAAGGAAATCCACGAGCAGCCGCGCGCGCTGGGCGACACCATCGAGGCGGCGATCGACGCCGGTGGTTTCCCGGCCGAGCTGTTCGGCAAGAACGCCGAGGCGGTGTTGTCGGGCATCGAGGGCGTGCAGATCATCGCCTGCGGTACCAGCTACTACGCCGGCCTGACTGCACGCTACTGGGTCGAGGCCATCGCCGGCCTGCCGTGCAGCGTGGAGATCGCCAGCGAGTACCGCTACCGCGCCGCGTATGCCAACCCGAAGCACCTGATCGTCACCATTTCCCAGTCCGGCGAAACGCTGGATACTATGGAAGCGCTGAAGTACGCCAAGTCGCTGGGGCACAAGCACACGCTGTCGATCTGCAACGTGCCGGAAAGTGCGATTCCGCGGGCCAGCGAACTGGTCTGCTACACCCGTGCCGGTGCCGAGATCGGCGTCGCTTCGACCAAGGCCTTCACCACCCAGCTGGCGGCACTGTTCCAGCTGACCGTGGTGCTGGGCAAGCTGCATGGCCGCATCGACGCGGCACAGGAAGCGGACTACCTGGAGCAGCTGCGCTTCCTGCCGGGTAGCGTGCAGCACGCGTTGAACATGGAGCCGCAGATCGCTGCGTGGGCCGAGCGTTTCGCGCGCAAGAGCAGCGCGTTGTTCCTGGGCCGCGGCCTGCACTACCCGATCGCGCTGGAAGGCGCGCTCAAGCTCAAGGAAATCTCCTACATCCACGCCGAGGCCTACCCGGCGGGCGAGCTGAAGCATGGCCCGCTGGCGCTGGTGGATGAGGACATGCCGGTGGTGGTGATCGCGCCGAACGACAGCCTGCTGGAAAAGGTGAAGTCGAACATGCAGGAAGTGCGCGCCCGTGGTGGCGAGCTGTTCGTGTTCGCCGACCAGGACAGCAACTTCAACGAGTCCGAAGGCGTGCACGTGATTCGTACACCGCGCCATGCCGGCGTGCTCAGCCCGATCGTGCACACCATTCCGGTGCAGTTGCTGGCGTACCACACCGCGCTGGCGCGTGGCACCGACGTGGACAAGCCGCGCAACCTGGCCAAGAGCGTGACAGTGGAGTAACACCCGTCGGCTCTGTTGGATGCTGCAAGCGAAGGGGGCCCCAGTGGCCCCCTTTCGTTTGTGCCGGAGTCCGTGCGAAGTGGGACAGCCTCAGGGTGTTCTGTCCGCCGTCGGCAGCCATCAATCAATCTTTAACACGCGGCATCGCGTGTATTCAGCGGCGGTTTCAGCCGCGGTGCCATTCTCTGGATCGTCGGTTGGTTCCCACGACGAACTGTCCCATCGATGCCGGTAGTGACCGATGGTCGCAGTCGTAGAATCAGGTTGACCGAGGTCCAGGGTGAGCGGTTGAACCCACCTCGTTCGCGTTGCAGCACGATGCCTGCCGATCCATCTCCCAAGGCCGGCGTGTGCGCCAGACGTGCGCTGAAAGGTCTGTTCCCGGGGAGGGGGCGTATCGGAAGAGCACACTTTTTTGACTTCAGTGACCTGCACCAGGAAACAAGAATGAACGTCCGCGAACTCCTGCAATCCAAGAAAGAAGCTGTCATCACCATCGACGCCGAAGACACCATCGGTGCCGCCGCCCACAAGATGAGCGCGAACAGGATCGCTGCGCTGGTGGTGATGAAGGACGATGCCCCGGTCGGCATCATTTCCGAAAAGGACATCGTGCGCACCTTGGCCGACGACGGCCCGCAGGCCGGCCGCCGGGTGATTTCCAGCCTGCCGTCCACCGGCCTGGAAGGCATCGCCCCGGAGGCCACCCTGAAGCAGGCCATGTCGTTGATGACGTACTCGCGGCGCCGTCATCTGATGGTCACCGAAGGCACCCGCCTGGTCGGCATCCTCAGCCTGGGCGACATCGTGAAGAACCTGCTGGGCGAGCTGGAGCTGGAAAAGGCCGTGCTGCAGGACATCTACATGGCCGCCCACTGAGGGCCACACCGTCGGAAGCAGAGAAGCCGGGCATTGCCCGGCTTCTTCGTTCACGGCATCGGTGAAATCAGAAAGTGACCTTCACCGAGTCGGCGCTGTAGTTGGCCGGGCCGTGGTAGACCACTTCAATGTTGTTGCCATCGGGATCGAGCACGAACGCGCCGTAATAGCCCGGGTGGTAGGGGCGTTCGCCGGGCGCGCCGTTGTCGGTGCCGCCGGCGGCAATGGCGGCGCTGTGGAAGGCATCGACAGTGGCGGTGTCGCGGGCCTGGAATGCCAGGTGGTGGCGTCCGGTCAGCTGGCCAGCGGCGGCCTCGCTGCTGGCGCTGGAAATGAACAGCTCGTCGGCCCAGAAGTAGTCATCGCCTTCACCGGCCACCGGGATGCCGATGGTGTCGAACACCGCCTGGTAGAAGCGGCGGCTGGCCGCCAGGTCGTGCACTACCAGCTGGATGTGGTCGATCAGGCGGCCACGGTGCAGTTCCATCGTTTCCATACCAACCTCGCAGAAAAAGGGGACGGAGGGGATTAAGTCGCTTCCAGCCCAATAATGCCAGAAACGACTTAATCCCCTCCGTCCCCTTTTCGGGTCAGACGTTGGCGATGATCTCGACCCAGTAGCCGTCCGGGTCCTTGATGAAAGCCAGGTTCTTCATGCGGCCGTCGGTCAGGCGCTTCTGGAAGGTCACGCCCAGATCCTCGAAGCGCTGGCAGGCGGCCTCGATGTCCGGCACCGACACGCAGATGTGGCCGAAGCCGCGCGGGTCGCTGTTGCCGTCGTGGTAGACCGCGCCGTCCTGGGTTTCGGTGCCGTGGTTGTGGGTCAGTTCCAGCACGCCCGGCAGCCCGGCCATCCACAGGCGGCGGGCGTTGTCATCTTCCGGCACCGTGACGCCAGCGGGCACGTAGGCCAGGAAGTACAGGCTGAACTGGGCCTCGGGGAAGTCGCGCTTGTCGATCAGCTGGTAGCCGAGCACGCGGGTGTAGAAGTCCAGCGAAGCGGCAATGTCCTTCACGCGCAGCATGGTGTGGTTGAACACGAAGCCGGTGGTTTCGGCCGGGGCCTGGGCGGCGACGCCGGGAACATCGCGCAGGGCGGGAATGGTCATGGGGGGAGGTCCTTCAGACAGGGCCGTTGCCGGCCGGATTGAGCCATTCTACCGGCCAGCACCTGACGGCACTGCGACGTACAATGGCCGGATCGCACCGTTCCGTCCTGACAACGATTGCCCGCCATGTCGCAGCGTGAATGGGTGGCTGCCGCCATCCGCAAGATCGAAGCTGATTTCAACCGTTCCGCCGATACCCACCTGATTCCGCTGGCGCTGCCAGGGTTCGAGGGCATCGACCTGTACCTGAAGGATGAGTCGAGCCATCCCACCGGCAGCCTGAAGCACCGGCTGGCGCGCTCGCTGTTCCTGTATGCGCTGGCCAATGGCTGGTTGCGTGAAGGGCGTCCGGTGATCGAGGCCTCCAGCGGCTCGACCGCCGTGTCCGAAGCCTATTTCGCGCGGCTGCTCGGCCTGCCGTTCATTGCGGTGATCCCGGCCTCCACCTCGCCTGAAAAGATCGCCGCGATCGAGTTCCACGGCGGCCGTTGCCACCTGGTCGAACGTGCCTGCGACCTCAACTGTGATTCGGAAAAGCTGGCCCGTGAAACCGGCGGCCACTTCATGGACCAGTTCACCTATGCCGAGCGCGCCACCGACTGGCGTGCCAACAACAACATCGCCGAGTCCATCTTCAAGCAGATGGCCGAGGAGCCCAGCCCGGTTCCGGAATGGATCGTGTGCAGCCCCGGTACCGGCGGTACCGCAGCGACGCTGGGCCGCTATGTCAGCTATCGCCGGCATGACACCCGCATCCTCTGTGCGGACCCGGAAGTGTCGGTGTTCTTCGATGGCTACAAAGCCGCCGTGGCCGGTGAGCAGGACTGGCGCGGCCTGACCTGCAGCGGTGGCTCGCGCGTGGAAGGCATCGGCCGGCCGCGGGTAGAGGCGAGCTTCATCCCGACCAGTGTCGATGCGATGGTGAAGGTGCCCGATGCGCTGAGCCTGGCCGCGATGCGCCATGTCAGCCGCCAGCTGGGCCGCCGTGTCGGTGGCTCCACCGGCACCAACTTCATCGGTGTGCTGCAGGCGGCGCAGTGGATGCGCGAGGCGGGCCACCAGGGCAGCATCGTCAGCATCCTGTGCGACAGCGGCGAGCGCTACGCGCAGAGCTACTACGATCCATCGTGGTATGCGCGCCATGGCATCGATGTCGACGGCGCCGATGCGCAACTGGCGGCGGCGGTGGCCGGGCAGGGACTGCCCGAATTGCCGTGGTGCAGCCTGGAAGCGTTGTAACGCGGCAACGCACGGCCGGCTGTGCGTCGGCTGGGGAGAGTCGACTGTTAGTCGACTGCTCCAGGTTCAGGTCGCGAAAATCCCGCGCTGCGCGCGAAAGTCGACTAACAGTCGACTCTACCCGGTCGCCGGGGCGTCTCAATATCCCGCTGCAGTGAACGCGTCCAGCACCGCGTCGCGCAGTGCATCGGGCAAGGCCTCGATGTCCATCGCGCGATCATCCAGATGCAGGCTCGGGTCCAGGATGCTCGCTCGGCCCTGGGCCAGCGCCTGCAGCCACAGCAGCACGCAGATCGCGAACTCGCGCTCATGGCCCAGCCGCAGCTGGCTGGCGCCGCGTTCGATCACCTCGAACGGGTACCACTCCTGCGCATCGTTGAACGTGCCGCCCTGCTGCAGCACTGCCTGCAACTGCTGCAGATGGCGCGGGGCGTCATCGCCGGCATCGCACAATGCGGCGATCCAGGTCAGTTCGGCCGGGCTGGCGGACAATGCCAGTGACCGGGCCGGTGAGGCGGATGCAACTGCAGCCAGACCTTCCATGTAGGGCCTCATTCGGTGCGTACCGCTGCGGACTCCCCCGCAGCCAGAGCTTCGGTGCGCGACCGTAAGGCCGACGTGAATGCCGGGCCGTGCCCCCTTGTCAGCCCCGCCTGCCAGCGCCATATCCTGCATGCTGCCCGCCTGCCGGGCCCGTACCCTGGAGATCTGCCGTGACCGTTGCCAACCCCCTGCTCGATTTTTCCGGCCTGCCGCGCTTCGAGGCCATCCGCCCCGAGCACGTGGCGCCGGCGCTGGACGTGCTGCTGGCCGAGGCCGAAGCCGCCGTCAGCGCCGCCGAGCAGCTGCAGCCGGTCACCTGGCAGACCTTCGTTGCCCCGCTGGATGACGCCACCGAGCGCCTGTGGCGCGCCTGGGGTCTGGTCGGCCACCTGCAGGGCGTGGTCAACACCCCGGAACTGCGTGAGGCCTACAACAGCAACCTGCCGCGGGTGACCCGCTTCGCCAGCGCGCTGGGCCAGAACCTGGCGTTGTACCGGCAGTACCAGACGCTGGCCGCCAGTGCCGAGGCGGCGCGCTTCGACGCGGCCCAGCGCAAGGTGCTGGACAACACCCTGCGCGATTTCCGCCTCGGTGGTGCCGAGCTGGCGCCGGAGGCGCAGCAGCGCTTCGCGGCGATCAAGGAAGAACTGTCGGCCCTGTCGGCGAAGTTCTCGCAGAACGTGCTCGACGCTACCGATGCCTGGTCGCTGATCATCGAGGACGAAGCGCGGCTGAAGGGCCTGCCGGAAGACGTGAAGGCCGCCGCGCATGCCGCAGCACAGAAGGACGGCAAGGCCGGCTGGAAACTGACCCTGCAGATGCCGTGCTACCTGCCGGTGCAGACCTGGGGCGAGGACCGCGACCTGCGCGAGATCCTGTACCGCGCCAGCGCACAGCGTGCGTCCGAATTCGGCGATGAGTCCCTGGACAACAGCGGCAACATCGATCGGATCCTCGCCCTGCGCGCTGAACTGGCCGCGCTGCTCGGCTTCGATTCGTATGGCGATTATTCGGTAGCGACCAAGATGGCGCAGGACCCGGCCGAAGTGCTGGGTTTCCTGCGTGACCTGGCCGCGCGCGCCAAGCCGTTCGCGGCCAGGGACCGGGCCGACCTGGAGCAGTTCGCACGCGAGCAGCTGGGCATCGACAGCCTGCAGGCCTGGGACCTGGCGTTCGCCGCCGACCGCCTGAAGCAGGCCCGTTACAGCTATTCCGAACAGGAAGTGAAGCAGTATTTCACCGAACCGAAGGTGCTTGGCGGCCTGTTCTCGGTGATCGAGCAGCTGTACGGCCTGCGCGTGCAGGAGGACAGCGCACCGGTGTGGCATGACGACGTGCGCTTCTTCCGTCTGGTCGATGCGCAGGGCGCGCTGGTTGGCCAGTTCTACCTGGACCTGTACGCGCGCGAAGGCAAGCGCGGTGGCGCGTGGATGGATGATTGCCGCAACCGTCGCGTGCGCGCAGACGGCAGCGTGCAGACACCGCTGGTCTACCTGGTGTGCAACTTCGGCCGCGGTGCCAATGGCAAGCCGGCCACCTTCAGCCATAACGAAGTGACCACGCTGTTCCATGAGATGGGCCACGGCCTGCACCAGCTGCTGACCCGCATCGGCGAACTGGGCGTGGCCGGCATCAACGGCGTGGAATGGGATGCAGTGGAGCTGCCCAGCCAGTTCATGGAGAACTTCTGCTGGGAATGGGACCACCTGCAGGCGATGACCGCGCACGTGGACAGTGGTGAGCCGCTGCCGCGCGCGCTGTACGAACGGATGCTGGCGGCGCGCAACTTCCACAGCGGCATGGCCACCGTGCGCCAGCTGGAGTTCGGCCTGTTCGACATGCTGTTGCACAGCCAGTTCGAACCGGCGCAGGACAGCGTGCTGGCGCTGCTTGATCGCGTGCGCGCGGAAGTGGCGGTGAATCACCCGCCGGTCTGGAATCGCTTCCCGCACCAGTTCAGCCACATCTTTGCTGGCGGCTACGCGGCCGGTTACTACAGCTACAAGTGGGCTGAAGTGCTGAGTGCCGACGCCTATGCGGCGTTCGAGGAAGCGCCGCAGGCACTGGCCGAGACCGGTGCACGCTTCCGCGATGAGATCCTGTCGCGCGGTGGCAGCCGCCCGGCGGCGGAGAACTTCAAGGCCTTCCGTGGGCGCGCGCCGCAGATCGACGCGCTGCTGCGCCACTCGGGCATGGCGTAAACCGTTGTGGTGGGTGCCAACCCTGGTTGGCACTTCACCGCCATCCACGCATGGCGTGGGTCTGCCGGAATGCCGGCCAGCGGCCGGCACTACCGAAGACCGGTCATTCGGCGTAGATCATCTTCCGGGTCATGCCGCCGTCGACGATGAAGTCCTGGCCGGTGCTGAAACCGGACAGCGACGACAGCAGGTACACCGCCAGTGCACCGATATCTTCAGGGCGGCCGACCCGGCCGACCGGATGCTGTGCGTGGTCGATGGCCGAGTACTCTGGTTCATGGCGCCGTGAGGGTGCCTGCCACGCAGTGGTACCGACCCAGCCGGGGCTGATGCTGTTTACCCGCACCGCCGGGCCGGCGCTGATCGCCAGCGCATGGGTGAAGGCCACCAGGCCACCCTTGGCCGCCGCATAGGCCTCGCTGTGCGCTTCGGATTGCCAGGCGCGGGTGGAGGCGATGTTGATGATCGCGCCCGCAGCACTGTCCGTCAGCGCCGGCAGCGCGTGCTTGCTGCACAGGAAGGCGCCATGCAGCGACGACAGCCGGCGTTGCCATTCGTGCCAGTCCATGTCCTGCAGCCGCGTGCCGTGCGGCCCGGCGATGCCGGCATTGTTGACCAGCCCGTCGATGTGGCCGAAACGCTGCAGCGCCTCGGCGATGAAGTCGCGCACGCTGGCTTCGTCGGTGATGTCCAAACGCTGGAACGCGGCATCCTCACCGCGCTGCCATTCGTCCAGGCAGGCCTGGCCGGCCTCCCTATCGAGGTCGCCGATCAGCACGCGTCCGCCGGCACCGAGCACGGCCTGGGCAATACCGCGACCGATGCCGTTGGCGCCGCCGGTGACCAGCACCACCTTGCCCGACAGTGGCGCGGCCGGCCATGCGGCAATCGGCGGCACCGTGCTCACGTCAGGTCTTCGCCGCGCAGGCGACGATGCCAGCCGTCCACGCCGATGCGGTCCAGGGTCTGGATGTTGCGCTCGACGATCACGTCCGGGTCCGGATAGACATCCACCGCGCGCGCCACGCTGTCTTCGCGCAGCAGGTGCAGGGTGGGGAAGGGCGCGCGGTTGGTGTAGTTGCTGGCGTCGTCCGCGGCCACGCCGTCGAACTGGTAGTCCGGGTGGAAGCTGGCCACCTGCAGGATCCCCTGCAGGTCCAGCGCCTCGATCGCCGCATCGGCGTTGTCGAGGAAGTCGTTGTAGTCGAGGAAATCGCTCAGCACCTGCGGATGCACGATCAGCGTCGTGTCGATCTGCTCGGCCGGCGTGTCGCGCAGCAGCACCAGCTCCTCGGCCAGCTGTTCAACCAGCGCTTCCGGTGTGGTCGCATCGCTGAGCACGATGCGGACCTGGTCCTTCACATAGACCGCCTTGGCGAACGGGCACAGGTTCAGGCCGATGACGATGCGCTCCAGCCACAGGCGGGTAGCGGCGATCGGATCATCGGTGGGCAGCGGGGAATCGGTCATGGCGGGCACGTCGGCTGGCGGGGCCGACATTGTAGGCGCGTCGCTGGCAACGCGCCGTCGTACCTGCGGCTGGCAGCGCCGGGGGATTCCCGGCAGGTGGCTCAGTCGCGGAAATTGTTGAACTGCAGCGGCAGCTCGAACTTGCCGGCCTTGAGCACGGCGATGGCGTCCTGCAGGTCATCGCGCTTCTTGCCCTGCACGCGCAGCTTGTCGCCGTTGATCTGGCTTTCCACCTTCAGCTTGGCGTCCTTCAGGGCCGCCGCGATCTTCTTGGCGATCTTCTGCTCGATGCCCTGCTTGACGGTGATCTTCTGCCGGGCCTGGGCCAGGTTGGTCTCGATGTCGCCGAACTCCAGGCTGAGCACGTCGATGCCGCGCGCGGCCAGGCGAGCACGCAGGATGTCGTTCATCTGCTTGAGCTGGAATTCGGTCGGCGCGAACTGATTGATGACATCGCCGTCGCGCTCGAACTTTGCGTCCACGCCCTTGAAGTCGAAGCGGGTGGCCAGTTCGCGGTTGGCCTGGTCGATGGCGTTGGTCAGCTCGTGGGTGTCGACTTCGGACACGACGTCGAAGGAAGGCATGGGCGATGCTCCGCAGGTTTCAGTGGCGATCATTCTATCGTGCCGGCCCGCGTGCCCGCTTTCTGTGGAGCCCGGCCCATGCTCGGCGGCCGCCCTACAATCCGGTGCGGTCGGCGATAATGGGCCATGAACGTGCAACGCTCCCCTTCGCGTGCGGTGGCCTGGATGGTCGCTGCGGTCGCCTGCTTCTCGCTGATGGACGCCGGCATGAAGCAGCTGTCAGCCAGCTATCCCACCCTGGAAGTGACTTTCCTGCGCGGTGCGGCCTCGCTGCCGTTCGTACTGGTGTGGGTGCTGGTCAGCGCCGGGCCGCGCTCGCTGGTGCCGCGCCGCTGGGGCCTGCACCTGCTGCGTGGCGCGCTGGGCTTGGCGATGATCGGCTGCTTCGTGTTCGCCCTGCGCGACCTGCCGCTGTCCACCGCCTACACCATCTATTTCGTCGCTCCGCTGCTGATCGCCGCGCTGTCGGTACCGCTGCTGGGTGAGCGGGTCGGGCCGCGGCGCTGGGTGGCCATCGGTATCGGCCTGATCGGCGTGCTGGTGGTGCTGCGGCCGGGTGTGGACGGCTTCATCTCGGTGCCCGGCCTGATGGTGCTGGCCGCGGCCACCGCCTATGCCGTGGCCGCGATTACCGTCAGCCTGCTGACCCGCACCGATACCTCGCAGTCGATGGTGGTCTGGTTCCTGGTGATCATGGCCATCGGTGCCGGCCTGCTGTCCATTCCCGGCTGGGTGCCGCTGCAGCTGGCACACGCGCCGCTGATCGCTGGCATGGGCCTGGCCGGGGCATTGGGCCAGATCGCCCTGACCCGGGCGTTCCAGCTGGGCGAGGCGTCGATGATCGCGCCGCTGGAGTACAGCGGCCTGGTCTGGGTGATCGGCTGGGACCTGGCCTTCTGGGGCCAGCTGCCGGATGGTTACACCTGGGTGGGCGCCGCGATCATCGTGGCTTCGGGCCTGTACCTGCTGCACCGGGAACGCCTGAACCGGGTGCAGCCGCCGAAGCCGCTGGATCATCCCTGAGCCCGGGGGTAGTGCCGGCCGCTGGCCGGCAACCCCTTGCGCCGGAGGGACCGCTGCAGGTGCCGGCCAGCGGCCGGCACTACCGGGGACAGTTTCTTAGAACCAAAAGGAATAACATTCTGGGCCATGGCGCGGGCGCGCGACCGCCTGCGCTGGTAGGCTGCACGCCCCCTTCCGTCACCCAGCCGGTGAGCCACGCCCGTGATCGAGTTCCAGCGCCTGCACAAATCCTATGCCGTTGCCGGCCGCGAAGTCAGCGCGCTGCAACCGTTGGACCTGACCATCGAGGCCGGTGAGGTGTTCGGCATCATCGGCCATTCCGGCGCCGGCAAGTCGACACTGATCCGCATGATCAACCGCCTGGAAGAACCCAGTGGTGGCCGGCTGCTGATCGGCGGTGAGGATGTCACCGCGCTGGACGCGGACGGCCTGCGCGCGCTGCGCCGGCGCATCGGCATGATCTTCCAGCACTTCAACCTGCTGTCCTCGCGCACGGTGGCCGGCAATGTCGCCTTCCCGCTGGAACTGGCCGGCACGCCGAAGACGGAGATCGACGCGCGCGTGGCCGAGCTGCTGCAGACCGTGGGCCTCGAAGCGCATGCGCAGAAGTATCCGGCGCAGCTGTCCGGTGGCCAGAAACAGCGCGTCGGCATCGCCCGCGCGCTGGCGACCCGCCCGCAGATCCTGCTGTGCGACGAGGCCACCAGTGCGCTCGACCCGCAGACCACCGCTTCGGTGCTGTCGCTGCTGTCGAAGATCAATCGCGAGCTGGGCCTGACCATCGTGCTGATCACCCACGAGATGGACGTGATCCGCCGTGTCTGCGACCGCGTTGCGGTGCTCGATGCCGGCCAGATGGTCGAAACCGGTCCGGTCACCCGGGTGTTCCTGCACCCGCAGCACCCGACCACGCGCCGTTTCGTCAGCGAATCGGAGCATGTGGACGAGGGCACGCTGCACCGCGATTTCGATGCCGTCGGTGGCCGCATCGTGCGCCTGACCTTCCTCGGTGGCGATACCTACGAACCCCTGCTCGGCCGCGTCGCGCGCGAGACCGGGGTTGACTACAACATCCTGTCCGGTCGCATCGACCGGATCAAGGACACCCCGTATGGCCAGCTGGTGGTCGCCCTGGTGGGCGGCGACCAGTCCGCCGCGCAGGCCGCATTCGTGGCCGCCGGCGTGCATGTTGAGGAGCTGCGTCGATGATCATCGCTACTGCCGGCGGATTCTTCCGCCACCTGGACGCGGGCAAGTGGGCCGACATCGGCCAAGCCACCATCGACACCCTGCTGATGCTGCTCGGTTCGCTGCCGCTGACCCTGGCCATCGGCCTGCCGCTGGGCGTGCTGCTGTACCTGTTCGGCGCACCGCAGATGAAGCGCCGGCCATTTGCGTACGGCGTGCTGGCGCTGGTGGTGAACCTGCTGCGTTCAGTGCCCTTCATCATCCTGATGATCGTGCTGATCCCGGTCACCCTGTTCCTGATGGGGACGTCGCTGGGTGTACGCGGTGCGATCGTGCCGCTGGTCATCGGTGCCGCGCCGTTCTACGCGCGCCTGGTCGAGACCGCACTGCGCGAAGTCGACCGTGGCGTGATCGAAGCGACCCAGGCGATGGGTGCCACCACCTGGCAGCTGGTCACCCGCGTGCTGCTGCCGGAAGCGCGCCCGGGCCTGATCGCTGGCGCAACGGTCACCACCGTCGCGCTGATCGGCTTCACCGCGATGGGCGGTGCGATCGGCTCCGGTGGCCTTGGCGACCTGGCCTTCCGCGACGGCTACCAGCGCTCGCACACCGACGTGGCGCTGGTCACCGTGGTCCTGCTGCTGATCCTGGTGCAGCTGCTGCAGATGCTTGGCGACCGCCTGGTCGCGCATTACAGTCGCAGATAACAGAATGCCGGGCGGCGCCCGGCATCTTGTTCGGGTAGTGCCGGCCGCTGGCCGGCAATCCCACGTGCGGTCAACGCACGTTCGGTACTTCGTAACCCAGCTTCCCGACCTGCTCCGGGTGCTGCGGCACGCGCTTGAGCTTGTCGGTGTTCACCCCGTACTCGTCACGCAGGCGCTCGGCCAGCTCCTTGTACAGGGCTTTGTCCATGTCCGGCGTACGCGAGAAGATCCAGGCCATCTCGCGGCCCGGGTAACCGATCAGTGCCCACGAGTAATCCGGTGCCACTTCCAGCACCCGCGAATGGGTAGGCACGACGCGGTAGAACCAGGTGCGCCAGCCGTGGTTGCCGCTGTCCGGGTCGACGCTGGCGCGGGCACGCACTTCCTGCAGCGGTTCGCCGAAGCCATCACGGTAGCGGTAGGTGATGCCGACCTTGTGCTCGTCGCGCAGTTCGTAGTCGTTGACGCTGGCCACATGGCCACGTTCGATGAAGTTCGGCACGCGGCCGATCACGTACCAGGTGCCCATGAAGCGCTTCAGGTCGATCGGCGCATCCGGGTCGGTCGCGCGCGGGGTGCTGGCGCGGGGCGATGGCGGCTCACTGGCGGCCACGGCGGGGCCCGCCAGGGACAGGGCCAACAGCATGGCGCAGAGCGGGCGGATCGAAGTCATGCGGGAGCGGGCTCAGAAGGGCTTTGCCTGAGCATGGTCGACTGAGCGTGCGCGATCCGTCAATGGTGTCGCAACCTGTGAGAAGGGCCTTGCCCAAGCTGGGTTGCATTGTCCACCGGAGAAGCCCCATGAACGCACGTTCCGTCCGCCGCCCTGCAACTGAACGCGTCATCATTGAACGCGCCGATCCGCGCCTGCTGCGCAGCGTGCGGCAGGTGGCCCTGGCCGGCCTGGCGCTGGTACTGGTCTGGCCAGCCGCGCGCGGCAGCAACGCCTGGCTGGGCTGGCTGCCGATGTGGCTGGTGGGCATGCCGCTGGTGGCCTGGTGGGCGCTGCTGCGCTTCCCTGTGCCGCGCCTGTCGTGGCTGCGGCTGGCCCGTCGCACCGGTGGACAGGCACATCGTCGCACCGCCGGGACGCCCCGCCGTCGCCGCCGCGCTACGGCCTGACCTTCGACACGGGGGCGGCTGCAGCGATCCATGCTAGCGTTCCACGGCTTATGACTGCCTGGAGCTGCAATGTCTCGACTCGCTTCCGCCTGCCTGCTGGCTGGCATGATGACCGCTGCCTCGGTGGGGAGCGCCGTGGCTGCTGAAGACACCGATCGCTACGCCTGGCTGGAGGACGTCACCGGCGACAAGCCGCTGTCCTGGGTCAAGGAACAGAACGCCAAGTCCGAGGCGCGCCTGGCGCAGACCCCGGCCTTCAAGCAGATGGAGACCAGCATCCGCGAGGTGCTCGACTCCGATGCCAAGATTCCCGCCGTGCAGAAGATCGGCGACTACTATTACAACTTCTGGAAGGACCAGCAGCACGAGCGTGGCCTGTGGCGCCGCACCACGCTGGCCGAATACCGCAAGGCCTCGCCGCAGTGGGAGACCGTGCTTGACCTCGATGCCCTGAACAAGGCCGAGGGCGAGAACTGGGTCTGGCACGGCGCCGACTGCCTGCGCCCGGATTACAGCCGCTGCCTGATCGCGCTGTCGCGCGGTGGTGCCGACGCCGACGTGACCCGCGAGTTCGACCTGGCCAACAAGACCTGGATCAAGGACGGCTTCTTCCGTCCGGAGTCGAAGGGCGGCCTGAACTGGATCGATCGCGACACTGTATTCGTCTACACCGACTTCGGTGCCGGCTCGATGACCACCTCCGGCTACCCGCGCGTGGCCAAGCTGTGGAAGCGTGGTACGCCGATGGCCTCCGCCAGCGTGGTGTATGAAGGCAAGCCGGAAGACATGTACATCGCGGCGATGCACGATGACACCCCGGGCTTCGAGCGCAACCTGGTCAGCCGCACGCTGGCGTTCTACAACAACGAGATCTACCTGCGTGGCGACGATGGCACGCTGACCAAGATCGATGCGCCGAACTCGGCCGAGAAGGGCCTGCACAAGCAGTGGCTGACCCTGGAGCTGCGTGATCCGTGGACCGTGGGTGGCAAGACCTATGCGTCCGGTTCACTGCTGGCGACCAGGCTGGATGACTTCCTGGCCGGCAAGCGTGAGTTCGACGTGCTGTTCACCCCGACCGCGACCACCTCGCTGGCCAGCGCCACCTGGACCAAGAGCCACCTGGTGCTGAACGTGCTGGATGACGTCAAGAACCGCCTGTCGGTGCTGACCCCGGGCGCCAATGGCTGGCAGACCAGCCGCTTCGTCGGCGCGCCGGCCTTCGGCACACTGGGCGTGGCCGCGGTGGACAGCAACGACAGCGACGCGGTGTGGCTGACCGCCACCGACTACCTGACCCCGACCACCCTGGCGCTGGCCGAGATCGGGCAGGCCCCGGAAACGCTGAAGACCATGCCGGCCTTCTTCGATGCCAAGGGCAAGGTGATCGAGCAGCACTTCGCCACCAGCAAGGACGGCACCCGCGTGCCGTACTTCGTGGTGCACGACAAGGCGATGAAGCTGGACGGTTCCAACCCGACCCTGCTGTACGGTTACGGTGGTTTCGAGATCTCGCTGACCCCGGGCTACTCCGGTGGCATGGGTCGCGCCTGGCTGGAGAAGGGCGGCGTGTACGTGGTTGCCAACATCCGTGGCGGCGGCGAATACGGCCCGCGCTGGCACCAGGCGGCGCTGAAGCAGAACCGCCACAAGGCCTATGAAGACATGGCCGCGGTGGCACGCGATCTGGTCAAGCGCAAGATCACCAGCGCCAGGCACCTGGGCGTGCAGGGCGGCAGCAACGGTGGCCTGCTGACCGGCAACATGCTGACCCAGTACCCGGAACTGTTCGGTGCGGTGGTGGTGCAGGTGCCGCTGCTGGACATGAAGCGCTACAGCCATCTGCTGGCCGGTGCCTCGTGGATGGCCGAGTACGGCAACCCGGATACCAGCGACTGGGCGTTCATCAAGACCTTCTCGCCGTACCACCTGTTCGACGCGAAGAAGAAGTACCCGCCGGTGCTGTTCACCACCTCCACCCGCGATGACCGCGTGCACCCGGGCCACGCCCGCAAGATGGCGGCGAAGATGATCGACGCCGGCAAGGACGTGACCTACTACGAGAACATCGAAGGTGGCCACGGCGGTGCAGCCAACAACGCGCAGGCCGCACACATGTCGGCGCTGGCCTACAGCTTCCTGTGGGAGCGGTTGGGCGGTAAGTAAGCAGACAGGCAGAACGGAAAACGCCGCCCCAGGGCGGCGTTTTTCTTTATCCGCTAGTGCCGGCCGCTGGCCGGCAACCGCATCATTCACGCATTCCCGGGTTGCCGGCCAGCGGCCGGCACTACCGTCAACGTGATCCCTGCCAGCGCTGCAACCCACGCGCGATCCGTGCCACCGCCTCCTGCAACCGCGGCACTTCCTGGGTATAGGCCAGGCGCACGTGCTGGTTGGCGCGATGGAAGCCGAAATCCAGCCCGGGCGTGAATGCCACGTGCTCGGTTTCCAGGAAATGGGCGCAGAACGCCTGTGCGTCATCGGTGAATGCGCTGACATCGGCGTACAGGTAGAACGCACCCTGCGGCTCGACTTCGATGCGGAAGCCCAGCTCGCGCAGCGCGGGCAGCAGGAAGTCGCGGCGCTGGCGGAACGCTTCGCGACGCTGTTCGAAGATCGACATCGCTTCGTCGCTGAAACACGCCAGTGCGGCATGCTGGGCGATGCTCGATGCGCTGATGTACAGGTTCTGCGCGAGTTTCTCCAGGTCCGGCACGGCTGCTGGCGGTGCCACCAGCCAGCCCAGCCGCCAACCGGTCATGCCGAAGTATTTGGAAAAGCTGTTCAGCACGAATGCGCTGTCATCCACCTGCAGCACGCTGGGTGCATCCAGGCCATAGGTGAGGCCGTGGTAGATCTCGTCCACCACCAGGTGACCACCGCGCGCGTGCAGGGTCTTCGACAGGGCGGCCAGTTCGTCGGCGGAGAGCACGGTGCCGGTCGGGTTGGCCGGTGAGGCAACCAGCGCGCCGACGCTGTCGGCACTCCAATGCTGTTCCACCAGCGACGGTGTGAGCTGGTAGGCAGTGTCCGGGCCGACCGGCACCAGCTGTGCGCCGCCTTCAACGAGGCGCAGGAAGTGGCGGTTGCACGGATAACCAGGGTCGGCCAGCAGCCAGTGGCGGGCGGGATCGACCAGCAGGCTGCTGGCCAGCAGCAGCGCACCGGAGCCGCCGGGGGTGACCAGGATGCGTTCGGGGTCGATGTCCAGCCCGTAGTGGCTGCGATAGAAGCCGCTGATCGCCTGGCGCAGGGCTGGCAGGCCACGTGCGGCGGTGTAGCGGGTATGGCCGGCGGCCAATGCGGCCTGGCCAGCACGCACGATCGGTTCGGCGGTGGTGAAGTCCGGTTCGCCGATTTCCAGGTGGATCACGTCGTGGCCGGCCTGTTCCAGCGCCTGCGCGCGGGCCAGCAGGGACATCACGTGGAACGGAGCGATTTCATGGCTGCGCCGGCTGTAGCCCGGCGTATGGGGCAGGGTACTCATGCAGCCCATGGTACGCCGCGCACCGGGGTCACGCGCTCTGGCAGTGCCGGCCGCTGGCCGGCAACCGACCCACCCGCAGGCCGTGAGGGTGCCGGCCAGCGGCCGGCACTACCGGCAGGCATGGCCACCATGACGTTCCGCAGGGTTGCCCACCGTCCTTCCGCAACCCAGACTCGGGCGCAAGGACGCCATTGCATTGCCCCTCAAGGAGCCCTATCTCATGAAATCCACCCTCTGCCTGTTGCTTGCCAGCCTGATGACCACCACTGCCACCGCCGCCACTCCGCCCGTTCCGCCGGATGCCGCCAAGCATCCGCATGTGGTCAAGGCGCCGTTCGGCGCGACCCGCAACGATGACTATTACTGGCTGCGCGACGACAAGCGCGGGAACAAGGACATGCTGGCCTACCTGCAGGCCGAGAATGCCTATGCCGACCAGCTGCTGGCGCCGCTGAAGCCGCTGGAGGACACCCTGTACAAGGAGATCGTCGGCCGCATCAAGCAGGACGATTCCAGCGTGCCGGCGCGCGAGCGTGGCTACTGGTACTACAGCCGCTTCGAAACCGGCCAGGACTACCCGATCCACGCACGCCGCAAGGGCAGCATGGAGGCCGCCGAGGAAATCCTGCTGGACGTCAACGCGATGGCTGCCGGCAAGGGCTATTTCAGCGTCGGCTCGATGGAAGTCAGCCAGGACAACCAGCTGCTGGCCTGGGCCGATGATGATGTCGGCCGCCGCCAGTACACCATCCGCTTCAAGGACCTGGCCACCGGCAAGGTGCTGCCCGATGTGATCACCGGCAGCTCGGGCGACCTGGTCTGGGCCGACGACAACCGCACCGTGCTGTACGTCGAGAACGATCCGGAAACGTTGCTGACCGTGCGCGTGAAGAAGCACGTGCTGGGCACCGCGGCCAGCGCCGACACCATCGTCTACGAAGAGAAGGACGACAGCTTCTACATGGGCATCGGCCGCACCCGCGACGATCGCTTCATCACCATCGGCGTGCACAGCACCGTGTCCTCGGAAGAGCGTTACGCGCCGGCCAGCGACCCGACCCACTTCACTGTGCTGGCGCCGCGCCAGCGCGATGTCGAGTACGACGCCGACCACTACGATGGCCGCTGGGTGATCCGCACCAACGACGGTGCGAAGAATTTCAAGCTGGTCACCGCACCGACCGATGCGACCTCGCGTGCGCAGTGGAAGGACTGGATCGCGCACGACGATGCGGTGTTCATCGAAGGCTTCGAACTGTTCGATGGCTACACCGCCATCGCCGAACGCTCCGAGGGCCTGGAACGCATCCGCCTGCTGTTCAAGGATGGTCGCAGCGACTACGTGAAGGCCGACGAGCCGGCGTACTCGATGGGCCTGGGCGACAACACCGAGGCCGATACGCCCTGGTTGCGCTACGTCTACACCTCGATGACCACCCCCACCACCGTGTTCGAACTGAACACCGCCACCGGTGAGCGCCGCCAGCTGAAGGTGCAGCCGGTGATCGGCTATGACGCGTCGAAGTACGAAACCGACCGCGTCTGGATCACCGCGCGCGATGGCGTGAAGGTGCCGGTGTCGCTGGTCTACCGCAAGGGCTACCAGAAGGATGGCAAGGGCGCGTTGTTCCAGTACGCCTATGGCAGCTACGGCATGTCGATGGACCCGTACTTCAACCAGACCGCGGTGAGCCTGCTCGACCGTGGCGTGGTGTATGCCATCGCCCACATCCGCGGTGGCCAGGAAATGGGCCGCGACTGGTACGAGAACGGCAAGCTGCTGCACAAGCAGAACACCTTCAACGACTTCATCGACGTCACCCGTGGCCTGGTGGCGCAGGGCTGGGCGGCGAAGGACCGCGTGGCGGCATCCGGCGGCAGTGCCGGTGGCCTGCTGATGGGCGCGGTGGCCAACCAGGCGCCGCAGGACTACCGCGTGATGGTGGCCCAGGTGCCGTTCGTCGACGTGGTGACCACCATGCTCGACCCGACCATTCCGTTGACCACCAACGAGTACGACGAGTGGGGCAACCCGGAGCAGAAGCAGTTCTACGACTACATGCTGTCCTACTCGCCCTACGACAACGTCAGCAAGCAGGCCTATCCGGCGCTGTTCGTGGGCACCGGCCTGTGGGATTCGCAGGTGCAGTACTGGGAACCGGCCAAGTGGGTGGCCAAGCTGCGTGACGACAACACCGGCCACTACCCGATCCTGTTCCGCACCAACATGGAAGCCGGCCATGGCGGCAAGTCGGGGCGCTTCCAGCGCTACCGCGAGCTGTCCGAGTCGTACGCATTCGTGCTGCAGCAGCTGGGCATCGCCCAGCCGTGATCGCGACAGGGTGCCGGGCACTGCCTGGCACCCTGAACCGGTATCCTTGCGGCCATGAGCGCGCCAGATCCTTCCGTCCCTCGCGATGCCACCACGCCTCCGCGCGTGGTGCGTTTCCGCTGGGCGTGGTGGCTGCTGGCCTATGTCAGCCTCGGCACCGGCATCGTCGGCATCTTCGTACCGGGCCTGCCGACCACCGTATTCATCCTGATCTCGGCCTGGGCCGCCTCGCGTGGCTCCGAACGCCTGCACAACTGGCTGCTGCAGCATCCACGCTTCGGCCCGGCCATCGCCAACTGGCAGGCACACGGGGCGGTCAGCCGCTACGGCAAGTGGATGGCCGCGATCACCATGGCGGTATGCGCCGGCATCATGCTCTGGTGCGTGCCGATTGCCTGGGTGAAGTGGTTCTCGATCGGCAGCATGACCGTGGTGGCGATCTGGCTGTGGACCCGGCCGTTGCCGCCCACCGCGGATTGAGCACCTGCGGTAGTGCCGGCCGCTGGCCGGCAACCCGATCCCCTGCACCAACCGCTCAGCCGCCAATGGCTATACTCGGGGCATGAAGATCCCCCATCGAAACGCCATCCTGATTCCGCTGGCAGCGGCTTCGCTGCTGTTCCTCGCCGCCTGCGGCAACAAGGGCCCGCTGGTACTGCCGCAGAAGCCGGTGCCGGTGGAAGAAACCGTCGAACCTGTTGCCGAGCCCGCTACCGAAGCGACCCCGGCGCAGACCGAAGGCAGCGGCACCCCGGCCACGACCGTGGAGCCGGCTGCACCGACCACGCAACCGGCGCCTGCGCCTGCGAAGAAGGTGGGCGGCGGGAATGAGTAAGGCCGGTTCCAAGGCCCTGCGCTTCAGCAAGATGCATGGCGCGGGCAATGATTTCGTAGTGATCGACCTGCGTGACGGCACCGCGCCGCCCACGCCTGAACTGGCCGCGCAGCTGGCCGACCGCCACACCGGCGTCGGCTGCGATCAGATCCTGACCATCGAAGCGCCGCGCGCGGAAGGCGCGGTGGCGTCGTACCGCATCTGGAATGCCGACGGCTCCAATTCCGAACAGTGCGGCAATGGCGCGCGCTGCATCGCCGCCTGGCTGGTGCGCGAAGGCAGTGCGCAGGGCGACCGCTTCGTCATCGACAGCCCGCTGGCCAGCCATGAGGTGGAAGTGCTGGGCGATGGCCAGTTCGCGGTGACCATGGGCGTGCCGGCGTTCGAGCCGGCCAACGTGCCGCTGGTGGGTTTCGCCCACGCGCGCGAGGAATACCTGCTGCCGCTGCAGGGCGAAAGCGTGCGTTTCGCTGCGGTGTCGATGGGCAACCCGCATGCGGTGATCGAAGTGGGCCTGATCGATGCTGCACCGGTCGAGCGCGTCGGTGCGCTGCTGCAGCAGCATGCCTCGTTCCCGCGCTCGGTGAACGTGGGCTTCGCCCAGGTGATGGGCCCGGCGCATGCACGTCTGCGTGTGAATGAACGCGGCGTCGGTGAAACCCTGGCCTGCGGCAGTGGCGCCTGCGCCGCTGCGGTGACCCTGATGCAGCGCGGCCGCCTGCAGCGTGATGCACGCATCAGCCTGCCCGGTGGTGACCTGCGCATCCAGTGGCCGGGCGATGGCCAGCCTGTGGTGATGGCCGGCCCGACTGCATTCGTCTTCGAAGGGGAGTGGATGGCATGACCGAAACCGTCGACAAGCTCGGGGCCCACGAAGTCGCTGCCTGGTTGCGGCGACATCCCGGCTTCCTCAAGCAGTTCCCGGACCTGGCCCTGACCCTGGTGGTGCCGCGTGACGACGGCCCGACCGCGTCGCTGGCCAGCTACCAGCTGGAGGTGCTGCGCGAGAAGAACCGCGAGTTGGCACGACGGTTGGCCGACCTGGGCGCGACTGCCCAGGTCAACGAACGCCTGGCGGTGCGCACGCACCAGCTGACCCTGGCGTTGATGAAGCAGGACAACGCCGCCGACACCCTGCGTGCGATGGCGGCCTCGCTGCAGGAAGATTTCGCCGGCGACCTGGTGCGATTGGTGGTGCACACGCCGGTGGCCGGGCTGGAACAGGCCGACTGGTTGCAGGTGATCGCCGCCGATGATCCGCAGCTCGGCCCGTTCCGCGACTGCCTGAAGGACGGCGAGCCGATCTGCGGCCGCCTGCAGCCGGAAAAGAATGCTGTGCTGTATGGCGTGCGCAGCGAGGAAGTGCAGACCACCGCGCTGCTGCCGTTGCCGGGCGTGGGCCTGATTGCGGTGGGCAGCCACGATCCGAACCGTTTCTATCCGGGCATGGGCACGCTGTTCCTGCGCATGATGGGCGACGCCCTGGTCGCCGGCCTGAAGCGCTTCCCGGGCTGAGCAGGACACGACGATGAGCGCGGTACAGGCCTTCCTGCAGCATCTGCAGGTAGAGCGGCGGATGTCGGCGCATACGCTCGATGCCTACCGCCGTGACCTGGACGCGCTGTCGGTCTGGGCCGAGCCGCGCGGTGTTGCGGTGGAGGCACTCGATGCCGACGCGCTGCGCCAGTTCGTCGCCGATGAGCACCGCCGTGGCCTGTCGGCCAAGAGCCTGCAGCGCCGCTTGTCCGCCTGCCGCAGCTTCTATGCCTGGCTGCTCAAGCACGGCCGCATCGAGGTCAGTCCTGCAGCAACGCTGAAGGCGCCGCGCGCGCCGCGCCGGTTGCCACAGGTCCTCGACGCCGATGAGGCCGTGCAGCTGGTCGAGCTGGAGCCGGAAGGTGAACTCGGCCGCCGTGACCGCGCGCTGCTGGAACTTTTTTATTCTTCCGGCCTGCGCCTGAGCGAAGTCTGCGCGCTGACCTGGCGCGATCTGGATTTCGACAGCGGGCTGGTCAACGTGCTGGGCAAGGGCAATCGGCAGCGCCGCGTGCCGTTCGGCCGGCCGGCGCGCGAAGCGCTGCAGGCGTGGCGCGCCGAAAGTGGCGGTGGTCCGGCCTCGCCGGTATTTC
Source organism: Stenotrophomonas sp. YJH_SMC_4 (assembly GCF_059371575.1). Lineage (NCBI taxonomy): Bacteria > Pseudomonadati > Pseudomonadota > Gammaproteobacteria > Lysobacterales > Lysobacteraceae > Stenotrophomonas > Stenotrophomonas sp. YJH_SMC_4. The sequence continues at coordinate 244,633 of NZ_JCAFUR010000002.1, forward strand.
CCGGCCGCAACGGACCGATCAGCCAACGCGCGGTGCAGATCCGCATCCGCCAGCTGGCGCAGCGCCAGGGCCTGTTCAAGCACGTGCACCCGCACATGCTGCGGCACAGTTTCGCCAGCCATATCCTGGAATCATCCGGTGATCTGCGCGGCGTGCAGGAGCTGCTGGGCCATGCCGACATCGCCACCACCCAGATCTACACCCACCTGGATTTCCAGCACCTGGCCAAGGTCTACGACGCGGCGCATCCGCGCGCGAAGCGTCGAAGCAGCAGCGAGGGCAGCGGAGAAAGCTGAACGTTGCCCGTGCGGCAGCCGGTCGCGGGTGGCTTGAAGGGCGCAGGGCAGTCCCCACCTCTGGTTCTGTCACCCCGGAGGCATCATGGACCCCAGTCAGAACCCCAACGTTTTCCACGCCACCACCATCGTCTGCGTCCGTCGCGGCGAGCACGTGGCCATTGCCGGCGACGGCCAGGTCACGCTGGGCCACACCGTGATGAAGGGCAATGCGCGCAAGGTGCGCCGCCTCGGTCGTGATGGCCAGGTGCTGGCCGGCTTTGCCGGTGCCGCCGCCGATGCCTTCACCCTGTTCGAGCTGTTCGAGGCCAAGCTGGAAAAGCACGGCCAGTTGCAGCGTGCTGCGGTCGAACTGGCCAAGGATTGGCGCACCGAGCGCCGCCTCGGAAAGCTTGAAGCCCTGTTGGCCGTGGCCGACAAGGAAACCTCGCTGATCATCAGCGGCACCGGCGATGTGATCGAACCGGAGGACGGCATCATCGCCATCGGTTCCGGTGGCTCGTATGCACTGTCGGCCGCCCGTGCGCTGATGGCACACACCGAACTGGATGCGCGCACCATCGCCAGCGAAGCGATCGGCATTGCCGGCGATATCTGCATCTACACCAACCGCAACGTGGTGGTCGAGGAACTCTGAGGGTCGCGCCGGCTGCTGGCCGGCAACCTCATGATCCCCCACACGCGTGCCTGGTTGCCGGCCAGCGGCCGGCACGACCGACAACGAATTCGTGAGCACATCCATGTCGAAGATCGAAGTTTCCTCCGCCACCATGACCCCGCGCGAGATCGTGCAGGAACTGGACCGGCATATCGTGGGCCAGCACGACGCCAAGCGCGCCGTGGCCATCGCCCTGCGCAACCGCTGGCGCCGCATGCAGCTGGTGCCTGAGCTGCGCAATGAAGTGATGCCGAAGAACATCCTGATGATCGGCCCGACCGGCGTCGGCAAGACCGAGATCGCGCGTCGCCTGGCCACGCTGGCCAACGCGCCGTTCGTGAAGGTCGAAGCCACCCGCTTCACCGAAGTCGGATACGTCGGCAAGGACGTCGAGCAGATCATCCGCGACCTCGCCGATACCGCAGTGAAGCTGTACCGCGAACAGGCCAAGGTGCGCGTGCGTACCCAGGCCGAGGAACGCGCCGAAGACCGCATCCTCGATGCGCTGCTGCCGCGCCGCAGCGGTGGCATCGGCTTCGATCCGGAAGTCGCCCGCAACGAACCGTCGGCGCAGGACAACGAGACCCGCATCAAGTTCCGCAAGATGCTGCGCAACGGTGAGCTGGACGAGCGCGAGATCGAACTCGACCTGGCCGCCAATGTCAGCATGGACATCATGACCCCGCCGGGCATGGAGGAAATGGGCCAGCAGCTGAAGTCGATGTTCGCCAACCTTGGCGGCGGCGCGAAGGCACACAAGCGCACGCTGACCATCAAGGCCGCGCGTCCGCTGCTGATCGAGGAAGAGGCCGGCAAGCTGGTCAACGAAGACGATATCCGCACCGCGGCGATCGAAGCCTGCGAGCAGCACGGCATCGTCTTCATCGACGAGATCGACAAGGTCGCCAAGCGTGGCGATAACGTGGGCGGCGGCGATGTCTCCCGCGAAGGCGTGCAGCGCGACCTGCTGCCGCTGGTGGAAGGCTCCAACGTGTCCACCAAGTACGGCACGATCAAGACCGACCACATCCTGTTCATTGCATCCGGTGCGTTCCACCTGGCCAAGCCCAGCGATCTGATTCCGGAGCTGCAGGGTCGCTTCCCGATCCGCGTTGAACTGGGTGCGCTGAGCAAGGGTGATTTCGTGCGCATCCTGACCGAGCCGAAGGCCGCGCTGACCAAGCAGTACGAGGCGCTGCTGGCTACCGAGGGCGTCAAGGTCAGCTTCACCGCCGACGCCATCGAGCGCCTGGCCGAAATCGCCTTCCAGGTGAACGAGCGCCAGGAGAACATCGGTGCCCGTCGCCTGCATACGGTGCTGGAGCGCCTGCTGGATTCGCTCAGCTACGAGGCACCGGACCGCGATGGCGAAAGCCTGGCGATCGACAGCGCCTACGTCGACAAGCACCTGGGTGAGCTGGTGCAGGACCCGGACCTGAGCCGCTACATCCTGTAATGCCCGTTGGAGTCGGATCCCTCGCCCCAGCGAGGGCTCTGACCCCGCCCGCTGCAACAGAAAAGGCCGCCGCAGGGCGGCCATTTTCTTGTGCGGTCAGCGCGATTGCCGGGTGCGGTAGTCCCGCAGCACCTGGTCGATCACCGCACTGGTGCGGGCGGCGCTGATGCTGGTCGAGGGCGAACGGCCGTTGCCGCGCAGCTCGTCCACGAGGGAGACGATCAATGGCTGCTGGACCGATGGCGGGTTCGGGATGTCGAATGCCTGCATGCCCGCTTCGGTCTCCAGAACCACTGGAACGTCCTCGAAGGTGGCAAAGCGCAGCTGCCCGCGGTCGCCGGTGATCTCGACCTCATCCAGGCGCCGGAACGCGCAGAAGCTCCATTGCGCGATGCCGTGCGCCCCGCTGCCGGTACGGAAGCACATCGAGACACTGTCCTCGGCGGCGTAGGCGCCGGTCAGCGAACTGGCCAGGCCACGCACGTCGCTCAGCGGCCCCAATAGATGGTCGAGCAGGTCCAGGGTATGCGAGCCCAGATCGACGAACAGCCCGCCGCCGGCGATCGACGGATTGGTCCGCCAGAAGTCGGGCGATGCGGCATTCGCCGAATGCGGCCGATGCAGGATGGCGCGCACGCTGCGCGGCGTTCCGATCGCGCCGTTGTCCAGCAGCTGCTTCACCTGTGCGAAGCGGGGCAGGGCACGGCGGTAGTAGGCCACGAACACGGGCACGCCGCTGCGGGCGCTGGCCGCGATGATGCGCTGGCACTCGTCGTGGTCCATGGCCATCGGCTTTTCGATGTAGACCGGCTTGCCCGCGGCGATCGCCTGCAGCGCGTAATGCATGTGCGTCGAGGGCGGCGTTGCCACGTAGACCGCGTTCACTTCCGGATCGGCGATGAGTGCGTCGGCGTCCGCGTACCAGCGCGGAATCGCGTGGCGCCGCGCATAATCCTCGGCCAATCCCGCATTGCGGCGCATGACCGCTGCCACCCGTGAGCCGGGTGTGCTGGCCAGGGGGGGGCCGCTCTTCTTCTCGGTGACGCTGCCACAGCCGATGAAGCCCCACACCACGTTGTCCAGGATCACGGGGCTGTCCTCAGATGGGCGCGGCGGTGGCGGCAGCAGCGCCACTCACGCTTCGGGCAGCGGCTCGGGCACAGTGCCCGGCACGAACACGCCGTCCTTCACGTAGGCGGCCAGGGTCATGTCCAGTGCGAGCATGCCGTCGCGCTTGAGGTCCATCAGGTCCGGTTCGACCATCGCCCCGTGCAGCACGCCCAGCACGGTGGCATGCAGCATGCGCGCGGCGATCTTGGGGTCGGCGCCTTCGCGCAGCTGGCCCAGATCGCGGGCGCGGCGCAGGGCACGCTCCATCCGGTCCAGCGCATCGCGGAATCCGGCCTGCTGCATTTCGGTCAGCACCCTGGTGTCGGCCGAGGCATCGCTGCGCAGCATGATCTCCATGGTCTTGCGCAGGCGCTCGTCTTCGGACAGCTCGATGAAGGAGTGGATCATCACCGCGCGCAGGTCGTGCACGGGGGTGTCGCGCTGGTCGGTCGAGGTGCGCTCCAGTTCCTGCATGAAGGGCAGGTGCACCCGTTCGACGATCGCGGCCAGCACCTCGCTCTTGTTCTTGAAGTGCCAGTAGACCGCGCCACGGGTATAGCCGGCGCGGGCGCCGATCATCTCCAGCGTGGTACGGGCCACGCCGTGTTCATGGAAGCAGGCTTCGGCGGCGTCAAGGATGCCTTCCCGGGTTGCCTGGGTGTCCTCTTTGGTCTTGCGGGCCATGTAGGTACGAGTGCGGGTGAAACGTGGCTGAATTGTACCGGTTTACAAACAAACAAGCATGTATGTATATTTCGCTCCCATCATTCCCGTCGTGTGCGTGGCAGGCCGGTCCGGCTCCCGCTCCACCCGGGTGGGCGCTGTTCTCACGGTCTTCACCTTTACCGGTCGAAGGGTCCGCCGTATCAGCGCCGGCTGAGATCCTTTCCTTCAAGAGCCTTTCCGTCATGTTGCTGAGCCGAATCCGACCCTTTGCACTGTCGCTGGCCATCGCCGCAGCCGTGGCTGCCTGCGGCGGCCAACCCCAGGCCCCCGAGCAGGGCCCGGGTGACGTCACCGTGGTCACGCTGAAGTCCGAGACCGTGGGCCTGACCCGCGAACTGCCGGGCCGTACCACCGCCTTCCTGGTCGCCGAAGTGCGCCCGCAGGTCAACGGCATCGTTGCCAAGCGCCTGTTCACCGAAGGCGGCATGGTCAAGGCCGGCGAGCCGCTCTACCAGATCGAGGACGCCAGCTATCGCGCCCAGGCCAACAGCGCCCGCGCCCAGCTGGCCCGCGCCGAAGCCACGGCCAACGCCGCGCGCCTGAGCGCCAAGCGCATCACCGAGCTGGCCAAGGTCGACGCGGTCAGCCAGCAGGACCTGGAAAACGCCGTGGCCGCGCAGAAGCAGGCCGAGGCCGATGTCGGTGCCGCCAAGGCCTCGCTGGACGCGGCCAACGTCACCCTCGGCTATGCCCGCATCACCGCGCCGATCAGCGGCCGCATCGGCAAGTCCAGCGTTACCCAGGGTGCGCTGGTCAGCGCCGGCCAGGCCAATGCACTGGCCACCGTGCAGCAGCTGGACCCGATCTACGTCGATCTGACCCAGTCCTCGGCCGAGCTGCTGCAGCTGCGCCGCGAACTTGCTGCCGGCCGCCTGCAGGACAACCAGACGCTGCCGGTCAGCATCCTGATGGAAGACGGCAGCACCTTCGAGCACAAGGGCACGCTGGAGTTCTCTGAAGTGAGCGTCGATCCAGCCACCGGCAGCTTCGGCCTGCGCGTGAAGGTGGACAACCCGGACGGCCTGCTGATGCCGGGCACCTACGTGCGCGCGGTGATCGGCGGCGGCGTGCGCAGCGATGCGGTGCTGGTACCGATGCAGGGCATCGCCCGCGATCCGAAGGGCGACACGACCGCGATGGTGGTCGGCAAGGACAACAAGGTCGAAGTGCGCCCGGTCAAGGTCAGCCGCACGGTCGGCGACAAGTGGCTGGTCGAGGACGGTCTGAAGGCCGGCGACAAGGTCATTGTCGAAGGCCTGCAGAAGATCGGCCCCGGCATGCCGGTCAAGGCCACCGAGAAGGGCGCTGCTCCGGCCAAGCCGGCAGCGGCCGCCCAGCCTGCCGCCCCGGCCGGCGACGCGAAGTAAGCGGAGAACCCCATGGCACGCTTTTTCATCGATCGACCCATCTTCGCGTGGGTGATCGCCATCATCATCATGCTCGCCGGCGGCCTGGCCCTGTTCAAGCTGCCGGTCTCGATGTACCCCAACGTCGCACCACCGGCGGTGGAAATCAGCGCCACCTACCCGGGTGCATCGGCCAAGGTGGTCGAGGACTCGGTGACGCAGATCATCGAGCAGAACATGAAGGGCCTTGATGGTCTGATCTACTTCTCCTCCAACAGCTCGTCCAACGGCCAGGCCACCATCACCCTGACCTTCGAGAGCGGCACCAACCCGGACATCGCCCAGGTGCAGGTGCAGAACAAGCTGCAGCTGGCCATGCCGCTGCTGCCGCAGGAAGTGCAGCGGCAGGGCATCAACGTGGCCAAGTCCAGCTCGGGCTTCCTGAACGTCATCGCGTTCGTGTCCGAGAACGGCAGCATGGATGCCAACGACATCGCCGACTACGTCGGTTCCAATGTCGTCGATCGCCTGAGCCGCGTGCCGGGCGTGGGCAACATCCAGGTGTTCGGTGGCAAGTACGCCATGCGCATCTGGCTGGATCCGAACAAGCTGCATACCTATGGCCTGTCGGTTGCGGAAGTGACCGCAGCGATCAAGGCACAGAACGCGCAGGTGGCCATCGGCCAGCTTGGCGGTGCACCGTCGATCAAGGGCCAGCAGCTCAACGCCACCATCAACGCGCAGTCGCGCCTGCAGACCCCGGAACAGTTCCGCAACATCATCGTGCGCGGTGCGCAGGACGGTGCCGAGCTGCGCCTGGGGGATGTCGCCCGCGTCGAGCTGGGTGCCGAGTCCTACGACTTCGTCACCCGCTACAACGGCCAGCCGGCCAGCGGCCTGGCGGTGACCCTGGCCACCGGCGCCAACGCGCTGGATACCGCTGCTGGTGTGAATGCCGCGCTGGAAGACATGAAGAGCTTCTTCCCGGCCGGGCTGAAGGCGGAGGTCCCGTACGACACCACCCCGTTCGTGCGCGTGTCGATCAAGGGCGTGGTGCAGACCCTGATCGAAGCGATCGTGCTGGTGTTCGTGGTGATGTACCTGTTCCTGCAGAACTTCCGCGCCACCCTGATCCCGACCATCGCCGTGCCGGTGGTGCTGCTGGGTACCTTCGGCGTGCTGGCCATGCTCGGCTTCTCGGTGAACATGCTGACCATGTTCGCGATGGTGCTTGCGATCGGCCTGCTGGTGGACGATGCCATCGTGGTGGTGGAGAACGTCGAGCGCATCATGTCCGAGGAAGGACTGTCGCCGCTCGAGGCGACCCGCAAGTCGATGGGCCAGATCACCGGCGCGCTGGTGGGCATCGGCCTGGTGCTGTCGGCGGTGTTCGTGCCGATGGCCTTCATGAGTGGCTCCACCGGCGTGATCTACCGCCAGTTCTCGGCCACGATCGTCTCGGCGATGGCATTGTCGGTGCTGGTCGCGATCGTGCTGACCCCGGCGCTGTGCGCGACCATGCTCAAGCCGCTGAAGAAAGGTGAGCACCACGTCGCCCACCGCGGCCTGGCCGGTCGCTTCTTCAATGGCTTCAACCGTGGATTCGACCGCACCAGCGAAAGCTACCAGCGTGGCGTGCGCGGCATCATCCATCGCCCGTGGCGCTTCATGGGCATCGTGGCGGCGCTGTTCGTGCTGATGGGCGTGTTGTTCGTGCGCCTGCCCAGCTCATTCCTGCCCAACGAAGACCAGGGCGTGTTGATGGCGCTGGTGCAGGCCCCGGTGGGTGCCACCCAGGAACGTACGCTGGAATCGATCGCGGCGCTGGAAAACCACTTCCTGCAGAACGAGAAGGATGCGGTGGACTCGGTGTTCTCGGTGCAGGGCTTCAGCTTCGCCGGCATGGGCCAGAACGCCGGCATGGCATTCGTCAAGCTGAAGGACTGGAGCGAGCGTGACGCCAACAATGGTGTGATGCCGATCACCGGACGCGCGATGGCGGCCCTGGGCCAGATCAAGGATGCCTTCATCTTCGCCTTCCCGCCGCCGGCCATCCCGGAACTGGGCACTGCCTCGGGCTATACCTTCTTCCTGAAGGACAACAGCGGCCAGGGCCACGAGGCACTGGTGGCCGCGCGCAACCAGCTGCTCGGCCTCGCCGCCGGCAGCAAGAAGCTGGCCAACGTGCGCCCGAACGGCCAGGAGGACACGCCGCAGTTCCGCATCGACATCGACGCGGCCAAGGCGATCTCGCTGGGGCTGTCAATCGACCAGATCAACGGCACGCTGGCCGCCGCGTGGGGCAGCTCGTACATCGACGACTTCGTCGATCGTGGCCGCGTCAAGCGTGTGTTCGTGCAGGCCGACCAGCCGTTCCGCATGGTGCCGGAGGACTTCGATCTCTGGTCCGTGAAGAACGACAAGGGTGAAATGGTGCCGTTCAGTGCCTTCGCTACCAAGCACTGGGATTACGGTTCGCCGCGCCTGGAACGCTACAACGGTGTGTCGGCCATGGAAATCCAGGGCGAACCGGCCCCGGGTGTCGCCTCCGGTGATGCCATGGCCGAGATCGAACAGCTGGCCAAGCAGCTGCCGGCGGGCTTCGGCATCGAATGGACGGCGATGTCGTACCAGGAGCGCCAGGCTGGCTCGCAGACGCCACTGCTGTACACGCTCTCGCTGATGATCGTATTCCTGTGCCTGGCCGCGATGTACGAAAGCTGGAGCGTGCCGACCGCAGTGCTGCTGGCGGCCCCGCTGGGCATCCTCGGCGCGGTGCTGGCCAATACCTTCAAGGGCCTGGAACGCGATATCTACTTCCAGGTGGCGATGCTGACCACGGTGGGCCTGACCAGCAAGAACGCGATCCTGATCGTGGAGTTCGCCAAGGAGAACCTGGAGAAGGGCGCAGGCCTGATCGAATCGATCATGCATGCCGTGCGCGACCGCCTGCGTCCGATCGTGATGACCTCGCTGGCCTTCGGCATGGGCGTGGTACCGCTGGCGATCTCCACCGGTGCCGGTTCCGGCGCCAAGCAGGCGATCGGCACCGGCGTGCTCGGCGGCATGATCGTCGGCACCGTGCTCGGTGTGTTCTTCGTGCCGCTGTTCTTCGTGGTGGTGCAGCGCGTGTTCAAGCGCAAATCCACGACGTGACCTGAAACGGTCATGCCGGCCTCAGGCTGGCGTTGTCGAAACGGTAGTGCCGGCCGCTGGCCGGCATGACCTCCTGCCATCCGGCAGTACCGATGGAAGTCATTCCCATGAAAAGTGCATCCCTGTTCCTTTCCATTGCCGCTGTGCTCGCGCTCGCCGGCTGCTCCACCCTGGTGCCGAAGAACACCGCTGTCGCCCCGGCGATCCCGGCGCAGTGGCCGGCCGAGGCCGCGCAGGGCGAGGTGGCCGATGTCGCCGCCGTCGGCTGGCGCGACTTCTTCACCGATGCGCGCCTGCAGCAGGTGATCGACCAGTCGCTGCAGAACAACCGCGATCTGCGCGTGGCCGTGCTCAACGTTGAGCGCGCGCGCGGCCAGTACCGTGTGCAGCGCGCTGATCGCGTGCCCGGCGTGGCCGTTACCGGCCAGATGCAGCGCCAGGGCACCGACGCCGGTGTCAACGAACAGTTCACCGCCGGTGTCGGCGTGGCCGAGTTCGAGCTGGATCTGTTCGGCCGCGTGCGCAATCTCAGTGAAGCTGCGCTGCAGCAGTACTTCGCGGTGGCCGCCAACCGCCGCAACGCGCAGTTGAGCCTGGTGGCCGAGACGGCCACCGCATGGCTGACCTACGGTGCCGATGCGCAGCGGCTGAAGATCGCCGATGCCACGCTGAAGACCTACGAGGATTCGCTGCGCCTGGCCGAGGCCCGCCACGAACGTGGTGGCAGTTCGGCGCTGGAGCTGACCCAGACCCGTACCCTGGTCGAGACCGCGCGTACGGACGCCGCACGCCTGCGTGGCCAGCTGGCCCAGGACCGCAACGCGCTGGCGCTGCTGGCCGGTGGCCAGCTGGATCCGGCGCTGCTGCCGGACAGCATCGAGCCGCAGCTGCTTGCACTGGCACCGCCGCCGGCCGGCCTGCCCAGCGACGTGCTGCTGCAGCGCCCGGACATCATGGCCGCCGAACACCAGCTGCTGGCGGCCAACGCCAATATCGGTGCGGCACGCGCGGCGTTCTTCCCGAGCATCTCGCTGACCGGCAGCATCGGCAGTGGTTCGAGCGAACTGTCCAACCTGTTCGACAGCGGTACGCGCGTGTGGAGCTTCCTGCCGAAGATCACGCTGCCGATCTTCCAGGGCGGCAAGCTGCGCGCCAACCTGGCCATCGCCAACGCGGATCGTGATATCGCTCTGGCGCAGTACGAGAAGTCGATCCAGGTGGGCTTCCGCGAAACCGCCGATGCGCTGGCGTTGAATGTCAGCCTGGACGAGCAGGTGAGTTCACAGCAGCGCCTGGTGGAAGCGGCCGAACAGGCCAACCGCCTGTCGCAGGCGCGCTACGACGCGGGCCTGGACAGCTTCGTGACCCTGCTTGATGCGCGGCGTACCGCCTACAACGCACAACAGACCCAGCTGCAGGCGCAGCTGGCGCAGCAGGCCAACCGCATCACCCTGTACAAGGTGATGGGCGGTGGCTGGCACGAGCGCAGCTGAAGGGCAGCCGGCCAGCGGCCGGCTCTACCCTGATGATCGATGGTAGTGCCGGCCGCTGGCCGGCATTGTCATTTCAGGACCTGCTACACCGCTTCATCGTCGCGCCGCGCTGCATGGCAGGCGCGCACCCGCGCGAGCGCATCGCCGGCTTCGCGCGCCATCTGCTCGTACTCGGCGCGGATCTCTTCCAGGCGCGCTTCGTCCAGTTCTTCCAGATCCAACAGTTCGTTGTTGGCTTCGGCCGTCGCCCGGATCAGCTCGTCCAGCTTGATCTGCATCGCGGCGGTGTCCGCGTTCTGCGTGTGCTGGATCAGGAACACCATCAGGAAGGTGATGATGGTGGTGCCGGTGTTGATCACCAGCTGCCAGGTGTCGTTGAAACCGAACACCGGGCCACTGATGCCCCAGATCACCACGATCGCTACTGCAGCCAGGAAGGTCCACGGCGAGCCGGTGGCGGCCGCGGCCTTCTTGGCGATCGTATTGAACAGGTTTCGTACTTTCATCGTCGTCGTCCCACTCAGGTGACGAGGATGATCGGCAGTGGCCCGTGCAGGCGCCGTGCAGCGGCGGTCAGGCGCGCATGCGCTGCAGCCGCGGTGCCTGCAGGCTGCGCACCGGACTGCTCTGGTAGACGTGCTGCCAGCAACGGTCGACGAATTCGCGGGCCTGGGCTTCACTCAGTCGCGGCATGATCTGCAGGGCGTACTGGGTCTGGAACATCTCGTCACGTTCGGCCTCGCTGGCGCGCGGCTGGGTGATCAGCGAATCGCAGGCAAACTTGATCCACGGCACGTACGAGCCGAACGAGTTCTGCGGCAGTGCGCCTTCGGCATGTTGGCGGCGCCAGTGATCCAGCTCGGCGTCAACGTTGATGACCGGAGGAATGGTGGGGACTTCAGCGTGCATGACAATCCAGTTCGGTTGAGTGGAAAGGGAGTGGGGGTTCATCGGAGTGTGGCGTATGTGGCGGTGCATGCCGCGTCAGCGCGATGTGGAGCTGGCGTTGGCATGTCCAATCAACTGCGCGTGCTCGACGGCACCGAGATCTTCGGCCAGGGTGGCCATCGCGTTGCACAGGCGCTCGTGGTCGAGCGGATGGCGACGGACCAGCTCCAGTTGCATGCGCTGGTAGGCGGTCCAGAACAACGCGCCGCGCCGGTGCAGTGCATATTGCCGCTGCAGGCGTTCGCGGATCGGGTCGAGGATCGAGTCTGGTGCAGGTCGTACGGCGTGCGCGCACATGGCTGGCTCCGCCGGGGAAAGAAGTCCCGGTAACCCCACCCTAGGCGCGGCAGCCGGGCGGGGTGTTATCGCAGCGTGTGCACGTTGCGCAGCTGACTGTGCACTGGTTCACGGCAATGGCCGCAAACGCTGCCGGCACTAGGGCGTGCCGGCACTGAAGCGTTCATTAAACGGGTTCAACAGGACACTGCGTGGTGATCATTCACCGATGTCTTCATTCCAGATCTCCGGGTGCTGCGCAATGAAGCCGCCCAGCAGGTCCACGCATTCCTGGCTGTCCAGGTCGATCACGTTGACGCCATTTTCCCGCAACCAGTCGATGCCGCCCTGGAAGGTGCGCGATTCGCCCACCACCACGGTGCCGATGTTGAACTGGCGCACCAGGCCAGAGCAGTACCAGCACGGTGCCAGGGTGGTGACCATGATCGTGTCCTGGTAACGGCGCTGGCGGCCGGCCTTGCGGAACGCATCGGTCTCGCCGTGCACCGACGGGTCGCCTTCCTGCACGCGGCGGTTGTGGCCGCAGCCAAGCAGGCGGCCGTCGTTGTGGTACAGGGCTGCGCCGATCGGCACGCCGCCCTCGGCCAGGCCCTGGCGGGCTTCGGCGATGGCGGTCTGCAGCAGGGCCTGGTAGTCGGGCGTGGTGATCATGCGGGGCTCCGGTAAGTCGTGGCCCGCCATGATACGGGCAGGGGGTGCCGCTGGCCCCCGGCGGTGCGATAATCGGGGCCATGAGCGAATCCCCCTACAAAGCCGGTACCACCCATTTCGGGTTCCGCGACGTCGCCGCCAAGGACAAGCAGAAGCTGGTCGGCCAGGTGTTCACCTCGGTCGCGCGCAACTACGACCTGATGAACGACCTGATGAGCCTGGGCGTGCACCGGGCGTGGAAGCGCTACTACGTGGCCACCGCGCAGGTGAAGCCGGGCGACCGCGTGCTCGATCTGGCGGGCGGCACCGGCGACATCGCCGCCCTGCTGAAGGAGCGCGTCGGCGCCGAGGGCTCGGTGGTGCTGGGCGACATCAACGCCGGCATGCTGTCGGTCGGCCGTGACCGCCTGACCAACCGCGGCCTGGTGCTCGGCCTGGACTACGTGCAGTGCAACGCCGAGGCCCTGCCGTTCCCGGACAACAGCTTCGACCTGGTCACCATCGCCTTCGGCCTGCGCAACGTGACCGACAAGGACGCTGGCCTGCGCGAGATGTACCGCGTGCTGAAGGTGGGCGGCCAGGCCCGCGTGCTGGAGTTCTCCGAAGTCACCGCGGACTGGTTCAAGCCGATCTACGACTTCCACTCGTTCAAGATCCTGCCGAAGCTGGGCAAGCTGTTCGCCAATGACTCGGACAGCTACCAGTACCTGGCCGAGAGCATCCGCAAGCACCCGCCGCAGGATGAACTGAAGGCGATGATGGGGCAGGCCGGGTTCGAGCGCTGCCACTACAAGAACCTGACCGGCGGCATCGTTTCGATCCACTCCGGCTACAAGCTGTAAGCCCCGCTCTGGTGGGTGCCAACCGTGGTTGGTGCTCGCCCGCTGCGGTGATCCGATCTGGTAGCTGCCGACCTTGGTCGGCACGGGCCTGCCGCATGCGTTGATGGATCCGTGCCAACCAAGGTTGGTACCTGCCTGTAGATGCCGACCTTGGTTGGCATGCGCCCGAGGCGCAGGATCGGCTTGCCTGCCATTACCCCGCACCGCGCAACGCCTGCCGGGCCGGAGGGAGGTACCATTGGGGTTTGATCCCCGTAACGGTCCCGATTCATGCGTAATCCGCTGATGCTCCTTCCGCTGGCCGTGGCCCTGGCCGCCGGCTGCTCCCAGGAGGCGGCCGCGCCCGCCGCCGCCCCGACTGCCGCAAAGGCCCCTGCCGCCCCCGTGAACGCCGAGAACCGCAGCCACGACGAAAGCTCGTACGCCGAGCCGGACAAGGTCGTCATCAAGGACATCGCGCTGGATCTGAAGCTCGACTTCGACCAGAAGCAGATTGGCGGCACCGCCACCTACACCCTGGAATGGAAGCAGAAGGACGCCAGGCAGCTGGTGCTCGACACCCGCGAGCTGACCGTGTCCAAGGTCGAGGCCGTCGCCGCCGATGGCGCGCGCAGCCCGCTGAAGTTCGAGCTGGCCGCCGCTGACAAGGTGTTCGGCAGCAAGCTGACCATCGAGGCCCCGGAACAGCCGGCCAAGGTGGAAGTGACCTACCACACCGCGCCGACCGCATCGGGCCTGCAGTGGCTGGCACCGTCGATGACCGAGGGCAAGAAGCTGCCCTTCATGTTCAGCCAGTCGCAGGCCATCCATGCCCGCTCCTGGGTGCCGCTGCAGGACACCCCGAGCGTGCGCTTCACCTACAGCGCGCACGTGGTCTCGCGCCCGGACGTGATGGTGCTGATGAGCGCCGACAACGATCCGAAGGCCGCGCGTGATGGTGACTACACCTTCAAGATGCCGCAGCCGATTCCGTCCTACCTGCTGGCCATCGCCGCCGGCGACCTGGTGTTCGAGCCGATCTCCGGCCGCTCCGGCGTCTGGGCCGAGCCGACCATGGTCAACAAGGCCGCCAAGGAATTTGAAGACACCGAGAAGATGATCGGTGCCGCCGAGAAGCTGTACGGCGAATACCGCTGGGGCCGCTACGACATGCTGGTGCTGCCGCCGTCGTTCCCGTTCGGCGGCATGGAAAACCCGCGCCTGACCTTCGCCACCCCGACCGTGATCGTCGGCGACAAGTCGCTGGTCTCGCTGGTCGCCCACGAACTGGCGCACAGCTGGTCGGGCAACCTGGTGACCAACGCCAGCTGGAAGGACATCTGGCTCAATGAAGGCTTCACCACCTACGTCCAGGGCCGCATCACCGAAGCCCTGTACGGCAAGGAGATGGCCGAGATGGAGAAGCAGATCGACCAGACCGACCTGCTGGCCGAAGTGAAGGACATGAGCCCGGCCGACCAGGCACTGGCGCTGCCGCCGCTGAACGAGCGTGATCCCGACGAAGCGCTCAGCCAGGTCGCCTACGTCAAGGGTTCGTGGTTCCTGGAGTTCCTGGAACAGCGCTTCGGCCGCGAGACCTTCGATCCGTTCCTGCGGGGCTGGTTCGATGACCACGCCTTCCAGAGCGCGAACACCGACCAGTTCGTCGCGTACATGAAGAAGAACCTGCTGCCGAAGAATCCGTCGGCCGTGACCGAGGCCGAACTGAAGGCGTGGCTGGACGAGCCGGGCATCCCGGCGTTCGCGGCCAAGGCGCAGTCGCGCAACTTCAGCAGCGTCGATACCGCGCGCATCGCATTCGCCAGCGCCGGTACCGTGCCCAGCAGCCAGGTCATCGCCGACTGGAGCACCCAGGAATGGGTGCGCTTCATCGACGGCCTCGGTGCGACCCAGCCGCTGGACAAGCTGGCCACGCTGGACAAGGCCTTCCACTTCACCGGCACCCCCAATGGCGAGATCGCCATGCGCTGGTACCCGCTGGCGATCCGCAGCGGCTACGAGCAGGCCAATGAAGGGGCGGCTGCATTCATCGAGCGCGTCGGCCGTCGCAAGCTGATCCTGCCGATCTACGCCGAACTGGTGAAGACCCCGAAGGGTCTGGAACTGGCCAAGCAGGCCTTCGAAAAGGCCAAGCCGGGCTACCACCCGATCACCACCGCCTCGGTCCAGGACATGCTGGCCAAGGCTGAAGCCAAGTAAGCGGTAGTGCCGGCCGCTGGCTGGCAACCGGTCACTGCTTCACCACCAACGGCGGGGAAACCCGCCGTTGGTGTATCCGCTTTTCGCTGCCGATAGAATCGGGATGCACTCGCATAGGACCTCCGCCATGAAACGACTGATCCTGCTCACCGCCTGCACCCTGGCCCTGGCCGCCTGCAGCAACCCGGAAGAGGAACGCAAGGCGCAGGAAGCCGCTGCGGCCGCCGCGCAGGCACAGAAGGAGGCCAAGGCCGAAGACGTGGCCAAGCAGTACGACATGGCCGTGGCCGCGCAGGACTGGGAACGCGCGCGCCTGCATGGTGCCTCGCTGCTGGACCAGTACAAGGACACCGCTGCCGCCGACCGCATCGCCGCAGGCTTCGACGAGGTCAAGGCCAAGGGCGACGCCGCGCGCGACCTGCGCCGCATGCAGGGGCTATGGCAGTACAACCAGATTCCGGTGGGCAGCAAGGGCAACCAGGTCTCGGCGCAGATCTACAGCAAGGAACGGGTGGACGTGGATGGCAGCGGCGCCAAACCGGTGCAGCTGGTGTTCCGCGATCATCCGGAGTGGAAGCGGCATGCCTACCTGGTGCTGCAGGCCGGTGATTTCCGTTGCCCGCAATGCACGGTGAAAGTGACCGTGGATGACGGCAAGCCGGTACCAATGGCGGCCTGGCGCCCGAAGACTGATGAAGCCATCGCCCTGTTCATCACCGATCAGAAGGCACTGTGGAAACTGGCGCGCAAGGGCAAGTCGATCAGCATCGAGTTCCCGGTCAAGGCCGGTGGCACGCGAACGGCCGTGTTCGAAACCGGCGGTGTCGACGCCAGCCGCATGCCGCAGTGGTGGCAGTGAAGGTTGCGACGGGCAGCGCAGTGCACGCGTTGTCCGCGATCCGGCACTGGGTGTTCGACATGGACGGCACGCTGACGGTGGCCGTGCATGATTTCGCCGCGATCCGCCGAGCGCTGGAGATCGCCGCGGAGGAAGACATCCTCGACCATATCGCGGCATTGCCCGACGCACCGGCGCAGGCCAAGCGCGCGTGGCTGCTGGATCACGAGCGCGCCCTGGCCGAGGACGCGCTGCCAGCGCCGGGGGCGGTGAAGCTGCTGCGCGCGCTGTCGGCGGCAGGTTGCCGGCTGGGCATCCTGACCCGCAACGACCATGCGCTGGCGAAGCTGACGCTGGAGGCGATCGGGGTCGGGGCGTTGTTCGACGACGCCGACATCATCGGCCGCGATGAAGCGGTGCCCAAGCCCTCGCCGGATGGCCTGCAGCAGCATCTTCGTCGCTGGGGCATCGGGGCTGCGCACGCGGTGATGGTCGGTGACCACGCCTACGACCTGGAGTGCGGGCGCGCCGCGGGCACCCACACCGTGCTGGTCAATCTGCCGGAGAACCCGTGGCCCGGCAGCGCCGACTGGCATTTCGCCGATTGCCGCGCCTTGCTGGCGGCCTGGCAGCAGAAGGGGTAGTGCCGGCCGCTGGCCGGCAGTGTCGACCAAGGTCGACGCCTACCAGAACACCCGTGGCCAGGCTGGCGGCCTGGCAGAAGGGGTAGTGCTGGCCGCTGGTCGGCAGTGTCGACCAAGGTCGACACCTACCAGAACACCCGTGGCCAGGCTGGCGGCCTGGCAGCAGAAGGGGTAGTGCCGGCCGCTGGCCGGCAGTGTCGACCAAGGTCGACACCTACCAACAGCATTCCCAGCAGCGCATCGGGTGGAAAGCCCCCTTGTTGTTCAAGGGGGCGCGCCGAAGGCGCGGGGACAAGGTGGAATGCGCGGGCAGTTCGGCTTACGCGCCCAGCGCGTAACCGAACTGCTGCTTGAACTGCTCGTTGAACTCATCGAAGGTGAAGCGCTGGTTCTGCGTGCCCGGGTGCTCGACCTTCAGCGCGCCCATCAGGTTGCCCATGCGGCCGATGGTCAGCCAGTCGTAACCCTTCTGGATGCCGTAGATCAGGCCGGCTCGGAAGGCGTCGCCACAGCCGGTCGGATCGACCACGCGGCGCTCGTGCGCCGGCGGGATGTCGTAGCTCTTTTCCGGGGTGTGGATGACCGCACCCTTCGGGCCACGGGTGGTGATGTAGGCCTTGACCCGGCTGACGATCTCCTTCTCGTCCCAGCCGGTGCGCTCCTGCAGCAGGTTCGACTCGTAGTCGTTGACCACCACGTAGTCGGCCTGATCGATGAAGGCGCGCAGCTCGGGGCCGTTGAACAGCGGCATGGCCTGGCCCGGGTCGAAGATGAACGGAATGCCGTCCTCGTGGAATTCCTGCGCGTTCTGGATCATGCCTTCGCGGCCGTCCGGGCCGACCAGGCCCAGGGTCACGCCCGGCACGCCGCGCACATGGTTCTCGTAGGAGCGCATCATCGCGCCCGGGTGGAAGGCGGTGATCTGGTTGTTGTCGTGGTCGGTGGTGATGAACGCCTGCGGGGTGAACAGCTCGTCGATCACGCGCACACGCGACAGATCGATGCCCAGGCCTTCGAAGTATTCGCGGTACGGGCCGAAGTCCGAACCCACGGTGCCCATCGGGATCGGCTGGCCGCCCAGCAGGTGCAGGTTGTAGGCGATGTTGCCGGCGCAGCCGCCGAACTCGCGGCGCATGCGCGGCACGAGGAAGGACACGTTCAGGATGTGCACCTTGTCCGGCAGGATGTGATTCTTGAACTGGTCCGGGAACACCATGATGGTGTCGAAGGCAAGAGAACCACAGATCAGAGCGGACATCGATGTAAGCCTATGCGGTGAATTTTGGGGTGGGCCGGCCCGGTTCAGCGGGCAAGCAAACGGCGCCCTTGGGCGCCCGACGGCGCAAAGGTTACCCGCTGGTGCCGCTCAGGGCCAGAACCGGGTGATGCCCGATCAGGCCGAAAGCCTGTGAAGACGCGGGTTCAGCTAGTTTTTTCCTTGCTCGGCGGCAGGCGGGTTGCTAGGCTTGTCGGCCTCGATTTCTGCCCATTTTTTCGCCATCCCGCGGCGGGCACGACACCCCTCAGGACTCCTTCCTCAGATGTTCAAGAAACTCCGTGGCATGTTCTCCAACGACCTGTCCATCGACCTGGGCACGGCCAACACCCTCATCTACGTGCGCGGGCAGGGGATCGTGCTGAACGAGCCGTCGGTCGTGGCCGTGCGCCAGGACCGTGCCATCGGTGGCACCCGCTCGGTGGCAGCCGTTGGCGCCGAGGCCAAGCAGATGCTCGGCCGTACCCCGGGCCACATCACCACCATCCGCCCGATGAAGGACGGCGTCATCGCCGACTTCACCTACACCGAGGCGATGCTCAAGCACTTCATCAAGAAGGTGCACAAGTCGCGCGTGCTGCGCCCGAGCCCGCGCGTGCTGGTCTGCGTGCCGGCCGGTTCGACCCAGGTCGAGCGCCGCGCGATCAAGGAATCGGCCGAGGAAGCCGGTGCCCGTGACGTGTACCTGATCGAAGAGCCGATGGCTGCCGCGATCGGCGCCGGCATGCCGGTCACCGAAGCCCGTGGCTCGATGGTCATCGACATCGGCGGCGGCACCACCGAAGTGGCCGTGATCTCGCTCAACGGCATCGTCTATTCGGCCTCGGTCCGCATCGGCGGCGACCGCTTCGACGAATCCATCACCAACTACGTGCGCCGCAACCACGGCATGCTGATCGGTGAAGCCACCGCCGAGCGCATCAAGGTCGAGCTGGGTTGTGCCTACCCGCAGGCCGAGGTGCAGGAGCTGGAGATCTCCGGCCGCAACCTCGCCGAGGGCGTGCCGAAGATGATCAAGATCAGCTCCAACGAGGTGCTTGAAGCCCTGCACGAACCGCTGTCGGGCATCGTCAGCGCGGTCAAGCTGGCGCTGGAGCAGACCCCGCCGGAACTGTGTGCCGACGTTGCCGAGCGCGGCATCGTGCTGACCGGCGGCGGCGCCCTGCTGCGTGACCTGGACCGCCTGATCTCCGAGGAAACCGGCCTGCACGTGCAGGTGGCCGACGATCCGCTGACCTGTGTGGCCCGCGGTGGCGGTCGTGCGCTGGAACTGGTCGACATGCACGGCAACGAGTTCTTTGCGCCGGAATAAGCCGTCCCGGCCGTTCCTGCCCGCCGCGCCCTTCCGGGGTGCGGCCCGCCGCGATGGCGGGCCGGCACCGGCGGGGCGTCCGCGTGTTTCCCTTCCGCCTTCTGCCAGTTGAATCGTTGCCGTGCCGCCCTACGCCGGTCCTCCCGTTGCCTCCCGATCCGGTGATGCCGCCAGCCCCCTGCGGTTGCTGGCCTATCTTGCATTGGCCATCACACTGATCGTCCTTGACGATCAGGCGGGTTGGCTGGCGCGCCTGCGCGAGCAGGCCAACAGCCTGGTGCAGCCTGTGTGGGCACTGGCGGGTCTGCCCGGCAAGCTCGGCAACCAGGTCAAGGATTCCGCGGCCAGCCACACCCAGCTGGTCACCGAGAACCGTGAACTGCGCAACCAGCTGCTGCTGGCCAACGCGCGCCTGACCCGACTGCAGACCGCAGCGCTGGACAACGCCCAGCTGCGCGAACTGCTGAACGTGGCCGAGCGCAGTGGCCTGGACGTGCAGCTGGCGCCGATCCTGGATATCGACCTGGACCCGGTGAAGCAGCGCCTGGTGCTCGACGCCGGCAGCCGCGAAGGCGTGCATGTCGGGCAGGCGGTGATCGATGCCGGTGGCCTGATGGGGCAGGTGATCAGCGTCACCGGCGGTACCTCCACCGTGCTGCTGCTGACCGACCCCGACCACGCGGTGCCGGTCACCGTGGCCCGCAACGGCGTACGCCTGATCGTCTACGGCCGCGGCGACACGCTGGAGCTGCGCGACATCCCGCTCAGCGCCGGTGTGGAAGTGGGCGATGAGATCGTCACCTCCGGCCTCGGTGGCCGCTTCCCGGCCGGCTTCCCGGTCGGCACCATCACCGGCCTGCGCCCGGACGACACCCATGCCTTCCTGGTCGGCGAACTGAAGCCAGCCGCCCAGCTGGATCGTGGCCGTGATGTGCTGCTGCTGCGCCCCGGTGCGGCGATCCGCATTCCGCCGGAACTGCGCCTGCAGCTGGAAGAAGCCACTCCGGGTGGCCCGGCCACCGGCGGCACCGTGCCTGCGGGAGCCGCGCCAGCGACAACGACGCCAGCTCCGGTCAGCTCCCCGGTAGTGCCGGCCGCTGGCCGGCAACAGCCCTCGTCGCAAGCGAGGACTGTTGCTCCCGCATCCTCGCTTGATCCTGCCGCTCCGGTAGTGCCGGCCGCTGGCCGGCAACAGCCCTCGTCGCAAACGAGGACTGTTGCCCCCGCATCCTCGCTTGATCCTGCCGCCCCGGTAGTGCCGGCCGCTGGCCGGCAACCGACCACGCCGGAGGCCCAGCGATGAGCCGCCTGCGCGACAACCCGTGGGTATTGCCGGCCAGCCTGGTCGTAGCCCTGCTGCTGGGCCTGCTGCCGTTGCCGGCGCTGCTGCAGCCGCTGCGCCCGTACTGGCTGGCGCTGGTGCTGGCGTACTGGGTGATCGAGACGCCCGAGCGCGTCGGCCTGGGCATTGCTTTCGCCAGCGGCGTGGTCGCCGACCTGCTGTACGGCGGCGTGCTCGGCGAACAGGCGCTGCGGCTGGTGATGCTGGCCTTCATCCTGCAGCGTTTCCGCGCCCGCATCCGCTTCTTCCCGATGTCGCAGCAGATGCTGGCCATCGGTGGCCTGTTGTTCAACGACCGCATCGTCAGCGCGCTGGTCCACATCCTGGTGGGCGAGCCGACCCTGCCGTGGTCGTACTGGTGGGCCCCGCTGTTGGGCATGGGCCTGTGGCCGCTGGTGTTCGTGCTGCTGGACGCAGTGCGCTTCGGCAAGCGCGGGCGCTGAGCCATGATCCCGCGCCGCCAGGTCAAGAACCCGCACGCCGAAGCCGAACAGTTCCGCCGCCGTGCGGCGCTGGGTTTCCTGGGCGTGCTGGTCTGCCTGCTGGGCCTGGGCGGCTGGTACTTCAAGCTGCAGGTGCTGGATCACGACGTCTACGCCACGCGCTCGGAAGCCAACCGCATCAAGCCGCGGCCGGTGGTGCCCGGGCGCGGCATGATCTACGACCGCAACGGCCGCCTGCTGGCCGAGAACGTGCCAGCGTTCCGCCTGGACGTGACCCCGGACAAGGTCAAGGACATGGACGCCACCCTCGAAGGGCTGGCGAAGATCATCAGCATCAGCCCGGAAGAGCTGGAAGCGTTCAACAAGTCGCGCAAGGCGCGCCGCAAGTTCCTGCCGGTCACGCTGAAGCTGCGCATGAGCGACGAGGAGATGGCGCGCTTCGCCGTCGACCGTTGGCGCTTCCCCGGCGTCGAGCTTGAGCCCTACCTGACCCGGCGCTACCCGTACGGCGACCTGTTCGCGCACATCATCGGCTACGTCGGCCGTGTCGACGACAAGGACCTGGAGATCCTCGGCGAAGGCAATGCCGCGCTGACCCACATCGGCAAGTCCGGCCTGGAGCGCTATTACGAGCAGCAGCTGCGCGGCAAGGTCGGCTACGAGCAGGTCGAAACCAACGTGCAGGGCCGCGCGATCCGCACCATCGGCCGGGTGGCCGCGCAGTCCGGCGCCGACCTGCGGCTGTCGATCGACGCCGACCTGCAGCGCGCGATGGTGGCCGCGTTCGGTGACCAGGAAGGCTCGGCAGTGGCGATGGACCCCCGTACCGGCGAGGTGCTGGCGATGGTCAGCCTGCCGTCCTACGACCCCAACCTGTTCGTCAACGGCATTTCCCATGCCGACTTCAAGGCGCTGAACGAGAACCCGTCGCGGCCGCAGTTCAACCGCCTGGTGCTCGGCGGCGTCGCTCCCGGTTCCACGCTGAAGCCGCTGATCGGCCTGGCCGGCCTGGACTCGGGCGTGCGCCGCCCGGAAGACAAGGTGCTGTCCACCGGCATGTTCTACCTGCCCGGCACCAGCCGTGGCTGGGGTGATGCGCATCGTGGCGGCCATGGCTGGACCGACCTGCGCAAGTCCATCGCCGAGTCGGTCAACACCTACTACTACAAGCTGGCGCTGGACCTGGGCATCGAGCGCTTCGACCATTACATGGAGTACTACGGCTTCGGCCAGCCGACCGGTATCGACCTCACCGGCGAAATCGGCGGCATCCTGCCGTCGCCGGCCTACAAGCGGAAGACCCGCAAGGAAGCCTGGTACCCCGGCGATACGGTCAACATCAGCATCGGCCAAGGCGACTGGAAGGTCACCCCGCTGCAGTTGGCGCGCGGCGTCAGCGCGCTGGCCGACGGGCAGCTGCGCACCCCGCACCTGGTGATCCAGCAGCGCGACGGCTTCGACAGCGACTGGACCGCGACGCCGCCCGGCGAGAGCAAGCCGGTCAGCCCCAACCCCAACAACGTGCAGGCGGTGCGCGAGGGCATGATGGCGACCATGCGGCCGGGCGGCAGCGGCTGGCGCGTGGCGGTCGGTGCGCCGTACGTGATGGCCGGCAAGACCGGTACCGCGCAGGTCATCAGCCGCAAGGGCACCGCAGCGGTGAACCCGAAGAGCCTGCCGATGCACCTGCGCCACCGCGCGCTGTTCGTCGGCTTCGCGCCGGTCGAAAACCCTGTGATCGCGATCGCGGTGGCGGTGGAAGGCGGTGGCTATGGTGGTTCGGCTGCTGCGCCGATCGCCCGCAAGGTGTTCGATGCCTACCTGCTGGGCAAGATGCCCGAGGGCATGCAGCCGCTGGACAGCGAGCGTGGTACCACCGCCATCGGTGCCACCGCGTTCGACAACGAAGACGCCGGCGCACGCCAGGCCGGTGATCTGGCGGCCGCGCAGCTGGGCGAACACCCGGTGCAGGTGGGTGCCCCCACCCCCGAACCGGCCCCTGCGCCGCAGCCGGGCACGCCGGCCGCTGCCGCAGTGCCGGCCACGCCACGCCCGACGGTTGCGGAGCCCGCACGATGAAAGTGTTCCTGCGCTGGGCCGGCGACATGCTGCGCCGCTTCTTCAGCACGCTGGACTGGGTGTTGTGCCTCGCCCTGGGCGCGCTGATGGTGATCGGCCTGGCCACCTTGAAGAGTGCCGGTGGCGACGGCCTGGTGATGGCCCAGGGCGCGCGTTTCGCGGTGGGCATGGCTGCACTGTGGGGCATCTCGCGGGTGCCGATCCTGCGCATCCGCTCGGCCACGCCGATGATCTATGCGATCTCCATGATTCCGCTGCTGGCGGTGTTCGTGCTCGGCACCGGCAAGTACGGCCGGCAGTGGCTGGACCTGAAGTTCTTCTACCTGCAGCCGGCCGAGCTGCTGAAGGTCAGCCTGCCGATGATGGTGGCCTGGTACCTGCACAAGATGCCGCTGCCGCCGCGCTTCAACACCGTGCTCGTGGCCTTGATCATCATCGGCGTGCCGACCGGCCTGGTGATGTTGCAGCCCGACTTCGGTACCGGCGTGCTGATCGCCGCCAGCGGCGTGTTTGTACTGCTGCTGGCAGGCCTGCCGTGGTGGTGGGTCGGGCTGGGCGTGGGCGGCGTGGCTGCGGTCGCGCCGGTGGCCTGGTTCTGGCTGCTGCGGCCGTACCAGAAGGACCGCATCATGATGTTCCTGGACCCGGAGATGGATGCACTGGGGGCCGGCTGGAACATCATCCAGTCGAAGATCGCGATCGGCTCCGGCGGCTTCGATGGCAAGGGCTGGGGCGAGGGCTCGCAGTCGCACCTGAACTTCATTCCCGAACAGACCACCGACTTCGCGTTCTCGGTGCTGAGCGAGGAATTCGGCTGGATGGGTGTGGCCCTGGTGCTGACCCTGTACCTGGTGGTGATCGGGCGTTGCCTGTGGATCGCCAGCCAGTCGCGCGATTCCTATTCGCGCCTGTTGGCCGGCGCCACTGGCCTGGCGTTCTTCGTCTATGTACTGGTGAACGGCGGGATGATTTCCGGCCTGCTGCCGGTGGTGGGCGTGCCGATGCCGCTGATCAGCTACGGCGGTACTTCGGCGGTGTCGCTGCTGGCCGGTTTCGGCCTGGTAATGGCGGTGCGCAGCCACAATCCAGTGCACGGCGGCTACGGTTGAGTCCGGCGTCGGGGTCAGATCCCTTTTTCCACAGGAAAAAGGGATCTGACCCCGCAGCTCGGCTACGGAGAGCAGGAGCACCCTGACAGCTTCACGCAAGCACCCGTTGCTACCGTGCCCGCGTGGAATGGAAACGACTGCTTGGCGGCTGCCGTGAGGTGGCGCGCACGATCGATCTGCCATTGCTGATCGCGTTGCTGATCCTGATGGGCGCGGGCCTGGCGGTGCTGCACAGCGTGTCCGGTCCGGTGGCTGGGCAGGCGGCGCGTTTTGCCGGTGGCCTGGCGTCGATGTGGCTGCTGTCCCGCGTTTCGCTGCTGCGGCTGCGCGCGTGGACGCCGGCAATCTATGCGCTGTCGATGCTGCCGCTGATGGCGGTGTATGTGATCGGTACAGGCAAGTACGGGCAGCGCTGGCTCAATCTCGGCGTGTTCTACCTGCAGCCGTCCGAACTGCTCAAGCTCAGCCTGCCGCTGATGATGGCCTGGTACCTGCATCGGCAACCGCTGCCACCGTCGCCGCGCACCGTACTGACCACCACTGTGCTGATCGGTGTACCCGCCGTGCTGATCCTGATGCAGCCCAACCTGGGCACCGCCACGCTGGTTACCGCCAGCGGCGTGTTCGCGCTGCTGCTGGCCGGATTGCACTGGGGCTGGGTGGCCACTGGCGCGACGGGCCTTGCCGTTGCCGCGCCGCTGGCCTGGTTCGGCCTGCTGCGGCAGTACCAGAAGGATCGCGTGCTGACCTTCCTTGATCCGTCGGCGGATCCGCTTGGCACCGGTTGGAACATCCTGCAGTCGCGCATCGCGATCGGCTCCGGTGGCTGGGACGGGCGCGGCTGGGGGCAGGGCACCCAGGCCACGCTGGACTTCCTGCCTGAGTACACCACCGACTTCGCGTTCTCGGTGCTGGCCGAAGAGTTCGGCTGGATCGGCGTGGCCACCGTGTTTGCGCTGTACCTGTTCGTGGTCGGCCGCTGCCTGTGGATCGCGGTGCACGCCCGCGACACGCACGCACGGTTGCTGGCCGGCAGCCTGGGCTTGGCGTTCTTCGTGTACGTACTGGTGAACGGCGGGATGATTTCCGGCCTGCTGCCGGTGGTGGGCATTCCGATGCCGTTGATCAGTTATGGAGGTACCTCGGCGGTGTCGCTGCTGGCGGGTATCGGGCTGGTGATGGCGGTGCGCGGGCACCGGCCCGTGCACGGGGGATAGGGTTTCCAGCCAACGGCGCAGCCCCTCGTGGGTGGTTGGGTTGGTCGCTTAAAGCCGGATTGCTGAGGGCTGGCCGGGTGGGTGGGTAGTGCGGGGACGCCGTAAACCCGTCCATGGGGGCTTGGCCGCGGCATCCATGCCGCGGACACCCCGCACTACCCACCCACCCGGCCGCTGACAGTTCACGGGCGTTCTCCACCCACGGAGAAGAAAAAGAAGATCAAAGGCAAAAGCAGCTTGGCCGGTTGCTTCATTGCTTCCTGTAGAGCCGAGCCATGCTCGGCTCACGAGCAAGCGCAGCGCCGCGACCCGCTTTTGAATTTTCTTCTCTTCTCCGTGGGTGGCCGCGCTCGGAACCTGTCCGTGGCCGGGTAGATGGGTTGCGCAGGGGCGTGAGCCGCATGGATGCGGCGACCGAGCTTACATGGACGTACTTGCAGCGCCCCCTGCGCAGCCCATCTACCCGGCCCCACCCATGAACTGCTTTGCGCGACCACCCACGAGGGGCTGCGCCGTTGGCTGGAAACTTCCTGACTCTGCGCAACGCTCGCTGTGGAAGCGTTCTCACAACGATGCAGGACAGCACACTCGCTGACCAAAGTCCGCAAAAAACGTTAGCTGGTTCACACTTTTACGCCGCGTTGATCTTGATCAATGGACTTGTCGTAATCGGCCTGCACAATGGCGGCCCGTTCGGCACGGCGCGCCGTCTATCGTTGCAGCGCGAGGGGGCGTCGGGCGGGAAGCAGTACTGATCCAACGGATACAAGGAGCGCGGGGCACTGCCACTGGGGAGCGGCAGCCGCGCAGGTATCGACCGGATCCGGTCGCCGGTTGCGTCTGCGGGGATGGGGACGCAACCGGCAACCTCTATCTGAATGGGGAAGTGCGATCACGACGTCTTCACATTTCCCGCTGAACACGGGCAAATCGTTGTGATTCATGGTGTTAGGGGTTTTAATTCATCCATGACCTGCTAACCTGCGACGATGATTCGACGCACTCTGGCCTGCATGCTCACCCTCGGCCTGGTCGCCTGCGCGACCCAGCCGAAGTCCCCACCGTCTTCACCCCAGGCCAGCAGTACGCCGCGCCAGCCCGCCACCAAGGCCCATGGGCCGGCCGAGGCTGCACCCGAAGCAACTGCGGCTACCGCGCCGCCGGTCGATCTCACCCCGGTGCCGTTCGAGGTCGCGCGGGCCCGCTTCATTGCCGATACCGCCAAGCGCTATGGCCTGAAGCCGGAGCAGATCAGCAGCGTGCTCGACCAGGCGCAGGTGCGCCAGCCGATCATCGCCGCGATGTCGCGCCCGGCCGAGCGGGTCAAGCCGTGGAACGAATACCGGCCGATGTTCATCAGCAAGGCACGCATTGATGGCGGTCGCGCGTTCCTGGCCGAACACCGTGCCGAACTGGATCGCGTGCAGCAGCGCACCGGCGTGCCGGCCGAAGTGATCGTGGCGATCATCGGCGTGGAAACCAGTTACGGAAAGAATGCCGGCAGCCATCGCGTGCTCGATGCGCTGTACACGCTGGCGTTCTACTACCCACGCAGCGGCGACCCGGCCAAGCTCGAACGCGAAGTGCGCCGCGAGCTGTTCTTCCGCGATGAGCTGGCCAAGCTGTTCGAGCTGGGCCGCGAAGAAAAACTGGACATCACCACGCTCAAGGGCAGTTATGCCGGTGCGATGGGCATGGGCCAGTTCATGCCGTCCAGTTACCTCGATTACGCGGTGGACGGCAATGGTGATGGTCGACGCGACCTGTTCAACAGCTACGACGACGTGTTCTCCTCCATCGCCAACTACTTCGTGAAGAAGGGGGGCTGGGTGCGTGGTGGCCAGGTTGCGGTACCGGCCACGCTGGCCCCGGGCCGCGAGGAGTTCAACCCGACCGAATGGATGCCCACCTGGTCGCTGGCCGACCTCGCACAGCGCGGCTACCAGCCGAGCACGCCGGTGCAGCCGGGCGCCACCGCCACCCCGATCACCCTGGAAGGCAGCACCGGCAAGCAGTACTGGCTGGGCTTCCAGAACTACTACGCGATCACCCGCTACAACCTCTCGAAGATGTACGCGATGGCCGTGTTCCAGCTGTCCCAGGCCATCGCCGGACAGGAGCTGCCCCCGGCATGAACATCAGATGGTTGGTCCCGAGCTTGATCGTCTTCGCGCTGGCGGCCTGCAGCAGCGCGCCGAAGCAGCCGGCCACGGCCGGCCATGGTGGCAAGTCCAGCGGGACGGTGGTGCAGGGCCGTGGTTCGCGACCGGCGCACTGCCCGGAAGGTTCGCCGTATGCAGCGGCCAAGGAAGACCTCAGCACCCGCGGCAATTACACCGCTGGTGGCCTGTACAAACCAGGCGTGCGTGACAGCACGCCCGACTACATTCCCAACGTGGCCTGCATCCCCGAGCCGGAAGTGACCGCCGAGGAACGTTCGGCCATCGGCAACAAGTCGCCGTACGTGGTGCTGGGCAAGTCGTACAAGGTGCTCGACGACACCCATGACTACGTCGAGCGCGGCACCGCGTCGTACTACGGGGCCAAGTTCCATGGCCGCCTGACCTCCAACCGCGAGGTCTACGACATGTACCAGTTCACTGCCGCGCACAAGACGCTGCCGCTGCCCAGCTTCGCCCGCGTGACCAACCTGGACAACGGCGAGTCGGTGATCGTGCGTGTCAATGATCGTGGCCCGTTCCATGACGGCCGCGTGGTCGATCTCAGCTATGCCGCCGCCGTGCGCCTGGGCATCACCCAACGCGGTACCGGCAATGTCGAGGTGCGCGCGCTGCAACCGGGCGAGAGCAACCTGATGGCGCAGAAGCCGTCGCGTCGCGAGCGTCGCGCGGCTGAAGCGGCCGCCGCCACCGCGGTGGCCAGTGCGCGCCCGGCGCCGCCACGTGCTTCCACCGACAGTGATATCGATCGCCTGGTCAACCGCTTGCCGACCGATGGCGCCCCGGCGCGCGGCCAGCCGGCCACCACCCGGGGCGTGGCCAGCACCGCGCCGGATGTGGCGGTCAGCAGCCTGCCGCCAATCGCGCCGGTGGTGCGCAACTCCGCGCCGGCTCCGGCCGTTGTCGCCAGCACGGCCCCGCGCGCGGTGGCACCGGCACCGGCACCGGTGCGTGCCGCCGCGGCGGCGCCGAGCCTGTCGCAGCAGATGGTCGGCGCGGTGATGGTGCAGGTCGCCAGCTTCTCCAACCGCGACAACGCCAACCGCGCGATGGGCCAGCTCAGTGCCGCCGGCATCGTCGGCGCGACCATCAGCGACATCGCCGCCGGTGGCCGCACCCTGTTCCGCCTGCGTGTTCCGGCAAGCGACCATGCCAGTGCGGCGGAACTTGTCGGTCGCATCGCCGGTCTGGGCCTGGGTTCGCCGCAGATCGTCAAGGACTGATCCGCCCGGGCCGGTGCTGCCGGCCCATGCTCCCCCGGCCTTACAATGGCCGTTACGTTCCACCCTCCATTCCCGGCCGTCCCCTGGAGCCTGCTGTCCAATGAATTTCCGTTCCGCCGCCACCGCCCTGGCCGCCACCCTGGTGGTGGGCCTGGCTTCCGCCCAGACGCCGCTGCCGACTCCGGCCACGCCGGCGCCCGCCGCCGCCGCCGCCCCGGCCACCGTCGCCACTCCGCCGGCCCCGGCGCCAAGCGTGTCCAAGGCCTGGGTGCTGATGGATTACGCCACCGGCCAGGTGCTGGCTGGTGAAAACATCCACGAGCAGCTGGCCCCGGCCAGCATCACCAAGGTGATGACGTCCTACGTGATCGCCGCCGAGGTCAAGAACGGCAAGGTCCGTGCGGATGACCAGGTGATGATGAGCGAGCGCGCCTGGCGCGAAGGTGGCGCCGGCACCGATGGCAGCTACAGCGGATTCCCGGTCAACCAGACCGCGCGCCTGGAAGACATGGAAAAGGGCATGGCGATCCAGTCCGGCAATGATGCCGCGATCGCCTTGGCCGAACATGTGGCTGGCAGCGAAGAGGCCTTTGCCTCGCTGATGAACAGCTACGCCGCCAAGATCGGCATGAAGGACTCGCACTTCGTCAACGCCCATGGCCTGACCGCGCAGGGCCACCACAGCACCGCCTACGATCTGGCGCTGCTGGGCCGCGCGATGGTCCGCGATTACCCGGAAACCTACGCGTACAACAAGATCAAGGAATTCCAGGTCGGCAACATCAAGCAGCCGAACCGCAACCTGCTGCTGTGGCGCGATGGCAGCGTGGACGGCATCAAGACCGGCCACACCTCCGAGGCGGGCTACTGCCTGATGAGCTCGGCCCAGCGTGGCGACCAGCGCCTGATCGCGGTGGTGCTGGGCGGTGCGTCGGAGAAGCAGCGTGCCGATGACAGCCTGGCCCTGCTGAACTGGGGCTTCCGCTTCTTCGAGACCCACCGCCTCTACGAGCCGGGCAAGGCCGTGGCCGAGCACAAGGTCTGGAAGGGCACCACCGACAAGGTGCAGCTGGGCGTGGCCCAGCCGATGCTGGTCAGCGTGCCGCGCGGCCGCTACAACGACCTGAAGCCGAGCATCGACGTGCCCAAGACCCTGGAAGCACCGTTCACCGCCGGCCAGCAGATCGGTACCGTGAAGGTCACCCTGGATGGCAAGGTCATCGCCGAGGCACCGCTGGTGGCCGTGGCTGCCGTCGAGCAGGCCGGCTTCTTCAAGCGCCTGTGGGACAGCTTCTGGATGTGGTGGGAATCGGAGTGATCCACGCTCAGGTGTGGTGAACGAAAAGGCCGGCGAATGCCGGCCTTTTCGTTTCTCTGTTGGAACGCGATGCGGGCTTGAATGGAGAACCTTGAAGTTTCACGGGGTGCGCTGCTGGATGTACCAGTAGGCACGTTCGGCCAGCGCCTCGGTCTCGGCCGAACACAGATGGGCGCGGCCGTCGTTGACCACGCCCATGCTGTTTACTCCCACAACGATTCCATGGCCGTTGTCGAAATCAAACGCTTCCAGCACCGGTCCGCCGCTGGAACCCGGGCCCTGCACGCAGACAAGGCCCCACTGAAGAATCTTCTCCGAACCGAAGGGTCGACACGGTGACAGTTCAACGCGTGAAGTGGCGCAATAAGCCAGTTGCTGGCCGGTGTATTCGGGATTTCCGAATTCGTACCAGGGTGTTGGCGGGATGAGGCCGATGCCATTGGCTGAAACGGGGTAGCCGAACGTAACGCGGGGACCGGTTGCGGGGCGCTCATCGAAGCGAATGGCCTGGCTGCCAGCGTGGCGCGCGGGCCCCTGGCCGGATGCATCGGTGTGGGTCTGCAGGAAACTGGTGTCGAGTGCGCCGGAAATTGAGGCCTGCGGTGCGACGATCCGCCGTACTGGATACTTTCCCAGCGGCGCAGTGCCATTCTCGAAAAACGGTGCGAAGAGAAGGTGGCGACTCCAGTGGACGGCACCGTGCTCGTCCAGCTGCGCAAGGCAATGCCATGCTGTCACCAGGATGTCGCCACCAAGGCTGTCGACTACGGTGGCGGTGCACGAAGCGTCCTCGCCATCCGGGCGGGTCAGGAAAAGCCGCCCGACACCAGCAGGGTGTGGGCCTGTGCCCCGCCATGGGTCACCGTCGGTCTGCAGTGGATCCGGCCCCGGTGGCTTGATGGCAGCTTCTCCCTTGTCGGGTACGGCAGCGAGTCTTTCATTCGTCCAGTAGGCGAGGACCTCTTCCTGTGAGGTCTCCATCCAGTGCTCAACCAGATCGCCAGCCGACGCAGTGGTCGAGAAGGTGGCACATGCGGTGATTGCTATGCCCAATGCCATGCGAAACGCATGTGGACGATGGTGCATGACAGGACCTCTGCTCGGAGTGCGAACAGAGATAGCGTGGCGCCAGCGGTCGTGCCATGAGAGAAGTTGTACTTTCAGCACGCTTCGTCGCTGGCCTGTGATCGGGTGGACCCAGTCGAGCGCCAACGCGGCCTGGAGGTCACCCGTTTCGGCCTTTGCCCGGGCAATGGCGCCGAGTCATGCCCGGCGGAAGAAATGCCTTATGCAGCGAACGATGCAAACCGGTGTGCCGACCAACGGTCGGCACCTACCCGCTTCACCATCAGCCCCTCGCTTACAGCGAGCGGCTGATGGTGAAGCTGCCGAACACCGGCGACTGGCGCTGGCCATTGAACTCGCGGGTACTGTGGTAGCGCGCCACTGCGAACTTCCAGCGCCCGCGCATCACTGCGACGCCGTAGCCCCCCTGGGCCACCACGTGGCGCTTGTCCACGCTGTGGCTGTTGCGGAAGGTGTTGCCGTCCAGGGTGATGTCGCGGATCACCCATGCCGCGTCGGTGGTCGCAAACAGGTGCCAGGACCAGCCGCTGGGGCGGCCGCCACGGGTCGGCGCGGTGTTCTCGCCGGCCGGGCGCAGCGGCGTGCTGCCAAAGTCGTCGGGCAGCTTCCAGCCGAAGCGCACTTCGCCACCGGCGTTGGCCTTGGTTTCCAGGTTGCCGATCGCACCACCATAGTGGCTGATCGCATCCCAGCCCCAGCCGCCGGCATTGACGCTGGCATCGGCCGGCCAGCGGCGCATGCGCTCGTGGGTCAGCATGAACACCGGCTCGTTGTGCAGCTGGTTGTCCCAGCCCTCGAACTTCTTGTCGCCCAGGATGTTGTGCACGGCATCCTGCACCTGCTTGCCCTGTGCCCACGGCCCGACCACGCCCACGGCCAGCTGGGTGGTCTGCAGGCGGTCGCCGCTGCGTGCGTTGAAACCGAAGCTGGCCAGCAGCACGCCGGCATACGGGCGGTCATCCTCGATCAGGTCGCGGCGGGTCGGGTCGGTCGGGGTGAAGATGCCCTGGCCGATGCTGAAGATCATGTTCTGCTGCTCGAACCTGCCCGGGTGCAGGCCTTCCAGGTACTGGTTCACCCAGCGCGCCATGCGCGGCAGGCAGGGGTCGTCGGTGTAGTCGACCAGGTTGGGCGAGACCAGGGTCAGCTGCGCGCCGTTGGTATAGCCCTGGTCCTGGTGGCGGCCACCAAACAGGTCGTTGTCGACGCGGAAGTTGACCTGCGGCGGGTGGTCGCGCATCGCGTCCGGGCCACATTGTTCGGCCGCCTGGGCGGCAAGGGGGAGGGTGGCGGCCAGCAGGCCGGAAAGCCCGATGACTGCGACGCTGCGCATGGATGGAATGCTCATGGGGAAGGGGGCGGTTGTCTGTCGATTTATGCAACGACACGGTACGCGTGAGTACGTGACGGAACGAGCGCTTTCCGATCACTTGTCTGTTCCGAAAACAACATTGTCCGGGGGGCACAATTCGTTACATGCGTGCGATCGGTGCCATGGCCGGATCCGGCCCGGAGCGCGCCGGTTCCAGTCAGCTGGCGTTTGGCCACCAGGGGCGCCGCCGCTCGCTGCAACGCAGCGGCTCGCCCGTGCCGCCTTTGACTTTGATGAATACTCTTGGGTTTGTTGCCCTGCGGCCCGATAATGGGTCCATGGAAATCAAGTCCGACAACCCCGACCACGGCTTCCAGTTCCCCGGCCAGTTCGAGCTCAGCGCCATGGGCCCGGCCAACCGCGGCCTGGAACATGAGCTCCCCCGCCTGCTGCTGGCTGCCGGCATCGATGTCGTCAATGAACGCATCAGCTGGAAGCATTCCTCCAACGGCAAGTACGTGTCCGTCCGCATCGTGTTCAAGGCCGAGAGCCGCGAACAGTACGACCTGGCGCACCAGGCGCTGCGCGACCACCCGGAAGTGAAGTGGACGCTGTAGCCGACAGCTGCCCGGCCGACGCCGCCCCGGAAGACCGTGCGCCGCGTCCGGCGCTGGTGCGTGACCTCGGCCGCCAGGCGTACGAGCCGGTGTGGCGCGCCATGCAGCGCTTCACCGACCAGCGCAGCGACACCGATGCCGACGAACTGTGGGTCGTCGAGCACGACCCGGTGTTCACCCTGGGCCAGGCCGGCAAGGACGAGCACGTGCTGGCGCCGGGCGACATCCCGGTGCTGCATGTGGACCGTGGCGGCCAGGTGACCTATCACGGCCCCGGCCAGATCGTGGTCTACCCGCTGCTGCGCCTGCCGCGCCTGGGCATCGGTGTGCGCGATTACGTGTGCCGCATCGAGCAGGCCATCATCGATACGCTGGGCGAGTGGAACATCGGTGCCGAACGTCGCGAAGGTGCCCCGGGCGTCTATGTTGGCGGCGCCAAGATCGCTGCGCTCGGCATCCGCGTGCGTCGCGGCTGCACCTTCCACGGCCTGGCCTTCAATGTGGCCATGGACCTGGAGCCCTTCCACCGCATCAATCCCTGTGGCTATCAGGGGTTGCAGGTGACCTCGGTGGTAGACTTGGGCGGTCCCTCCGGGATGGAGGCCGTCAAGCCGGTGCTGCTGGACCACCTGGCCCGCCAGTTCGGCCTGCTGCTGCAGCACACCCCCGAACTGCCCGATCTTTCTGCGGCCGCCTGACCGCCCCCGGAACTGCCATGACTGAAACCACCGCCCGTTCCATTCCCCTGCAGATCGTGCAGGGCGACTCCCCGTCCGCCGCGCCGTTGCAGGCCGGGGTCAAGCAGCTGGGCGGTGACAAGATCAACCGCTCGCCGGTGCAGTTCGCCGACGCGCCGGTGCTGCGCAAACCGTCCTGGATCCGCGTGCGCATTCCTTCGGGCAATGCCGTGCAGAACCTGAAGGCCAAGCTGCGCGAAAACCGCCTGGTGACCGTGTGCGAGGAAGCCAGCTGCCCGAACATCCACGAGTGCTTCGGCCACGGCACCGCCACCTTCATGATCCTGGGCGAGGTCTGCACCCGCCGCTGCTCGTTCTGCGACGTGGCCCACGGCCGCCCGAAGCCGCCGGATGCCAACGAACCGGCCAGCCTCGGCCAGACCGTGGCCGACATGGGCCTGAAGTACGTGGTGGTGACCAGCGTCGACCGCGATGACCTGCGCGACGGTGGTGCCCAGCACTTCGTCGACTGCATCACCGCCATTCGCGAGAAGTCGCCGGGCACCCGCATCGAAGTGCTGACCCCGGACTTCCGTGGCAAGGGCCGCATGGAGCGCGCGCTGGAGATCCTGGCGCAGAACCCGCCGGACGTGTTCAACCACAACATCGAAACCGTACCGGACCTGTACCGCAACGTGCGCCCGGGTGCGGACTACCAGTGGTCGCTGAACCTGCTGAAGAACTTCAAGGCCCAGCACCCGGACGTGCCGACCAAGAGCGGCATCATGCTCGGCCTGGGTGAAGACTTCGAACAGATCAAGGCCACCATGCGCGACCTGCGCGCGCATGACGTGGACATGATCACCATCGGCCAGTACCTGCAGCCGACCGCACACCACCACCCGGTGCTGAAGTACTGGACCCCGGAAGACTACAAGGCGCTGGAGGACTACGGCTACGAGCTGGGCTTCAGCCATGTTGCTTCCGGCCCGATGGTGCGCTCGTCGTATCACGCCGACGTGCAGGCCAAGGGCGCCGGCGTCTCCTGAGGTGGGAGCGGACCGTTGGTCCGCACGCCTTCGCCTGCATTCACAATTTGCTACACCGGCCCGGCTAGGCTGGTTTTCCACCGAGCGCGGCCGGGTGACAAACCCGGCAACTTTCGGCACTGTCGTGGTGTCTTAACACCCCGCAGTCTTCCCCTTGGCAAGGCGCCTTCGAGCACGTCAATGAAATTCAAAGCCCCCGCATTCCTGATGGCCCTGGCGCTGGTCGCGCCACTGGCGTTGGCGGCCAAGGCCGACTCGCCCGCATTGCCCGCGGCGGCCACCGCCGACCAGGTGACCACCTCCAAGCTGGTGTACGGCCTGCTGTCCGACAGCCGCTACGCCTATCGCCCGCGCGCGCTGGACGAGGCCACCTCCAAGGACGTGTTCAAGCGCTATCTGGAAACGCTTGACGGCGGCAAGCAGTACTTCACCCAGGCCGACGTGGCGCGCTTCGCACCGTTCGAGGCCAACATCGCCTCGGCCATCCGGGGCGGCGAGCTGGAGCCGGCGTTCCAGGTGTTCGCCGTCTACAAGCAGCGCGTCGGCGAGCGCGTGGCGTACGCGCGCAAGCTGCTCAAGCAGGAGCCGGACTTCACCACCGACGAGCGCTTCGAGTACGACCGCAAGAAGGTGCCGTGGGCGGCCAGCAGTGCCGAGCTCGATGAGCTGTGGCGCAAGTCGGTGAAGAACGATTGGCTGCGCCTGAAGCTGGCCGGCAAGAAGCCGGATGACATCCGCAAGACGCTGGACAAGCGCTACGCGACGCTGGAGAAGTCGGTCAATGAACTGAAGGGCGAAGACGTCTTCCAGTTCTTCATGAATTCGTACACCAGTGCCGTTGACCCGCACACGGATTACTTCACCCCGCGCACCGCCGAGAACTTCAACCAGGCGATGTCGCTGTCGCTGGAAGGCATCGGTGCGCAGCTGCAGCGCCAGGACGATGTGGTGGTCATCCGCGAGATCATTGCCGGTGGCCCGGCCGCAGTGGATGGCACGCTGAAGCCGGGTGACCGCATCGTCGGCGTTGGCCAGGGCAAGTCCGGCCTGGTCGAGGACGTGATCGGCTGGCGCATCGACGATGTCGTGGCCAAGATCCGCGGCGCCAAGGACACCCAGGTCAAGCTGGAATTCATCCCGGCTGCCGAAGGCGCCGATGGCAAGCACCACACCCTGGTGCTGACCCGCCAGAAGGTGCGCCTGGCCGAACAGGCCGCCAAGGGCGAGACCATGACCATCCCGGCTGCCAACGGCGAGCCGGCACGCAGGATCGGTGTGATCAAGCTGCCGACCTTCTACCAGGACTTCGAAGGCCGTCGCCGCAATGCCGCCGACTACGCCTCGGCCACCCGCGACGTGGCCAAGCTGCTGGCCGGCTTCAAGAACGACAAGCTGGACGGCGTGGTGCTGGACCTGCGCAACAACGGCGGTGGTTCGCTGGATGAAGCGATCGAACTGACCGGCCTGTTCATCGAACAGGGGCCGGTGGTGCAGGTGCGCGAATCCGGTGGCCGCGTCACCGTCAACAGCGACCGCAACCAGGGCGTGGCGTGGGACGGCCCGCTGGCGGTGCTGATCAACCGTGGTTCGGCCTCGGCCTCGGAGATCTTCGCCGGTGCCATCCAGGACTACGGTCGTGGCCTGGTAATCGGTGAAACCAGCTTCGGCAAGGGCACCGTACAGAACATCGTCGACCTTGACCGCTGGCCGAGCGGCGAGACCCAGCGCTTCGGCCAGGTCAAGCTGACCATTGCCCAGTTCTTCCGCATCAGCGGCAGCAGCACCCAGCACAAGGGCGTGGTGCCGGACCTGGCGTTCCCGGCCAGCGTCGATGCCACCGAGTTCGGCGAGAGCACCTACGACAACGCACTGCCGTGGACCCGCATCGCCGCCGTGCCGCACACCCAGTACGGCAACTTCGCGCCGTTGCTGCCGAAGCTGGAAACCCGTCACGATGCGCGCATCGCCACCGACAAGGAGTTCCAGTGGTGGAACGAGGACGTGCAGCAGTTCCGCACCGAAGCGGCGAAGA
The DNA here is from genome assembly GCF_059371575.1 of Stenotrophomonas sp. YJH_SMC_4. Classification (NCBI taxonomy): domain Bacteria; kingdom Pseudomonadati; phylum Pseudomonadota; class Gammaproteobacteria; order Lysobacterales; family Lysobacteraceae; genus Stenotrophomonas; species Stenotrophomonas sp. YJH_SMC_4. Next base: position 281,565 of record NZ_JCAFUR010000002.1, read on the forward strand.
AGTACATCTCGCTCAACGAGGCGACCCGTCGCGCTGAGCGCGAGCGCCAGGATACCCAGCGCAAGGAGCGCCAGGTGCAGCGCAAGGAGCTGGGCCTGGCCCTGGACCCGCTGGCCGATGACAGCAGCGATGACGGCCTGACCGGCAACGAGCGCGACATCGTCAAGGATGCCGCGCGCGAGAAGGCTGCCGAAAAGCGCCCGGACCCGCTGCTGCGCGAGTCAGCCTCGATCCTGGCCGACGCGGTGAACCTGCTGGCCAACGACCGCCCGCTGTCTGCGCAGGTGCTGCCGCAGTCCACCGGTGCCGGCCGCTGGGCGGACTGAGCCGGCGACGGCATGTGATACCCGAGGGGCCGGCATTGCCGGCCCTTTTTTCGTTTGGGGGACCTCGTTCACGGTAACGCCGTGCCATGCGTGGCGGGGCGAAGTGCCACAAACGACTTAATCCCCTCCGTCCCCTTTTCCGTGCATGAACCGGCAGCAACGGCGGGGGCTGGCGGGCGTACTTTCGACCTGCCGCACACGGCCGCAGGACTACCCTTGGCGGTACCGTCCTCGCAGGAGTACCCATGCGGGCCTCCCGTCTTTCCAGTGTTGCCGTGGCGCTCGCCAGCGCCCTGATCCTGTCGGCCTGTGGTGGCCGCGCTGCTGACAGTACGTTGCTTCGCGAATCCTTTGATTCCGGCGACACCTTCTCGCGCACCGTTGATGGCCGTCCCGGTGACGCCTGCGAGGCCGCACGGCGCACCCTGCTCAGCCAGGGCTATGCCATCGCCCGTTCCGACGCGGCGCAGGTGGAAGGCAACAAGAACTTCCAGCCGCGCGAGGACGATCACGAGCAGCTGGTGCTGCGTATTTCCTGTGCACCGCGCGGGAGCCAGACACTGGTATTCGTCAGTGCCGTGCAGGATCGCTATGCGTTGAAGAAGAGTCCGACCTCGGCCAGTGTTGGCGTCGGTGCGCTCGGATCTGTATCGCTGCCGTTCGGCAGCAATGACGACTCGCTGGTGAAAGTGGCCAGCAGCACGGTTACCGATGCTGAGTTCTATCGTCGCTTCTTCCAGCGCCTGCAACAGTACCTTCCGGCGGAGGCAGGCAAGCCCGTTCCGCCCGTGGTCACAACCCCGGAGCCCGCACCGGCGAGCACGGACCAGGATTGAACGTGCGCGGCAGATGGATGGGCGTGGCCCTGCTGCTGCCGGCGCTGGGCGCGGCAGCCACGCCGCTGGACTGTACCCAAGGCCTGCTGCAGCGCCTGGGGTGGCACTTCGAAACACGCGCGATCGGTACACCGCAGGTGCATGGTGGCCCTGTGTGCACGCGCGCGTCGCTGCCGGACGCTCAGGCGGCAGGCGATCTGCGCGTGCAATGGCCGGCGGACATGCCCGCTGCAGCGCGCAAGGCGTTGCTGCAGCAGGTGCTGGACGATCCGGCTACGGTTTGCGCCTACGCCTTCCAGCTGGGTGCAGCCACGCAACGTGCCGCTGCTGCACTGCAGGGCAATGCAGGATTCCGCTTCTCTGGCCTGCAGCTCGGTTGGATCGGCTTCGGCCTGCACGGAGCACACGCGCAAGGCTGGCAGCGCACGCGAAGCTTCGGCCGTGGTTTCGTGCCCATCAAGGGCAACAGCCAGGCGCTGCAGGCGTTCTACAGCGGCAATGTACGCGCCGAATGTGGAGTCGGTCGCCAGGTCGCACAACTGGCCACACAGCGCGAGCTGTATGGCGATGCGGCCTTCGACGCTGGATTCTCCGCAGAAGAACTGTCGATCGGTACGTTCCTCGCGCTGCACGATACCGACAGCATCCTGCTTGGCGCACACGCCGGTGACTACTTCGCCGATGGCAAGGCGGTGCGCACCTCGGCGATGGGCCGCCAGGCCTTCGTCGGTGTGCCTGGTTTCATCGAACATGTGTACGACAAGGGCATGCTGGACGACCTGAGCAACCAGGCCGAAAACTTCGTGGTGGTGTCGGTGGGCGAGGAGGCCGCGCAGGCGTTGGCCGCGCACGGCGGCCTTGCCTGGTACGACCAGCGCAATGCCGAGCTGTGGGCGCTGGCGCAGGACATCCCGCGTATCGGCCGGCGCTACTTCGAACGCCTGTTGTTCGAGCGCGACCCGGACCTTCGTGCACGGCTGGAACCGCGCTACCACGCCACGCTGGCACGCATGGACCGCCTGCTGGACGATCCGTTCTACCAGCAGTTCGTGATCTATGTGCATCCGCGCGGTATACGTCCCATCGGCTACCACATCGCCCGCCTGCTTGACCGCAACCCGCGAACCCCCTTTTCGATCGACCTGGCGGTGCACAATCTGCATACCACGCTCTACCGGCGTTGGCGCGAGGCGCAGCTGCGCCACTGCGCGGCTACCGGCAGGCCAGGCAGCCTGACCCTAGACCCCAACTGAAGGTGAAACAATGGATATTGCAATGATCGGCCTCGGCCGCATGGGCGCCAACATGGCCCAGCGCCTGCATCGCGGCGGCCACCGCGTCGTCGGCTACGACCCGGGCGAAGGTGCCCGCCAGCGCGCCGCCGAGGCCGGCCTGGAGGTGGTCGATTCGCTGGCCGCCGCGGTGGCCGCGCTGCCGGTGCCGCGCGTGGTGTGGCTGATGGTGCCGGCCGGCGAAACCGTCGACCAGACCCTGGGTCAGCTGACTCCGCACCTGGCCGAGGGTGACATCGTCATCGACGGCGGCAACTCCAACTACCAGGACTCGATCCGTCGCGCCAAGGCGCTGGCCGAAGACGACCTGGGCTACGTCGACTGCGGCACCAGCGGTGGCGTGTGGGGCCTGCAGGAAGGCTACAGCCTGATGGTCGGTGGTGAAGCGGCGGTGGTGGAGCAGATCGCACCGCTGCTGCGCACGCTGGCACCGGCCGAAGACCGTGGCTGGGGTCGTGTCGGCCCGTCCGGCGCTGGCCACTTCACCAAGATGGTCCACAACGGCATCGAGTACGGAATGATGCAGGCCTACGCGGAGGGCTTCGCGCTGATGGAGCGCAAGCAGGAAATGGAACTGGACCTGGCCCAGGTGGCCGAAGTCTGGCGCCACGGCAGCGTGGTGCGTTCGTGGCTGCTGGACCTGAGCACCGAAGCCCTCAAGCGCAATCCTTCGCTTGATGGCATTGCCCCGTACGTGGAGGATTCCGGTGAAGGCCGCTGGACCGTGGCCGAAGCGATCGCGCTCGATGTGCCGGCACCGGTGATCACCTTGTCGCTTCTGGAACGCCTGCGCTCGCGCGAATCCAATTCGTTCACCGACCGCCTGCTGTCGGCGATGCGCAACGAGTTCGGCGGCCACGCGATCAAGAAATCGTAAGCACGAAGCCGGGGTCGGATCCCTTTCCGCAGGAAAGGGCTCTGACCCCATGCAGGCAGTCGAGCATGGCTCGACTCTGCAAAAGCCGTCTCCGATGGCTTCCACGTCGATGTGTCGACCAAGGTCGACACCTACCGTCGGGCGCGGGACTCTGTCGAAGGCGGGGTGGGTCCGGCTCCCGCAACCGGACCCATCCTGCCATCTCACGGATTGCCGGTTTTTGCCGTTGCTGTTGAGGTTGCCGGCCAGCGGCCGGCACTACCACGGGTGCAGGGCGCAGCCCTGCCGATCACCCCAACGCGATCCGCCGCCCTTCGCGCGCACTGTCCATGCCTGCCTGCAGCAGCCGCATCAGCTGCAGCGCCTGCACCGGATCGACCGTGGCTTCGCCGTCGCCATGCATGGCCGCGGCGAACTGCGCATACAACCGACGGTAGTCACCGGGCAGATTGTCGACGGTGCTGCGCTGCACGTTGTCCTCGGCATCACAGCGCACCAGCTCGCCATGCCGCGGGTCGATGCCCCAGCCGGGCGCACCGGGCGCCACACCGCGGCGCAGCTGCGCTTCCTGTACATCCAGGCCGTGCTTGATCCAACTGGCCTTGCTGCCATGCACGCTGAAATGCGGCGTGGGAGCTGCCACCAGGGAACCGGAATGCACGATCGCGCGATGCCGCGGGTAGTGCAGCACGGCGTGGAAGTAATCGATGGCGCTGCCGCCATCGCGCTGCACGGCCAGATCAGCATCGATCGCTTCGGGCCAGCCGAACAGCACCAGCATCTGGTCCAGCAGGTGCGGGCCCAGGTCGTACCACAGGCCACTGCCGGGACCGTCCTGCTCGCGCCAGCGGTCACGCACCTGCGGGCGATAGCGATCGAAATGCACATGGCACTCGGCGATGTCGCCCAGTGTCCCGTCCGCAAGCAGCGCCTGCAGCGTGAGGAAGTCGGCATCGAAGCGCCGGTTCTGGAAGACGGTGGCGATGCGTCCGGCATCGCGTGCCGCAGCCAGAACGGCTTCGGCTTCAGCGACATCCAGCGCGAACGGCTTGTCGACCAGCACGTGCTTGCCGGCGGCCAGCGCTGCGATCGCCAGCGGCGCGTGCTGTTCATTGGGCGTGGCGATCACTACGGCATCCACCGCCGGGTCGTCGAACACCTCCTGCGGCGTGGCACGCACGTGCACGTCACTGAACGCGCGCAGCAACGTGTCTCGCTGCGAACTGACGATGCTGTGCAGCACCAGGCCGGGTGTGTGCTGGATCAGCGGTGCGTGGAAGACACGGCCGGCGAGGCCGTAGCCGATCAGGGCCAGTTGCAGGTCGGGGCGCATGACAGAGCTCCGGCAGTGGGGAAGGGCAGGGTAAACGACGCGGGCTCACGGGCCAAAGCTGAACGGTTGTCGTTGCAGATAGCCCGATTCACAGCGGCATGACCGCAACCCCACGCCTGCTCTACGCCGGGTTGTCCAGACTGGCAGCACATTCCGAAGGAGTACGACACGATGAGCAATACGACCCGCACGCTGATTGCCTCCGCCCTGACGCTGGGCCTGGCGCTGTCCTCCTCGGCCGCATTCGCCAAGGATCCGGCCGCGAAGAGCCCGCCGACCAGCGCGCACCCGGCGACCCATGCTGATCGCCACGATTCCAACGAGCCGGTGACCGATACCTGGATCACCACCAAGGTGAAGGCCGACCTGCTCGCCAGCAGCAACGTTCCGGGTACCGAAATCAAGGTGGAAACCGTGAACGGCGTGGTCAGCCTGAGCGGTGCCGTAGCGAGCCAGGCCGAGAAGGACAAGGCCGTCACCACCGCCAAGGGCATCAAGGGCGTGACCCGCGTTGATGCAGCCGCATTGAAGGTCAGCGCTGCCGCCAAGCGCTGAACCTGATGGGCGCCCCCTCGCGGGGCGCCCGTTGAGCTGTAGGGCCGCGGCCATGTTCGGCTGGAACTCCAAGGCAGCCGAGCATGGCCCGGCTCTACAGGTCTGAGGACTGCGAACCTGTTCAGCCAACCAGGGGGGAAACCCCTGCGTTGTGACCGCCTGCGCTATATTGCCGGTTCCGCCGCAGCCGGACAGGGTCCGGCCGACGCCCTGCGGCCGTGCTGAAGAGGAACTATGGCGCTGGTTTTCAGTGACGACATCTGGGACCGCTGGCGGTTGCCGGCCCTGGCGCTGGCGGCCGCAGCGATCATCGTGGTGCCGTGGTTGACCCTGCGCAAACTGCAGCAGGACAACGAGCAGGCAATGGCCTGGGTCAACCATACCCAGGCGGTGGGCGTGGCCCTGCAGCAGCTCCAGGCTGATGTGCGCGACGTCGAATCGGCCGCATTGACGCTGTCCAAGGGCGTGGACGCACCCGGGCTGCGTGAGCGCATGGCCGCAGCCAACGACATTCCCGGTCGCTTGGCCGAACTGGGGCGGATGACCCGCGACAACCCCGACCAGCTGATCCGCATCGGCCGTATCGAATCGATGCTGGAAGGACGGATGGCGCTTGCCCGCGAGCTGGCCAGATCTGAACCCAACAGCGATCAACGCGAGCTGGTGAAGGACCTGAGCACGCGCTATCCGATCCGTGGCCTGGTGGAAGAACTCCAGGCCAGCGAACAGCAACTGTTGACACTGCGGGCCGAGCAGGCGGCGCGCCAGCGCAAGCAGACCGAGCTGGTGTCTTGGAGTTCGCTGGTGATCCAGCTGGGACTGCTCGGCCTGGTGCTTTGGCTCCTGCAGCGGCAGATCGGGCGGCGCCTGCACGCCGAACGCCAATCGCTGCGCTCGGCGGCACGCGCGGCATCGGTGTTGCAGACCGTGCGCGAACCCATCGTGCTGCTCGACCGCGACCTGCGCGTGCAGTTGCATAACCCCGCCTTCGCCGAGCTGTACGGGCTGCAGGACGAACGCGCCGATGGCCTGCTGCTGGAAGGCGTCGGCGACGGTGCCTGGAAGGACGCCGTCGTGCGCCAACGCCTGTCCGACGTGCTGCTGCGCGGCCGCGAGCTGTGGGATTTCGAGCACGAACAGCGCACCGCCGACGGCATGGCGCGCTACATGCTGCTGAACGCACGGCGCATGCCGCTGCCCGATACCGATGATGAAGTGGTGCTGCTGACGGTCAGCGATGTCACCATGCAACGCGCAGTCCAGCTGCGCGTTGAAGAGCTCAACCGCCAGCTGGAAGGCAAGGTCGCGCAGGTGTCCGAGGTCAACAGGGAACTGGAAGCCTTCAGCTACTCGGTCTCGCACGACCTGCGCGCACCGCTGCGCCACGTCGCTGGATTCTCCGACAAGCTGTCGCGCCACCTGGGCGACGCTGCCGATGACAAGAGCCGTCATTACCTGGACGTGATCTCCAGTTCGGCCCGGCGCATGGCGGCGCTGATCGATGACCTGCTGGTCTACTCGCGCCTGGGCCGCGCGGCGATGCGCCAGCAGGCGGTGGACATGCAGTCGCTGGTGGCCGATACCCGCGCCATGCTCGATTCCAACCTGCAGGCCGAGGCGGAGAACAGTGGCCATGTGCATCAGGTGGAGTGGAGCATCGCGCCGCTGCCGATCGTGGTCGGCGATGAGAACATGATCCGCCAGGTCTGGCTGAACCTGCTCGGCAACGCGGTGAAGTACTCGGGCAACCGCGAACCGGCGAAGATTCGCGTGGACTACCAGCCGCAGCCTGACGGCGGTCATCAGTTCACGGTCAGCGACAATGGTGCAGGCTTTGACATGGCTTATGCCGGCAAACTGTTCGGCGTGTTCCAGCGCCTGCACAAGGCCAGCGACTACCCGGGTACCGGCATCGGCCTGGCCAGCGTGCGCCGCGTGCTCACCCGTCATGGCGGCCGTATCTGGGCCGAGGCTGAACCGGACGTCGGCGCCACCTTCCACTTCTACCTGCCTCCCGCGATCGATGCGGACAAACAAGGGCCTTCTGCATGACCACTTTGCGCACCATTCTTCTCGCCGAAGACAGCCCGGCCGACGCCGAAATGGCGATCGACGCCCTGGAAGAGGCGCGTCTGGCCAACCCCATCGTGCACGTCGAGGATGGCGTGGAAGTGATGGACTACCTGTTGCGCCGTGGTGCCTTCGCCAACCGCGAGGAAGGCCTGCCGGCGGTGCTGCTGCTGGACATCAAGATGCCGCGCATGGATGGCCTGGAAGTGCTGCGGCAGATCCGCGAACACGAAGAGCTCAAGCGCCTGCCGGTGGTGATCCTGTCGTCCTCGCGCGAGGAAAGCGATCTGGCCCGGAGCTGGGACATGGGCGTGAATGCCTATGTGGTCAAGCCAGTGGACGTGGACCAGTTCTTCGGCGCCGTACAGACGCTGGGCAAGTTCTGGGCGTTGATCAACCAGGCACCGGAACTCGAGTGAGCCCATGCCCTTGACCGGTCCCGCCCTGGGGGCGCTGCGCATCCTGCTGGTGGAGGACTCACCGGAAGATGCCGAGCTGATGTCCGAACAGATGCTCGATGCGGGCCTGGAGGCCCGCTTCGAGCGTGTCGAGAGCGAGGCCGAACTGCGCCAGGCACTGGCCGCGTTCCAGCCGGACATCGTGCTGTCCGACCTGAGCATGCCGGGGTTTTCCGGTGATGATGCGCTGCGCATCGTGCGCGAGACCTCGCCGGAAATACCCTTCATCTTCGTCTCCGGCACCATGGGTGAGGAGAATGCGGTGGCGGCGCTGCAGAAGGGCGCCAATGACTACATCATCAAGCACCAGCCGGCGCGCCTGCCGTCGGCGGTGGCACGTGCGATCCGCGATGCACGCAGCGCGATCGAGCGCGCACGGGTGGAAACCGAGCTGATGCGCGCACAGCGCCTGGAAAGCCTGTCGCTGCTCGCAGCCGGGCTCAGCCACGACCTGCGCAACATCCTGCAGCCGTTGCTGATCATGCCGGACCTGCTCAAGGCGCGTACCGACGATCCGCAGCTGCACCACCTGGCCGATGTCATCGCCGAGTGCGGCCGCCGTGGCCATGAGATGGCCGAATCGATGCTGTCGTTCGTGCGCGGTTCGCGCAAGCCGAGCGAGCGCATCGAGATCGATGGCCTGTTCGATGCGGTGGCACTGCTGTTGCGCAGCAACGTGCCTGATGCGGTGCGCCTGGAATTGCAGGTGCAGGACGAAGGCCTGGTGGTCGACGCCAACTACACCGAACTGCAGCAGGTGATGCTGAACCTGGCGCTCAACGCGATACAGGCGATGCCCAACGGTGGTCGCCTGAGCCTGACTGCCAGCCATGCCGGCCATCGCGATGGCGTGGACTGGATGCACATACGGGTCGCCGACGAAGGCATCGGCATGGATGCGGACACGCTGTCGCACCTGTTCAATCCGTTCTTCACCACCAAGGCCGACGGCACTGGCCTGGGGCTGATTTCCTGCAAGCGTATCGTCGAAGGTGCCGGCGGCAGCATTCACGTCAGCAGCCAGCCGGGGCAGGGCACCTGCTTCGAACTGCGCCTGCCGATGCACGAGGCCATCGATGGCAGCGAGCCGATCGAACAGCTGGTGGCCTTGGGCAGCGGCCAATCGATCCTGGTGGTCGATGGCGAAGCCACGCGCCTATCGCTGCTGGGCAATGCGCTGTCCAGCCAGGGCTACCAGCTGCAGTTGGCTTCCGATGGCCCGGCAGCGCTGCGCTGGATGCAGCAGGAGGCGATGCCCGCGCTGGTGATTGCCGATGCCGGCTCCAAGCTGCTGCCGGCCAGCCAGCTGCTGGGTGAGATGGCGACGTTGGGCTATCGCGGCCCGGCACTGGTACTGGAAGACCCGGCAGTGCCGGTCGCGGCCGATGCCTTCCCGGACGGCGTAGAGGTGCATGTGCTGCACAAGCCGCTGCAGATGCAGCAGGTCTTCCGCGCCGTGGCCGAAGCGCTGGGCTGATGCCAGGTAGTGCCGGCCGCTGGCCGGCATCCCAGTGTGGTGGAATCAATGCGGTTGCCGGCCAGCGGCCGGCACTACCGTTCGGCAGTTTCCCAGGGGAACCGCGGCAGGGCGTCCACCGCCTGTTCCAGCCGCTGCAGATGCAGCAGGTCTTCCGCGCCGTAGCCGAAGCGTAGGGCTGATGCCCCGGTAGTGCCGGCCGCTGGCCGGCATCCCTGTGGGGCGGGATCAATGCGGTTGCCGGCCAGCGGCCGGCACTACCGGTCCAGGGTCTCCCAGGGGAAGCGTGGCAGGGCGTCCACCGCCTGTTCCAGCCGCAGCAGATGCAGCTGGTCTTCCGCGCCGTAGCCGAAGCGCAGGGCTGATGCCAGGTAGTGCCGGCCGCTGGCCGGCATCCCAGTGTGGTGGAATCAACGCGGTTGCCGGCCAGCGGCCGGCACTACCGTTCGGCAGTTTCCCAGGGGAAGCGTGGCAGGGCGTCCACCGCCTGTTCCAGCCGCTGCAGATGCAGCAGGTCTTCCGCGCCGTGGCCGAAGCACTGGGTTGATGCCCCGGTAGTGCCGGCCGCTGGCCGGTATGCCTGTGTGGTGGAATCAACGCGGTTGCCGGCCAGCGGCCGGCACTACCGTTCGGCAGTTTCCCAGGGGAAGCGTGGCAGGGCGTCCACCGCCTGTTCCAGCCGCAGCAGATGCAGCTGGTCTTCCGCGCCGTAGCCGAAGCGCAGGGCTGATGCCCCGGTAGTGCCGGCCGCTGGCCGGCATCCCTGTGGGGCGGGATCAATGCGGTTGCCGGCCAGCGGCCGGCACTACCGGTCCAGGGTCTCCCAGGGGAAGCGTGGAAGGGCGTCCACCGCCTGTTCCAGCCGCTGCAGATGCAGCAGGTCTTCCGCGCGGTGGCCGAAGCGCTGGGCTGATGCCCCGGTAGTGCCGGCCGCTGGCCGGCATCCCCGTGTGGCGGGATCAATGCGGTTTCCGGCCAGCGGCCGGCACTACCGGTCCACGGTTTCCCAAGGGGAAGCATGGCAGGGCGTCCACCGCCTGTTCCAGCCGCTGCAGATGCAGCAGGTCTTCCGCGCGGGGGCCGAGGCGCTGGGCTGATGCCCCGGTAGTGCCGGCCGCTGGCCGGCATCCCAGTGTGGTGGAATCAATGCGGTTGCCGGCCAGCGGCCGGCACTACCGGTCCAGGGTCTCCCAGGGGAACCGCGGCAGGGCGTCCACCGCCTGTTCCAGGCGCCGTGACCAGTTCTGGTGGATGTCCGCATACAACGTTGAATCCGCGCCGAGCCGCAGCTGCTGTCCGATGCGCAGTTCACCGTCACGCAGCAGCGCCAGGTCGATCGGCAGGCCTACCGACAGATTGGAGCGAATGGTCGAATCCAGCGACACGATTGCCGTGCGCGCCGCGTCCTCCAGGCGTGTGGCCGGGCTGAGGATGCGGTCCAGGATGGGCTTGCCGTACTTGGACTCACCGATCTGAAGATAGGGCGTCTCCGGCGAAGCGGCGATGGCGTTGCCGAGCGGATAGATCATGTACAGCCCGGGCCGCTCGCCAGCGATCTGGCCACCGAAAATCAGCGTCGCCTGGGTGTTGACCCCGTCATGGCCGTGCTCGCTGTGGCTGCTGTGCACCTGGCTGTCCACCAGCAGCTGGCCGACGTACTCGGCAGCTTCGAACAGATGGGTCATGTCGCGCAGGTTGGGCGTGCGCCGTTCACCGGCGTCGCGCCCCAGGCGTGACACCAGCAGCTGGGTGGTGGCCAGGTTGCCAGCCGCCATCAGCACGTAGGCTGCCTGGCCGGGGTACTCGAACACGTGCAGCTTGCGGTGCACGCGCACATCGTCCAGCGAGGCATTGGTCCGGGTGTCGGCAGCGAAGACCAGGCCTTCGTCCACCTCGATTCCAACGCAATAGGTCATGTCGGTGCCCTATCATGTGCGTCCCGGATTGTAGGCAGGCCGCCGTGACGACGGCATGTCCACGCCCCCCAAGTGCCGTCACCTGAACCGCATGACCACCGTGCTCCTGAGCCTGGGCAGCAACGTCCAGCCCCGCCGCTACCTCCACGCCGCGGTGACGGCCCTGCGCGAGCGCTTTGGCGCACTGCAGGTGTCACCCGCCTACCGTACTGCCGCGGTCGGCTTCGATGGCCCGGCCTTCCTCAACAATGCGGTGGCGATCGAGACCGATCTGCCGCTGCAGGAACTGGACGACTGGCTGCATGCGCTGGAAGACGCGCATGGCCGCGATCGCAGTGGGCCGCGCTTCTCCGACCGGACCCTGGACATCGACGTGGTGTTCTACGGCGACCTGGTGGTGGAAGGCCCCGGCCACCTGCGCATTCCGCGCCCGGAACTGAAGCATGCCTTCGTGCTGAAGCCGCTGGCGGACATCGCGCCGGGCTTCATCGACCCGGTCAGCGGGCAGGACCTGGCCACGCTGTGGCGGGCGCACGCGCAGTTTGGCGAAGCGTTCGAGGTGGTGGACCTGGAATGACGGCGGTTGCCGGCCAGCGGCCGGCACTACCTCAACTGACCGTGCGCCCACCATCCACGCGCAGGGTGTGGCCGGTGACGAAGCTGGCTTCGGCCACCAGCCAGTAGACCGCTTCGGCGATCTCCTCGACCGTGCCGATCCGTGCCAGCGGCGTGCGCGCCAGCAACGCCTCGCGGGCGAAATCGTCCTTGCCCTGCTCCGGCCACAGGATCGCACCCGGGGCCACCGCATTCACACGCACCTTCGGCGCCAGCTCCAATGCCAGCGCGCGGGTGGCCATCTCCAGCGCAGCCTTGGCCATGGTGTAGGCGATGTGGTCGCGCATCGGGTCGGTGCCGTGCAGGTCGGTCAGGTTGACGATGCAGCCCTGCTGGCGGCGCAGGTAGGGCGCCGCCGCCTGTGACAGCAGCAGTGGCGCGCGCGCGTTGACCGCGTACAGCTCGTCCATCGCCTCGGCGGTGACCTGGCCGAGCGGGGTGGGGAAGAAGTTGGAGGCGTTGTTGACCAGCGCGTCCAGTCGGCCGAAGTGGGTGACGGCCTGTTCCACCAGGTCGGCCAGGGCGTCGGCGTCACGCAGGTCGGCCTGCAGGGCCAGCACGCTGCCCGGGCGCACATTGTCGAAATCGAACGCGGCCTGCTGCAGCTCGGCGCTGGAGGTATTGGCGTGCAGCACCACCGACCAGCCACAGGCGTGGAACTGGCGGGCGATGGCCGCACCGATCCGGCGCGCGCTGCCGGTGATCAGGACCACGGGGTGGGTATCGCTCATCGAGGGTCCTCCAAGGCTCGGCTATCCTGTGCACCATTGTCACCGCATTCGAAGACGCCATGCAGCCCACCTTCCCCCTGCCCGAAGCCGATGCCCTGGCCCATAGCGACCAGCTGGCGGCCGCCCTGCGCGCCGAGATCCTTGCGCAGGGCGGGGCGATGCCGTTCTCGCGCTTCATGGAGCTCTGCCTGTATACCCCCGGCTGGGGCTATTACAGCGCCGGCGCCAGCAAGTTCGGTGGCAGTGGCGACTTCACCACCGCGCCCGAGCTCGGCAGCCTGTTCGCCGGCAGCGTGGCCAATGCGCTGGCGCCGGTATTTGCACAGCTGGGGGCGCAGGCGCGGATGCTGGAACTGGGCGGCGGTACCGGCGCCTTTGCCGAGGCGGTGCTGCTGCGCCTGGCCGAGCTGGATGCGCTGCCGTCGCGCTACGCCATCCTGGAACCCAGTGCCGACCTGCGCGAGCGCCAGCAGCAGCGCCTGCAGCAGAACCTGCCGGCCGAGCTGGCCGCGCGCGTGGACTGGGTCGACCGCCCGTTCGAGGAGGACTGGGAAGGGGTGGTGTTCGCCAACGAGGTGATCGACGCGCTGCCGACCCCGCGCTTCCTGATCCGGGATGGCGAGGTCTACGAGGAAACCGTCGAGCTGGACGCCGAGGGCAACTTCATCCGTGGCGCGCAGCCGGCCGACATCCTGCTCAACGGTGCGGTGCGCCATATCGAGCGCTACCTGGAAAAGCCTTTCGCCGAGGGCTACCGTTCCGAAGTGCTGCCGCAGCTGCCGTACTGGCTGCAGGCGGTGGCCGGTGGCATGCAGCGTGGTGCGATGCTGTTTGTCGACTACGGCTACAGCCGCGGCGAGTTCTACCAGCACGACCGCGACGATGGCACCGTGCGTGCGTTCTACCGCCACCATGTGCACAACGACGTGCACCGCTGGCCGGGGTTGCAGGACATCACCGCGTCGGTGGATTTCACCGCGATGGCCGAGGCCGGCATGCACGGCGGATTCGAGCTGGCCGGCTACTGCAGCCAGGCCAGCTTCCTGCTCGGCAACGGCCTGGACCAGGTGCTGCTGCTGGCCGAGGAACGCACCGATGAGGTCGGCCGCATCCAGCTGCGCGACCAGGTGAAGAAGCTGACCCTGCCGACCGAGATGGGCGAGCGCTTCCAGGCCATCGGCCTGCAGCGTGGCGTCGACTTCGAACCGGCCTTCGAGCTGGGTGACCTGAGCTGGCGCCTGTGAGCGAGGTGTTGCCGGCGATCAAGCCGCTGCGGCGGCCGCGGTTGTGGGCCGGGCTGTGGGCGGCGGCAGTACTGCTGGTGATCGTGGTCTGCCTGATTCCACCGCCGCCGATTCCGTTGCCGGAAAACAGCGACAAGGGCGAGCACTTCCTCGCCTATTTCATCCTGGCCGGCAGCGCGGTGCAGCTGTTCCGTCGGGGCCGCCCGCTGCTGTGGGTGGGCGTGGGCCTGGTGCTGATGGGCATCGGCATCGAATTTGCCCAGGGTGCGCTGACCAGCAACCGCATGGCCGACCCGATGGATGCCATCGCCAACACGATCGGTGTGCTCGCCGGCATGACCACCGCGCTGACCCCGCTGCGCGACCTGCTGCTGCGCTGGCGCGGGTAAAGGCGTGCCAACCCAGGTTGGCACCTACCCGTAGATCCACGCCATGCGTGGATGCTCTGCCCGAGGTGCCGACCAAGGCCGGCACCCACCCGGACAGGCCTGCCGTCATTTCCCCAGGGTCACCTCATCCAGCACCCACATCGCCGGGCGCGTGTCGCCGGTGAAGTTGATGCACAGGTCACCGCTGCCCTGCGTGCCCTTCGGCAGCGTTGCCTTCAGCGTCACGAAGCCATCGGCATCCGGCTTGGCCGGCAACGGCACTTCCGCGAGCACCTTGCCGCTGCAGTCGCCACGACGCACCTGCATCTCGCCGTGCGCGCGCTTGGCCTTCTCGAAGCGACGCTTGGGTTCATCGTGGGCAAGCTGGAAGTAGTACGGAATACGCCCCGCGCGGACTTCCAGGCTGCCAATGCCGTCCAACTGCGCCTGCGGCCAGCGCCAGCACGGCTGGAAGATGTCCACGTTGAACACCGCACGGTTGCCTTCGCGTGGGCCATCGTCTTCCAGGCGCAGCACCAGGCCCTTCTTGCCCACGCAGCTGAGCAGCTCATCGCTGCGGCGGCTGAGCAGCGACTGTGCGGTGAAGGTGGCAATGGTCGGTTTCGCCGCCAGCATCTGGCCCTGGTAGAACGCGGCAGCCTGCACGGTGGTTGGCAGTTTTCCGGTCAGCGGCTGCTGGTACAGCGGTGACTGCGCGCTCACCGGCTGGCCATCGGTGCTGTAGCGCACTTCATAGCCCAGCGGATTGGCCAGCGACACCGTCACCGTGTTGTCCGCGCGATTGTCGGTGTAGTCCACGCCCACTTCGAACGGAGTCTGCGCATAGGCCAGGCCCCAGGCACGGTAGCGCTGCAGCTGGGACGGCAGGCGCGCGAGGAAATCGCGGAAATCGCGATGTTCCGGCGTGCTCCAGCCGGTCTCGGCCACGGCGGCCAGGCGTGGGAACAGGTTGTGCTGCAGGCGTGCGTAGCTGCGCGTGTGCTCGGTGAACATGTTGGCCTGCAGGCCGAGGATGTGCCCGCGCTTGTCAGCGGCCAGCTCGGCCGGCACCGGCTCGAAGTTGTACAGCTTGCCGAGGTTGACCTGGGTCGGGCGGCCGGGCGGTTCGTTCGGCGAGGCCGTCTGCAGGTAGTCCAGATAGAGGTAGCCGACCGGCGACATGATCACGTCATGGCCGGCGCTGGCCGCAGCCAGTCCGCCTTCGGTGCCCTGCCAGGACATCACCGTGGCCTGCGGTGGCAGCCCGCCTTCGAGGATCTCATCCCAGCCGATCAGGCGCCGGTCGTGCTCCTCCAGGAAGGTCTCCAGGCGCTTGATGATGTGGCTCTGCATGGCCATTTCATCCTTGATGCCCAGCGCACGCATGCGCTGCTGCACCTGCTTCGACGCTTCCCACTGGTCCTTCACTGCTTCGTCGCCACCGACGTGCACGTACTTGGCCGGGAACAGGTCGATCACTTCTTCCAGCACGTTCTCGAGGAAGGTGACGGTGCTGTCTTCAGTGTTGAACAGGTTGGGGAACACGCCCCATTCACTGATCGGTTTCAACGGCGTATCGATGGTGCCCAGCTCCGGATACGCAGCAATCGCGGCAGTCGCGTGGCCCGGCACATCGATTTCCGGAATCACCTGGATATGCAGCTTCGCCGCATAGGCAATCACTTCGCGGATCTGGTCCTGCGTGTAGAAGCCGCAATACGGATGCTCCTTGCCAGTGACCGGATCGATGCCACCGTCGCCGGCCGGCAGGCGGCAGCTGCCCACGTCGGTCAGCTTCGGGTAGCGCTTGATCTCCATGCGCCAGCCCTGGTCGTCGGTGAGGTGCCAGTGGAAGGTGTTGAGCTTGTGCGCGGCCATCGCGTCGAGCACGCGCTTGATCTCGTCCAGGCTCTGGAAGTGACGTGCGGAATCGAGCATGAAACCGCGCCAGCTGAAGCGCGGCGCGTCCTGGATCTGCACCGCCGGCAGCACGCCATTGCTGCCGCCGGTGGCGAGCTGGGCGAGGGTGGTCGCGCCGTAGAACAGGCCGGTTTCGTTGCCGGCCTGGATCAGCACGCCCTGCGCGGTGCTCTCCAGCGTGTAGCTTTCGCCGCTGTCGCGGAAGGTGGGCACGATCTGGAAGCGGATGCTGCTCGACGTGCCTGCCGCCTTGCCCCTGGCTGGTGCAAGGCGCGGACCACCGCTGCGGGCCAGCAGATCGGCGAACTGGCTGGCGACGCGCTGCGCGGCTTCGCCTTCGGCCTGCAGCACGGTGTCGGCGCGGACGGTGATGCCGCTGCCCTGGCCGCGCTGCACGCTGGCCGGGGCGGGAATCAGCATCAGGCTGTCGGCGCGCAGCAGGGGGCCGGGTGCTTCAGTGGCGGGTGTGGGGTCGGCGGCAAGTGCCGGCAGTGCCGGCAACAGGGCGAGCAGGCTGCCCAGCAGCACTGCGCTGCGCATCCGGGCGCGGGAAGGCTTGACCATCGGTACGACTCCTTGGAACGGTGCGATGAACGCTATACATGAAAAACGCCGGGCCCGGAATGACCCAGGCCCGGCGTGCGTGCACGACTCGGCGATGTTGCCGCCGCTGGATCAGTACTTGAAGCGGAAGTTGAGGTAGTACTGGCGACCGTTGCTGTAGAACGAGGTCGGGATGGCCGCGGTCTGGTAGTACTTGTAGGTCGGGTTGTTGAGGTTGAGCGCATCGAAGCTGATGCTCAGCCAGTCGGTGGCCTTGTAGCTCAGCGACGCCGACAGGGTGCCGAAGTCATCCTGGTAGTACGGGTTGGCGCCGGACAGGCCGATCAGGAACGACGAACGGCGGGTGTAGCTGACGCGTGCACCGAAGGTATCGTTCTCGAAGTAGGCACCGACGTTGTAGGTGTTCTTCGAAGTACCCAGCAGGTTGTCGCTGCCATCGGCCCAGGTGTGGTCGGTGCTGCCATCGGCGTAGGTGTAGTTGGCATTGACACCGAAGTACTCGCCGATCGGCTGCTCATAGGCCACTTCGATACCGCGCACCTTGCCGTCGGCATTGCGCGGGCGGGAGATGTTGTATTCCTCGAGACGGTTGGTCAGCTCGCTGAACAGCATTTCCTTCTCGGTGCTGAAGGCGACGTAGTCCTTCAGGCGCATCGAGTAGGCACCGATCGACAACATGCCGCGCGGCATGAAATACCACTCCAGGTTGGCGTCGAAGTTGGTCGACACCACCGGCTTCAACTTCGGATTGCCGCCACCGCCGGTCCGGTTCAGGTCCGAACCGTACGACGAGGCACCCAGTGCCGAGAAGTCCGGCAGGGTCTGGGTCTGCGATGCGGCCACGCGCAGCACCAGGTCGTCACGCAGGTCGTACTTGAAGTTGGCGCTCGGCAGCACACGGTTGTGCTTGTTCTCGAAAGCTTCGCGGGTCCACGCGCCGAACAGGCTGCTCACGTCCGGCACGGTCGAGCCGGTGGCGGCGGCGTAGGTATCGATATCCTGCTTGATGTTGACGTAGCGCAGGCCGACGTTGCCGCTCCAGCGGTCGCCGCTGAAGTTGCCCTGTACGTAGGCAGCAAAGTTCTTCTCGGACACCTTCCACTCGGCGCCGTAGTTGTGGCGGCCGGTCGGGCCGTCATTGCCGGACAGCCAGGTGGAGTTGTTGGTCACTGCTTCCTTCAGTGCGCCCGGGGTGAAGTACCACAGGTCACGCGGGAAGCTGCCACCGATGCCGTTGGCGAAGCCACCGGGGAAGTTGGCAGTGGCGCCGTTCTTCAGCGCATTCCAGATCGCGCCCGGGGTTGCGCCTTCCGGCGACTTGGCCTCGCGCTTGTGGTCGCCGAAGCGGGCGCCGAAATCAATCGAGTTCAGTACGCCAGCGTCGGCGAAGTACTGGTTGAAATCGAGCGTGGCCCACTTTTCCTTGTCGATCGCGGTGACCTGCTGGTTGCCCCAGGTGCCGAAGTCGGTCACGCCGCTCGGGCCGATGTTGCCCCCGACGTTCCAGTCGATCGGCGAGCCGTTGCCGTGGGTTGCCCAGGTGGCGCCGCCACCACGGGCCAGGTTGACTTCGGCGATGTACTGGCGCGGCGTTTCGCCGGTGCCCTTGGTGCTGCCAGCCTGGAATTTCATGCCCAGGTTGTCGCTGATCTGCCAGTCGGCATCGAAGGTGATGTAGTTGGTCTTGGCCTTCGACTCGCGGTAGATCATGTCGTACACCGCGTAGTCGCGGTCGGCCTGGCCGGCGAAGGTGGCGTTGGACAGCACGCCATCCTTGATGACGTAACCCGGATTCGGGGCCTGGCCCGGAATCAGGATCTTGTTGCCATTGGCATCTTCAACGGTGCGGTCATTGAGGATGCGGCCACCCCACAGCATGAAGTTGCGGTTGTAGTTGTTCGCCTTCAGTTCCGAGCTGAAGCCTTCCAGGCCCAGGGTCAGGTTGTCCATCGGCTTGAACTGCAGCGACACCAGGCCGCCCTTGCGCTCGCGGGTCTGTTCGAACAGGGTCGAGCCGAGCAGGCCCGGCGCGTATACGCCGGCCAGGTCCGGGTTGGACTTGGCCACGGTGCCATTCGGATCGATCTGGAAGAAACCGCCCGGGATTTCCTGCGCTTCGCGGCGCAGCTCGCGCTTCTGGCTGAAGGCCTGCACCATCACGCCGAAGTTGCCTTCGTCGTTCTTGTAGTTGAACAGTGCCGACAGCTGCGGGTCGTTGGACTTGGCCTGGTCCGAACGCACCATGCCGATGGAGCCTTCCGCAGTGAGCTGCTTGGAGAATTCCAGCGGCTTGCGGGTGAGGATGTTGACGGTACCGGTGGTGCCGCCGTCCTGCAGCTTGGCCTGCGAGGACTTGTTCACTTCCACCGAGCGCACCAGTTCCGACGGCAGCAACGAGTAGCTCACGCTGCGGCCGACGTTGTTGCCCTGGCTGAGCACGAACCAGTCGGCGGTGCCGACGGTGTGGCCGTTGATCAGGGTCTGGGTCAGGCTCGGGCTGGTACCACGCAGGCTGACGCGGTCGGCTTCGTCGAAGCCGCCTTCGTCGGCGCTGGACGAGCTGATGTTCACGCCCGGCAGGCGCTGCAGGGTGTCGGCGACGTTGTGCGCGGGCAGCTTGCCCACGTCTTCGGCGGTGACCACTTCCACGCGCGCATTGGCTTCGCGCTTGGTGTCCAGCGATTTTTCCATCGACCCACGGATGCCGGTGACCTGCACGGTATCCAGGTCGGTGGCGGTCTGGGCGGCCTGCTGCGCATGTGCACTGAAGGCGATGCAGCTGACGATGGCGGCCGAAAGCAGGGTCTTGCGGGTGTTCATGATGTCTCTCCTCATCACTCGATTGGATGCCGGCGGCGGTGTTCGATTACGGTTGCGATGACATGCGCGGGGCGGCGGCGAAGTCCCGTGCGTTGGCGTGCCACGTACTGCGTGCTGCGATTGCGTTGAAGCCTGTTGCGGTGTCAGGCGGCCGACTGCTGCTGCAGGTACCAGCTGGCAGCGCCGACCACGCCCAGCTGGCCGTGCTCGACGACCTTCACCGGGATGCGTGCCAGCGCTTCGCCCATCGGCCCCTTCTGCAGGTAGCGTTCGACGAAGGTGCTGGCGTGCAGGTATTCGCGGATCTGCGGCAGGATGCCGCCGGCCAGGTAGACGCCACCATGGGCGCCGTAGAACAGCGCCATGTCGCCGATGGTGCTGCCGAGCAGGCCGCAGAACACATCCAGCGCCTGGCGCGCATGTGCATCGCTGTCGGCCATGGCCGCAGCGGTGACCGCGTCGGGGCTGGCCAGGGTCGGCGCCTGGCCCTGCAGTGCGCACACCGCGCGGTACAGGTTCATCAGGCCCGGGCCGGAGATCGCATGTTCGATCGACACATGCGCGCGGTCGCGCTGCATGTGGCGGACGATGGCCATTTCCAGTTCGGTGCTGGCGGCCAGGGTCGGCTGGCCGGCTTCGGTCGGGAGCACCACCGGGCCGTGCGCGGTGGGGATCCACAGCGCGGCGCCGAGGCCGGTACCGGGGCCGACCACCAGGGTCGGGCCGCGGGCGGCGGTTTCCGGTCCGCACAGGTGCAGCACGCCACTGGCGTCAACCTGCGCAGCGGCATAGGCCACGGCTTCGAAGTCGTTGACGATGAATACCCGCTGCAGGCCGACGTCGGCTTCCACCTGGCGCGCCGACAGCGGCCACGGCAGGTTGGCGGTGATCACCGTGCCGTCCTCGCGGGCGTAGCCGGCACTGGCGACCACGCAGTGCGTGGGCCGCGGGCCTTCGCCGAGGAAGTCGGACAGGATCGCGCTGAGGCCTGCATGGTCGGCGTTGCGGTACTTGCGGTACTCCAGCACCTGCACCGGATGGGCGGCATCACCGCTGGCCTGGACCCGGGCCACGCGCACATGGGTGCCACCGACGTCGGCGGCCAGGAACGAGGGCGCGATTCGGGACAGGACATGGGCCGGGGCGGGGTGGCTGGCGGTCACGCGGGCTCCTGCTGCAGGTGGGGCCGTCCCCAAGGTTCGAGGGCGGCGATTGGGGCGGAGTCTGTAACCGCGCTGACAACGATGTCAACGAGTTCGTGATACTTTCGTTGCTGCGTCGCAACGAATGCGGCGTGCAGTAAACGTTTACATGGCGTGAGCATGGGTTTCACGCTGGAACCGTTGCTGCACGGGGCTCAAGGGCTGCGGCGCATTCAGCACGACCCGCTGCCATCGGGTTGCGCAGTGCAGCACGAGGTTCACGCGGCCTCGCGGGGAAGTTGACAAACCTCGGTTGTCCATCGAAAGAATGTGACAACGTTGTTCCCAGCCACTCTCCGACGCCGCGTGCTGCGGCCGTCGCCGCAGGAGCCCTTCCCGATGTCCGCCGTCTCCGCTGCAAGCGTGCGCCCGAACGTGGCCACCTCCATCGCCATCGTCGGCGTGCTGTTCTTCCTGATCGGCTTCTTCACCTGGCTCAACGGCCCGCTGATCACCTTCGTCAAGCTCGCCTTCGAACTCAGCGAGGTCGGCGCCTTCCTGGTGCTGATGGTGTTCTACCTGTCCTACTTCTTCCTGGCCCTGCCGTCATCGTGGATCCTGCGCCGCACCGGCATGAAGAAGGGCCTGAGCCTGAGCCTGCTGGTGATGGCCGGTGGTGCCGCGTTGTTCGGCGAATTCGCCACCCAGCGCTGGTATCCGGGCGCGCTCGGCGGCCTGTTCGTGATCGGCAGTGGCCTGGCCCTGCTGCAGACCGCGATCAACCCCTACATCTCCATCCTCGGCCCGATCGAGACGGCGGCACGCCGCATTGCGCTGATGGGCATCTGCAACAAGATCGCCGGCATGCTGGCGCCGGTGCTGATCGGCACGCTGGTGCTGCACGGCATCGGTGACCTCGATGCGCAGGTGCAGGCGGCAGATGCGGTCACAAAGGCCGCGCTGCTGAACGAGTTTGCCGCCAAGATCCACACCCCGTACCTGGCCATGGCCGGCCTGCTGGTGCTGCTGGCGGTGGCCGTGCTGTTCTCGCCGCTGCCGGAAATCAAGTCGTCCGAAGCCAATGCCACGCCGGTTGCGGCCGGTGCCGCCGAACGGCGCAGCATCTTCCAGTTTCCGCACCTGTGGCTGGGCGTGCTGTGCCTGTTCGTGTACGTGGGCGTGGAGGTGATGGCCGGCGATGCCATCGGTACCTACGGCCACGGCTTCGACCTGCCACTGGACCAGACCAAGATGTTCACCTCGCTTACCTTGGGCGCAATGCTGGTCGGTTACGTGGTCGGCCTGCTGCTGATCCCCAAGGTTGTCTCGCAGTCGCGCTACCTGACCATTTCGGCGGTGCTGGGCGTGGTGTTCTGTCTTGGCGCCTGGGCCACCCACGGCTACGTGTCGGTGGCTTTCGTGGCCCTGCTGGGTTTTGCCAACGCCATGATGTGGCCGGCGATCTTCCCGCTGGCGATCCGTGGCCTGGGCCGCTTCACCGAGACCGGTTCGGCGCTGCTGGTGATGGGCATTGCCGGTGGCGCGATCATTCCGCAGCTGTTCGCCGTGCTCAAGCAGCACATCGACTTCCAGCTGGTGTTCGTGCTGCTGATGGTGCCCTGCTACCTGTACATCCTGTTCTATTCGGTGGTCGGGCATCGCGCCGGCCTGCCGCAGGACAAGGCCTGATCGGCGATGATGGACGGCAGCCAACCCCAGGGAAAACCCATGCGCAGAGCGACCATCAAGGACGTTGCGGAGAAGGCCAAGGTCTCGCTGAAGACGGTCTCGCGGGTGATCAACAACGAGCCCTCGGTGATGCAGGCCACCCGTGCGCGGGTGCTGCGTGCCATCGCCGAACTCGATTACGAGCCCGATCCGTCCGCGCGCAACCTGCGCAGCGGCACCACCTTCGTGATCGGGCTGGTCTACGACAACCCGAACCCGTACCACATCATCGGTGTGCAGAACGGCGTGCTGGCCGCATGCCGCGAGACCGGTTTCGGCCTGCAGATCCATCCCTGCGACTCCAGCTCGCCGCTGTTGGCCGATGAGCTGGCCGACTGGGTGCAGCGTTCGCGGCTGGCCGGGCTGGTGCTGACCGCACCGATGTCCGAGCGCCGCGACCTGATCCAGGCGCTGACCGCGCGCGGCATCAAGCTGGTGCGCATCATCGCTGCCACCGAAGACCCGGCCGATGGCGCCTGCGTATTCGTCGACGATCGCGAAGCGGCCTATGAGATCACCGAGCACCTGATCCAGCTGGGTCACCAGCGCATCGGCTTCCTCTGGGGCGGCATCTCGCACCGCTCCTCTGGCGAACGCTATGCCGGTTACGAAGCCGCGCTGAAGGACTACGGCATGACCGTGGACAAGCATCTGGTGGTGCAGGGCGACTACACCTTCGATGACGGTTTCCGCGGTGCGCGCCGCCTGCTGGCGCTGCGCGAGCCACCTACCGCCATCTTCGGTTCCAACGACGAAATCGCCGCCGGCGTACTGGCCGCCGCCAAGTCGGCCGGCATGAACGTGCCCTACGACCTGTCCATTGCCGGGTTCGAGGACAGCCCGTTCTCGCGCCAGTCGTGGCCGCCGCTGACCACCGCCAAGCAGGCCACCGAGGACATCGCCCGCCACGCCGCGCGCCTGCTGATCGCGCAACTGCGCAGCGATGCCTACGACGATGCGCCGGCGCCGCTGCACAACCAGGGCTTCGTGCCGCAGCTGGTGGTGCGTGGTTCGACCGCGCCGATGCGCCCCGCCGGCGCACGCCCCCTTCCTTCCGATCCTGCCTGAGCCTGCCATGTCGCTGTCAGACCCCACGTCCACCCTGATGTTCGCCGAGGCCGCTGAAGCGGCCGACGTGGTCGCGCGCCAGTTCTCGCGCAACCACGCCACCATGGAAACCCTGGCCGCCAGCCTGCGTGCTGAACCGCCGCCGTTCGTGGTCACCTGTGCACGCGGCAGCTCCGACCACGCCGCCACCTATGGCAAGTATCTGCTGGAAACCCAGCTGGGCCTGGTGGTCGCGTCGGCCTCGCCATCGGTGGGGTCGGTCTACGCCGCACCATTGCAGCTGCGCGGCGCACTGTTCATCGTCATCTCGCAGTCGGGCAAGAGCCCGGACCTGCTGCGCAACGCCGAGGCCGCCAAGGCGGCCGGTGCGCGCGTGATCGCGCTGGTCAACGTCGAGGATTCACCGCTGGCGCAGCTGGCCGATACGGTCATTCCGCTCCACGCGGGTGCCGAAAAGAGCGTGGCGGCGACCAAGAGCTACCTGGCGTCGCTGGCCGCGCTGCTGCAGCTGGCCGCGTACTGGAAGCAGGACAGCAGCCTGCGCGCTGCGCTGGACCTGCTGCCCGACGCGTTGCGTGAGGCGTGGCAGTGCGACTGGAGCGCGGTGACCGAAGGCCTGGTCGAGGCCACCAACCTGTTCGTGCTCGGCCGTGGCCTGGGCCTGGGGGCGGCGCAGGAAGCGGCGCTGAAGTTCAAGGAAACCTGCAGCCTGCATGCCGAAGCCTACAGCTCGGCTGAAGTGAAGCACGGCCCGATGGCGCTGGTCGACCGCGGCTTCCCGGTGCTGGCCTTTGCCCAGCCGGATGAAACCGGCGCCGGCACCCGTGCCGTCGTCGAGGAATTCACCGCGCGTGGCGCACAGGTATGGATGGCCGGTGCTGGCGGCAACCTGCCGGTGGCTGCTGCGCCGCACCCGCTGTGCGCACCGCTGCTGACCGTGCAGAGCTTCTACCGCGCGATCAATGCGCTGGCGCTGCGTCGTGGCTTCAACCCGGACCTGCCGCCGCACCTGAACAAGGTGACGGAGACCGTGTAATGGCGACCGTCCTGCGCAATGCCCGCATCCTGGCGGGCGACGACTTCCGTGATGATCTGGCGCTGGTGATCGAGAACGGTCGCATCAGCGCGCTGTTGCCCGACGCCGCACCGCAGCTCGGCCATGCCGCCGAGCAGGTGGACCTGGGTGGCGGCTGGCTGCTGCCCGGCTTCATCGATGTGCAGGTCAATGGTGGCGGTGGTGCACTGTTCAACAACACGCCGGACGTGGCGGCACTGCGCACCATCGCGCAGGCGCACCGCCGTTTCGGCACCACGGCGATGCTGCCGACCCTGATCAGTGATGACGTGGCAGTGATGCGCGAAGCGATCGCTGCGATGCGCGAGGCGATCACGCAGGGTGTACCAGGCGTGATCGGCATCCACCTGGAAGGCCCGTACATCGCACCGGCGCGCAAGGGCACGCACGATGCCAGCAAGTTCCGCGTGCCGGACGAGGGAGAAATCGCGCTGGCGGCATCGCTGGACAACGGTGTGACCGTGCTGACGCTGGCGCCGGAGCGCGTGCCGCTGGAGACCATCCGTGCGCTGGTCGAGCGTGGCGTGATCGTTGCCGCCGGGCACACCGCAGGTACCTACGAAGAGATCCGTGCCGGCCTGGATGCCGGTGTGCGTGGCTTCACCCACCTGTACAACGCGATGTCGCCGCTGCAGGGCCGTGAGCCCGGTGCGGTGGGCGCCGCATTGGAGGACCGCGACAGCTGGATCGGCATCATCGTTGATGGCGTTCACGTGCACCCCGCCAGCCTGCGCGTGGCGCTGGCGGCCAAGCCGCGAGGCCGCCTGCTGCTGGTGACCGATGCGATGCCGCCGGTCGGTGCCGACGATCCCAGCTACGTGCTGTACGGCGAAACCATTACCGCCGTCGACGGCGTGGTGCGCAATGCTGCCGGTTCGCTGGCCGGCTCGGCGCTGGACATGGCCACCGCGGTGCGCAACACCGTGCAGCTGCTTGGCCAGCCGCTGGCCGAAGCGGCGCGCATGGCATCGACGTACCCAGCGCAGTTCCTCAATGTCGATGATCGCCTGGGCCACATCGCCGAGGGGTACCAGGCCGACCTGGTGCTGCTGGACGACGCCCTGCAGGTGCGTGGTACCTGGATTGCCGGACAGTACGAGGCCGCCTGATGAACAGTTCGCCGCCACGCCGGCTGGGCTCGATCGATGCCCTGCGCGGCATCACCGTGGCGGCGATGCTGCTGGTCAACAATCCGGGCGACTGGAGTGCGGTGTTCGCGCCGCTGCGTCACTCGGAATGGCATGGCTGCACGCCCACCGACCTGGTGTTCCCGTTCTTCCTGTTCCTGGTGGGCGTGTCGATGGCCTTCAGCGTGGCACCGCGCGCGCAGGATGCGGCGGCGCGACCCGCGTTGGCGCGCGGCGTGCTGGAGCGCGCGCTGCGCATCCTGATGGCCGGTGCGCTGCTGCACCTGCTGATCTGGTGGGCACTGGATACGCATCACTTCCGCATCTGGGGCGTGCTGCAACGCATCGCGGTGTGTGCGGCGTTGGTGGGCGTACTGGCGGTCTACGCGCGACCACGCGTGCAGGTGGGCGCTTTGATCGCGCTGCTGGTGGGGTACACCGTGTTGCTGCTGGGCATCGGCGACCTGGCGCCGTGGACCAACCCGGCCAGCCGCCTGGATACCGCGCTGTTCGCACCGTGGATCTACCAGTGGCATGCCGATACCGGACTGGGCCATGACCCGGAAGGATTGCTGAGCACGCTGGGGGCGCTGGCCAGTACCGTGCTCGGCCTGCTTGCCGGTGGCCTGCTGCGCAACGGGCGTTCGGCGGCATTGGCAGGGCTGGGCATGGCGACCGCTGTGCTGGGCCTGCTGCTGGCCGTGGTTCTGCCGTTGAACAAGCAGCTGTGGACGCCCAGCTACGTGCTGTGGACCGGCGGCCTGGCCGCGCTGGCGCTGTGGCTGGGCCACGTGCTGATCGACCAGAAGGGTTGGCCGGCACTCGGCCGGCGCTTCGGGGTCAATGCGATCACCGCGTACCTGGGGGCATCGGTGATGTCGGTGGTGCTGATGGCCACCGGGATCTGGGGGTGGATCTGGCAGCAGCTGGCCACCGCGATGCCGCAGGCGCTGGAGCTGGCGTCGATGCTGCAGGCGCTGGTGTTCGTCGCACTGTGGTGGGGCGTGGCGTGGTGGCTGGATAAGCGGAAGATCTACCTGAAGATCTGACCCCATCCGCCAACGGCATCCAGGCATGACGTAGATTTACCAGGTGCCATGAGCGAATCGATTGGCGATCCAGGATCAGTAGATCCACGCCATGCATGGATGCTTTGCGCGTGATTCCGGATGCCGGAAAAAATGAACGATTTCAGCCACATCACATCGGCGTGAGGGCTGGGCGATTTCACATCTGAACTGTGATTTCCCGCACGCAAGTTCACCTATCGAAATGGTTCACCACACGGCAGACTGCAAGCGCCGTGCCGCACATACGCAGTTCCTGATTGCCCGCCCAGGAGTGCCCCATGTACCGTGCCGTTCCGCGTGCGTTCCGTCCGCGCCGCCTTGCTGTTTCCGTGTTGCAGGCCCTCGCCGTTCCCTCCCTGCTTCTGACGACCGCCAGCGTTGCCTGGGCCGGCTGCAACAGCCCGGCACCGACTGCCGGCCAGACGGTCACCTGTGATACCAACGCGCCGAATCCGCAGACCACTCCCGTTACCGCAAATGGTGCGGCCGGCATCACCGTCAATGTCGCCGCCGGTGCACAGCTGCAGCAGAGTGGTGGTGGATCGGCCATCGCGCTGGTCGGCGCCGGTGGTCACCTGCTGTCAAACCAGGGCGCGATCAGTTCGGTCGGCGGTGTAACCGTGCAGCTTGGGGGTGGCAGCCGCGTCGACAACACCGGCAGCATCAGCACCGGCAACAACACCGCCCTGCAGTTCGTCGGTGCGGGCGACAGCGTGCTGGTCAATCGAGGAACGATCAGCGGGCGCACCGGCGTACAGTTCGATGCGGGCAATGATCGCCTCGAGATGCAGAGCGGCAGCATCAGCGGCGGCATCCTGCAGGGCGATGGAAACGATGTGCTGCTGCTCAGCGATGGCACGATCGACAGCGTCGACCAGGGCGGCGGCGATGACCAGATGACCGTCACCGGCGGCGCCGTCACCGGCGTGGTGGCGCAGGGCAGTGGCCGCGATGATTTCATCATGAGTGGCGGCACGATAGGCGCGCTGCAGCAGGGCGACAACATCGATACCTTCCGCATGAGCGGTGGCCGCATCATCGGCGCGTTCGAAGATGGCGACCAGGCCTGGATGACCGCTGGCCGCATCGGCCGCGTCAACATGAAGCTGGACAAGAACCTGTGGGACCAGTCTGGCGGTACGGTGGACGGCAACGTGGTGACCGGCTTCGACACCGATACCATCATCATCTCGGGCACGGCCTACATCGGCGGCAACATCAGTGTCAGTGGCGGCAACGACAGCGTGACCATCACCGACGGCACCGTGCGCGGGCAGGTGCTGCTCAGTACCGGCAGCGACACCTTCAACTGGAGTGGCGGTGGCATCGTCTACGGCGCGATCGACATGGGGCCGGACAACGACGTGGCCAACCTCAGCAGCCTCAACCAGGGCAACCTCGGTGCGGTGCCGCTGTTCGACGGCGGCAGTGGCATCGACCAGCTCAACTTCAACAACGTCAAGACCACGGGCGTGGGCCGCTTCCAGAACTGGGAGGCGATCAGCCTGGCCAACAGCACCGAGCTGACCTTTGATGGCGATCTGGTGCTGGGTGACAGCAGTACCGGCACCGGAACGCTCACGGTGGATGACACCAGCACCGTCTATGCAGGCAGTGGCGGCCATGCCATCCGTCCGTTCAACAGTGGTGCACTGGTGGAGATGGTCAATGCCGGGCGCATCGACCTGACCGGTACTGGCGCCGGCGACGTGTTCACCGTGCGTGGCAACTACCGCGGTGACGGTGGTGGTCTGTACCTGCGCACCGTTCTGGGGGCGGATAATTCAACCAGCGACCGCCTGGTGATCGATGGTGGTGCCGTCACCGGCACGACCGGCATCGGCGTGCTCAATGCCGGCGGCAGCGGCGCTGCCACGTTGGCCGATGGCATCCTGGTGGTGCAGGCCTTGAATGGTGGCCGCACCGCGCCGGGTGCGTTCTCGCTGTTCGCGCCGGTGGCGGCTGGCGCCTACGAGTACTTCCTGTTCAAGGGTGGTGTCAGTGCCGGTACCAGCGAGAACTGGTACCTGCGCTCGACCCTGGTGGCCGGCCCGGCACCAGCGCCAAACGGGAGCGGTATCAATGGCGTGCCGCCGCCGCCGACGCCACCTGTCGCACCACCGCCACCGATCACCCCGGCACCGCCGCCGCCGCCCGAAGGCGCCCCCGATCCAGACCTGACAGCCGGCGAGACCGCACCACCGCCGCCGCCACCGGAACCGGCGCCTGTGGCGCCGCCCAGTGATCCAGCGGTACCGGACGTGCCGGTGGCCGGCGGTGCGCTGCCCGGAACCGGTGCGCCGCCGACGCCGGGCGCACGCCCCGCCGAAGGCGCGGTGGTGCCGCTGTACCGCGTGGAGACTGCTGCCTATGCCGTGGTGCCGCCGCTGCTGCGCGAGACCTCGCTGGCCAGCCTGGGTACCTTCCACGAGCGGCAGGGCGAGCAGCGCCTGCTGTACAGCCAGGGTGCGTTCCGCACCGCCTGGGGCCGTCTGGTGGGGCAGAGCAGCGAGATCCACTGGAAGGGCGATTCGCAGCCCGGCTTCGATGGCGATGTGATGGGCCTGCAGGCCGGCCTCGACGTGTGGGCTGCTGCTTCTGACAACCACCGCAACCAGATCGGCGTGTTCGTCGGCCGCACCCGCGCGCAGGGCAAGACCACCGGCCTGGCACTGGGCTGGGAGAACGTGCAGGTAGGCCAGAACCGCCTGGACGACAAGCACGTGGGCCTGTACTGGACCTTCACCGACAGCAGTGGCGGCTACATCGACGCCGTGGCGATGCAGAGCCGCTACGACGGCCGCGTGCGTTCCTCGCGCGGGCTCGGCTTCGGGATCAAGGGTGATGGCACCAGCGTGTCGGTGGAGGCGGGCAAACCGCTGCTGCACTTCGGTCAGTCCGCATGGTGGCTGGAACCGCAGGTGCAGGTGATCTGGCAACGCACCTCGCTGGACGACCGCCGCGATGCGGTGTCGAGCGTACGCTTCGACAACGACAACGCCTGGACCGGCCGCGTCGGCCTGCGCCTTGCCGGCGACTATCAGCTGGCCGACAACGGCTGGCAGCCGTACTTCAAGCTCAACTACTGGCACGGCCGTTCCGGCGAAGACCGTATCCGCTTCGACGATGACGTGATCTTCAATTCGCAGCGCTCGCGTGCACTCGAAGCCGGTGTCGGCGCGGTAGGGCGCTTCAACCGCACCATCAGCGCGTACGCGGTGGCCGACTACACCCGTGAACTGGGTGGCGACCGCAACGAGAAGCGCCGCATCATCGAAGGCAACATCGGCCTGCGCGCGGACTGGTAGCGCGCGGTACGGGTGTCATGACCCGCTCTGGTGGGTGTCGGCCTTGGTCGACACAGGGCCAATCGACGCCATGATCCGCTCTGGTGGGTGCCGACCTTGGTCGGCACGATGCTTTCCACTGCCATGACCTGCTCTGGTAGGTGCCGACCTTGGTCGGCACGAATCCCACCGATGCCATGACCTCCGCGCAGCCCAGCAACGGCTCGGCTCTACAGCAGCGGTGCGCACGCATCCGTTTCCACCAGCGCGCCGGCATGATCGGCCAACACCACCATTGCATGCAGCAGGCCTTCCTCCACCTGCGGCGGACACTGCGCCTGCGCATCGTCCGTCTCGCGCGCAGACTGTGCAGCCAGCAGTACCCCGCCGCACGCAGACAACGCCGCCAGGCAACGCGTCGCCTCGGCCAGTTCCCGACCGCGCCCCTCGCTGAGTTGCCGCTCGCGCCACGCCTGGCCGTCGGCTGCGTGGCTGTGAGCGATGCCGCGCAACCGCGCGAAGAATGCGGAGGGCGGCGCCTGTTCGTTGGCTTCGGCGAGTGCATCTTCCAACGCTTCGGCGGCGGTAGTGGGCAGCTGCAGGCCGGGCAGTGCAGCGCCGAGCAATGCCTGCAGGCGTGGATAGGTGGGGTGGGGCGTGTTCATGGCGGCAACCTCACGAGGCAAGGCCACCTGCGGCGTGCAAGGTGGCGGGCGGTGCGGGTTGGCGTGCCGGTCAAAATCGAAACGAAAAAAAGCCGACGGATCACGAGGATCCCCACGCACCGCCCGCCATGGGCAAGCCGGTGCATTGTCGCGATTGCCGCTGAGGCGGCAACTCGATCGTTTCGATGTTTGATTCAGGACGCCAATCCCGGCCAGCGCAGGAGGCGCCGACGGAGGCAACCTTCTCGCGTTCTACGTGGCAATGACATGGGCAAAGTTGCAATTTACTGATCGCGTGCACGCTGTCTTGCTGCAACCCGCGGCGGGGCCAGATACGACAGTTCGCGCATGGCGAAAGCCATCACCTGCGGGCTATGCTGTGCGCCTGCCTCAACGACAAGGAAACGTCACATGCAGGTTCGCAAGGGAGTGCGTCGCATCGGCGCGCTGATGCTCGTGTTGCTGGCGACCGGCGCCATGGCCGATACGCCAGGCGCGGTCGAGGTGCCCTCGCCGGAGGCCCAGGCCGAGATCCTCAATCTGCTTGAACGCCAGGCGCTGTATCGCGATCGGGTGGACTGGGCCGCCACCCGCGTACGCCTGCAATCGGCGCAGGGCGACCCGGCGCAACGGCTGGCCGTTCTGCGCGAAGCCATTGCGGTCAGCACGGGCAATCATGGCGGATGGACGACGACCCAGCGCCAGAGCGAATCCCTTGCGCGCGCGCAGCAGGCCGGCGCCGCCGCCGTGGACCGGGCCAAGGCGGCCGATGCGGTGGATATGCGCATCGGCTGGGTGGTCATCGAGGGCTATGCCTCCACGCCGGGCGCGACGCCGCAGGAAAAGTTCCGCCAGGACATCCAGCGTGCCGCGCGGTGGCAGCAGGTCATCCGCAGCAAGGACGACGGCGCGCGCTGTGGCTGGATCGTCGACCTGCGTGACAACAGCGGTGGCAACATGTGGCCGATGCTGCTGGGCATGGCACCGCTGCTGCGCACCTCGGTAGTGAACAACGAAGATGTGGGGTCGTTCGAAACTGCACAGGGGCCGGAGCGCTGGACGTTGACCGCGACCGCCGTGCAGCGTGCAGGCAAGTCGGTGCTGGACTTCGGCCAGTCCGGCTATGTGCTGCGGCAGCCCGGCGCGCCGGTGGCGGTGCTGTTCGGGCCGCGCACCGGCAGTTCGGGCGAGGCCTCGGTGCTGGCGTGGCGTGGTCGTCCGCAGACGCGGAGTTTCGGTCAGCCCACTGCGGGTGTCTCCACTGGCAATGTCGTGCAGACGCTTGCCGATGGCAGTCGCCTGCTGCTGACCACCACCGTGATGCGCGACCGCAATGATCGTGGTGATGGCTTGAAGATCGAGCCCGACCAGCATATCGAGGGTGATGCCGCCACTTTGGCCGCCGCCGAAGCCTGGCTGCTGGCCCAACCCGCCTGCCAGGCCGCTGATCCATGATCCTGATCGGCCAGCAGGAGCGGGTGGTGGTGGTCGGCCCAACCGAAGCCCACCATTGCCTGCGCTGCCAGACGGAAACCGAGTTCGCCCCGCAACTGCGCTACAAAATGGCGCGCATCGACCTGCTGTTTGGCCTCACCTACCAGCGCCGCTACGAGCTGGCCTGCACCCGGTGCGGGCACGGCTGGGTGCTGGATACCGAGACCATGGACCAGCAGCTGGGCGGGGTGCCGATCCCGTGGCGGCACCGCTTCGGCCTGCCGTTGATGCTGGTCGGCGTGGCCGGGCTGGCCGCGCTGGGCTGGCTGTGGCGGCACGGATTCCTCGGTTGAGGAGCGGGCCTGTTAAAGTCTGCCCTGCAACCACGTACCGGAACCGACCATGGACCACGACACCCCGTTCGAACCCCTCAACGACCTCGAGGTGCGCCTTCTGCAGGCCCAGGACGGCACGCTGACCGCATCGCAGTTCCTCGATGGCCTGCTGACCTCGACGGCGTTCGTGCTGCTGGACAAGGCCATCGGCGAAGACGGTGCCTGGGACGAGAGCATCTCGCCGCTGGTGCTGACCAGCGAGAGCGGCGAGCCGATGTTCGCGGTGTTCACCGCGCCCGAGCGCGCGGGCCTGTGGCACGAGCAGCTGCCGCAGTTCGCGCATGCCATGCCGATCGCGGTGCACGCGCTGCTGGCCGGGATCGGCGACGGCGTCGGCCTGGTGCTGAACCCCGGCCTGGACGTGGGCATGGAGATGATTCCCGATGCCGTGGCCCAGCTGAAGCAGCGCGCCGCGGCGATCACCCGCGGGATGGCGCATTGAAGCCAGCGATATAGGGTTGCCGGCCAGCGGCCGGCACTACCCATGGGAGTCGGTGCGCGGCCGCCACGGCGGTTGCGGATCAGCGGGCGGCGGCGATGGCTTTTACGCGCGCCTTGGCCAACGCTTCACCGATGGCCGGGCCCTTCAGATTGGTGGTATCAAGGTCCCGCGCCTGTACTGACAGTGCCGCCTGGTGCAGGCGCTTGAGCGTTTCGCCCTGCGGGTAGTCGGCGTCCTCGAAGCCGAGCCGGCCGCGTTTGTCGGCCTCGCAGCACAGTGCGATGCGGGCCACACGCTCCGGCCGGCGCAGCGCATCACAGCGGCCCAGCAGTTCCAGCACGGTGGCATCGCGCAGTTCATCGATGCGGTGCACGTTCAAATGCTCGCGGCACACCGCTTCAGCCAGCTGCTGGTGTTCGGCAGGAATCTTCAACCGCGCGCACAGTGCCTTCAGCGGTTGGATGCCGCGCTGTTCGTGCATGATGTGGCGCGGCCACTCCTCCGGCGGGGTCAGGCCCTTGCCGAGATCGTGGGTAAGCGCGGCAAAGCCGACCAGGTCATCGCCGGGGGCCAGCTTCGCCGCCATGTCGCTGACCATTTCCTGGTGGATGCCGGTATCGACTTCCGGGTGGAATTCGGCACGCTGCGGCACGCCATACAGCGCTTCCAGCTCGGGCAGGATCGGGCCCAGTGCATGTGCATCGTGCAGCGTGCGCAGGAAGGCGGAGGGCCGCTCACTGACCAGCGCCTTGCGCAGTTCCTGCCAGACGCGTTCCGGCACCAGCGCGTCCAGTTCGCCACTGGCGGCGATCTCGCGCATCAGATCCATCGTTTCCGGCGCAACGGTGAAGCCCAGCGGCGCGAAGCGCGCCATGAAGCGCGCCGCGCGCAGCACGCGCAACGGATCTTCCACGAACGCAGGGCCGACATGGCGCAGCACGCGCTGCTCGATATCACGCACGCCGCCGTAAGGATCGACCAGCGCCCCGCTGTCTTCGTCGCAGGCAATCGCATTGATGGTGAAGTCGCGGCGCTGCAGGTCTTCTTCCAGCGTCACTCCCGGGTCGGCATCGACCACAAAGCCGCGATAGCCGCGGCCGGATTTGCGTTCGGTGCGCGCCAGTGCGTACTCCTCACCGGTCTTTGGATGCAGGAATACCGGGAAATCGCGGCCGACCGCGGTGTAGCCCTGCGCTTCCATCTGCGCGGGCGTGGCGCCAACGACCACCCAGTCGTGGTCGCCGGCGGGGCGCTGCAGCAGGCGGTCACGTACGGCGCCGCCGACAAGATAGATCTTCATGGCTGGAATCATCGCATGCCCGGCGCAGATGCACCGGTGGTGCCGGCCGCTGGCCGGCAACCGCAGTCACCCCGAAGCTGCCGGCCAGCGGCCGGCACTACCGATACAGCGGCCAGCCTGATCCAGGCCAGCAGGCTCATCGTTTCACTCCCCAGGGCGTGGATACCGGGGAATGCCGACCAGCGGCCGGCACTACCGCAGTGCGATCAATCCCCGCCCTGCTCGGCGTTGGCGGCGCAGCTGAAGTTCTTGCGCTTGTCCACCAGGCGGCCCATCAGGCGGTCGCTCAGCGGCAGCGCATCGCCGTTGAGGCGCCAGTCATAGATCACGCTGAAGGCCAGCACGCGCGCCACGTACTCGCGGGTTTCCTTGTAGCTGATGGTTTCGATCCACAGGTCCGGGTCAAAGCCCGGGCGCTGGCTCTGCCAGCGCGCGGTCGGGGTCGGGCCGGCGTTGTAGGCGGCGATGGTCACGTACGGCAGGCCGTCGTACTTGTTCATCAGCTGGCGCAGATAGGCGGTGCCGATGGCGATGTTGGTGTCCGGGTCGTACAGGCTGTCGGCGCCGCCGTAGCCGGTCAGGCCGATCGACTTGGCCACACCGGCACCGGTGGCCGGCAGCACCTGCATCAGGCCCATGGCGTTTGCAGGCGAGCGCGCACGCGGGGTGAACGTGCTCTCGGCGCGGATTTCCGCCGCCACCCAGGCCGGATCGATCGCGTTGCGTGCCGATTCGCGGCGGATGGTGGCGTCGTGGTGCAGCGGGAAGCGCAGGTCGTACAGGCGCTGTTCCTGCGGCTGCTTGCCGAGCGCGAACACGGCGCGGTCGAACCAGCCGTTGTCCTGCGCGACGCGTACCGCGAGGCGGCGCTGGGTGTCATCGAAGCGCGACAGCGCGCTGTTCCATTCGGCCACGGCCCAGCCGGTGCGGTCGATCTGGTACAGCGCCATCGCGCGCTGGATGGCCGGGTCACGCGCGATCACCGCCTGTGCCTGCGCGCTGTCATTCGGCCTCCAGGGGCACAGGGTGTAGCCCTGCTGCAGCTTGTCGGCAGCCAGGAAGCCGTGGAAGGTCGGTGCGCGCGCGGCCTCGCGGAACAGCGGCTGCGCCTGCTGGGACTGGCCGGTCTTCTCCAGCATGCGGCCTTCGAAGTAGCGCCAGCGCGGGTCGCTGCGCTGCTTGCTGCTCATCTTGCGGATCGCGGTCAGTGCCGCCGGCCAGTCACCGCGCGACATCGCCTCGCGCACGCGCCATTCGTGCAGGCGTTCGTCATACGCCGATTCCGGCACTGCGTTGAGGCGGCGTGCCGAATCGGGCAGGTAGGAAGCCACCGTCCACAGCGCGATCTGGTACAGCACCTGGCCCTGCTGCTCGGCACTCAGGCCGAGCGCCTGGGCGTACTGCGGCAACTGCTGTTCGGTGGCGGCCGGGTCGGCCTTGGCCAGCTTGGCCAGGCCGTCGGTGGCGATGCGCCGGCTGCGCTCGTTGCGCGGCCAGTTCAATGCGCTGGCATTGGGCTTGTCGACAAAGGCGGCGTAATTGTTGGCCAGCGCCAGGTCGGTGGCAGGCAGGCCACGTGCGGCGCTGCGCATCACGGCCGGCTGCTGGGCGTCGGCGGCGGCATCGATGCGTTCCCAGCGCAATGCGTCACTCAGTCCGCCCTGTGCCTGCAGCACTGCGAATACCGCGTCGCAGCCGTCCGGCAGCGACTTGCCGTTCTTGCGCCACAGGTCCTGTGCCTCGCTGATCCACTGCGGATCGACCTTGCCCGTCACCTGGCGCGCGGTCAGCTGCGCACAGCGCAGGCCTGCGTTGTCGGTGGGCGCCCAGTTGGCGAGCAGGGTGGGCCAGTCCTGGCGGCGTGCGACCGAGGGCAACCACACGCTGCGGAACGTGTTGGCCACGGCCTGGCCGTCATAGCGCTTGAGGAAGGCCTGGGCCTGCGCGGTATCGACGGTGTCGATGTTGCGGCGCAGGTTGGCGTACTCCAGCCAGCCGTAAGCCGGATGGCGGCTGAGTGCGGCGGCCTGGCCGGGATCGAACTGGCCGCGTTCGGCGGCAGCGATCGCGGCCTTCAGCTGCGCGTTCTGGGTGTCGAGGGACTGGGCATTGGCGCAGCCGATCAGCAGCGAGGTGGCCAAGGGCAGCAGGGACAGGGCGGTCGAAGAGCGTCGGGTCATGGCGCCCAGCATAGCGGGGGCTGGCTGAATTCAGTTTCGCATTGCGTGCACGCCGGGCGTCGGCAACGACAGCTGAACGAACCCGTACAGGCACTGCCGCAGGTGACGGAAGGCGACGTACTGTCGGCCTTGGGCGAACGGCCCGGCTGCACGGAGCGGCACATGGCGTTCAGTAGCGCAGGAAGAAGCGGCCCGCTGGCGGACATCAATGTCACGCCACTGGTGGATGTGATGCTGGTGCTGTTGATCATCTTCATCGTGACCGCGCCGATCGTGGCCCGGCCGATTGCCGTGCAGCTGCCACAGGCCACCGATCGCACGATCGATCGCCCCGAACCGCCACCGCCGATCGAGCTGAGCCTGGACGCTGGCAACCAGCTCAGCTGGAATGGCCAGCCGATGGCCATTGGCGATCTGCAGGTGCGCCTGCAGGCACAGGTGGGCGAACATGCCGGCAACCTGCCGGAGCTGCGCATCGCCACCGATCCGGCGGCCGAGTACGAAGGCATGGCGCGGATTCTGGCCGCTGCCGAGGCCACCGGTATGGAGCGCATTGCGTTCGTGCGGTAGGGCTATCTAAACCGCCGCTCATGGGGAGATTGCGACATGAGCGGCGGATGTGGGTGTCAGTATTGCTGGCAGTAGACTGTGCGACCATCCCAACTGCACGAGATGCGGCTGCTGCTTCCGCGCTGGACGGGGACTCCATACATCTGTGCGGATCTGACCCAGTTGTCCAGGTCACGATGCTGGCCGAAATAGTATTGTCCGGCGTACGAAGGGGCGGAGATCGGGTCGGCGATGGATTCGTCAGGAACCTTGTTGCCTGTGCTGTCGCGACTTTCGCCCTTCTGATACTTGGCTTCGGCCACGTTGTCGGGTGTTACTCGATAAAGCGTCTTTGACCCGTCACGCCATGTGATCATTATTGCTATGGATCCGCCACCTTTGAGACCTGCCCAGTTCAGGGCCGCTTGTTGAATCGAGAGCGCAATGCTGTTCCAGGTTGGGCTTCCCGTATTGGCTCCTGCCAGTTCTGTGGCTAGATACTGGCCAAGTCTGGTTCTCAGTGTGGCTGAGGCGACGATGTCGAAGGTATTGGAGGACTTGTAAGACTCGGGAAACCTCACTCCATTGGTGTTTCCGGGGTTGTCTGGATGCAGCACGACTACTGATCCGCCTCCTGCCATCGCGTGGGCCTCTTCAGGTGACGCTCGAAAGGCTGACGTCGCATCCAGAATTCGTAGGAAGGCCATTTGAATCTGTGCGGGAACCGGTGTCGAAAGTGCGCGCCACTTTCTGATCTCGCGATCATATTCAACTTCGAAGGCGCTCAGTCGGGCTTTTTCGAAGTCCATTACAACCGCCAACCCGGAGCCTGACATCAGGGCTGCATCCTTGGGAGATGCACAGTTGTTGCATTCAATCAGGCCCCCCGCTCTCGATTCGCTTGCCGGGGACAGAAGCAATGCCGTGACAATCGCGACATGGATCATGACGGTGATTGTTTTCACAATTGAGCCTCATGAGAATGACTGGGGTTCTCAGTCTCACCTTGGTCGGCCCCGAAAATCCGTTTGACGAGCAGTTTTCAAACTGTTCCTAAATGTTGTCTGAATTTGCTCCGTAGGTTCAAGCTAGTCGATGCATGTAGCTCTGTCATCGAGATGGCAGGATCCGAAAGAGCAGACATTGAGTGCCTCACGTTCGCACGGTGATCCCGGCGATCTGCAGTCCATCATTGCAAGAGCTCCTCCCTACGGGTTACTCACCATCTTGGTATGAGTTCCAGCTAGAAAGCGATCTGATCGACACCGTCAACCGATGGCAACGGCGATCATCATGCTGCCGATGGCGAAGGCGCATTGTCGTTGGACGGATCGGCAAGAGCACTTGTCCAATTGCGGGAAAGCCGGGAAACGGCTGTCGCACCTGGCATTAACGACGTTCGCAGCGAACAGTATCGTCCGGTCATAACCTGCAGCTATCTGACGTAATCGGCCTGCAATTGCGTCAATTCCGCGTGAAATAGTGTCGATCATCACGCCGTGATTTTTACCACTTGTTTACAAAGGAGACGCTGCCGCCACGCAGGGGGGAGCGCGGCAGTCCATGTCCCGACATTCCTTTGGAGAGAGAGCGAATGATTCACCTGCATCACCGCCCGTTGGCGGTTGCCGTTGCGCTGTGCGTGACGGCCCTGGCACCGTTGGGTGCCGCTGCGCAATCCACCACCAACCTCGATGCGGTGGAAGTGACCGGTACCCGCATCAAGCGCGCTGAAGTCGAAGGCCAGGTGCCGATCCAGACATTGACGCGCGGTGACATCGAACGCACCGGCCTGACCTCGATCGGCGAAGTGCTGCAGCAGCTCACCGGTTCCGGTTCGGCGCTCAACGCCAAGTTCAACTCGTCCGGCAACTTCGGTTTCCCGCCCGATGGCAGTGGCGTGGGTGCCGGCTCGGCGCAGGTCGATCTGCGCCACCTGGGGGCCAAGCGCGTGCTGGTGCTGGTCGATGGCATCCGCTGGGTCAATGAGTCGTCCGCCTCCGGCGTCGGCTCGGCTACCGATCTCAATACCATTCCGCTGGCCATCGTCGAGCGCATCGAGGTGCTGGAAGATGGCGCGTCGTCGCTGTACGGCTCCGATGCCATTGCCGGCGTGGTCAACATCATCACCCGCCGTGACTTCGATGGTGGGCAGGTGACGCTGAACTACGGCGAGTACAGCAAGGGCGACGGCACGCAGAAGGGCGTGGACCTGGCCTGGGGCAAGAGTGGCGACCGCTTCAGCCTGTTCCTGGGCGCCAGCTGGACCAAGCAGGATCCGGTATTCGCCAAGGACCGCGAGCAGTCGCGCTTCCCGATTCCCGGCACCGGCCTGGCGTTCGGCAGCGGTGGCATTCCGCAGGGCCGTTTCATGTTCACCGACCCGAACACCGGTGCGGTGCAGAACATCGTGCCCAATACCGGCGTGAGCAATCCGCGCTACGACGGCAGCGCCGGCTGCAGCCGCACGGATGACTACCACTGCTTCACCACCGCCGACCGCTTCAACTTCGCCGAATACAACATGGTGCTGACGCCGTCGGAGCGCAAAGGCCTGTTCGGTCAGTTCCGCTTCGACATCACCGACAACGTGCAGTGGTACGTCAAGGCACTGGGCAACCGTCGTGAGTCGACCAACCAGGCCGGCCCGGAGCCGCTGTTCTTCGGCCCCGATGGCGCGACCGGCAATCCGCTGGCCGACAACATCGTGGTCTCGCGCCTGAATCCGTACAACCCGTTCGGCTTCGATCTGGTTTCCGGTGACAACATGAGCCTGATCGGTCGTCGCCCGGTGGAAGGCGGTGCGCGCGTGTTCAAGCAGAAAGTGGACACCACTTACTTCGCCACCGGCCTGGTCGGTGACTTCCATGCCGCCGACCGCAGCTGGTACTGGGATGTCAACGGCATGTACAGCAAGAACAAGGCCGAACAGACCAACTACGGCAGCTATGACATCTACAAGGTGAACATGGCGCTGGGCGATCCGTCCGTCTGTGCGGCCACGCCGGGCTGCGTGCCGTTGAACATCTTCGGCGGCGTCGGTTCGATCACCCCGGACATGCTGAAGTGGATCCAGCCGGTGGTGCGCGACCGCAGCCAGAACCAACTGAGCCTGTTCACCGCCAACCTGTCCAGCGAGCTGTTCTCGCTGCCGGCCGGTCCGGTATCCTTCGCCACCGGCTTCGAGTACCGCAAGTACAAGGGCTCCTACCAGCCCGATCCGCTGACAGTGATCGGCCACTACAACGGCGTGCCGTCGCAGCCGACCTCCGGTTCCTACGACGTCAACGAGGCCTACCTGGAGTTGAGCGTGCCGATCTTCGCCGATTCCTCGTTCGGCAAGAAGCTGGACCTGAGCCTGGCCGGCCGCTATTCGGACTACTCCACCTTTGGTGGTGAATTCACGCCCAAGTACGGCCTGCGCTGGCAGGTGACCGATGACTTCGTGCTGCGCACCACCTACGCCGAGGGCTTCCGCGCACCGTCGATCGGTGAACTGTACGGCTCGGCGGCGCGTGCCGACCTGCAGCTGTTCGACCCGTGCTCGGTGGGTCTGGGCGGCACTCCGCCGCGTGGCAGCGCCGCCAACTGTGCCGCGCTGGGCGTGCCGGCCGGCTTCCAGCAGGCCAACTCGCAGATCTCGGTGACCACCGGCGGCAACCGTGAGCTGGAGCCGGAACGCTCGCGCAGCTTCAGCGCCGGCTTCGTGTGGAGCCCATGGTTCGGCAACAATGCGTCGTGGTCGGAGCGCTTCGACGTGGAAGTGACCTTCTACCGCCACGCCATCGATGGTGCGATCCAGGCGATCAACGCGCAGACCCAGCTGGACCTGTGCGTGGATACGCTGGACCCGATCTACTGCGATGGCATCACCCGTGCCAGCACCGGTGCGGTCAGCAGCTTCAACAACCGCCTGACCAACCTGGGTTCGATCAAGACCGACGGCTGGGACGTGGATCTGTTCTGGACCCTGCCGCAGACCTCCATCGGCCAGTTCAAGCTGGCGTGGAAGAACACCTTCGTCGGCCGTTACGAGGCCACCGGCGCGGCCGGGCAGAAGCAGCCGCAGAAGCCGGGCGTGGAAGTGGCCGACAGCTCGATTCCGGAGTGGACCAGCAATGCCAGCATCGGCTGGACGATGGACCGCTGGAGCGCCAACTGGACGGTGCGGCACATTTCCGAGCTGACCGAGAACTGTGGCGATGCCGCGGCCTTCCCGGTGTGCAGCAACCAGGCAGCGGGCACCAACACGCTGTCGGCCACCACCTTCCACGACATGCAGGTGGGCTACAAGATCGACTGGATGAAGGGGCTGCAGCTGACGGCCGGCCTGAACAACGTGTTCGACAAGGATCCGCCGATCTGCCTGTCGTGCTCGTTGAACGGCTACGACGCTTCGACCTACGACATCCCGCGTGGCCGCTACTGGTACCTGCGCGCGGATCTGCGGTTCTGATGAGGGACCGGTGCCGGGCATTTCCCGGCACCGGTCATCAG
The DNA here is from genome assembly GCF_059371575.1 of Stenotrophomonas sp. YJH_SMC_4. Classification (NCBI taxonomy): domain Bacteria; kingdom Pseudomonadati; phylum Pseudomonadota; class Gammaproteobacteria; order Lysobacterales; family Lysobacteraceae; genus Stenotrophomonas; species Stenotrophomonas sp. YJH_SMC_4. Next base: position 322,926 of record NZ_JCAFUR010000002.1, read on the forward strand.
GCATCAATCCGGAATGTCCTGTTCCGGGGCGTCCTGCTCAAGGGCCGCGCGGCGGAAGGCTGTGCGCGCCCAACCCAGCCCGACCACGATCATCATCGGCCCAGCCGCGAAGGCGGGCAGTGACGGGATGCGGAACTGCGATTGGTGCTCGATCAGCAGGTTGTAAAGGATCCAGGCAACCAACAGCAGGCCTATGACCGCACACAACAGCCCGAACAGCACCTGCGGAACGCCCATTGCCAGGCCGAGCGCTCGCTCGGTACGGGTGGGGCTGGGGATGGCACGCAGTTCACGGCCCAGATCGAACCAGGACAGGATGGCGGCGGGCAGGCCGATCAGCAGAAGCAGGATGAAGTAGCCGTTGCCGGTGCCGATCATCAGCGGTGGCGACGAGAACAGGGCCATGAGCGAGAGACCGAGTTTCGTGCGGGTGCGCATGGCCGGTCGTCCTTGAAGGGGAGGCGCAAGGTGTCCGGATGGCACGGGTCGAAGCTGCAGGCCACCGTGTCCGCGACGCTACACCTGCCGGGGCGCCGCCGCAACGAGGGCGCTGAGCGTCCCCGTTGTAGAGTCGAGCCGTGCTCGACTGCCCTCTGTGGCCGAGTCGGGCATGGCTCGACGCTACAAAGCCGGTTGGATCAGAACGACCAGGTGAACGTCAGCGAGCCGTTGCGGCCATCGCCATACGCACCGTAGCCGTTGATCTGCGACAGGTACTTCTTGGCCAGCAGGTTGTTGAGGTTGGCCTGCACGCTGAACTCCGGCGAGATGCGGTAGCGCACGAAGGCGCTGACCAGTGCATAGCCACTCTGCTCGATGCGGCCGTAGGCAGGCACCGCGTAGTAGATGCGGTTCTGCCAGTTGGCACCGCCACCGACGGTCAGTTCCTGCAGCGACTGCGGGGTGTAGCTGGTGAAAAGCTTCAGGGCGGTCTGCGGCAGGTTGGTGTTGATGTCGGCGTCGTTGATGTCCTTGGCCACGTAGCGCGAGGCGCCGAAGGTGGCATTCCAGCCCGGTGCCAGTTCACCGTTCACCTCGAACTCGAAGCCACGGCTGACGGTGCCGCGTGCGGCGCGATAGGCGAACTCGTTCGGGCTGCCCTGCACCGGCTCGCCGGTGGCTTGGCCGACGTTGTCCTGTTCGATGCGGAAAAGCGCCAGCGAGGCATTCAGGCGGTTGTCGAACCATGCCCTCTTGACGCCCACCTCGTAGCTCTTGCCATCGACCGGATCGAGATAGCTGCCGTCGCGATCCTTCAGCGTCTGCGGCTGGAAGATCTCGGTGTAGCTGGCGTAGGTCGAGTACGTATCGTTGATGTCGAACACCAGCCCTGCATACGGCGTGGTGACCTTGTGTGCGCGGTCGGCGCCTTCGCCTTCGCTCTTCCAGTCGGTGTAGCGGGCGCCGATGATCAGCTTCAACGGATCGGCCAGTGACAGGCGTGCGGCGGCGTAACCGGCCTTCTGGGTGATGGTGCCCTGGCTGGCCAGTGCCAGCGGGTTCCAGTTCGGCTCGCTGATGTTGCCGGTCCAGTGCAGGTAGCTGGTGAACGGGTCCCAGGTCTTGCCGGCGCCACCGACCTGGTAGTCGCCGTAGTTGGCATAGTCGCGCTTGTTGTAGCTCAGTCCGGCCATGAACTGGTGCTCGCGGCCGAACAGCTGGAACGGACCGTCAACGTAGCCATCAACACCGGTGACCTTGCGCTCAGTGTTGTAGAAACCCGCGGAAGGCGAGATGCCCGTGCCGTTGGTTCTGTCGAAGTTCGATGCGCCCGTGGTCCAGTCGTTGTATGCCGGGTAGAACAGCTTGTCGTCGGCCTTGGTCTCATCGTGCGTGGCACCGACCTTGAACTTCCAGCCATTGCTGAAGGCGTGCTGCAGGGTGGCGAACGCGCGCTTGCTGGTGGTGTCCCAGTAGGTCCAGTTCGGGCTGGCGTTGAACGATTCGTCATAGCCGGTGCGCGAGCCATCGGAGTACAGCATCGGGAAGCCGCCCCAGGTCGCGCCGTTGGCGCGCTTCTGCTGGTAGTCGTAGCCCACGCTCAGCTGGGTGTCCGGGGTCAGGTCGGCGTCGATGACCGCATAGCCCAGCGTCTTGCGCTGGTTGTAGCGATCCATCTGGCCGTCGGTGTCCAGGTAGCTGCCAATCACGCGGCCGCGCACGGTGCCGCTGGCGTTCAGCGCACTGCCCACGTCCACCGTGGTGCGGGTGCGGCCCCAGCTACCGACGTTCACCGAGACGCTGCCGGTCAGTTCGGCGCTGTCGGCATGCTTGCGGATCAGGTTCACCGACGCGGACGGATTGCCGGCACCACTGAGCAGGCCGGTGGCACCACGCACCACTTCCACGCGGTCGTACAGCGCCAGGTCCAGGCCGGAATCACCGTAGCTCCAGTTCTGCACCATCTGCGTCGGCAGGCCATCGAACTGGTAGGCATCGATGTAGAAACCGCGCGCGTAGAACTCGGTGCGTTCGCTGTCGGACTGGGTGCTGGTCACGCCGGTGGTGTTGGCCAGCACGTCGATGATGTCGTCGAGGTTCTGATCTTCGATGCGCTGGTGGCTGATGATGCTGATCGACTGCGGGATCTCGCGCGGGGCCAGGTCGAAGCGGGTACCGGCCGAGGTGCGGCGCACCGAATAGCCTTCGGCGCGTTCACCCTTCACCACCACCTTGTCGAGGTTGGTCGGATCGGCGGCGGTTTCGGCGAAGGCGGCCGGGGCCACGGCGCAGAGAACGGCGAGCACGGCAACGGACAGCCGTTGTGGCTGCGGCGTACGGAAGACGGAACGGGTCATGGGGGTCCTGGACGAGCACGCGCGCTCGGCCGGCATCCAGAGGCGAGGCGCTACGGGTGGGAAACGGACGGGCAGGCCGTCCTGGCACCACCGGAAACGAAAGAAATGGTAATACGAACTATTCCTATTTACAAATCATGAACAGGTCGGTCTGCGGGTGTGCAGTGGCAGTCAGCGCAGCAATGGCAGTGGGTTTCGCGCGCCGTCGGTGCCGTAGACGCCCCAGTGCAGGTGCGGCGGCGTGCCCTTGGCGTTGCCGCTGTCGCCGACATGGCCGAGCAGATCGCCGGGTTGCACCACCTGGCCGCGTGCCAGGCCGTCGGCCCAGTCCTCCAGATGCGCGTAGTAGTAGCGTTCGCGCCCAGGCCCGATCACCCAGACCTGACGCCCGCCGAGCCCGCGTTCGCTGACATCCGCGACGACACCGGCCGTGGCGCTGCGCACTGGGGTGCCGCGTTTGGCGAAGATGTCGATGCCGGCGTGGGAGCGGTCACGGCCACGTGGCGCGCCGAAGGTATCGGCGATCTGGCGTGGCCGCACGCCGTCCACCGGCACCGGTAGTTGCGTGGCCGGCGGCATCCGCGAGAGCGCCCACAGCATCTTCGGTGCGACCGCCCATGGGCTGTTCCACAGCGTCATCGCCGCGACGAGCGCAATGGCCAGCCACAGGCCACGCAGCAACCAGCGGCGAAGGCGGTGGGCGTGGGAGGACGGTGTATTCATGGCTCGACGCTACAGAACCGGTGTCAGCGGGACCTCGAAACTCCGCTTCAACGTGCCCAGCGCCACCGAGGTGCGGAAGCGCTCGATGTTGTCATCGCCGCCGAACAACCGCTCGGTGATGGCCTCGTACTCTTCCATCGACGCCGCCGAAAGCAACAGCAGGAAATCGCCATCGCCGGTGATGGAGTAGCACTGCTGTACCGCCGGGTCGTCCTGCACGCGGCGCCTGAACGGCGCCACGCGGTCGCGCTGCTCGCTGACCACGCGCACCTCGACGATGATGGTCAGCGGCCGACCGATCCTGGCTGCGGCGACGACCGCCACGTTGGCGGCGATCACGCCACTGTCCTGCAGGCGCTTGATGCGGCGTTGCACGGCCGGCGTGGACAGGTGCACGGCCTCGGCGATTTCGCGCTGCGGCAGGGTGTTATTCCGCTGCAGGAGGTCGAGGATGGCGCGGTCGAAGCTGTCGAGCACGGGAGCGATGGCCATGGCGAGCAGAAGTTGCACGAACAGGCTGTCAATTGAGCCAAGTGCTCGGCGCCGGCGCAATAGACTTTGCGCATGCAGACCTCACGACTCGCGCCGATGTTGCCGGCGCTGGCGGTGCTCGGCTCGGTCACCTCGCTGGCCATCGGCACCTCCTACGCAAAACACCTGTTCCCGCTGATCGGTGCGCAGGGCACGAGCGCGCTGCGCGTGGGCTTTTCAGCGCTCTTGCTGCTGCTGTTCTGGCGGCCATGGCGCTGGAAGACCAGCCGCCCGGATGCCATCACCATCCTGCGCTACGGGCTCACCCTGGGCCTGATGAACCTGCTGTTCTACATGGCCCTGCGCACCATTCCCTTCGGCATCGCGGTGGCCATCGAGTTCACCGGGCCGCTGACGGTGGCGATGCTGTCATCACGACGTCCGATCGATTTCCTCTGGGTGGGCTGCGCGGCGGTGGGGCTGCTGTTGCTGCTGCCGATCGGTGGTGGCCCGGCGCTGGACCCGGCCGGTGTGCTGTACGCGATGGGCGCGGCGGCCTGCTGGGGCCTGTACATCGTGTTCGGCAAGCGTGCCGGTCATCTGCATGCTGGGCACTCGGTCTCGCTGGGGCTGCTGGCGGCGTCACTGGTGGTGGTGCCGGTGGGCGTGGTGCATGCCGGTGCCGCGCTGCTCGATCCGAAGATCCTCGCGGCGGGCCTGCTGGTGGCACTGGTGTCCAGCGCGATCCCGATGTCGCTGGAAATGATGGCGCTCAAGCGCCTGCCGAAGGAGACCTTTGGCATCCTGATCAGCATGGAGCCGGCGGTGGCCGCGCTGTGGGCGATGCTGTTGCTGCACGAGCACCTGCACGGGCTGCAGTGGCTGGCGATCGGCTGCACGGTGTTGGCCTCGGTGGGCAGCACGATGACCGCGCGGCGGTTGAAGGCACCCGTCACCGCCTGAAAAAAAGGGGACGGAGGGGATTAAGTCGTTTATGCCCCGATTTAGGGGGCGCCGGGCGGCGCCCGGCGCAGAGCGTGCGGACCAACGGTCCGCACCTACCGTAACGGCGAGTCAGCGCAGGGCGTCGGCCGGGACGTCGATCTGCATCGCCAGGGCGAGGTGATCGGAGAACGCGGCCGGTACGGCTTCCACGGTGCGGGTCTGCAGGCCGCTGCTGACCAGGATGTGGTCGATGGCGCGGTCCGGGCGCCAGCTGGGGAAGGTGGGCACGATGCAGCCCGGGGGCTGCAGCCGGGTCTTCTGGTACAGCACCTGCATTTCCGGGCGCTCGGCCAGGCAGTTGAAGTCGCCCATCAGCACCGCGTTGGGGTGGTCGGACAACAGCTCGGCGATGAAGCCCAGCTGCGACATCCGCGATCCCGCGCCCAGCGACAGATGGGCCACAGCCACCGCCAGGCCATCGGCGCCATCGCCGAACTTGGCCAGCAGCACGCCGCGCCCGCCGATGCGGCCGGGCAGGGCGTGATCCTGCACTTCAACCGGTTCCAGCTTGCTCAACAGGCCGTTGGCGCTGGAGGCGACCCCACCCATGCGCCGGTTCGGCTGGTGGCTCCAGTAATTGAAGCCGGCGCGCTGGGCCAAATAGTGGGTCTGGTTGGTGAAGCCCGAGCGCAGGCTGCCCGGGTCGGCCTCCTGCAGGCCGACGATGTCATGGTCGCGCGCCAAGGTGGCGATCGCGTCAAGGCTGCTGCGCTTGCGACCCGCCGGCAGCGCATGTGACCAGCTGCGGGTCACATAGTCGCTGTAGCGGCGGGTACTTGAGCCGGCCTGGATGTTGGCCGTCAGCAAGCGCAGGGTCCGTGTACGGGGGGAATTCACGGCCGGGAAACGCTTCTCTTGGATCAGTGAGCCTGGGCCGCACCGCGTTCGCGGGCGATCAGGTGGTCGGCGATGCGCAGCATGTCCGGGAAGCTCTTGCCCTTCACCAGGTACTTGCCGTTGACGATGATCGATGGGGTGCCGCTGATCTGGCTGCGCTGCGCGAACTGCTTGGCCGAGTTGGTCTTGGCATTCACCGCGAAGCTGCCCATGGTGGCGGCGAACTGCTTCGGATCCACGCCGTAGGCACCGTAGAACTTGGCGATGTCTTCGACCGAATCACGGCCGCGCTCGCCCTTCAGGGTCTTCTGCGAGTGGATGGCGGCGTACAGCGCTTCGTGGGTCTTCTCCTGCACGCCCAGGGTCTGCGCGGCGTAGAAGGCACGGGCGTAGTCATCCCAGGTGCCGCCGAACATGGCCGGCACGTAGACGAAGTTCACGTCGCTCGGCAGGCCGGCCTTCCACGGGCCGACCAGCGGCTGGAATGCGGCGCAGGCCGGGCAGACGTAGCCGAAGATCTCGGTCACTTCGATCTTGCCGGTGGCCGGCTGGAACGGCTGGCCGTTCGGGATCACCTGGTAGTCGGCACCTTCCACCGGGGCCGGGCCGGTCAGTGCGGCGGTGGTCGGGGCCGGTGCGGTGGCCGGAGCAGTTTCGGCCGGGGCCTTCTCGCCTTCAGGGGCAGCCGGCGCGGCGCCTTCGCTGCCCGCCGCCGGCGCAGCAGCCGGTTCGGTGGTGGCTGCCGGTGCTGCAGCCGGTTCGGCCGGGGCCGCAGTGGTGTTGGTGCTGCCGTCATCAGCCTTGCAGGCAGCCAGGATCGGCAGCAGCGCTGCGAGGGCGAGGGCGTAACGGATCTTCATGGAAACGTCTCCAGCATCTGGAATGGTGGGGCCGGCGCCAGGCGCCGGCCAGAGGGAAATGATGACATGCGGCGGCGACAGCGCCGTGTCGGTGGTGTGTGTTGGTTCAGCGGCCGCGGGCAGCGCGGGCCTGGGCGATCAGCGCCGAGGCGATGCGCAGCTGGTCGTCGAAGCTGTTGCCACGCACCAGGTACTGGCCGTTGATGATCAGCGCCGGGGTCCCCGGGATCCTGGTGCGCTGGGCGAACGCGCGCGCGGCATCGACCTTCTTCTGTACGGCGTCGCCGCGCAGGGCCTGGAGGTAACGGTCCGGGGTCACGCCATACGCCTTGTAGAAGGTGGCTAGCTCATCGGCCGAGACGTTCTGCATCGGCAGCGATCCCTGCTCGTGCAGGGCCTTGAACACGGCAGCGTGGCTGCGCTTGGCCACGCCGACCTCGTCGGCGGCGTAGTAGGCCAGTGCCCAGGCATCCCAGGCGCCACCGAAGGCAGCCGGGACCGGGGTGAAGCGCACGTCGGCCGGCAGCTTGGCCGCCCAGGCTTCCAGCTGCGGTTCGAAGTGGGCGCAATGCGGGCAGGTGTAGCCGAAGACCTCGACCACCTCGATCTTGCCGGCCAGCGGCTGGAACGGGCCCGGCTGGGCGATGCGCTCGTAGTCTTTGCCCTCGACCAGCGGGGCATTGGCGGGGGTAGCGGCGCAGGCTGCCAGCGGCAGCAGCACCAGCACGGACAACAGCAGGCGGGAAATCAACCTCATCGACACGCATCTCCGTTGAAAAAAGCAACGCCGGCGCGGTCGCCGGCGTGAAGGAAACATACCGCAGGCGCGGGCCGTGGTGGCGGCCCGGGCCGACCAGTGGTGGTCAGGGGGCGGCAGCCGGTTGCGCCGACGGGGGGGCAGTGGCCACATCGTCGGCCTTGTTGTGCAGGCCCTGCAGGTAGCTCGACAGCGCCTGCACCTCCTGCTCGCTCAGCTTCTGCGCGACTGTCGCCATGATCTGGAAGTGGGCCTTGTCGGTCTCGTTGGTCTGGCCGGCCTGGTATTCCTGCAGGCGGCGCGCGACATAGCTGGCGTGCTGACCACCGATGTGCGGATAGGCCGGACCCGGATTACCGGCACCGCTGGGGCCGTGGCACGCCATGCAGGCCGGCAGGCCGCGCTTGGCGTCGCCGCCACGGTACAGCTGCTGGCCGATCTCGTAGAACTTCATGCCCTTGTACGGGCCGTCGGTGACTGCCGTGTCATCGGCGATGCCGGCGGTGGCCTTCTGCGTGGCGAAGAACGCGCCGATGTCGCGCATGTCCTGCGGGGTGAGATTCTGCACGAACGGCACCATCGCCACCGCCGCACCGGAGCTGCGCTGCCCATTGGCGATCAGGGCCATCTGCTGGGCGACGTAGCGTTCGCTCTGGCCGGCGATGGACGGGTACATCTCCACCGTGGAATTGCCGTCGGCGCCATGGCAGGCCGCGCAGGCCGAGGCCTTGGTCTGGCCGGCCTTGGCATCGCCCCAGTGGGTCTTGCTGAAATCCACCTCCAGCGAGGCGGTGTTGATCGGCCCGTTGTCGGGCAGCGGGGTCAACGTGGTCTGCGCGAACGCAGCAGCGGCAACGACTACAGCAGTGGCAAGGGCGGATACGGCAAGAACGCGAGCGTGGCGCATGCTGAAGCTCCGTATGGACCGGGCCGGGCGGTGGCCGCCGGCATCGCCCGGATTATCAACGCCGTTTCCGCGCACGGTCAACGCAGCAGTGCAGCAAAATGCCCGCAGGGGCCGCCGGCACGGGCGCGCGGCGCCGCAACATGCGATCCTAGGCACATGTCATTGCTCATCGAACGCGCCCGTTACCACCTTTCGGCCCACAACGTGCGGCAATTGCCGCCCGACGAAGGGGCCGAAGTGGCCTTCGCCGGCCGCTCCAACGCCGGCAAGTCCAGTGCGCTGAACGCGCTGACCCGCCAGAACGCCCTGGCCCGTGTCTCCAAGACCCCTGGCCGTACCCAGCAGCTGGTGTTCTTCCAGGTCACCCCGGAAGCGCATCTGGTCGACCTGCCAGGTTATGGCTATGCAAAGGTGCCGCTGGACCTGCAGGCGCACTGGCAGGCCTTCATCGACAAGTATTTCCGCACCCGCGAAGCCCTGAAGGGGCTGGTGGTGGTGATGGACATCCGCCATCCGCTGAAGGACTACGACCGGCAGATGCTGTCCTACGCCGTGCAGCGCGGCCTGCCGGCGCACGCCCTCCTGACCAAGGCCGACAAGCTCAGCCGCAGCCAGCAGATGCAGTCCCTGCAGAAGGTGCGCAAGGAACTGCAATCGGCCTACGGCGACAGCGTCAGCGTGCAGGTGTTCTCCGGCGAAGACCGTACCGGCGTGGACGAAGCCCGCGGCGTGATCGGCGGCTGGCTGGGGCTGGAATAAGGCATTTCCGGTCGCCCGGCTGGCAGCCGGGCGCTACCCGATCGGTGGGTGCCGACCTTGGTCGGCACACCCTCACAACGGCGAATACTCCGCCGGCACCCACGCATAGGCCTTGCCCTCGCCACGCACATGGCCCAGGCCTGGGAAGGGCAGGTGCGCACCGGCCACCCACCAGCCGTTGGCGGTGGCCTGCTGCAGCAGCCCGCGACGGCTGGCGATGGCCGCTGTGCGGTCCGAATCGGCCTCGAATGCCGCCTCCGGGTGCGCGAACTGCACCGCATGGAAGTGCAGCACATCACCCCATACCAGCAGTGACTGGCCCTGGCTGTCGAACCGGTAAGAGACATGGCCGGGCGTATGGCCATGGGTGTCCATCGCCACCGCGCCGCCGGGCAGGGCGTCGCCGGGGCTGAAGGTGCGCAGGTGGCCGCTGGCCTGGTATGGCGCGACCGCATTGCGTGCCAGCGGGAAGGCGAAGCGCACGCCCTTTGGCGCGGTGCCCTCGCTGGCCGGGTTGAGCCAGTAATCGGCATCGGCCTTGGACAGCCACACCGTGGCATTGGGATAGGCCGGCTTGCCCTGCGCGTCGAGTACGCCGCACAGGTGGTCCGGATGGGCGTGGGTCAGCAGCACCTCATCCACCTCGGCCGGGTCGACGCCGGAGGCGCGCAGATTGCCCAGCACCTGGCCCAGGCCGGGGCCAAAGCACTGCGCGGTGCCGGTGTCGACCAGGGTCAGGTGGTTGCCCTGGCGGATCAGGAACGCATTGATCGCGGTCTGCAGGCCCTTCTTGTCTTCCGGCACGTAACGGCCTTCCAGCAGGCGGCTGACCAGCGTCGGCGGCACGTCCACCACTTCCTGCCGGCCCAGCGCGACCACGCCGTCGAACAGGGCGGTGACCTGCAGCGCACCGACGCGCTGGTGATAGACGCCGGGCACCTGCTGGGTGGGGGCGGGCGAAGTGGCCTCGGCCAGCGCGGCCAGCGGCAGGGACGACAGGGCCAGCAGCAGGGCGCCGCGCAGCGGCAGGGGACGCAGGGTCATGGTGGTTCTCGGTGGATGACGGGCGGTTCCGTTGCCGCATAGCGTGCCGTGGCCGGCGTGTGCACGGCGCTCAAACCACTGCGCGGAATGCTCAGGGAAGGGGTGTTGTCTGCAGGGCTGCGCCCTGCACCCGCAGAGGCAACGGCCGCAGCCAAAGCAACGTCAAAAACTGGTTTCCTGTGGGATGGCGGGGTGGGTCCGGTTGCGGGAGACGCCGTAAACCCGTCCATGGGGGCTTGGCCGCGGCATCCATGCCGCGGACACTCCCGCAACCGGACCCACCCCGCCTTGGACAGTTTTCCGCGATCTGTCAGCTCGTGGGGTCAGATCCGTTTTCCGCAGGAAAACGGATCTGACCCCAGAGTTTCATTCGATATCTGACAGATGTGTCGACCAAGGTCGACACCTACCAACAGTCGCGAAGATCTGTCAGAGGTGGGGCGGTGTGGGTGGGCAGGACCGTTGGCGCCATGGATGGCGCCATCGAGCCCCCATGGATGGGTTTACGGCGTGTCCTGCCCACCCACACCGTCCCGCCCTCCCACGGATAGCCGCTGTTGCTGTTGCTTTCGCTGTTGCCGTTGCCTCTGCAGGTGCAGGGCTGCAAGCCCTGCCGAACCCCCTCAAATGTCTGTGGGAGCCAGCCCGTACTGCTCGGCGAAGCGCTTGCTGAAACTCGCCGCAGACCGGTAGCCCGCGCGCGCTGCCACGGTCTTCAACGGCAGGTCCGTGGTGTAGAGCAGCTGCATGCCATGCGCCAGCCGTGCCTCGGTGAGCAGCTGGCGCAGGCTGGTGTCCTCGGCGGCAAGACGGCGGCGCAGTGTCGCGCCGCTCAACGCGAACTGTTCTTCCACATCGCGCGATTGCCAGTCGCGTGCTGGTTCGGCGGCGATGCGGTCGCGGATCTGTTCGCCCAGGCTCGGTGCCTGCGGCAGCAGCAGGTTGCCGTGGCCCTGCCGGCACAAGGTCAGTACCAGCGAGGCCAGGGCCAGCCGCGCTTCGCTGTAACGACCGTCCTGCAGCGATTGCCGCCACTGGCGCAGCACCGCGCCATGATCGATCAACGGCAGTCGCGCCATCACCTGGCCTGGCGCGGGAAGCTCCTCGCTCCACAGCGTGCGAGCGGCCGCCAGCACTTCGGCACACAGCGGCACGATGGCGCTGAGGTAGCGGCCACTGCGTGGGTCGGGGGTGTTGACTACATCGATGCGGCAGCGCTGGGTCAGCAGCAGGATGTCGCCGGGGATGAACTCCAGCGACTGGTGCGCGGTACGCACCTGCTTGCGGCCTTCCAGCAGGATCGCGAACTGCGGTTGCGGAATCTCCACCGAGCTGGCGCCATGTTCGCGCCGCGCGGTGATGCACGCATAACCTTCGGCGCGTGCGCAGCCGGCCAGACTGGCCATCTCGGCCAGCAGTGCGGTAACTGGCGGCAGCATGCCGGTCATGTCACCGGGGCGCCGAACAGGCGACCGACGCCTGCAGCGGCGGCCATTGCCAGTGCACCCCAGAACATCACCCGGATCGCGCCGCGTACCGGCGGGGCGCCGCCGGCCTGGGCTGCCACCGCGCCGGTCAGACACAGGCCGAGCAGGGTACTGGCCGTGGTCATCAGTGCGACCTTGTCGACCGGCGCCAGCAGGGCGGTCATCACTGGCAGCGCCGCACCGCAGGTGAACGCACCGGCCGAGGCCAGCGCTGCCTGCAGCGGACGGGCGCGCAGGGTATCGGTGATGCCCAGTTCGTCGCGGGCGTGGGCACCCAGCGCATCGTGGGCGGTAAGCTGTTCGGCAACCTGCCGCGCCAGCGCAGGCTCCAGGCCGCGGTGGCGGTAGATCGCGGCCAGCTCCTCCAGTTCGCTGTGCGGATCGTCGCGCAGCTCGCGCTTTTCCATTGCCAGGTCGGCCGCTTCGGTGTCGGCCTGGGTCTGCACCGAGACATATTCGCCCGCCGCCATCGACATCGCGCCGGCCACGGTACCCGCCACGCCGGTGGCCAGGATGGTCGCAGCCGAGGCGCCGCTGGCGGCCACGCCGACCACCAGGCCAGCCACCGAGACGATGCCATCGTTGGCGCCCAGCACGGCGGCTCGCAGCCAGCCGACGCGCTCGGAGCGATGCAGTTCGGGGTGTCGTGAATGGCGGCTCATGGCTCTGAGTGTACGAGGGTCAAGAGGGCGTCGGTAGGATGCTGAAACCCGTCACCGTCGCATGACGCAACGGGGTGCCACGCTATAGTGCGCCCTTGCGATGGAAGGCCGCGAGCCCCACATCCCCCGCCACCGTCCAGCGAGCCTTTCCCTTGTCGAGCCCCAGCCACGTCGCCGATACCCCCATTACCGACCGCTCGCAGCTGGTGGAGGTGATCGCCTCCGGCGAGAAGCCCCGCGCGCAGTGGCGCATCGGCACCGAGCACGAGAAGTTCGGGTTCCGCCTGGATGACCTGCGCCCGCCGACCTTCGAAGGCGAGCGCGGCATCGAAGCGCTGCTCAACGGCCTGGTCCGCTTCGGCTGGGAGCCGGTGCAGGAGAACGGCAACACGATCGCCCTGCTGCGCGATGGCGCCTCGGTGACGCTGGAACCGGCCGGTCAGCTGGAGCTGTCCGGTGCGGCGCTGGAGACCATCCACCAGACCTGCGTGGAGACCGGCACCCACCTCAACGAAGTGGCGCAGGTGGCCGGCGAACTGCAGCTGGGTTTCCTCGGCATGGGCTTCCAGCCGAAGTGGAAGCGCGACGAGATGCCCTGGATGCCCAAGGGTCGCTACAAGATCATGCGTTCGTACATGCCCAAGGTCGGTTCGCTCGGCCTGGACATGATGACCCGCACCTGCACGGTACAGGTGAACCTGGACTACGCGACCGAAGCGGACATGGTGAAGAAGTTCCGCGTATCGCTGGCGCTGCAGCCGATCGCCACCGCGCTGTTCGCCGATTCGCCGTTCACCGAAGGCAAGCCCAACGGCTACCTGAGCTACCGCTCGCACATCTGGACCGACACCGACGCTGACCGCACCGGCATGCTCGACTTCGTGTTCGAGGATGGCTTCGGTTACGAGCGCTATGTCGATTACCTGCTCGACGTGCCGATGTATTTCTCCTACCGCGATGGCATCTACCACGACGCCAGCGGGCAGAGCTTCCGCGATTTCATGCAGGCCAGGCTGCCGGTGCTGCCGGGCGCGCTGCCGACGCTGCGCGACTGGTCGGACCACATGACCACCGCGTTCCCGGAAGTGCGCCTGAAGAAGTACCTGGAAATGCGCGGCGCCGATGGTGGTCCGTGGAGCCGCCTGTGTGCGCTGCCGGCGTTCTGGGTCGGGCTGCTGTACGACGACGCTGCGCTGGACGCTGCGTGGGACCTGGTGCGTGACTTCACCCTGGCCGAGCGCCATGCACTGCGCGACGGCGTGCCGAAGCATGCGATGAACCTGCCGTTCCGCAATGGCACGGTGCGCGACCTGGCCCGCGAAGCCGTGAAGATTTCCGTCGAAGGCCTCAAGCGCCGCGCGGCGCGCAATGCCGACGGCCAGGACGAGAGCAAGTTCCTGGACGTGCTGCAGGAGATCGTCGAATCCGGGCTGACCCCGGCCGAGCGCAAGCTGGCGCTGTTCCATGGCCGCTGGCACGGCGACGTCGATCCGGTGTTCCGCGAATTCGCGTACTGAGTGGATTGCGGTAGTGCCGGCCGCTGGCCGGCAGCCAGGCGGGGGTGCCGGCCAGCGGCCGGCACTACCAGAAAAAAACCCCGGCATTGCCGGGGTTTTTCTTTTTCGCATCTGCCCTGGATCAGGCCGCGTCCTTCATCGTCGCCATGTCGATCACGAAGCGGTAGCGCACATCGTTCTTCGTCATGCGTTCCCAGGCTTCGTTGACGTTCTTGATGTCGATCATCTCCACATCGCTGACGATGCCGTGCTCGGCACAGAAGTCCATCATTTCCTGGGTTTCAGCCATGCCTCCAATCGCCGATCCGGTCAGGTGCTTGCGGCCGAAGATCACGCTGCCACCGGTCAACGGCGGGTCCAGTTCGGTCAGCACGCCGACCAGGCACATGGTGGCTTCACGCTTGAGCAGGCCCATGTACGGATTGGTGTCATGGCCAACAGGGATGGTGTTGAGCAGGAAGTCGAAGCTGCCCGCGTGCGCCTTCATCTGCGCGGCATCGCGCGAGACCAGCACCTCATCGGCGCCCAGGCGCTTGGCGTCGGCACCCTTTTCCGGCGTGGTGGTGATCATCACCACGTGCGCGCCGAGTGCCTTGGCGAACTTCACGCCCATGTGGCCGAGGCCACCGAGGCCGATCACGCCGACCTTCTGGCCCGGGCCGACCTTCCAGTGGCGCAGCGGCGACCAGGTGGTGATGCCGGCGCACAGCAGCGGCGCGGCGGCCTTCAGGTCGAGGGTGTCGGACACCTTCACCACGAAGCGCTGTTCGACCACCACGTGGTCGGAATAGCCGCCGTAGGTCGGCGCGCCGCTTTCGCGTTCACGGCCGTTGTAGGTCCAGGTCGCGCCCTCTGCGCAGTACTGCTCCAGGTCGTGCTCGCAGGCATCGCAGTGGCGGCAGGAGTCGACCATGCAGCCGACGCCGGCGTGGTCGCCGACCTTGAAGCGGGTGACGTTGCTGCCGACTTCGGTCACCCGGCCGATGATCTCGTGGCCCGGCACCATCGGGTAGATCGAGCCACCCCAGTCGTCGCGGGCCTGGTGCAGGTCGGAGTGGCAGATGCCGCTGTAGAGAATCTCGATGCGCACATCGTCCGGGCCGACCGCGCGGCGTTCGAACTCGAAGGGCACCAGCGGGTCGGTATGGGAGTGGGCGGCGTAACCACGGGCGAGGGACATGGGGAATCCTTGGCAGGGTTTGTCGAAAGGCGTTTTACAATACGCCCCGTACCCAGCCGCAAGAAGCACGGATATTGGCATGATTCATCAAGTGAAACTGCACAATCATGGCCACTGACAATCTCACCCACCTGGCCGCGTTCGCGGCGGTCGCCCGTCACCGCAGCTTCCGCCGTGCCGGCGCCGAGCTGGCGCTGTCGACCTCGGCGGTGAGCTATGCCATCCGCGCGCTGGAGGAACGGTTGGGCGTGGGCCTGTTCCATCGCACCACCCGCAGCGTGGCCCTGACCGAGGCCGGGCAGCGCCTGCTGGAACGCCTGCAGCCCGCGCTGGGCCAGGTGAATGACGCGCTGGAGGAGATGAACCAGTTCCGCGCCGCGCCGGCGGGCCTGCTGCGTATCAATGCTACCCGCGCCGCAGTGCCGACCCAGTTGGGGCCACGGCTGGCGCGCTTCCTGCACGCCCATCCCGACGTGCGGGTGGAGCTGACCGAGAACGATGGCCTGGTCGATATCGTTGCCGAAGGCTACGACGCCGGCGTGCGCCTGCACGAGTTCGTACCCGAGGACATGGTGGCGGTGCCGATGGGCCCACCGCTGCGTGGCTTGATTGTCGGCTCGCCGGACTACCTGCGGCGGCGCCCGGCGCCACAGCATCCGCGCGACCTGGCCACACACGAATGCATCCGCTTCCGCTTCGCCAGCGGGCATCTGTACAAGTGGCAGTTCGAGCGCGGTGGGCAGGCGCTGGAGATCGATGTACCGGGGCGGCTGACGCTGTGCGAGCAGGGCACCGTGGTCAGAGCGGTACTCGATGGCATCGGCCTGGCCTATGTGCTGGAAGACACCGCCCGCCCGTACATCGAATCCGGCCAGATGGTGGCAGTGCTGGAAGACTGGAGCGAACCGTTCGCCGGCTTCGCGCTGTACTACCCGAAGCAGCGGCAGATGCCCGGTGCGTTGCGCGCGTTCGTGGACATGCTGCGCGAGTGAGTTACTGCAGGAGTGCCGACCAACGGTCGGCACCCACCGTGGAAGGCCAGTGCCGACCAACGGTCGGCACCCACCGGGCAAGGCCATTGCCGACCAACGAATCGGGACCGGCCGGTAGATCCACGCCACGCGTGGATGGAACAACCTTACGGCGCCTGCAACACCGGCGCCAAGAACGCCACGCAGTCGCGCAGGTGCACGTCCACCGGCGCATCCTCGGCCACCACACCGATCACGCGTTCGCGCAGCGGCTCGGCCACGGCCATCGCCAGCAGCAATCGCGCCATGCGAACAGGATCTCCCTCGCGCAGCAGCCCACGCTGTTGCTGGCGCGCCAGCCAGTCGGCCAGCAGCGCACGGCCGCGTTCGATGCCGTTGTCCAGATAGGCCTGCAGCAGCGCGTCCTTGCCGGGAAAGTCGGTGGCCAGCAGGCGGAATACCTGCACCGCCTGCGCCGACAGCGCCTGCGCGCACACCGCGTGCAGGATGTCCTGCAGCAACGGCACGACCTCTTGGGCATTGCGCGCATCGCGCTGCAGTTGTGGCGCGAAGCCGTCGGTCCACTCACGCACCGCCAACCCAACCAGTTCCTCGCGGTTGCTGGCGTGGCGGTAGACGGTCTTCTTCGCCACCCCGGCGTGCGCCGCCACCGCTTCGATGGTGGTGGCCTCGTAGCCCTGCGCCAGCAGCAGTTCCAGCGTGGCCTGCAGCACGGCGTGGCGGACTTCGGCTTCCGGCCGCGCAGGGCGGCCGCGGCGGCGGGTCGGTGATGTGGGCTCGGGCACGGTGGTGCTGTTCATTGCGCCCATCTTACCGCATCCGGACAATTGCGAAACGAATATCGTTTCCGTATTGTCGGGACTCCCAACACCGCAGGAGACCCCGATGGATACCGCTGTGAACGCCCGCGCCTGGCTGGACCACCACGATCTGCTCGACCCGGCGCCGATGCATCTGGAGACCGGCATCCAGCGCCGCGAAGACGGCACCCTGCTGGTGGCGGTGCGCACCGATCTGCACGGCTGCAAGGGCCGCATGCTCGACTGGTGGTTCACCTTCTTCGAGACCACCCAGCACATCCGCTGGTGGCATCCGGTCGATCATGTCGAGCATCGCGGCTGGGACGCGGCCTGGCAGCGCGGGCGCAGCTACCACGGCGCCAGCATCCATGCGGTGGAATCGCTGGCCGACATTCCGCCGGTGGCGGCGCGCCTGAAGTTCCATGACCCGCGCACGTTGCTGGTGCCCGAGCGCCTGCAGGCGGCACAGGATGCAGGCGATGTATCGGCGGTGATCGCCGCGCGCATCGGCTTCGGCGACCAGGTCCGCCTGGATGCAAACGCTGACCCCTGCGACGGGCAGATGCTGCACGTCGCACGCGATACGCCGTTTGGCTGTGTGCTGCGCAGCCGCTTCGTGCTCGGCCTGGACAGCACCGATCCGCACCGCGATGCCGGCGATGCGGTCGGGCTGGGCCTGCTCAAGCACTGCTACACGGAGTTCAGTTTCCTCTCGCGCCTGCTGCCGTCGCTGTACTACGGTGAGCGCGCCAACGGCGAAGCGGTGCCGTTGCCGTGGTGAGCGGTGCAGCGGTCATTCGACCAGTGCGTCGTAGCCTTCGCCGCTGAACTGGATCAGGCAGAAGCCGTGGCCGAACGGATCGGCCAGCACGGCGATGTGCCCCCAGCGACGCTCGCGTATGGATTGCTCGAGCGTCGCTCCGGCTGCGACTGCACGTACCAGCGCGGCTTCGATGTCATCCACCACCCAATCCAGGTGCAGCGGCGTCCAATGGCGCTCGTAGTCGCGCACGTCGCCGTCTTCGGTGGCGGCGCTGCCGGCGTCGTTGTGCAGCAGGTAGAGCGGCGTTGGCCCACCGAGCAGCTCCACGGCGCCCGGGCCGAGACGGCGGCCGATGCGCAGGCCGAAGGCCCGGATGTAGAAGTCTTCGGCGGCGGCCAGGTCGGGCACGTCGAGGTTGACGATGAAGCTGTGGGCAGTGGGGTTCATGGCAGCGATGGGCGGCATCCGGTGGTCGCAGTCTAGTCCTGCCGCGTGCTGCGGCCGGTTCATCTCCTGCGCGGATTCGGGCAAGCTGGGCGGTCTCCATCGACAAGGACATCCATGAGCGCGCTATCCGGCATCGAGCAGGCCACCGGCCAGTCCTTCCCGCCCCTGTTCAAGCAGCTGCATGCAGCGGATCGGTTGAGTTGGGGTGCCCCACATCCGGAATGGTCCGAGGTGGTATTCCCGACGCTGCAGGCGGATCCGCCGGTGCTGCTGTATGCCCAGGACTATGAGCCGTTGGAACACGATGAACTGCTCGAGGCGTGGCAGGAGCTGACCGCGGAGGATCATTACAATCCCCTGCGCACTGACCTGCAGTTGCTGCCCTTTGCGCGGACCGGCGGCGGCGACAGCTACTGCTTCTGGAGCAACGCGCCCGGCTTTGCCGAGCCCCCCGTCGTGCTGGCGTGGCATGACGATGATCGTGCCGATGTGCTGGCCGCCAGCTATCAGGATTTCCTGTTCCGCAAGATGGTCGAAGCCGTTGCTGACTACCAGGGGCCGTACACGCTGCTGTCGCACGGCGAGCTGGCCAGCAACCTGCGGCGCTGGCTGCAGAGCCACCAGCCGTTCCTGCGCGATGACCAGTACGCAGCCCTGCAGCGGCTGTTCGCCCGCGTTGACGATATCGCTGAAGGAAACATCAGCGACGAGGATGCACAGGCCATCGTCGCTGAGGTGATCGGCTTCGAGCGGTTGGACGAGTCGTTCGCCTACGTGCGCGAGGACGCCTGAAGGCCGGGGTCGGATCCGCGCGCAGCGTGGCTCTGACGCCTTGTGCGCCGAACAGGGGTCAGAGCCCTTTCCGTTGGAAAGGGCTCCGACCCCGTGGGGGATCAGCCCGCGGCCGGGTAGTCGAGGTAGCCTGCTTCGCCGCCACCGTAATAGGTGCTGCGGTCGGGCGTGGCCAACGCGATGTTGCGCTGCAGGCGTTCGACCAGATCCGGGTTGGCGATGAACGGCTGGCCGAACGCGGCCAGGTCGATGGTGCCCGCTTCGACCAGCTGCAGGGCGCGTTCGCGGGTCATGCCACCTGCCAGGATGACGGTGCCACCGTAGGCCTGCCTGAACTGCCGCAGAAACGCCTCGCCCAGCACCGACCGGCCCGCCTGCAGGTTGTCGTTGAGGTGCACGTAGGCCAGCCCACGCTTGCCCAGTTCCTCGGCCAGGTACAGATAGGTGGCTTCGTTGTCGGGGTAGAACGGCATGTCGAAGGTGAGGTTGTTCGGTGCCAGGCGCACGCCGATGCGATGCGCACCGATACGCTGCGCCATCGCATCGACGGTTTCCAGGATCAAGCGCGCACGATTGGGCAGCGAGCCGCCGTAGCGATCATCACGCTGGTTGATGAGCGGGTTGAGGAACTGCTCGAACAGGTAACCGTTGGCGGCATGCAGTTCGATGCCGTCGAAGCCGGCCGCAATGGCGTTGTCTGCCCCGCGCACGAAGTCGTCGACGATACCGGGGATCTCCGCAGTCTCCAGTGCACGTGCCGGAGTGGGATCGGCGTGGCCGCGGCTGCCATCGTCCAGGTACACGAACGAGGTGTTCTTCGGTGCGCTGGCCACCGGGCGGGTACCGGCGCTGACCGGTTGCCCACCGCCGGGCTGCAGCGAGGAATGCGACATGCGGCCGACGTGCCAGAGCTGGGCGAAGATCGTGCCCTGTGCGGCATGCACCGCCTCGGTGACACGCTTCCACCCGGCCACCTGCTCGGCCGACCAGATGCCCGGCACGTCGATGTAGCCCTGGCCCTGCGGCGAGACAGGCGTGCCTTCGCTGATGATCAGGCCGGCGCTGGCGCGCTGCCGGTAGTACTGCGCGGTGAGTTCGTTGGCGACCGCTCCGGGGTTGCGGGCACGGGTCATCGGCGCCATCGCGATGCGGTTGCGCAGGGAAGTGCCTGCAAGCTCGAAGGGGCGGAACAGGGCGGCGATCATGTCGGTCATCTCGATGCGGGGGAAGGCGCCAGCGGCGCGATGCACACAGGATGGAGTTGACATGCGGGCGCATAAAGCGCTTCGATCTCTCTGGGTGCGGGACTATTTGTCCCCAATGGAGCGCGAACGATGCTGCCGCTGGAATCGTTGAATGGCCTGGTCACGTTCGTCACCACGGCCCGCTCAGGCAGCTTCACCGAGGCCGCCGACGCGCTGGGCATCTCGCGCTCGGCGGTGGGCAAGGCCGTCGCCCGGCTGGAAGCGCGGCTGGGGGTGCGCCTGTTCCACCGCACCACGCGGCGCATCGCGCTGACCACCGATGGCGAGGCGTACTACGCATCGTGCGCGGCGGCGCTGGAAGAAATCTCCGCCGCCGAGGCCTGCCTGGGTTCGGCCGGCCTGCCCAGCGGGCGGCTGCGCATCGACATGCCATCCTCGTTCGGGCGCCTGGTGGTGCTGCCGGTGCTGTTGCGGCTGTGCCGGCAGTACCCGGACCTGCAGTTGACGATGACCTTCACCGATCATTTCGTCGATCCCGTCGAGGAAGGCATCGACCTGCTGATCCGCTTCGGCGGGCTGCACCAGGCCGAGCATCTGGTGGCGCGGCGGCTGGGGCGTCAGCGACTGGTCACCTGCGCATCGCCGGAGTACCTGCAGGCGCACGGCGTGCCACGCACGGTGGAGGAACTGGCGCAGCACCGCAGCATTGTTGGCTTCCGCCACGGGCAACCGGTGTGGTGGCGGATCGGTAGCGAGGAGGACGAAGGGACATTCATCCCGAATGCGCCGTATCAACTCAATGACGGCGACGCGGTGATCGAGGCGGCCATCGCCGGGCTTGGTATCTGCCAGATGCCGGTTTCACTGGTACGCCGCCACCTGGATTCCGGCGCGTTGCGGTCGGTGCTGGATGCGCACATGCAACGGCACATCGATATCCACGCACTGTGGCCACCGACGCGCCACCTGCGGCCCAAGGTGCGCTACGTGGTGGATGAGCTGACCCGGTTGGCGGGTGAGGGATTGTTTGATTGAACCGGCCGGGATTGAGTCCGTGGCTCCGGTTTGTATACTATCCCCCAGTATAGTTCCAAGGTGGCCCGCCATGCCGCACTCCCCCGAAGAGAAGAAAAAGGTCCTGGCCCGCGTGCGCCGCATCCGTGGCCAGTGCGATGCGCTGGACCGCGCGCTGGAAGCCGGCGCCGACTGCGGGCCGGTGCTGCAGCAGATCGCCGCCATCCGTGGCGCGGTCAACGGCCTGATGTCCGAGGTGATGGAGGCTCATCTGCGCGAGGAGTTCGGGCAGCCCGCGGCCTCCGATGAACAACGCGCCGAACGCGTGCGCGACATGAGCGCGTTGATCCGCTCGTACCTGAAATAAACGATGGCGCAACATGGCGCCGCCCATCCTGTCATTGCCTGTCTCTGGAGAGTCCACCCATGAAGTCCCGTGCCGCCGTCGCCTTTGGTCCCGGCCAGCCGCTGAAGATCGTCGAGATCGACGTCGCCCCGCCGAAGAAGGGCGAAGTGCTGGTCAAGATCACCCACACCGGTGTCTGCCACACCGATGCGTTCACCCTGTCCGGCGATGATCCGGAAGGTCTGTTCCCGGTGGTGCTGGGCCACGAAGGCGCCGGCATCGTGGTGGAGGTCGGCGAGGGCGTGACCAGCGTCAAGCCCGGCGACCACGTGATTCCGCTGTACACCGCCGAGTGCGGCGAGTGCCTGTTCTGCAAGAGCGGCAAGACCAACCTGTGCGTGGCCGTGCGCGCCACCCAGGGCAAGGGTGTGATGCCCGATGGCACCAGCCGCTTCAGCTACAACGGTGAGCCGCTGTACCACTACATGGGTTGCTCGACCTTCAGCGAGTACACCGTCGTTGCCGAAGTCTCGCTGGCCAAGATCAACCCGGACGCCAACCCGGAACATGTCTGCCTGCTCGGCTGCGGCGTCACCACCGGCATCGGCGCGGTACACAACACCGCCAAGGTGCAGGAAGGCGACAGCGTGGCCGTGTTCGGCCTCGGTGGCATCGGCCTGGCGGTGATCCAGGGTGCACGCCAGGCCAAGGCCGGCCGCATCATCGCGGTGGACACCAACCCGTCCAAGTTCGAGCTGGCGCGCGAATTCGGTGCCACCGACTGCATCAATCCGAAGGATTTCGACAAGCCGATCCAGCAGGTCATCGTTGAAATGACCACCTGGGGCGTGGACCACAGCTTCGAGTGCATCGGCAACGTCAACGTGATGCGCGCGGCGCTGGAATGCGCGCACCGTGGCTGGGGCCAGAGCGTGGTGATCGGCGTGGCCGGTTCGGGCCAGGAGATCTCCACCCGTCCGTTCCAGCTGGTGACCGGGCGCAAGTGGATGGGCACCGCCTTCGGCGGCGTGAAGGGCCGCAGCCAGCTGCCGGGCATGGTCGAGGATGCGATGAAGGGCGATATCGAACTGGCTCCGTTCGTCACCCACACCATGGACCTGGACAAGATCAACGACGCCTTCGACCTGATGCATGAAGGCAAGTCGATCCGTTCGGTGGTCCACTACTGAGCCGCGTCATGGGCTGGTTCGATGCCCTGCGCCGGCCGCGTGCGGAAGACCCGCGCGCGGCCCTGGTGGTGCCGATCGAGCAGGCGTTGCGTGCGCTGGGCTGGGTCGACGGCGAGGTGGGACCACCGCGTGCGGTGACTTCGGCCTTCGGCAGCGACGATGGCATGCCGTTCGAGCAGTGGCTTGCGCAGGTATTCCTGCCGCGCCTGCACGAAGCCCGCGCCGACGGCCAGTGGCCACCACGCAGCGACGTGGCGGTGGCGGCGTATCGCAACCTGGACGGCCAGCCTGGCGTCGAATCATTGCTGCGCCTGCTGGCACAGCTGGATGAACGGATCAACCAAGGCATCCACGCCGGGCGTGGATAACCCGACCAAGGTCGGCATCTACCAGAAGCACGCGTGCGCTGACGCGCCGCGCAGGAGAGCACCATGGAACGCATTGAACACCGCGCATGTTTTGGCGGCTGGCAGGACGTCTACCGCCATCATTCGACCACGCTGGGCTGCGACATGCAGTTCGCCGTGTACCTGCCACCGCAGGCGGAAACACAGAAGCTGCCGGTGCTGTACTGGCTAAGCGGCCTGACCTGCACCGAGCAGAATTTCATCACCAAGGCCGGCGCGCAGCGTTATGCGGCCGAGCACGGTGTGATCATCGTCGCGCCCGACACCAGCCCGCGCGGTGATGACGTAGCCGATGCCGAGGGCTACGACCTGGGCAAGGGGGCAGGGTTCTACCTCAATGCCACCCGCGCACCGTGGGCGAAGCACTACCGCATGCATGACTACGTGGCGCAGGAGCTGCCGGCGCTGATCGAGGCGAACTTCGCGGTGACCAACGCGCGCGCGATCAGTGGCCATTCGATGGGCGGCCATGGCGCGCTGGTGATCGCGCTGCGTAACCCCGGGCGCTATCGCAGCGTGTCGGCGTTTTCGCCGATCGTCGCGCCCAGCCACGTGCCGTGGGGGCAGAAGGCCTTCCATGCCTATCTGGGCGACAACCCGGCCGACTGGGCGCAATGGGATGCCTGCGAGCTGATCGCTATGGCTGACGAGCGCCTGCCGCTGCTGGTCGACCAGGGCGAGGCGGACGAGTTCCTGCAGACCCAGTTGCAGCCGCAGCGCCTGCAGCAGGCCTGCGACGCCGCCGGCCATCCGCTGACCCTGCGCCTGCAGCCCGGCTACGACCACAGCTACTACTTCATCGCCAGCTTCATCGGCGAGCACATCGCCCACCACGCCCGCGCCCTGCAGGGCTGAGCGCCCTGGGAAAAAGGGGACGGAGGGGATTAAGTCGCATTTGCCGCTGTGCCGCAAACGACTTAATCCCCTCCGTCCCCTTTTTCAGCGATGGATCACACCCTTATGGCGCCGCCCCGCGCTATCGTGCGCGTAGACGGCCTTGCGGATCGGGGGGATGCATGCCGGTAGTGCTGGCGCTGCTGTATGTGCTGTGCCATGGCCTGGTGCTGGCCCTGTGGCCTGGCCCCGCCGGGGCAGGCTCCTTCGTTTTCCTGACCGGCGCCCCGTTGCTGGCGGCGGCCGCCTGCCTGTGGCGGGCCCGTCGCGACCGCGCGGCACTGGGGTGGCGCGCCACGGCATTGGCACTGCTGCTGTGGGCCGGCGGCATGGCGTTCAACATGATCGACGCCTTGGGCGCCGGGCGTGCTGATTTCACCCCGCGCGCAAGCCTGTTCCTTTACGTGCTGTATGGCGTGCCCCTGGTGTTCATCCTGGCGCGGGCACGCCGCGAGCGCCTGAGCATCAGCCTGATCGACGCGGCGATGGCGGCGCTGCTGGGTGTGCTGTTCTTCGTGCACACCGCATCGTTCGCCGCCCGTGTCGAGGTCGACGCCCATGCGATGTCCAACATGCAGCGCATGTTCGACATCCAGAACCTGTGTATCGCCGCGTTCGCCGTGGTGCGATGGCTGGCCGGCGACGTGCCCGAACGGCGCAGGTTCTTCCGCGCACTGGCGCTGTACGCACTGGCCTATCTGCTGGTGGCCTACTACATCAACCACTACACCTCCGATGATGCATTCGGTGCGTTCAACGATCTGCTGATCGACGTACCTTTTCTGCTGATCGCCTGCCTGGCGCTGGACACGAGGCCGGACACAGGCACCACGGCACACCCGCGGCTGGCGAGGACGGTGCAGGCCGCCGGTCCGATCATCCTGCCATTGCTGCTGCTGGTGGTCGGCACGCTGGTGGTCGATCATGCGCGGCCGTTGGCCGTTGCCGGCTTCGTCGTAGCCACCCTTGGCTTCGGCCTGCGCAGCGTCCTGCTGCAGACCGATCTTCTGGAACGCCAGGCAGCACTGGATCAACTGGCGCGGCAGGATGGCCTGACCGGCGTGGCCAACCGCCGCGAGTTCGACGCACGGCTGACGTCCGAGTGGAATCGCGCACGGCGCAGCGGCACCGAGCTGGGCCTGCTGCTGGTGGATATCGACCACTTCAAGGCCTTCAACGACCAGCACGGCCATCCGGCCGGTGATCGTTGCCTGCAGGCGGTGGCCGGGGTGCTGAAGGCCATAGCCGGTCGCGGTGGTGACAGCGTTGCGCGTTATGGCGGTGAAGAGTTCGCCGTCATCGTGCCCGGAAGCCCGTTGTCGGGCGTGCTGGCGCTGGCCGAGCGGCTGCGCGAAGCGGTCGAAGCGCTGCCATTGCCGGAAGGCCCGGTCAGCATCAGCGTCGGCGTGGGTTACCTGCATCCGCCGGCTCTGGCCAGTGCCGATCAGTTGCTGGCAGACGCCGATGCCGGCCTGTATGCCGCCAAGCGGGCTGGCCGCAACCAGGTGATCCTGCATGCGCATGTGCTGGACGACGAGGGCAGCACGCACGGAACGATGGACTGCTGAGCAGCTCTCTGCATGCGATCACACGGGGGGCGCGACGGCTTATCGCTGCCGCAACCAGCCGGTCGGATCGAGCAGCCTCAGCCCGACCGGTGACAATGAGCGTTGCCGCAACGGCAGGTTTGCCGCCTGCACGGCCATCGCACAGCGTGCCAGTTGCCGGCGCAACGGTGCCAGCGTGTCGTCTTCGCGGGGCCGCGCATGCCGCCATTGTGCGATGCGCAGCAGGCAGACCAGCAGGTCCAGTTCGCTGGCGGCAATGAAGGGAGAGCCGGCCGGCAGCAGATCGATCGGAGCGGCGGGGGTGGCCAGCAGCGGCAGCAGGCCGATGAAGGCGTCGCATCCCTCCTGGCCAAGCCCGAGTCCGCTCAGCTGGGCAAGGCCATCGGCCTGCAGATCGGGGTCGCGCAGCTGCCGTATCGCGCCCAGCAGCGCCTGTTCGCCGCGGCCGAACTGTCGACCGAAGGCGCGGTAGTTGACCCGGGTGGGAAACAACGGGGAACGGGAGGCCATGGTGGCTAGGGCTGTGGGTCGCGGGTTTCCACCAGTACCGGACAGGGCGCGTGGTCGATGGTCCATTGCCCGATCGAGGGTTCGAACAGGCGTTCCAGCCGGGACAGGTGGCGGTGGCCGATGACGATCAGGTCGCACTTCAGGCGCCGGGCCTGCTCGCTGATCACTTCGCCAGGGTCACCGGAGGGAATCTGCGCGATGGCGTCAATGCCGCGTTCGCGCAGCTCGGCCAGGGCTTCGGCCAGCACCGCTTCGGCCCGCGAGCGCTGGCGGGCGGCTTCCGGGTACTCGATGCGGTCGGCTTCGCTGGCATCGGCCGCCAGCGCGAATTCGGGGTCGAGCACGCACAGCAGGTGCAGGCGGCTGTGGGGGCCGGCGATGGCGGCGGCCAGGTCGAGCACGCGTGCGTGCTGGGGGCCACCATCCAGGGCGACCAGCAGGGTATTGAACATGGATGTCTCCTTGGCAGGCCGGGGATGGTCGCCGATGTCACCGCGCGCACCCATGCCGTGCGCGGCAGTCAATGAATGCGTCGAACGCAATCCACCGTGGTTGCAAGTGCCGTAAAGTCATCTGATTTACTGGAGACTGTCATGCCCCTGCCGGACCTGAACCTGTTGCTGGCACTGGACGTGCTGATTGACGAATGCAGCGTGGCCGCCGCCGCGCGCCGGATGAACCTGAGCGCGCCGGCGATGAGCCGTACCCTGGGCCGGATCCGCAACGCGCTGGGCGACCCGGTGCTGGTGCGTGCCGGCCGCGGTCTGGCGCCCACGCCCCGCGCCCTGCAGCTGCGCGAGCAGGTCCGCGATGTGATCGAGCAGGCCCACCGCGTCTTCAACGCCGGTCGTGAAGTGGACATGCGCGTGCTCGAGCGGACCTTCAGCGTGCGTGCCAATGATGTGTTCGTCGGGGGGTTCGGCGGACGCCTGCGCGAGCTGTTCCGCCAGCAGGCGCCGCGCGCAGTGCTGCGCTTCGTGCCCGAAGGCGATACCGATGACGATGCGATGGCGCAGGGCCGGATCGACCTGTACATCAGCACGGCCGGCAAGCATGCGCCCGATACCAAGGTGCAGAACCTGTTCAGTACCTCGTTCATGGGCGCCGCGCGCGAAGATCATCCCTTGTTCGATGAGGAGATCAGCGCCGAGCGTTTTGCCGCCTGCGACCACATCGCGGTGTCGCGCCGCGGCTTGCCGCGTGGTCCGATCGACGATGATCTGGCCGCGCTGGGCCTGCAGCGGCGGGTGGCGCTGATCAGCCCGACCTTCCACGGCGCGATCTTCGCGGCGGCCGAATCGGACCTGATCCTGCCGCAGATGCCGAGCGTGATGCTGGAGCGGATCGTCAGCATGCGCCTGCCGCTGCGCCTGTTCCCGCTGCCGATCCCGGTGCGGACCGCCGCCATCGTGCAGGCCTGGCATCCACGCCTGGACAACGACGCCGCCCACCAGTGGCTGCGGCGGTCGATCAAGACCATGTGCGAAAGCGCAGGGGAGGCCCCGCGCTGACATCTGCATGCGTGCGCCTGGCGCACGCCTGGGATGCGGGTTGCGCCATTTTTCGCAGGGTACCGGCTCCCTAGACTGCGCTCCCCGGAGTTTCACTGAGCGCATTCCAATGACCCCCAACATGCCGTGCACTGCACGGATAGGTGCCCGGCGATGAGTACGCCGGCCGCCGCTGTCCCGGCCGCCGCAGCGCCCCGTCCTGCCGCCGCCCCCGGGCTCGATCGCCGCATTCTGGTCGGCCTGTGTGGCGTGCTGCTGGCGGTGCTGGTGTCGGGCTTCAACGAGAACATCACCAAGGTCGCCCTGGCCGACATCCGTGGCGCGATGGGTTTCAGCGTCGACGACGGCAGCTGGGTCGTCGCCCTCTACAGCGCGATGTCGGTCAGCGCGATGGCCTTCGCACCGTGGTGTGCCGCCACCTTCTCGCTGCGCCGCTTCGCATTGGCGATGATCGGTGGCTTCATGGTGCTGGGCGTGCTGTGCCCGCTTGCCCCGAACCTGCAGGTGTTCCTGCTGCTGCGCGCGCTGCAGGGTCTGTGCGGTGGCGCGCTGCCGCCGCTGCTGATGAGCGTGGCGCTGCGCTTCCTGCCCCCGGGCATCAAGCTGTATGGCCTGGCCGGCTATGCGCTGACGGCGACGTTCGGCCCAAGCATGGGCACGCCGCTGGCCGCGTTCTGGGTCGAGCAGGTGGGCTGGCACTGGGCGTTCTGGCAGATCGTGCCGTACTGCCTGGCCGCCATGGCGATGGTCGGCTGGGGCCTGCCTCAGGACCCGCTGCGGCTGGAACGCTTTGCCCAGTTCGATGGCGTCGGCCTGCTGCTGGGCCTGCCGGCGCTGGTGCTGCTGGTGCTGGGCCTGGTGCAGGGCCCGCGCCTGAACTGGTTCGACTCGCCGATGATCACGCTGATGATCGGTGGCGGTGCCGGCCTGATGGTGCTGTTCATGATCAATGAATGGTTCCATCCGCTGCCGTTCTTCAAGCTGCAGCTGCTGGCCAACCGCAATCTCAGCTACTCGCTGGTGACGCTGGGCGGCGTGCTGTTCGTGCTGCTGGCAGTGATCTCGATCCCGTCCGGGTTCCTGGCCAGCGTGCAGGGCTACCGGCCGCTGCAGACCGCACCGATGCTGCTGTGGGTGGCGCTGCCGCAGGTGATCGCGCTGCCGCTGGTGGCGGCGCTGCTGAACATCCGCGCGGTGGACTGCCGCTGGGTGCAGGCCACGGGCCTGGCGATGCTGGCGCTGGCCTGCTGGCTGGGCTCGCACCTGGACGTGGCCTGGATCCGCGACAACTTCCTGTGGGTGCAGCTGCTGCAGGTGTTCGCGCAACCGATGGCGGTGCTGCCGCTGCTGATGCTGGCCACCGGCGGCCTGGCGCCGCAGGACGGCCCGTTCGCCTCGGCCTGGTTCAACACGGTCAAGGGCTTCGCTGCCGTGCTCGCCGGTGGTGTGCTGGATGCCGTCGCCCAGGGCCGCCGTCATTTCCATTCCACCGTGCTGGTCGACCGCCTTGGCGAGCAACCGTGGCTGGCCGATGGCCCGCAGCTGGGCGCGCGCCTGCATGCACAGGTACAGGCGCTGACTTCGGCCGACCTGTACTGGGTGGTCGCACTGGTGGCGCTGGCCTTCATTCCCCTCATTGCCTGGATGCCCACCCGCATCCATCCGCCACGTGCCGTGGCCTGAACCTTTCGCAGGAACCCCCTCATGACGATCAATCGAACCACCCTCAACACTGGCCTGGGCCTGGGCGTGCTGGCCCTGGCCGTCGGCGCGTGGCTGCTGCTGCGCGATGGCGGCCACCAGACCACCAACAATGCGTACGTGGTGGCCGACTACACCCTGGTAGCGCCGAAGATTCCCGGCTTCGTCAGTGCCGTGGAAGTCGAGGACAACCAGTCGGTGAAGGCCGGTGATGTGCTGGCCCGCATCGACGACCGCGACTACCAGGTCGCCCTGCAGGCGGCCCGTGCCGACCTCGCCAATGCCCGTGCACAGCTGGCCAATGCGCAGGCCGCACTGGCCCAGCAGGACTCGTTGATCGCGCAGGCCAGGGCCAGTGTCGATGTCAGCCGTTCCGAACTGACCCTGGCCAGTGCCGACCAGCAGCGTTACCGCGAACTGGCCCGTGACGGCGCCGGTACCGTGCAGAACGCGCAGCAGGCGCAGTCGAAGCAGGCCGTGGCCAGTGCGCATCTGCAGCAGGGCCAGGCCGCGCTGTCGACCGCACGCCAGCGCACCGACATCCTCAGCGCGGGCGTGCAGGCTGCACAGGCGGCGGTGCAGCGTGCGGAAGCGGCGCAGGCACGCGCCGAACTGGATCTGTCGCACACCGTGCTGCGCGCACCGATCGATGGCATGGTCGGTCGCCGCGCGGTGCGCGTGGGTGCCTACCTGACGCCGGGTACGCCGGTGGCTGCGGTGGTGCCGCTGAAGCGCGCCTTCGTGGTCGCCAACTTCCAGGAAACGCAGATGACCCGCATGCAGGCCGGCCAGCAGGTCGAACTGAAGGTGGACGTATTCCCGGGCACGCCGCTGCGCGGGCACATCGACAGCATTGCACCAGCCACCGGCGTCACCTTTGCTGCCGTCGCACCAGAGAACGCCACCGGCAACTTCACCAAGGTGGTGCAGCGCATTCCGGTGAAGATCGTGCTGGAGCCGGGCCAGCCGCTGCTGGACCAGCTGCGTGCCGGCATGTCGGTGGAAGCCAGCGTTGACCTGGGCAGCCGCGCGCGCGCGCAGAGCGTGCAGCACAGTCCGGGCCACAAGAGCGGGGAGGGCGCATGAGCGCAGTCACCGTGTTCCGCACCTTCGTTGCGGCCAGCCTGTGCACGGCCCTGGCTGCCTGCACGATGGGTCCGGACTTCGTACGCCCGCAGGCGGAACTGCCCAGCCACTGGCAGGGTGAGGCCGTCGCCGGCAACGCCATCGACCAGGACGCGGCCTGGTGGGCCGGTTTCGACGATCCGCTGCTGGGGCAGCTGGCCAACCAGGTGCTGGCGGCCAACCTGGACCTGCAGCTGGCGGCCAACCGCGTGCAGCAGAGCCGTGCTGCACGCGGCATCACCGCCGCCGATCGCCTGCCCAGCGTCAGCGCGAGCGCCAGTGGCGTGCGTGCACGCAACAGCGAGGTGGGCCTGAATGATCCGTCCGGCAACGGCGGCCGTGATGACTACGGGCTGTTCCAGGCCGGTATCGGCCTGAGCTGGGAACTGGACCTGTGGGGCCGCGTGCGGCGCCAGGTGGAAGCGGCCGACGCGCGCGTGCAGATGGCCGAGGAGGATGCACATGCAGTGCGCATCGCGCTGCTGGCGGAAACCGCGCGTGATTATCTGCAGCTGCGCGCGACGCGGCAGCTGCTGGCGATTACCGAGGACAACCTCAGCATCGCCCACGACATCAAACGCCTGACCGAAGCACGCCAACGCCAGGGTGTGGCCAGCACGCTGCAGGTGTCCAGCGCGGCCGCGCAGGTGGCATCGCTGCAGGCACGCATCGCGCCGTTGCAGCATCGCGAATCGCAGCTGCGCAATGCGCTGGCGTTCCTGCTGGCGCAGCCGCCGCAGGCGCTGGACGCGCAGCTGCAGGATGCACGCCGTGACTGGCCGGCGTTGCCGGCCGTAGCGGTGGGGCTGCCCAGTGAACTGGCCGAGCGTCGCCCGGACATCCGTCGTGCCGAAGCGGCACTGCATGCGGCAACGGCAGGCATCGGCGTGGCCAAGGCCAGTTTCCTGCCGCGCATCACCTTGAATGGCGACGCCGGCTTCCAGGCCAAGCAGCTGGATGATCTGGATGGCTGGAACGCGCACCGTTTCAGCATCGGTCCGTCGATCAGCCTGCCGATCTTCCAGGGCGGACGGCTGAAGGCCAATCTCGCGCTGAGCAGGCTGCAGCAGCAACAGTCGGCCCTGCAGTTCCGCCGTACCGTGCTGCAGGCATGGCACGAAGTGGATGACGCCATGGATGGCTACAGTGCCGAGCAGCAGCGCACGGTGCAGCTGCACGTGGCAGTGGATGAGAGCGAGACGGCACTGGGGGCGGCGCGCCGGCAGTACCAGGCCGGCGTGGTCGACATGCTGGACGTGCTGACCACCCAGCGCATCGCACTGGACAACCAGGCCGCGCTGGCCAACAGCCAGGCCACCGCCGCGATCGCGCGTGTAGAGCTGTACCGCGCGCTGGGCGGAGGCTGGTAGTGCCGGCCGCTGGCCGGCACCTTCATGGATGTTGCGGATGCCGGCCAGCGGCCGGCACTACCTCGCGTCGCGGTAGTTGCCAACCAAGGTTGGCAACTACCAGAGCAGGGCCTCAACGCACGTCGCGCAGTTCCCAGTGGCTGCCGGCCAGCAGGCGCAGGCGCTGCTTGAACACGTCACTATCGATGCGGGTGGTGGCGACCAGGTTGATGCGCAGGTCCTTCTGCTCGCCGGTCACGGTGGCGTCCGGATCGGTCACGCCCCACTGCGGTTCCACCGCGTCCGGGTCGGGCTGCTTGGCCTTCCAGCGCTCGAACAGCGTGCCGCTGCGCAGGGCATCCTGCAGCTCTTCGGCGAAACCGGCGGCGCCCTGCGAATGGAAGGACAGGTCAGGGTCGTTGCCGCGGGCCTTGGACGGGTCGGGCAGGCTGATGTGGTACTGCGCAGGCATGGAGTTCTCCTTGAAGTGCGGCAAGACTGGCACAACCGCAGTGGAATCGATGTGCAGATTCCGGCCGTGGCCAGCGCTCATTCGAACCGATGCGGCCCATCGGCGAAGCCTACGGTGACCGCGCCCTTGCCGACGTTGACCATGCCGGTCAGGCTCATCACCGATTCGTACACGGTCACGCCATGGGTGGCGCAGACCTCTTTCAGCTGTGCGTAGCCGGGCAGGGAACGCAGCTCGTCCAGTTCTCCGCCGTAGCTGACGCACACCGTCGGCGTCATCAGTCCGGCACGTACGCGCTGGCCGACCACCGCGAACAGCTTCTGCACGGCATTGTCGAATCCCTTGATCTTGGCCACCGGCCCGGTCTCGCCGCGGTAGCCATGCAGCACCGGCTTGATGTCCAGCGCGCTGCCCAGTGCGGCGCTGAGCAGGCCGACACTGCGGTCGCCCTTGTGCCGTGCGCGCGCACGCATGTAGTACAGGTCACGGGTGACCATGTAGCCGTGCACGTTGCCAGCCAGTTCCTCCAGCCGCTCGCGGATCTGCTGCACGCTGGCGTTGCTCTCGCGCAGGCGCACGGCTTCCACCGCCGTAACCGCCTGCGCCGCGAACAGGTTCTGGGTATCGAGCACGCGCAGCGCGAACGGTGAGTTGTAGCCTGCCGCCTGGCGCACCGGCTTGTAGTCGTTGAGGATGGCGAAGCTGGCCTGCAGCGCGTTGTCATGGATCGGGCTGCGGGTCTTGGTGATGGTCATGCAGAACACGTGGTCGTAATCGATCACCAGCTGCTGCAGGAACAGGTCGCGGATCTGGTTGACACTGAAGGGAATGGTTTCCGCCTCGGCGCCGTGTTCGGCCACGTGCGCGTGCAGGAAGCTCAGGGTGGCCTGCTCATCGCGGTGATCGGCCAGCACGGCTTCGCCGATGCGGACGGTGATCGGCAGCAGCACGATGTTGTGCTCGGCAATGAAGTCCTGCGGCAGGTCGCAGGCCGAGTCGACGACGATTCCGATGCGCATCCGCGGCTCCCCCTCCAGGGCGGTTGTAGGTTCGGAAACGTGAAATCTATCTCAAAACCAGAGCCCGCGCCCGAGGGAAACGCGCCACCCCTGTTCAGCGATCGCGCTGCACCGCCACCGGCAGGCTGTCCAGGCGTTGCCATTCGGGCTGCTGCAGCAGGGCGGGATCGGCCAGCACGGCCGCCATCAGCGGATGGGCGTCGTTGCCCCAGAACAGTTCCTGGTCGATGGCCAGGGTCGGGACCCCGAACACCCCGGCGCCGATTGCGGCCTCGGTGTTGCGCCGCAACTGTTCCTTGACCGCCGGGGCGGCGATGGCGCTGGCGACATCCTCGATGCCCAGCTGCGCACCCGGTTCGCGCAGGGCTTCGGCGCTGTCACCGGCATGGCCGTCGCGCCAGATCCAGTCGAACAGCACGTCCACCGCCTGTGCGCTGGCTCCGGCGGCCAGGCACAGGCGCAGCGCCGACAACGGATTGAACGGATGGCCGGGCGGGAAGCGCATCGGCGTGCCCTCGGCCTGCGCGGTCCATTGCAGCTGGCGGTACATGAAACGGCGCTTGGCCGGAATCTCGGCCGGCCCGAGATTGCCCAGGTGATGCAGCACCGCGCCGAAGGCGATCGGCACGGTCTGGATCTGCGCGAACTGCGGCAACTGTTTGAGCTTCTGCCAGTGCAGGTAGGAGTAGGGCGAGACGAAGTCGAAGTACCAGCGCAGGGTGGCCATGGTGGTGTCCTTCAATGCGGTCAGGGCTGCGCATTGCGCTGCAGGTAGCGATCACGCAGGTCGGTCTGGCGCGAGCGCATCGGCATCGCACGGCCGCCCAGCCAGACCTGTTCGGCATAGTGCGCCACGTCCAGCGGGTCGCCTTCCCACAGCACCAGGTCGGCGTGCTTGCCGGGCTCGATGCTGCCGATCTGGTCGGCCACGCCGAACGCCTGTGCGGGTACCCGGGTCAGCCCGGCCAGACCGTCAGCCCAGGGCAGGCCGTTGGCCACTGCATTGCCAGCCAGCTGGCGCATCTTGCGCGCGTTGTGGGTGGCATCGCCGCGCTGC
Source organism: Stenotrophomonas sp. YJH_SMC_4 (assembly GCF_059371575.1). Classification (NCBI taxonomy): domain Bacteria; kingdom Pseudomonadati; phylum Pseudomonadota; class Gammaproteobacteria; order Lysobacterales; family Lysobacteraceae; genus Stenotrophomonas; species Stenotrophomonas sp. YJH_SMC_4. Next base: position 357,095 of record NZ_JCAFUR010000002.1, read on the forward strand.
ACGAAAGAAACCGCCACGCCGGCACGCTGCAGGCGCGCGGCGTTTTCCAGGGTGGCACCGAGCTGGTCGAAGCTGGCCGGCAGGTTGGCCAGCACGTCGACGAATACCGGCACGTGCGCAGCGGCCAGCTCCGGCGCGACCTGCCAGGCTTCGCTGGCACCGGCAATGGCGATCTTTACCTTCTCGCGTGTGGCCCAGCGCAGCAGCTGGCGGATGTCCGAGGCACGATCCACCTCCACCACGATGCGGCCCTGGCCGGCCAGGTAGCGACTGAGCGTACGGCGCCCGGCCGGGGTCAACAGCGCGTGCGGCGAATCCACAGCAACCTGGCCGCGTGCTTCGTCGACCATCTGTTGCAGCAGCATCCATTGCGCGGCGCGCGAATGGCCGGTCAGTTCGGAGGCGGCCGCGCCGATGCGCAGGAACAGGGCACGCGGGCCGATCGGGTCGGTGCTGCCGTCCAGCCGCATTACGCCGCCCTGGCCGGCCACGAAACCACCACCAGTGGCTGCCCCCAATGCAGTGAAGCCGATGCCTTCCAGGCGCGTGACCGGAATCAGCACCGAGGCCGGGTTGTAGGCGAGGGTGACGTCGAATTCCGGGCGCAGCGGCTGCTCACCGAGCTTCAACGAACTGTCCACCGTGCTCGATTCACCCGAGACCTCTTCGATGCCGGTTTCGGTGATGCCACCGAACAGGGCCGGGGTCAGCGGCCTGCCATTGGCTTCGACCACGGTCGCCCCGGCCGGCGCGGACAGGCCGGGGCCGACCGCGCGGATGATGCCACCCTGGACCAGCACATCGGCGTTGTGCAGGCTGCCGCGTGCGCTGGCTGTGTGCACCGTTGCGTTGCGCACCAGCAGGTCCTGTGCCTGTGCGGATGCGGAGATGCAGGCCAGCACCATGACAGTAGCGCCGAACCATGCTCGGCTGCCCTTCGCGGCAGACTGCGCCAACTGCTTGAGCACCATCATCAACGCACCTCCTGGCCAAGCTGGAAATCAGAACGCGGCGTCGCTGCCGGTGCACTGCGGTCGTACAACCTGCGGCCATCAATGAAGACCTGCTCGGCCAGCGCGTAGGAACTGAAAGGGTTGCCGTTCCAGACCACCACGTCGGCCATCTTGCCGGCCTCCAGGGTGCCGGTCTGGCCTTCAATGCCCAGCGCCTTGGCGGCGTTGGCGGTCATCCAGGTGATGGCGTGTTCGGGCGTGATCTCCGGCATGCGCGCGCGGCGCGCGGACGCCATCACCTTGGCCGCTTCCTGGTTCAGGCGCTGGATGCCCTCGGGTGAATCGGAGTGGACGATGGCGCAGCTGTTCTTCGGCCGGTCGACCAGCGCGATGTTCTCCGGAATGCCGTCGAAGGCTTCCATCTTGAAGCCCCACCAGTCGGCCCACAGCGCACCGCAGACGCCGTCGGCGGCCAGCCTGTCGGCCAGCTTGTAGGCCTCCACGCCGTGGTGGAAGGCGGCTACCTTGAAGCCGAATTCCTTGGCCAGATCGAGCATGGTGGCCATCTCGTCGGCGCGGTAGCAGTGGATGTGCACGCGGATGTCGCCTTCGATCGCGCCGGCCAGCGTGTCCAGCTTGAGATCGCGCTTGCCGCCGGCATCACCGGCGCTGTCGCCCTTGTCGCTGCCGAACCAGCTCTTGCGCTTTGCCGGCTTGGGCTTGTTCTTGGCGATGTAGTCGGCGGCATCGATGAAGGCGGCACGATAGCCGGCCACGTTGCCCATGCGCGTGGCCGGGGTCACGCCCTTGCCCTCGCCATAGACCCGCTTGGGGTTCTCGCCGCAGGCCATTTTCAGGCCCCACGGCGCACCGGGGAACTTCATCGCCTGGTAGGTGATGGCCGGGACGTTCTTCAGCGTCACGCCGCGGCCACCGACAAGGTTGGCCGAGCCCGGCAGCACCTGCATGCTGGTCACGCCGCCGGCCAGCGCGGTGGCGAAGCCCGGGTCCTGCGGCCACACCGAGTGTTCGGCCCAGACGTTGGCGGTGACCGGTGCGGTCATCTCGTTGCCGTCGCTGTGCGCACCGACACCCGGGCTGGGATACACGCCCAGGTGCGAATGCACGTCGATCAGGCCCGGAGTGACCCACTTGCCCTGTGCATCAATGCGGGTGACGCCCGCATCGGCCTGCAGCTGGCGGCCGACGGCAACGATGCGGCCGTCGCGCAGCAGCACATCGGCGTTGTCCAGGCGCTGGCCGGTACCGGTCAGCACGGTGGCATTCTGGATCAGTACCGGCGCATCGGGATGGGCCTGGTAGGTGCTGGGGTAGGGATCGGCGACAAAGCGCGAGGCGCCCACCGCCGGAGCCGTACTCAATGAAAGCAGCGCCAGGGCCACCCCGGCGCGCAACAACGTCGATGCCATGCAGTTCCCCTTGCAACCTGGTCCAACCGCCGACGCTAGCCCGGTGGCGGCGGGCTTGCCAAGTGACCTTCTTCACAGGACGGTCGACGGCGGCTCGACTGCACCGGCCGGGTGGCCGAAAATACCCGGTCCCCCGCCGTACCGGACCGCCCATGAAAAGCAAGCAGGAAATCGTCGACAACTGGCTGCCCCGGTATACCGGCGTGCCTCTGGACCAGTTCGGCCAGCACATCCTGCTGACCAACTTCGGCGGCTACCTGCATACCTTTTCCGAGCTGACCGGTGCGCCGGTCATCGGCCTGGACCGGCCGATGGCAAGCGCCACGATCGACGGCATCACCATGATCAACTTCGGCATGGGCAGCCCCAATGCCGCGATCATCATGGACCTGCTGTCGGCGGTGATGCCCAAGGCGGTGCTGTTCCTGGGCAAGTGCGGCGGCCTCAAGCGCAAGAACCAGCTGGGCGACCTGGTGCTGCCGATCGCTGCGATCCGTGGCGAGGGTACCTCGGGAGACTACCTGCCGCCGGAAGTGCCGGCGTTGCCGGCGTTCGCGCTGCAGCGTGCGGTCTCGACCATGATCCGCGACCTTGGCCACGACTATTGGACAGGCACCGTCTACACCACCAACCGCCGGGTCTGGGAGCACGACGAGGCCTTCAAGGAGCGGCTGCGGGCGATGCGCTGCATGGCCATCGACATGGAAACCGCCACCGTGTTCGCCGCCGGCTTCGCCAACCACATCCCCAGCGGTGCGCTGCTGCTGGTGTCGGACCAGCCGATGATCCCCGATGGGGTCAAGACCGAAGCCTCCGATGCCAAGGTCAGCTCCCAGTTCGTGGAAAACCATATCCAGATCGGTATCGAGGCGCTTAAGCTTATCCGGCGCAACGGCAAGTCGGTCCGCCACCTGCGCTTCGACGAATGATGATGATGGCCTGGCGCGGCGCGCCGGCCCTGGGGAGTAGGTGATGGACGTTGCCGCGCAAGTGGTGGAATTCTGGAAGGAGGCGGGCCCTGCGAAGTGGTTCGCCCGCGACGACGCGTTCGACGCGCAGTTCCGCCAGTTGTTTCTGGATGAGCATTTCGCCGCCGCTTCGCGCGCGCGCGAACATTGGCTGGGCAGTGCCGAAGGGGCGCTGGCCCTGATGCTGCTGCTCGACCAGTTCCCGCGCAACTGCTTCCGGGGTACTGCCCATTCCTACGCCACCGATGGCCTGGCCCGGCATTACGCCATGCGCGCCATCGAGGAAGGCCTGGACCTGCAGCTGGTGCCGAAGCTGCGCGCCTTCATCTACCTGCCGTTCGAGCACTCCGAGGATCCGCTGGACCAGGACCGCTCGGTGGCGATGTTCGACGTGCTGGGTGACAAGGAATACCTGCAGTACGCCGAACTGCACCGCGACATCATCCGCCGCTTCGGTCGTTTCCCGCATCGCAATGCCGTGCTCGGTCGCTTCCCCACGGCGGAAGAACTGGATTACCTGGCCGAAGGCGGGTTCGCCGGCTAAGAAAAAGGGGACGGAGGGGATTAAGTCGTTTGTGCCATAAACGACTTAATCCCCTCCGTCCCCTTTCTCAGTGCCGATCAGTACTTCGGCACGCCGTTGTCCACCTCTTCCGACCAGGCGTTGATGCCGCCGGTGACGTTGAACACCTTGGTGAAGCCCAGTGCACGGAACTGCTCGGCAGCCTGTGCGCTGCGGCCGCCGTGGTGGCACATGAAGGCCAGTGCGGTGTCCTTGGGCAGGGCCTCCAGCTCCGCACGGCCGTTGCCGTCGAAACTCTTGAACGGCACGCCCACGGCAGCGATCTCGCGCTCCTCGGCCGGGCGCACGTCCACCAGGGTGATGTTGCCGGCACGCACCAGGTCATCGGCATCACGCACGCTGATTTCCTGCACCGGCTTGGGTGCGTTCGGATTGTCGATGGCCAGGCCCTTGCCGCGGATGTCGTCCACCCAGTCGATGGTGATGCCGTTGGCGCGACGCGCGCTGGCCAGGTCGAACTGCACGCGCAGGCCGTTGGACTCGGCAGCGATCGCGCCTTCGTCGTGCGGAGCCAGCTGGAAGTTCGGCTGGAAGCCGGCGTCGATGCTCAGCTGCAGGGCAGCGCCCGGAGCGTCGGCCAGCGCGCCCTTGAGCATTTCCACGGCGGCCGGGGTGACGGTGATGCTCGGCGGGGTGCGGTCCGGTGCGGCCAGGCCCAGCACGCTGCTCAGCTCGCCGCTGGCGGCCATCTGCAGCACGATGTCGCTGCCACCGACCAGTTCGCCGTCGATGTACAGCTGCGGGATGGTCGGCCAGTCGCCGTAGGCCTTGATGCCTTCACGGATTTCCTGGTCGGCCAGCACGTTGACGTGGGCAAACTCGACGCCGAGGTCCTGCAGGGCGCCCACGGCCTTGGCCGAGAAACCGCACTGCGGCATCGACGGCTGGCCCTTCATGAACAGCACGACGCGGTTGGCGTTGAGGATGGATTCGATGCGCGAACGCAGGGCGGGATCGAGGGACATGGACGTCGGGTTTCCGGGAATTCGAATCATCAATTCTACCCCTCATGGCATCATGGGGGATGAGCAACGCAGGAACATTGCATCGCATCCCGACCCGGCCCTGGCGCTGGCTGCCCTGGCTGGTGGCGTCGCAGTTGGCCGTGATCCTGGTATGGGCACTGGCAGGCTGGCACTGGGGCCTGCCGCTGATGGTGGCCAGCCACGCGCTGTTCATGGTGCCGATATTCCTGCCCAACAGCCGCTTCTACGCACCGGTGCTGAGCCGGTTGCCAGAGGCCGGCAACAGCGTCTGGCTGACGATCGATGACGGCCCTGGCCCGGAAACCCGCGCCGTGCTCGACCTGCTGGACCGCCACCAGGCGCGCGCCACCTTCTTCCTGGTGGGGGAACGTGCGCTGGCACAGCCGGAACTGGTGCAGGAGATCCTGCGCCGCGGCCACGACCTGGGCAACCACAGCCACAGCCACCCACAGGCGCGCTTCTGGCGTCTGGGCCCGGCGGCGATGCGGGCCGAGATCGAGGGCTGCCAGCATGCACTGCAGGCCCTGAGCGGGCATCCAGTGCGCTGGTACCGCTCGGTGGTGGGCATGACCAATCCGTTCGTGGCACCGGTGTTGAAGGCGCTGGGCCTGGTGCGCGTGGGCTGGAGTGCCCGGGGCTACGACGGCGTCGGCTGCACGCCGGAGGGCGTGCTGTCGCGGCTGTTGCCTGACCTGCAACCCGGCGCCATCGTGCTGCTGCATGAGGGCGCCGCCCACGGTCACAATCGGGTGATCATCGAACGCGTGCTGCAGGCGCTGGACGAGCGGGGGCTGAAGGCGCGGCTGCCGGTCCTGTAAACCAGGCTTCTGGCCGCTTGGGGCAGCCGGGCGTGGGCTCGCCCCTACAGGAATGGTCGCGAGGCCATCCACGCATGGCGTGGATCTACCGCAACAGCACAGCCGGGCGTGGGTTCGGCCCTACAACGCGGGGCGTTTGGCCACCAGCAGCCAGCTGTTGAAGGGGGTACGCCCGTGCAGCGGCCGGGGTGCGGTCACCTGCAATCCAGCTTCGATAAGCGTTGTCTGCAATACCTGCGGATCGGGGTAGTGGCGCGGTCGCGTGCCCATCCAGCCGATCAGCCAGGCCAGCCGGTCCGCCACCCGCGTGGTGCGGTCGCGGCCATCGCCGGTGGCCAGCGGCGTGCGCAGCAGCAGGCGGCCGCCGTGGGCCACCTGTGCGCTGGCCGCGCGCAGCAGTGCCTGCTGTGGGCCCGCGTCCAGGTACTGCAGCACGTCCAGCAGCAGGACGTGCCCGGCCTGCGCCGGCAGCGGCGCCTGCACATCCACGCAATCGAAGCGCACGTCATGCAGGTCGGCGGCAGCACGCTGCGCGCGGGTGATCTTGCCGGCATCCACGTCCACGCCAAGGTATCGCTGGGTACCGCCGCGCTGGCGCAGTACATGGGCGAACAGGCCCAGCCCGCAGCCCAGGTCCAGCACCGGCTGCCCATCGTCAGGCAGATGCTGCAGCACGCCGTCGTACAGCGGATCGCTGCCGAGCTTGCCGCGGGTGTAGTAGTAGTCGCGGCGGCTGCCCCAGGCCTGCGCCGGGCGGAAGGCCTCGGCAATCAAGCGGGCCTGCGGGGCCGTCAGGGGAGTGCAGGGCAGGGGCGGGCCGTTCCGTGGCGTGCCGTCCATCGCCTCAGTCCGTGCCGCCAAGCAGATGCGCGGCCACCGGAAGGGCGCGTGCGCTCCACAGCGCGTACATCCGCGCCGAAGGGTGCAGGCCATCCTCGGCGATCATCGTCGGGTCTTCGCCCTGTGCGCGGCTGATATCGGTGATGTCGACGAAGGCCACGCCCTGCTGGGTGCTGATCACCTCGGCTGCCGCGTTGAACTCGTCGGTCTCGATCTCGATCGCGGCCAGGTCGCGGCCACTGCCTGCGCCGAACGGGGTCGCGCCCCAATCGGGGAAGGACAGCACCAGCACGCGTCCGGCATCACCGCCAGCGAAGCCGATCGCCCGCTGCAGAAGCACCTGGAACTGGCTGCGGTATTCGTCCAGCGGACGCCCGCGGTACTGGTTGTTGACGCCGATCAGCAGGCTGACGAAATCGAACGGCCCCTGCGGCGCAGCCGCATCGATGCCCGCATCGAGCTCGTCGGTGGTCCAGCCGGTGGTCGCAATGGTCTGCGGATCGGACAGCTCAATGCCCTGCGCACGCAGCGTGGCGGCCAGCTGGTGCGGCCAGCGGCCTTCGACTGCAACCGCTTCACCGATGGTGTACGAATCGCCCAGCGCCAGGTAGGACAGCGCCACGCTCAGGCCACCGAACGGCGCGGCTTCAGCGGCACGACCTTGGTCGCGTCCTCGGCACGTCGCGCCAGCACGCGGTCGATGCGCGCGAACACATCGCGCATCACCGAGGCTTCCGGCATCAAGGTCACGCGGAAATGATGGCGATAGGGCACGTTGAAGCTCGAGCCCGGCACCACCAGCACGCCTTCGTTGTTCATCAGGTCCAGCGCGAAGTTGTGGTCGTCGAAGCCCTTCGCAGCGGCGCCGACCACGGCCGGGAACGCGTACAGCGCGCCGGCCGGTGCGACCAGCGACAGGTGCTCGCTGGCTTCGCAGGCCTCGATCACCGCGCGGCGGGTTTCATACAGGCGGCCGCCCGGCGTGCACAGTTCGGAAATGGTGTCCGGACCGTTCACCGCGGCCTCGATGGCGTACTGGCCCGGCACGTTGGCGCACAGGCGCAGCGCGCCCAACAGGTCCAGTGCCGCGCGGAAGTCACCCAGGCGGGCATCGTCGCCGCTGAGGTGGGCCCAGCCCACGCGCCAGCCGCAGGCGCGGTGCACCTTGCTCAGGCCGCTGAAGGTCAGGCACGGATGATCACCGGCCAGCGGCGCGACCGGCTGGAACACCGCGTCGTCGTACAGGATCTGGTCGTAGATCTCGTCGACCAGCAGCAACAGGTTGTGGCGGCGTGCGATCTCGACCACGCGCTCCAGCAGTTCGCGCGGGTAGCTGGCGCCGCTGGGGTTGTTCGGATTGATCAGCACGATGGCGCGGGTGCGCGAGGACACCAGCGTCTCGATCTCGCTCGGGTCCGGCTGGAAGCCGTTCTCCGGTGCGCAGCGGTAGTACACCGGACGGCCATCGTTGAGGATGGTCGAGGCCGACCACAGCGGGTAGTCGGGCGAGGGCACCAGCACTTCATCGCCCGGGTTGAGCAGCGCACGCAGCGACAGGTCGATCAGCTCGCTGACGCCATTGCCGAGGAAGACACGGTCAGGGTGCGCATCGGGCGCGCCACGACGGGCGTAGTAGCTGGCGATGGCTTCGCGCGCCACCGGCAGGCCCTGCTGGTGCGTGTACGGGTCGGTGCGGCCCATGTCGTCGGCGATCGCACGCTGCAGGTGCTCCGGCGCGCGGAAGCCGAAAGCGCCCGGATTGCCGATGTTGAGCTTGATCAGCTTGCGGCCCTGCGCCTCCAGCTCCCGGGCTCGCCGCGCCAGTTCTCCGCGGATTTCGTAGCGCACTTCGGAAAGGCGCTCGCGGATGGCCAGGGGCTTGGGCGAGTTGGTGGACATGGGAGCTGGGCCGTCAAAAGGCATGGGGCTTCCATCCTACCGGAATTGCTGCAATGCATGGCAAGGGCGCCGGGCCCGTCATTGCTGGGCTGGCAGGGCGCCGGCACAGGTAGAATGGCGGCGATGACCCAGACCCCCGATTTCATCGCCCTGCAGACCATTGGCTGGCCCTGGCCGGGCCCGGCGCAGCAGGCCGACTGGCAGGCCGCGATGGCCGCGCACCCGCAGGCCCGCCCGGCACGGGTGATCGAACAGCACCGCACCCACTACGTGGTGGCCGATGGCCCGGATGCCTCGATCAAGGCCGAGTCGCTGCCCGAATGGCAGCGCCCGCGCTTCCCCAGCCATGAACGGCCCGCAGTGGGCGACTGGGTGCTGCTCGACGGCATCCGCATCGTCGCGCTGCTGCCGCGGCGTACCGCGATCAAGCGCGGTGCGGCAGGCGAGCATTACCACCAGCAGGTGATCGCGGCCAACATCGATACGGTGTTCATCGTCTGCGGGCTGGATGCCGACTTCAACCCGCGCCGCATCGAGCGCTACCTGCTGCTGGTCGGCGGTGGTGGTGCCGAACCGGTGGTGGTGCTGACCAAGGCCGACCAGACCGAGTACAGCGAAGACGCGCTGGCGGTGCTGGAAGAGCTGGAGATGCAGGGTATCGCGCTGCATGCGATCAATGGCCTGGATGCCGACAGCGTGGCGGTGCTGCAACCGTGGCTGGGCCCGGGCCGCACGGTGGTGCTGGTGGGCTCGTCCGGTGCCGGCAAATCGACGCTGACCAACACCCTGCTGGGCGAGCAGCGGATGAAGACCAACGCGGTGCGCGCCAACGATTCGCGCGGACGCCACACCACCACGCACCGCGCACTGATGCCGCTGCCGACCGGCGCCTGCCTGATCGACACCCCCGGCATGCGCGAGCTGAAGCCGACCGGTGAAGAGACGCTGTCCGAAGGCGGCTTCGCCGATATCGAAGCGCTGGCCGCACAGTGCCGTTTCAACGACTGCAAGCACCAGCAGGAACCGGGCTGTGCCGTACGCGCAGCGATCGACGCAGGTGAGATCGAAGAGAGCCGGCTGCTCAATTACTTCAAGCTGAAGGAAGAAGTGGCCGCCGCCGCCGCCAAGCTGGCGGTCCGCCAGGCCGAGACCGCGCAGGAGCGTGGCGGCAAGAAGGGCAAGGGCCAGCAGTTCCGCCCGGCCGGCAAGCCGCGTAGGCGCTGATCGGTACCGCGGGGTCGGATCCCATTGCGCCGCGATGGGCGCTGATCTGCGCAATGCATCCCGCCTCTGCCCGCGCCTGGCAGGTGCAGGAAACCTGCTTCTGGTAGGTGCCAACCTTGGTTGGCACGGACGTGTCCGAAGCCCGCCTTCGGCGGATGCCAACCAAGATTGGCACCTACCAACGCGCGGGCAGGGCGCTATAGTCCGCGCATGGAACCGACTGCGACGCTGGACCGTGAAGTGGCCCACCATGCAGCGCTCGATGCGCGCCTGGTCGAGGCCGTGGGAGGCATCCGCCTGCTGGGCCTGACCAGTTGGCCGGCAACGGTGCAGGCACCGTTCCTGGATAGCGTGGCACGTGGTCAGCCGGTGCTGCCGAAGGTGGATTACCCACGGCTGGACTTCAGCGAAGAACGTCGCGCGCTGGCCGCGATCGCCGCCGACTGCGACGACAGCCACCCACTGGGCCACTACGTGCGACAGTCGGCGCAGAGCTGGGACCTGGCCGCGCAGCTGCTGGAAGGGCTGGGCACCGCGGCGGTCGATACCTGTTCGGTGCAGCTGTTCGGCGCCCCCGAGCAGCCGCTGCCGGGCAGTGGCCCAAGCACGCGCGAAGCGGCGCGTCACTTCATCCAGATTGCTGCCGAACTCGACCACGAACTGCTGGCGCCGGAAGAGCAGGTGCCGGTCTCGGCCATTGCCCTGCAGCTGCAACTGCAGAACGATCTGGATGCCTTCTTCGAATCACGCATCATCCAGGTGCAGCTGGATCCGGAGCTGGTGTCCAAGGCGGCCGCCGGCCCGACCCGTATCCGCCTGCGTACCAGTGCGCGCTTCAGCGCCTACGACCGTGCGCAGCTGTTCCACCATGAAGCGCTGGTGCATTCGCTGACCGCCTTGAATGGCCGCGAACAGCCGGTGCTGCCGAGCCTGGCGTTGTCCTCGCCACGGGTGACGGCAACCCAGGAGGGGCTGGCGACGTTCGCCGAGCAGATCACCGGCAGCATCGACATCGAGCGCCTGAAGCGCATCAGCCTGCGTACCGAGGCGATTGCGATGGCGCGCGAAGGTGCTGATTTCATCGAGGTGTTCCGCTACTTCTGCGATGCCGGGCAGAACGCGGAAGAGAGCTTCGCTTCGGCACAGCGCGTGTTCCGTGGCGTGCCGCCCAATGGCGGCCTGGCGTTCACCAAGGACACGGTGTATCTGCGCGGCCTGGTGTCGGTGCACACCTTCTTCCGCCACATGCTGGCCGAGGACCGCCTGCAGGTCTGCCGCTGGTTGTTCGCCGGCAAGATGAGCCTGGCCGATGCGATCGCGTTCGCGCCGCTGTTCGAGGCGGGGGTGTTGAAGCCGCCGCGCTGGCTGCCGCATTGGGTGAGCCGGGCGAACGGCCTGGCTGGCATGCTGGCGTTCTCGCTGTTCGCCAACCGGATACGGATGGACCAGCTGGCGCCGGAATGAAAGGCGTTGGCGGGATGATGCGCTGGCGCCTCGATTGATGTCGCTGGGCGGCGGTGGGGCACCCTGGCCAGGACACGCCGTAAACCCATCCATGGGGGCTCGATCGGCGCATCCATGCGCCTCACGGTCCTGGCCAGGGTGCCCCACCGCCGCCAGACATTTTCCCGCGCGGGCGGCAGCACATCACCGCGCCGAAGGGATTGCGCTTGAAAAGCAAAGAGCCGGGCAATGCCCGGCTCTTTGCTTTTTGCTCTTCTTTGCCTTCCGCACCGTGGCGCGGGAAACCGTCGAGCAGGGTCGGATGGGCCGGCGCAGGACCGTTGGCGCCATGGATGGCGCCATCGAGCCCCCATGGATGGGTTTACGGCGTGTCCTGCGCCGGCCCATCCGGCCCTGCCCCGCGACGATAATCAAGACGCCGCGGGGCAACGCTTTCGACTTAGAACTCCGCCGCCACCGTCATGAACAGCTGCCGCGGCGCGCTCGCATGGATCGCATAACGCGTGCCCTTCGGATCAGTCGGTGCGAACGAACTCAGCTGGCCGGCATAGCGCTTGTTGGTCAGGTTGGTCGCGTTCAACGAAACCCGCACGTTGCGCAGGCCCAGGCCCGGGCCGAAGTCGTAGCCCGCACCAGCGTCGAAGGTGGTCACGCCCGGCACCGACTGGTCGTTGGTGTAGGTGTAGTAGCGCTTGCCGGTGTACTTGGCACGCAGGCTGGCGAAGAAGCCGTCACGATTCCAGCTGATCTCACTGGAGGCCATGCGCTGCGGCGTATCCACCGTGATCTTGCCGGCCACCGGAACGATGGCGCCGCCCGAGGTGTAGTCATCCTCGTAGGTGGTCTTGTTCCAGGACAGCGCGTTGTACCACTGCAGGCCGTCGATCGGCTTGAGGATGAAGGTCAGTTCCGCGCCGTAGCTCTTCACCGAACCGACGTTGATGAAGCGCGTCACGCACTCCGGACGCGTGCCGACTTCGATGCTCGAGCACGGGTTCAACGACAGCAGGCGGTTGTCGAACTTGACGTTGTATGCGGCGATCGAGGCCTGGTACTTCTCGCCGAAGGTACGGAAGCCGGCTTCCAGGCTCTTGGACTTCTCCGGCTCCAGGCCAGCGCTGGCCGCGAACGATTCCGGCGACACCTGCAGCGGGCCGCCGCTGCCACCGCCGACGAAGGCGGCGATGTTTTCGGCGTACGAGGCGAACAGCTCGTTGTTGGCATTGAGCTTGAAGCCCAGGCCCACCTGCGGCAGCACCGATTCCTTGGCGGTCAGCGTGCCCGAGGCGATGCTGGTTTCCACGCCCGGCTGGGCGGTGGCACGCATGCGGGTGTTCGGGCTCTTGATGCCCACGTCCACGGTCAGGCGCTGGTCCAGGAAGCGCATGCGGTCCTGCACGTAGAACTGGCGCGTGCGGATGTCGAAGTCCTGGTTGAACAGCAGGCGATCAGGGTTCTTCAGGTACAGGTCGTCCAGGAACGGGCCACTGATGTAGTAGAAGTTGCGCGAGACGTTGTGGTCGTTCTGCTCGTACCACAGGCCGGCTTCCAGTTCGTGGATGCCCACCGTCCACGACAGCGCGGCGGTCAGGCCGTCGCGGTTGATCGTGTAGTTGGTGCTGCGGATCGAGATCGGCAGCATCCTGTCGGTGCCCGGGTAGGACGGCTGGCCCGGTGCCCACCAGTGGCCCTGGCCACGGTTGTCGTGGTGATAGGCCAGCAGCTTCAGGCGGCCCTGCTCGCCCAGGCGCAGGTCGGCATCGACCGAATAGAGATTGTCGTCACGCAGTGCGCGGCTCTGGTAGTAGGCATCGTCGATGCTGCGGACATTGCCGCTGTACTTGCACTTCAAAGCATTGAAGGTGCCCGGCGCGCAGTACGCAGCGGCCACGGCGCGATCCCAGTCCGGCGCGTAGATGTTCCAATCCCAGCCCAGGCCACGCGCCAGCATGTCCTTGGACAGGTAGGCGTAGTTGGCCTGGCTGGCGCGCGAGGTGGCCACGAACGCACCGAAGCGGTGGTCGCCGACATTCCACACTGCCTTGGCGTTGAACTGGCGGGTGGTCTGGTTCTGGTAGGGCGCGGCCCACATGTCCTGGTCCTGGTGCACGCCGGACACATAGGCCGAGAAGCCGTTGATGTCACCGGTATCCACGCGCAGGTAGCCACGGCGCTGGCTGTTGTCGCCGACGGTGACGCTGGCGCGGCCACCGAACTCGGTGGACGGGTCCATCGAGAAGTACTGGATGGTGCCGCCCAGGTTGCTGGTCGAGGCCACGCCCAGCGAACCGATGCCCTGCGACAGCTCGGCACCGGCCAGGTTCTCGGCGATGATGGCGCGGGCGATGCTCAGGCCGTTGTAGTTGCCGTAGCTGTTGTCGCCCAGCGGGATGCCGTCCAGCGTGTAGCCGAGGCGGCTCTTGTCGAAGCCGCGCAGGCTGATGGTCTGCGATTCTTCGTTGGCGCCGAAGGCATCGTTGGACTGCACCGACACGCCCGGCAGGCGGTCGAGGATCTTCTGGCCGCTGGTGCCCGGCGGCAGCACCTGCTTGTCGACGGTGGTGATGCGCTGCACCTGGCGGGTCTCGCCCTGGCCGATCACGGAGACGGTATCCAGCGTCTGCGCGCTCTGCGCGCTCAGCGCGGCATCGGTGCTGGCGCCGGTATCGGCGGCGGTGGCGGCATGGGCGCTGGTGGCGGCGGAGAGGGCGATCGCCACGGCGATCGTCAGGTGTCGGGTCTGCATGGTGGTCCGTTGCATTGGGGGTGGTCACCGGCACGCGTGCGCGGTGCATGGCCACTATGCGAACGGAACATGAAACCTTCTTTACGAAAAACCAACGAACGATGCAGGGCAGTGGTGCGTGCTCTGCAACATGTTCGTCATGGTGGTAGGCCGGTGGGAATCAGAAGCGCTCCCCAGGCCAGCTCAATTTGAGCTGGTCCATGCAGTCACGGTCATGCTCGGAGAATGAGAACCCGATCTGGATGCCGTTCACTACTGTGCCGAACACCGTCGACTCGTTCAGGCTATGCCCTGACGGCACGGAAAGGACATTGAAGTCGGGGTAGCGACGACCCATCTGCTTTCGCGAGATGCAGGCGCCGCTCAGCCGCAGCGTAATGCCTTTGATGATTCGCCCCGACGCGTCGGTGTAGATCTGGCCAGAGGGCCCCTTGATCCTCCCAGCGACCGCGAATGGCGCCAGATCGATGGTGGCGCTGTCGCCCCGGCCCATTCTTGCTTCCGAACGCGAGCCGGCCGGAGCCAGGGGTGATAGCTGCGCGACAAGGTCAGAGCGTGACAGCTGCAAGGACCAGCGCTCCACGAGCCGCCAGGTTGCATCCGCCTCTTCCGCAGTGGCAGCGGACGTGGCTGCTGTTGCAGAACCGGCAACCAACAGGCTCAGGATCAGAAGAAGTTCAGGGACGGGCTGCGATCGCTTCATCGTAGATTCTTCCGTAGAAGTCGTTGTAGTTCTCGCCGGTGGTTGAAGTTACGTTGTTGTCGCAGAACAGCTTACCTACCTGCCGGTCCAGGTCTTCACCGCCGGCATCGGCCTGTGCGATGAGGCCAGGACCGTTGGACGCAGCTACGCCGATGTCGTAGTACCCCAGGCTGGTCACCAGAAGCTCACTGCGCGCGGTGAGGTTGTTGAGTACCGCTTTCCCCTCCATGGTGCAGAAGTGCTGGATGAACGCACCTCGGGTGCTCAGGGCGATACCTTCGAAATACAGTGCGTGTCCCACTTCATGGGCAATGGCTGCGATCCGGAAGTAATAGCCTGCAATGTCGGAGGAATCGCAGTCGAAGGACTGGATGTAGATCCGGATGGGATCGCGATTGGTATAGGACGCGGGAGCCCAGGCGAAGGTCCACTCCGGATGGCCGGTGATCTGCGCGTCGAGCGTGGGCGCGCGTGGGATCAGCCAGTCGGGGCAGCCCAGGCCCGTGATCACCCGCATAGGCGGGGGCTCCGCGCGGGTCGGTGTCGCCAGCAGCGTAGTGGCGACCACGAGAAGCGCAATCAGCAATGCACGCATGCCAACCTCCTTGATCCGCGATTCCAGCCGTTCATCCATCGGGCTCGGCGAGCGCTGGCAGGTATAGCAGCGTTCTGCCGATGTATCGGGAAGTGCGTCTCAGAAATGCAGAAACAAAAGGGGCCGGATCACCTTCACAACTGAAGGTGATCCGGCCCCCGCGCACTCCGTGGGGGAGGGCTTAGCCCATGTACAGGCCACCGTTGACCGGATAGTCGGCACCGGTCACATACGAGGCTTCATCCGACGCCAGCCACGCGCACAGGCCGGCCACTTCCTCGGGGCGGCCCAGGCGGCGAACCGGCACCGAGGCGGCCAGCCGGTCCAGCACATCCGGCGGGAAGCTGCTGATCGCCTGGCTGGCGATGTAGCCCGGCGACAGCGTGTTGACGGTGACCCCGCGCGACGCAACTTCGGCAGCCAGCGCACGGCTGAAGCCATGCATCGCGGCCTTGGCGGTGGCGTAGTTCACCTGGCCGATCTGTCCCTTGTGGGCACTGACCGAACCGATGTTGATGATGCGGCCCCAGCCCCGCGTGGCCATGCCGTCCACCACCTGCTTGGTCAGGTTGAACAGCGCGTTGAGGTTGGACGCGATCACCGCGTTCCAGTCCTCCACCGTCATCTGCCGGAACAGCAGGTCGCGGCTGCCGCCGGAATTGTTGACCAGTACATCCACCTCGCCGACTTCGGCGCGGACCTTGGCGAACGCCGCGCTGGTCGAGGCCCAGTCCGTCGCGTTGCCTTCGGAGGCGATGAAGTCGAATCCCTGTTCGCGCTGCTCGCGCAGCCAGTTGGCCTTGCGCGGCGAGTTCGGCGCGCAGCCGGCAACCACGGTGTGGCCGCTGCGGGCCAGGCTCTGGCAGATGGCAGTGCCGACACTGCCCATTCCACTGGTGACGTAAGCGATTCGAAGCGTCATTGCAGAAGGCTCCTTGGCAAAGGGTCAGGCGGCGAGGGGATACAGGCCGAACAGCAGGCTGCCGACCATCAGCAGCATCGAGATGGCGATGGCCCACTTCAGGGTGAACTTCTGGTGGTCGGCGAATTCGACCTTGGCCAGGCCCACCAGCAGGTAGGTGGACGGCACCAGCGGGCTGAGCAGGTGCACCGGCTGGCCGGCCAGCGAGGCGCGCGCCATTTCCACCGGGGTGATGCCGTAGTTGCCAGCGGCCTCGGACAGGATCGGCAGCACGCCGAAGTAGAACGCGTCGTTGGACATGAAGAAGGTGAACGGCATCGACGCCACCGCCGTGATCACCGCCAGGTACGGGCCCCACGATTCCGGAATCACCGCCAGGAAGCTGTGCGACATCGCTTCGACCATGCCGGTGTTGTTGAGGATGCCGGTGAAGATGCCTGCGGCGAAGATCAGCGACACCACCGACAGCACGTTGCCGGCATGGTTGACCACGCGGCGGCGCTGCTCGGCCAGGTTCGGATAGTTGATCACCAGGGCGATGGCGAAGCCGACCATGAACAGCACTGGCATCGGCAGCACGCCGATGATCAGCGCGGTCATCAGTGCCACGGTCAGCGCCAGGTTCACCCACAGCAGCTTCGGGCGCTTGATGTCTTCGGCGTCTTCCACGGTCGGCAGCGGGTTGCTGTCATCGGACACGCTGTTGTCCATCCAGCTGCCGCCCTTGGGCAGGGTGACCACGCCGAGGCGACGGCGTTCCTTCAGGCCCAGGTACCAGGCCAGCAGCAGCACGCCGGCACAGGCGATCACCATCGACGGGATCAGCGGCACGAACACGTCGGCCGGGTCCACGTGCAGCGCGGTGGCCGCGCGTGCGGTCGGGCCGCCCCACGGGGTCAGGTTCATCACGCCGCCGGCGAGGATGGTCACGCACGTCATGTTCAGCGCGTTCATGCCCAACCGCTGGTACAGCGGCAGCATCGCCGAGACGGTGATCATGTAGGTGGTCGAGCCATCGCCATCGAGCGAGATCAGCATCGCCAGCACCGCGGTGCCAAGCACGATCTTCATCGGGTCGCCCTTGACGAAGCGCAGGATCACCCGCACCAGCGGATCGAACAGGCCGGCGTCGATCATCACCCCGAAGTAGAGGATGGCGAACATCAGCATCACGCCGGTCGGCGCGATCTTCTTGATGCCCTCCAGCATCATCTCGTCGATGCCGGCACCGAAGCCACCGATCAGCGCGAACAGGATGGGAATGGTGATCAGGGCGACGAGCGGCGACAGGCGTTTGCTCATGATCAAGTACATGAACGTAATGACCATGCCAAAGCCGAGGATGCTCAGCATCATCTGCGGACTCCTTGCGAAAACAGGACGTGGGGAGTGGAAGGGGCCCGGGCGGAATGCCCGGAATGTCGGGCCTAGAAGTCGTACTGCAGGCGGCCGGTGACCGCGCGCGTGCGGTCCACCGTCACCCCGGCCAGGCGATCACGGTTGCGGCTTTCGATCACGTTGAGCATGAAGCGCAGGTTGTCGCGCAGGTACCAGTTGCCACCCAGTGTCCAGGCTTCGGTACTGCCGCGACGCAGGTCCGGCGCACCGTCGAGATGCTGCGCGCCCCACATCTGGTCGTAGCGCAGCGCCACTTCGAAGGCACCGGCCTTGTGCCGGATGTCCTTCACCCGCGCGAATCGACCGGTCTTGCGGTCGTAGGCACGGCTTTCGCCGGTGACGAACCAGCTGAGCATGCCGTAGGCCGCCATTACATCGCCGCGCTGCGCGCCGTCGTCGAAGGTGGCGCCACTGAACTCGCCCTGCCACGACAGCGGGCCGCGCACCTGCGCGTATTCCAGCGACCACTTGTTGACGTCGGTATCGCGGCCGGCGGAGAAGTCGACCAGGGTCAGGCGGCTCTCGTCCGACAGATGGCCGGCCGGGCGCGGGCGGATGCGCAGGCCGGGCACGCCGTTGGCGCCGGGGTTGTCGTAGGCCTCGCGGGCCAGCGACAGGCCCAGGTGCAGCACGTCGCCATCGCTGGGCGAGGGTGCCCAGGTGACGCGGCCACCGGCGGCGCGACCCTTCACCTGCCAGGCGTCGATGCTCTCCAGGCTGTAGAGGCTGGCCGCCCAGGTGAAGTC
Source organism: Stenotrophomonas sp. YJH_SMC_4 (assembly GCF_059371575.1). NCBI lineage: Bacteria > Pseudomonadati > Pseudomonadota > Gammaproteobacteria > Lysobacterales > Lysobacteraceae > Stenotrophomonas > Stenotrophomonas sp. YJH_SMC_4. The sequence continues at coordinate 375,370 of NZ_JCAFUR010000002.1, forward strand.
ACCGGGGTTGGCCTGCCAGGACGCACCCAGGCGGTACAGCGGCGCCAACGTGGTGCCGGCGTTGCCACGTTCCAGGAAGCTGCCGTAGTTGGAGCTGGTGCGGTCATCCAGCGAGAAGTACTGCTTGAACTGGCCCACGGTCAGCTTGCCGGCCTTGCCGAAGCTGCGTGCCAGGTACACGTCCTTGGCCTCGACGCGGTCGCCGGAGAAATCGGCTTCCAGCTTGTAGTCGACCACGAAGAACTTGCCGGACACGTCAACCCACGCACGGCGGATTTCGGTGTCGTCCTTGTTCGGGGTGCCCCGGTTGTCGTTGTCGAAGGTGGCGAAGTCCAGGTGCAGGCGACCACCCAGGGTGGCGGTGACCGGACGGTCGTCTTCGGCGGCGAAGGCCGGCGCCGACAGGGCAGCCAGCGCCATCATGGCGGCAGGGCGCCGCCAGGCAAACGTGAATTCCACAAACCCTCCCAGGTGCGCGCCAGGCGCGCGGCAATCGTGGGCACCGGACGGTGCGCGGCCGCAGTCTGGGTCGGGCAAGCTGTCATCGTCCTGTCAACGGATTGTGCGGTGCAGCGTAAAGCGGCCCGCTGCTGCCTCCGGGCGGGGGCCGGCGAGCGCGACAGCGGCATGCGGTAGCATTCGTTTCCCCTCCCACCCCCGTGCCCATGCGCCTGCTGCTGGTCGAAGACAACCCGGATCTGGCCGATGCGATCATCCGCCGCATGCGCCGCAGTGGGCATGCGGCGGACTGGCAGGCCGATGGCCTGGCGGCGGCCAGCGTGCTGCGCTACCAGAGCTTCGACCTGGTGGTGCTGGATATCGGCCTGCCCAAGCTCGATGGCCTGCGCGTGCTGGCCGGCATGCGCGAGCGCGGCGACAGCACGCCGGTGCTGATGCTGACCGCGCGCGATGGCATCGAAGACCGCGTGCAGGCGCTGGATGTCGGCGCCGATGACTACCTGGGCAAACCGTTCGATTTCCGCGAGTTCGAAGCACGCTGCCGCGTGCTGCTGCGGCGTGCGCGTGGGCAGGCCAGCGAAGTGGTGCAGATCGGCGGCTTCCAGTTCGATAACGCCGCGCACCGGGTCAGCCTCAACGGTGAACCGATCGAGCTGCCCAACCGCGAATACCGGCTGCTGGAGATCCTGGTCGGCCGCCTCGGCCAGGTGGTCGGCAAGGACGAAATCGGCAACGGCCTGTTCGGCTTCGACGACGAAGCCGGTCCGAATGCCATCGAATTGTATGTGGGTCGCCTGAGAAAGAAGCTGGCAGGCGCACCGCTGCGTATCACCACGGTGCGCGGCGTTGGCTACCTGCTGGAAGCCAGTGACGGCAGCGCCGACGCCGATGGCTGACGCGCGTACCGCGAATGCCGCACCGGGCTCGCTGCGGCGCACGTTGCTGCTCTATCTCGGCGCGTTGCTGGCGGTGTTCGCGGTGGCCCTGCTGTTTGCCGCGCGCGGCTATGGCCAGCGCGCCGCCAACCGTTCCTACGATCACCTGCTGGTGTCCTCGGCGTTGTCCATTGCCGATTCGGTGGCCCTGGTCGATGGCCAATGGCAGGTCGATCTTCCCTATGCCGCGCTGGACCTGCTGGCGATGGCTCCGGAAGACCGTGTGTTCTATCGGGTCGCCGACAGTCGCGGCAACCTGATCACCGGCTACGGCGACCTGCCGGCGCCACCGCGCCGGCCCGGCCCGCAACCGCAGCTGTTTGATGCGGCGTACAGCGGCGAGACCGTGCGCTTCGTGGTCGTCGGCCGCAGTTTCGCCGCCGCGTCGGCGCAGGGCGAGGTGCAGGTGCAGGTCGGCCAGACCCGGCGTGCACGTGAAGCGGTTGCGCAGGACATGGTCAACCGTGCATTGCTGGCGATCGGTGTGCTGTCCGGGCTGCTGCTGGCGCTGGTGGCCTTTGGCGTGCACCGCGCGTTCCGGCCATTGGTGCGGGTGGAACGCGAGCTGTCGCGCCGCGAGCCGTCCGATCTGAAACCGCTGGATGCGCGCGTGCCGCGCGAGATGGACCAGATGGTGGCGGCGTTGAACCGCTTCATGGAACGACTGTCCAGCAGCAACGAGACCTTGCGCGCGTTCATGGCCGAGGCCGCGCACCAGATGCGTACGCCGTTGGCTGCCCTGCGCGCGCAGGCACAGCTGGCGCTGGATGACGACGACCCCGAGGACATGCGGCGCAGCCTGCAGGCGATCGAACGCAATGCCACCCACATGAGCCGGTTGCTGAACCAGCTGCTCAGCGATGCCAGCGTGATCCATCGCTCGCATCTGCAGCGCTTTGCAGCGGTGGACCTGGCCGAGGCCGTGCACCAGGCCCTGCATGAGGCGCTGCCGCAGGCAGGGCCGGCACCGCGCGTACAACTGGCGATGACCGCCGAACCCGTGCAGGTGCACGGTGATGCGCTGCTGCTGCGCGAGGCGATCAAGAACCTGGTCGACAACGCCCTCAAGTACGGCGGTGACGGCCCGTTGCAGATCGCGTTGACCGTGGAAGGCGGGCAGGCCGTGCTGACCATCGCCGACCACGGTGCCGGCATTGCCGCCGCCGATGCCGAACGCGTGTTCGAGCGCTTCGCCCGTGGCGAAGGCGCGCCGTCCGGCGGCGCCGGGCTTGGCCTGGCCATCGTCAAGCGCGTGGTCGACAGCCATGGCGGTCGCATCGACCTCAGCAACCGTCCGCAGGGCGGGCTGGTCGCCACCATCCGCCTGCCCCGGAGCAGTCCATGATCCGCCTGTTCGCTGCTGCCGTTGCCTTGCTGCTGGCCCTGCCGGTGCTTGCAGCACCGGGCGACGTGCGCCGCTTCCCGGCCCAGGCAAAGGCCACTGCGCAGCTGCGCATCCACGGCACTACCGACATCGAAGTGTTCGCGGTAGTGATTGCCGACTACCAGCGGCTGCACCCCGGCACTGAGGTGGTGTACGAGGACATCATCACCCAGGACCTGTACGCGCGGTACCTGCACGACCGCGGCGGACCGGCATCGCCGGACCTGCTGATCTCCAGCGGCATGGACCTGCAGACCAAGCTGGTCAACGACGGCCACGCGCTGCCGCATCGTTCGGCGCAGACCGCTGCGCTACCGGCCTGGGCGCAGTGGCGCAACGAGGCCTTCGGCATCAGCTACGAGCCGGTGGTGATGGTCTACAACACCCGCGCACTGCCGGCTGCGAAGGTGCCGCACACGCGTCGGCAACTGCTGGACCGGTTGCGCGCGGAGGGGGCACCACTGCGCGGCAGGGTCGGTACCTATGACATCGAGCGCAGCAGCGTCGGCTACCTGTTGTCTACCCAGGATGCACAGCGTGGCAGCATCGCCGGCGCGTTGCTGGGCGCGCTGGGCGACAACGACGTGGTGCGCGAGGAGCGCACCGGCGTGCTGCTGGACCAGGTGGCCAACGGCCAATTGTCGCTGGTCTACAACGTGCTCGGCTCCTACGCGCAGGCGCGCATCGACGCGGGTGCGCCGCTGGCGATCGTGGAGCCCGAGGACTACACGCTGGTGGTGCTGCGTACCGCGGTGATTCCACGTACCGGCCCACACCCGGAAGAAGCCCGGCGCTTCCTCGACTACCTGTTGTCACCGCGTGGCCAGCAGGTGCTGTCGCGCGAGGCACGGCTGATGCCGATCGTGACCGGCAACGCACGTGGCGACGATGCGCCCGGCCGCAGCCGCCGTCCGATCCAGCTCGGCCCAGGCCTGCTGGTGTACCTGGACGCGCTCAAGCGCCGCCAGTTCCTGGATGCCTGGCGCAGCAGCGTGGAGCCGGCAGGGCGCTGAGGCTCCGGCCTGCCCGTACAATGGCGGCATGAGCGAATACACCATCCTGATCGCCGATGACCACCCGCTGCTGCGTTCGGCGGTGGTGCAGTCATTGCGGCAGAGCCTGCCGCTGGCGCAGGTGCGCGAGGTCGCCAGCGCCGAGGCATTGGCCGAAGCGCTGGATGCCCACCCGGATGTGGACCTGGTGCTGCTGGACCTGACCATGCCCGGCGCGCACGGTTTTTCCGCGCTGCTGCACGTGCGCGGCTCGCATCCGGACATTCCGGTGGTGATCCTCTCGTCCAACGACCATCCGCGGGTGATCCGTCGTGCTCAGCAGTTTGGCGCCGCTGGCTTCATCCCGAAGTCCGCCCCGGCCGAGACCATCGGCGAGGCGGTGCAGGCGGTGCTCGATGGTGGCCTGTGGTTCCCGGCGATGGCCGCCGAACGCTCCGAGGCCGACGCACTGCTGGCCAGCCGTCTGGCGCAGCTGACCCCGCAGCAGTTCCGCGTGCTGCTGTGCCTGGCCGATGGCCTGCTCAACAAGCAGATCGCCTACACGCTGGGGTTGGCCGAGAACACGGTGAAGGTACATGTCACTGCGATCCTGAAGAAGCTCGAATGCCACAGCCGCACACAGGCGGCGGTACTGGTGAAGGCGCTGGAGCCTGAGGGCGACGCCGGCATCGGGTTGTAGTTTCCAGCCAACGGCGCAGCCCCTCGTGGGTGGGTTTGGGTTGGTCGCTGAAAGCAGAAGCTGCGAGCGGGCCGGTCGAGTTGGGTGCGCGGGGGACGCCGTGAATCCGTCCCTGGAGGCTTGGCAGCCGCATCCATGCGGCTGACACCCCCGCGCACCCAACCCGACCGGCCTCTGACAGATTTCGGTGGCCTGTCACCCACGGAAGAGAAAAGAAGATCAAAAGCAAAGGCAGCCTGGCAGGCCATTTTTCGTAGAGCCGAGCCCACGCTCGGCTGCTTTCCGGCCCGTCCGTGAGGCCGAGCATGGGCTTGGCTCTACACGAGCAAGCGCAGCGCGCGACCCGCTTTTGATCTTTTTTCTTCTCCGAGGGTGGACGCGCACGGAACGTGTCCGTGGCCGGGCAGATGGGCTGCACAGGGGCGTGAGCCGCATGGATGCGGCGACCGAGCTTACAGGGACGTACTTGCAGCGGCCCCTGTGCAGCCCATCTGCCCGGCCCCACCGATGAACTGCTTTGTGCGACCACCCACGAGGGGCTGCGCCATTGGCTGGAAACTACCCGCGATGCCGGATCAACAACTGGCTCATCAACGCCCGCAGCGCCGGCGGCTTCACCGGCTTGGCCATCATTCCCCAACCGCGCTCGCCGGCCATCTCACGCAATCCCGCATCGCGCTCGGCGGTGACCAGCACCACCGGCGGGCGCGCTTGCCACAACTCGGCCAGCGTCTCGTACAGCACCGGCCCGTGGTGATCGCCCATGCGCACATCCAGCAGCACCAGCTCCGGCACCGCGCCTGTTGCCGCCAGCTGCAGCGCCGCCTGCGGGCCGTCGGCCAGCGCCACCTCGCAGCCCCAGCGCTCCAGCAGCGCGCGGCTGGCGGCGCAGACGTGCGGATCGTCGTCGATCACCCACACCCGGCGACCGCGCAGCGGATTGTCCGCGGCCGGTTCCTGCACCAGCACCGGCACAGGAGCAGTAGCGGGAATCGCGCTGGCTTCGCCGAACGGCACGCCCACCGCGAACACGCTGCCCTGGCCCAGCTGCGAGCGCAGGCGGATCGGGTGGCCGAGCAGCCGACCGATGCGGTCGACGATTGCCAGGCCAAGGCCGGCGCCGCGCTGCTGGCCGTCGTGCAGGCGGCGGAACTCCTCGAAGATCTCGCCCTGCAGTGCATCGGGAATGCCGGGGCCCTGGTCGTGAACTTCGATCCACAGCAGGCCTTCGCGGCGACGGCAGCCGAGCAGCACGCGGCCACGTTCGCTGTAGCGCAATGCGTTGGACAGGAAGTTCTGCAGGATGCGGCGCAGCAGCGCTTCATCGCTGACCACCACCGCAGCGGTATCGACCCAATCGACCACCAGCCCACGTGGCTGCGCGGCGATGCCGAACTCGCGTGCCAGCGTCTGCAGCAAAGGCCCGAGCCGGAACGCCTGTACGCGCGTGGGCAGGCTGCCCGATTCCAGGCGCGCGATATCCAGCAGGCTGTTGAGGATCGCATCCTGCGCGGCCAATGCAGCATCGATGTGGTCGCTGGTCTGTTGCTGCGCCGGGTCACTCAGCTTGCCGCGCAGCACCGAGACGAACATGCGCGCCGCGTTGAGGGGCTGCAGCAGGTCGTGCACGGCCGAGGCAACGAAACGGGTCTTGTAGCGGTTGGCCTGCTCGGCTTCGCGGCGTGCTTCTTCCAGATCATGGGTGCGCTCGGCGATGCGGTGCTCCAGCGCATCGGCCAACGAGCGCAGTTCGCGCGCGGCGTTCTTGTAGCTGGTGATGTCGGCATAGCTGGTGACGAAGCCGCCGTCAGGCAGCGGATTGCCACGGATCTCCAGCACCGTGCCGTCGTCCTTCTCGCTCTCGCGCATGTGCGGGCGGCCGCTGCGCAGGTGGTTCAGGCGGCGCTCGATTGCTTCATCGACGGGGCCCGGACCGAGCAGGCCACGGCGTGCGTTGAAGCGGAACAGTTCCTCGATCGGCCGGCCGACGCGAACCAGATCCTGTGGGAAACGGAACAGTTCCAGGTAGCGCGAGTTCCACGCGACCAGGCGCAGTTCGCGGTCGATCACCACCACGCCCTGCGGCAGGTGTTCGAGGCTGCGGCTGAGTCCGCTGTCGGCGTCGGTGGCCGCCTGCAGCAGGCCATCCTGTGCGGTGCGCAGTTCCTGTGCGTGCTGCTTGAGCAGGGTTTCCAGTTCGCGGCGGCTGCGCAGGCGATGCTTGGCCAGGCGTCGGCGCTGCTGCACGAACAGCACCAGGAAGCCCAGCGCCAGCCACGCGGCACCGCCGGTGAGGGCGGCCGCGCGACCGGCGGCGGTGGCGGCGCTGGCGTCGTGCAGCAGATGCAGGTTCCAGCCTTCGGCGGGCAGCGGTAGGCTTTGCCACAGCATCGGCTGCGGCAGTGCGGGATCGAGCAGGCGCACCATGCGGCCACCATCGGCAAGCACGTCTTCAGTACGCGCGCGCAATGGCTGCAATGCGCGGTCGGCGTATTGGCGGGCGTCCAGCATTTCGCGGCGCTCATCGGCGCCCAGCGGGCGCAGCAGGCGGTAGCGCCAGCTGTCACGGTTGGCCAGGAACACCACGTCATGGTCGTCGCTGGCCAGCACCACGTCCGGGCTGCTCAACCATTCCTGTTCCAGCGCCGACAGCTCGACCTTGATCACCACCACGCCGAGCCGCTTGCCATCTTCCTCGATGGCCTGCGACAGGTAGTAGCCGGGTACGCCGGTGGTCATGCCGATGCCGTAGAAGCGGCCGCGGCCCTGCGCCAGTGCCTGCCGGTAGTAGGGGCGGTAGCTGTAGTTCTCGCCGACGTTGCTGGTCGGCTGGTCCCAGTTGCTGGCCGCCACTGCCACGCCGTCGTGGCCGACCAGGGTCAGGGTCGAGGCACGGGTGACTTCATTGGCGCGTTGCAGCTTGAGGTTCAGCCGCTGCTGTTCGGTGGGCGAGGGCGGCACACGCAGGGCGTGCAGCAGATCCGGATCCAGCGCCAGTACCTGCGGCAACGTGCCGAAGCGGTCGATGCGCTGCTGCAGGCCCTGGCCGTACAGCTGCAGCTGGCGTTGCACCTGGCTGCTTTCCTCGCCGAGGGCGCGCCGCCAGGCGTAGTGGCCGGCGGCGACCGCACAAAGCACGGTGCCTCCGACCATCACCAGGATGGTCAGCAACAGCATCCGGTGGCGGCTGAGCCAGTACATGGCGGCAGTCTACGCAGGGCCGGCGGGCGTGACGTGCACGCCCGCCGGGATCTGACGTGGAAGGGGTCAGAAGTGCATCTGCGCGCGCAGCTCGAAGATCTCCGGCGTGCTGTGCACACCGCGACGGCTGGCGTCGACCTTCACGTAGTTGGCCTGGAACTTGAAGTGGCTGGTCAGGTACCAGTTCGCGCCCAGGGTCAGGTCGTGCTGGCGGCCACCCAGGATGCTGCCATCGTCCAGGTCCATGCGGCTGTAACGGGCCACCAGTTCCACCGCGCCGTAGTCGTGCGCCGGCTTGATGTTGGCCACGGCACCTGCGTTGTACGGGCGCGACTCGCCGGTCAGCACCCAGCTGGCCATCGCGTACTGGCCGCTGCCGGTGTAGTCGGGCTTGCCGTCATGGCGGGTGACCGTGGCGCGCAGGGCTTCGGCCTGCAGCGAGAACGGGCCGCGGATCCAGATGCCTTCCAGGCCGGTGCGGCGGATCTGGTCGGCGGTGACCAGGGCGCCGGAATCGACGTAGCGGATGTCGGTCAGGCCGGCTTCCGGGCGTGCGCGAAGGCGCGCGCTGGCCTCGTGGTGCACGTCACGGCCATCGCTGTAACCGCGCGGATTTTCCTGCGAGTAGGCCAGTCCCAGGTGGATCACGTCACCGGGCGCCTTCACCGGGGTCCACACCGCACGTACTGCCTGGGTGGTCCCGGGGTTGTCACCCTGCAGGTCCTTGCCGCCATAGGCGCCGGCCTGCAGCAGGTACTGCGGACGCTCCAGCACCCATTCCACGCCGGTGCGGCGGCCTTCGTAGAAGGCCTGCACGGGCAGTGCGGTTTCCAGGAAGCTGCCGGCGCGCGAAGAGGTGTTCGCATCCAGGCCGACCGGCGTCTTCATGTAGCCGAAGCGGAAGCGACCGATGTCGCGGCCGAAGAAGGCCTTGCTCTCGAAGCGCACGAACACGTCCAGCCAGGTATCGGACTGGAAGTCGTAGTAGACCATCGCGTCGTAGACGCCCTTCTTCTTCAGCGTCGCACCGAACTCCTTGCGGCGCACGGCGTCGTCGTCCTCCAGGCCGCTGCCCGAGGAGAAATCGTTGTAGTCGTAGGCGATGTTGGCGGTAGCGGCCAACTCGGTGCCGTCGCCGAAGGCGTACTTGGTCGGCCAGTTGTCGAAATCGGCAGCCGAAGCGAAGGCGGGAAGCGCGGCCAGCGACAGGGCCAGCAAGGTGGGAATCGGGCGCATGTTGGGTGCGGCTCTCTCAGATTGCGTGTGGACAGGACAACAACGGCCGCAGGGGCCGAAACTTTCGCAATGACGCGCCCGGCCGTTCAGCACGGGCCACCGGCCTCCCCAGGATCGGGCGGTGCGGCGCCAGTGTAGGCATCGCCGCCACCTGAACCGGGGGGCTAGTACCAATAGGTTATCTGCGCCGGCGTGCCCGGCGCGTACAAAGGCGTCCATTGGTCGCACCTCCTGCGCATGCAGCACAGGGCCTGCGATCAGTTTCCACGGTAACGGTTCCCGTGCTGTCCCGGGGCCGTACGTGCCTGAAAACGCCACTTCCGGAGTCCGCCATGCACATCCCGACCGCAGCCCCGGCGCCTGCAAAGCCGTTGCCGATCTATCGCCAGCTGTATTTCCAGGTGATCGTGGCGATCGTCCTGGGCGCCATCCTCGGCCACTACGAACCGCTGATCGGCGAGAAGATGAAGCCGCTCGGCGATGCCTTCATCAACCTGGTGAAGATGATCATCGCGCCGGTGATCTTCCTCACCATCGTCACCGGCATCGCCAGCATGACCCACCTGCGCACGGTGGGCCGGGTGTTCGCCAAGGCGATGGCGTACTTCCTGTTCTTCTCCACGCTGGCACTGATCGTGGGCATGATCGTGGCGCACGTGGTGCAGCCCGGCGCCGGCATGAACATCAACCCGGCCGAGCTGGACCAGACCGCGGTGCACAGCTACGTCGAGAAGTCGCACGACCTGACCCTGGTCGGTTTCCTGATGGACATCATTCCGAAGACGCTGGTGAGCGCCTTCGTCGACGGCAACATCCTGCAGGTGCTGTTCATCGCGGTGCTGTTCGGCATCGCGCTGGCCTCGGTGGGCGAGAAGGGCAAGCCGATCCTGAACTTCCTGGAGGCGCTGGTCGCCCCGGTGTTCAAGCTGGTGCACATCCTGATGAAGGCCGCCCCGATCGGTGCCTTCGGCGCCATCGCCTTCACCATCGGCAAGTACGGCGTCGGTTCGCTGGTCAACCTGGCGTGGCTGGTGGGCTCGTTCTACCTCACCGCGTTCCTGTTCGTGGCGGTGATCCTCGGTGTGGTCTGCCGACTGTGCGGCTTCTCGGTGTTCAAGCTGGCGCGCTACCTGAAGGCCGAGCTGCTGCTGGTGCTGGGCACTTCCTCGTCGGAGTCGGCGCTGCCGTCGCTGATGGAGAAGATGGAACGCGCCGGTTGCAGCAAGTCGGTGGTGGGCCTGGTGGTCCCGACCGGCTACTCGTTCAACCTGGACGGCACCAACATCTACATGACCCTGGCGGCACTGTTCATTGCCCAGGCCACCAACACCGAACTGACCCTGGGCCACCAGATCGCCCTGCTGCTGGTTGCCATGCTCAGCTCCAAGGGTGCGGCCGGCGTCACCGGTGCCGGCTTCATCACCCTGGCCGCCACCCTTGCCGTGGTGCCGGAGGTACCGGTGGCCGGCATGGCGCTGATCCTGGGCGTGGACCGTTTCATGAGCGAATGCCGCTCGCTGACCAACTTCATCGGCAATGCGGTGGCCACCGTGGTGGTTTCGCGCTGGGAAGGCGCGCTGGACCGCAACCGCCTGCAGCTGGCGCTGGATGGCCGCGAAAGCGAGCTGCCGCCGCCGGTGGACGCACTGCCCGAGGCGCTGCCGGCCAAGGGCTGACCCAGGTGTGTGGTACCGCGGGGCCGATCACGACAGTGGTACGGCCCCGCGGCGTTTCAGGGCGTCCCATGGCTGTCATCGGGGGCGCCGATGCTTGGCATCCCGGTACCGTCGCATACGGCACGGAATTGTGCAGTCGCAGCATGCCTGCGACAGGATAGCGACAGGTCCAGACGCTCCAACGGGGGTATCATCCCCTGTCCCTTCTGCCCATTCATGTAACCCACATCGATGTCCAACGAAGATTTCAAACAGGCCGCCCTCGATTACCACCGGATGTCCCCGCCGGGAAAGATCAAGGTTTCCGCTACCAAGCCCATGCTGACCCAGCGCGACCTGTCGCTGGCGTATTCGCCGGGCGTGGCGTACGCCTGTGAAGCGATCAAGGCCGACCCGCAGCAGGCCAGCGAGCTGACCGCCCGCGGCAACCTGGTGGCGGTGATCTCCAATGGCACCGCGGTGCTGGGCCTGGGCAACATCGGCGCGCTGGCCGGCAAGCCGGTGATGGAAGGCAAGGGCGTGCTGTTCCAGAAGTTCGCCGGCATCGATGTGTTCGACATCGAAGTGGATGAGACCGACCCGGACAAGCTGGTCGACATCATCGCCTCGCTGGAGCCGACCTTCGGCGGCATCAACCTGGAAGACATCAAGGCGCCGGAGTGCTTCGTGGTCGAGCGCAAGCTGCGCGAGCGCATGAAGATTCCGGTGTTCCATGACGACCAGCACGGCACGGCGATCATCGTCGGTGCGGCCGTGCTCAACGCCATGGCGATCACCGGCAAGAAGATCGAAGACGTGAAGCTGGCGACCACGGGCATGGGCGCAGCCGGCATTTCCTGCGTGAACATGCTGGTGCAGCTGGGCCTGAAGCCGGAAAACATCCTGGCCTTCGACCGCGAGGGCGTGATCCACACCGGGCGTACCGACCTGGATCCGGAAAAGCAGCGCTATGCGCGCGACACCGACAAGCGCACCCTGGCCGAGATCGTCGACGGCGCGGACATCTTCCTGGGCCTGTCGGCACCGGGCATCCTGACTGCCGACATGGTCAAGACCATGGCGCCGGACCCGGTGATCTTCGCGCTGGCCAACCCGACCCCGGAGATCATGCCGGAGGTGGCGCGCGCCGCGCGTCCTGACGCGATCATCGGCACCGGCCGTTCGGACTACCCGAACCAGGTCAACAACGTGCTGTGCTTCCCGTACCTGTTCCGCGGCGCGCTGGACGTGGGCGCCACCGCGATCAACGAGGAAATGAAGATCGCCTGCGTGCGTGCCATCGCCGCGCTGGCACGTCGTGCCGCCACCGACATGGGCTCGGCCTACGGTGGCGAGACGCCGAGCTTCGGCCGTGAATACCTGATCCCGCGCCCGTTCGACCGCCGCCTGCTGGTGGAGTTGTCGGCCGCCGTGGCCCAGGCCGCGATGGACTCGGGCGTGGCCTCGCGCCCGATCGAGGACATGGGCGCCTACCGTGACAAGCTGGCCCAGTTCGTCTACCGCACCAGCCTGATGATGAAGCCGGTCTACGACCGCGCGCGCAGCGACAAGCAGCGCGTGGTGTATGCCGAAGGCGAAGAGGAAGTAGTGCTGCAGGCGGTGCAGAACGTGGTCGACGACGGCCTGGCGCACCCGATCCTGATCGGCCGCCCGGAAGTGATCGAATCGCGCATCGAGCGCCTCGGCCTGCGCCTGAAGATCGGCGAGAACGTTGAAGTCACCAACATCAACGACGACCCGCGCTTCAACGAATACTGGCAGTACTACCACGGCCTGACCGGCCGTCGTGGCGTGACCGTGGCCGCGGCGAAGAACCTGATGCGTTCGCGCCCGACCCTGATCGCGGCGGTGATGGTGGCCCGTGGCGAAGCCGATGCGATGCTGACCGGCATCGTCGGCCGCTTCCACAAGAAGCTGGGCTACGTGCGCAGCGTGCTGCCGCTGGAGCCGAAGGTCACCTCGACCTCTGCGATGACAGGCGTGATCAACCAGCAGGGCGTGTTCTTCTTCGTCGATACCCACGTGCAGGAAGACCCGACCGCCGAGCAGCTGTGCGAAGCGACCCTGCAGGCGGCCTACCGCATGAAGCTGTTCGGCATCGAGCCGAAGGTGGCGCTGCTGTCGCACTCCAACTTCGGCAGCCACGATTCCAAGGACGCGCTGAAGATGCGCCAGGTGCGCGAGCTGCTGCTCAAGCGCAACCCGCGTCTGAACGTGGACGGTGAAATGCAGGGCGACACCGCATGGGATGAAGCGCTGCGCCAGAAGCTGCTGCCGGGCTCGACCCTGCAGGGTCGCGCCAACCTGTTCGTGCTGCCGAACCTGGAAGCGGCCAACATCGCCTACAACCTGGTGCGTGTGTTCACCGACGGCGTGGCGATCGGCCCGATCCTGATGGGCGTGAACAAGCCGGTGCACATCCTGACCACCAGCGCGACCTCGCGCCGGATCCTGAACATGACCGCCATTGCGGCGGTGGATGCGCAGATTCGCAAGCAGCTGGAAGCGGAAAAGAAGGCGTAAACCTTCTTTTCAGCGACAGCTGCAGAAACGCGCCCCACGGGGCGCGTTTCTGTTTCCGCAAAGCGGAAACGGGTAGAGTCGACTGTTAGTCGACTGCTCTTGATTCGGACGCCGAAAATCCCGCGCGATCGCGCGATAGTCGACTAACAGTCGACTCTACCGGTCCCGATACCGGTCCCAACGCCGGTCCCACCGCTGCCACACGCGCTACGCAACCCGGTCATGTCCCTGCAACGCCGTTGCGGCCCAATACGTCCACGCGGCCTGGCCGTGGGAAGGGACCGGACCGGCCTTCCCACCCTGGGCCCGACCAACTTTCCATGGGCGAGGGTGTCATGCGCAATCGAGTGACGCGGCGGTACTTCCAGCAGCTGTTCGCGCTGTACGCCGGCTTCGTGCAGTCGCGCTGAGGCGTAGACGCAGCGAGGTAGAGTCGACCGTTGGTCGACTATCGCGCGAAGCGCGGGGTTTTCGGGGGCTGTACGAAAGGCAGTCGACTAACAGTCGACTCTACCCAGTCGCCGCAATACCCAGTCGCCGCAATACCCAGTTGATCGCCCAGTCAGCGCCGCTTGCCGCGGCGCGCTGGTGCCGGCGGCGGTGCATCCGAACGCGGCTTGGCGTACTGCGTCCACAGCGCCGGCAGTGCCTTGCCGGTGTGCTTCTGCCACAGCGCCGGCGTATAGCGGCCGTCGCGCAGGGCCTTGTCCAGCGCCAGCACCAGGCCGGGATACTCGGCCTCGGCCCATTTCAGGAACGCACCGGTCACCCGGTAGCCGCTGTCGAAATTCTGCCCCTTCTCGACCTTGCCCGGCAGTACCCAGCCTGCGGCGGCATTGTCCATGCCGTAGCGGTCGCGTGCGTAGTCGGCGATGCCTTCCACCAGCCAGCCCGGCACCCGTGCATCGCCGTAACCTGGATAGCCCTGCACGATGTGCATCGCCTCATGGGTGACCAGGTCGATGTCGTTCGGGTGCTGCGCCAACCAGCCTGGGTTGATGGTGATCGTCGCTGCCTGGTCCTTGTCGCCGACGAAGGCGATGCCGGTGTAGGCCGGATCGATCACGATGCGCACCATCGCCGGCGCGGCCGGGTGGAAGTCCGCGCGTTCGCGCAGGTAGGCGAAGAAGAACGTATCGATTACCCGCTTGCGCTGCGGCGCGGCCAGGGCGCCACGGGCGTCCTGGTAGTTCAGCGTCACGCCGTCGCGGGTCAGCTGCGTATCGAACGCCTGGGTCTGGCCGAAACTTGAGAAGGACAGGGCAACAAGGGCCAGAGGCAGAAGACGGTAGCGCATGCGGCTCATTGTACGGTGCCGGCCGCCAGCAGTTCGATCTCCGCCAGTGGCAGCCGTGCCGGTGCCGCCAGGCGCAGGCGGTATTCGCTGTAGCGGCCGGGTCTGGCGATGCGGAACGGCCGGGTCTGGCGGGCGGATTCGAAGTCTTCGCCGCTGCGCTGGTCGAGCACGGTCCAGCTGCCGCCGCCGTTGCGCGCCTCCAGCGTCCACTCACCGCCCTGGATGCGGCCGTCGCCGCTGGTGAGCGTGTACATCGTCGGCGTGCCGTCGCTCAGTCCGGTCAGCGCGATGGTTGCGCCGCCGCCCAGGCCCACGGTGGTGCTCGCATCGTCATCGACCAGTGCGGGCAGGGCGCGGCGATCGGCCAGCGTCGCCTTCGCGCCGCTGCCGAGCAGGTCGTGCAGCAGCTGCGGGCGCTGGCCGCGCGCGGTCAACGAGCGCGGCACATCGTCCACGCCGCTGCCCCAGCGCGAGGGACGGGGTCCCATCACGAAGTCGAGGGTCGCGCCCTTGGCGATCAGGTCGTGTGGCACCCAGGTCTTCGTCCACGGCTTGCCGTTGATCTTCAGCGACTGCACGTAGACGTTCTCGCGCGAGTTGTTGGCCGCGTTCACGGTCAGCACCGCGCCACCCTGCAGCTCCACGCGTGCATGTTCGAAGGCCGGCGAGCCGATCACGTACTCCGGGGCGCCCATGCGAAGCGGGTACAGGCCCAGCGAGGCCAGCACGTACCATGCCGAGGTTTCGCCGTTGTCCTCATCGCCCGGATAGCCCTGGCCGATCTCGCTGCCGACGTACAGCCGCGACAGGATCTCGCGCACGTGCTGCTGGGTCTTCCACGGCTGCCCGGCATACAGGTACATCCACGGGATGTGGTGCGCCGGCTGGTTGCTGTGCGCGTACATGCCCATGCGCACGTCGCGCGCTTCGGTCATCTCGTGGATGGTGCCGCCGTAGGAGCCGGCCAGTGCCGGGTCTGCGGTTTCCGGCGTGGCGAAGAAGGTATCCAGCTTCGCCGCCAGCTTGTCGCGGCCACCGTACAGCGCGGCCAGGCCTTCGCCGTCATGGGCGGCAGTGAAGGCGAAGGTCCAGCCGTTGGATTCGGTGTAATCGTGGCCCCACACGCGCGGGTCGTAGTCCTTGGCGTCCACGCGCCAGCGGCCATCCGCCTTGCGGCCCTGGAAGAAGCCGGCGGCAGGGTCGAACATCGTCGCGTAGCTGGCAGCGCGGTGGCGGAAGTAGTCGGCTTCGGTGCTGTAGCGCTCGCGTGCGGCCGGCGTGGCCGCGCGCTTGGCCAGCGCATCGGCCATGTTGGCGATGCCGAAGTCATTGAGTGCGCCTTCCATCGTCCACGACATGCCCTCATGCACGTCGGCGCTGGCGTAGCCCCGGAAGGTCGAACGGTCCATGCCCTTGCGGCCGACATGGCGGTCGGGTGGTACCACGGTCGCGTTCTTCAGCGCGGCGGCGTAGGCCTCGCCCGGATCGAAGCCGCCGACGCCCTTCAGCCACACATCGGCGAAGGCCACGTCCGAGCTGGTGCCGACCATCAGGTCCGCGTAGCCCGGCGACGACCAGCGCGCGATCCAGCCGCCAGCGCGGTACTGCTCGATGAAACCCTGCACCATCTGCCCGGCATCGTCGGGCGTGAACAGCGCGTAGGCCGGCCACGTGGTGCGGAAGGTGTCCCAGAAGCCATTGTTGACGAACACCTTGCCATCGCGCACGGCGGCAAAGGTGCGGGTCGCGCTGCCCTCGGTGTTGTCATCGCTGGCGCTGGCCTGGTTGGCGTAGCGCCACTCCGGTGCGGCGGCGCTGCCCACGTTTTCATGGCCGGAATTCGGGTACAGGAACAGCCGGTACAGGCTGGAATACAGCGTGGTCTTCTGGTCGTCGCTGGCATCGCCGATGTCGAAGCGGGCCAGGCGTGCGTCCCATGCATCCTGCGCACGGCCGGCCACGCTCTCCAGCGTATCGGTGGCGGTGATTTCCAGCGCCAGGTTGTGTCGTGCCTGCTCCACCGAGATCAGCGAAGTGGCGATGCGCATGGTCACCCGCCGGTCGCTGCCGGCATCGAACTTGATGTAACCGGTCGGGCGGCCGGTGTCGAGGCGACCGCTGCTGCGCCACGGCTTGTCGAAGCTGGCCACCACGTACATGCGGCTGGCACCGTTGGACAGGCCACTGCGCGTGTCGGTGTAGCCGGACAGCGTCTGCGTGGCGGCGTCCAGAGTCAGGCCACCGCGTGCATCGACATTGTCGAACAGCAGGTTGGCGTCGCCGTCCTCCGGGAAGTCAAAGCGGAACAGCGCGGCATGGTCGGTCGGCGCGATCGATGCCGCGACGCCGTTGTCGAAGCGCACGTCGTAGCGGTAAGGGCGGGCGCTTTCATGGCCGCGGTCGAACGACAGGGCACGCTTGCGGCGGTCAGCCTCCGGCACGCCACGACTGGCCGATGGCATCACCTGGAAGGTCTGGCGGTCGCCCATCCACGGGCTGGGTTGGTGGCTCAGCGCAAGCGCCTGCAGCTGCGGACGGTTCTGCGCGTCGTTCTGCTCGTTCCAGCGGTACAGCCAGTTCAGCGCACCGGCATCGGTGACCGGGGTCCAGAAGTTGAACCCGTGCGGCACCGCCGTGGCCGGGAAATTGTTGCCACGCGAGAAGGTGCCGTTGGCCTGGGTACCGCGGGTGGTCAGCACCCAGTCGGAGACGCGCGCTGGCTGCTGCCGTGGCACTGTGTCCAGGCGAACGTCATCAATCCAGCCGGAGACCGGTACGCCGTCGGCACTGGCCACCTCCAGTTCGATCGCCACCACGCGGCGGCCCTTCAGCGCGGGCACATCGCCCAGCCGCACCGCCTTGCGCGCCCATTGCTGCGGGTACAGCGTCTTCGAGTCGCCCTGCGCGCGTGCGCCGATCGCTACGCCGTGCTGGTCGCGTGCAGTGCCGGCCGAAACCCGACTGCCATCGTCCAGCAGCAGGTCCAGTGACACATAGGTCGAAGCCACGGTGTCCTTGCCGACGATCTCCGGCAGCACCAACCACGACAGGGTGGTATCGGCCTCGATGGTCACGTCCGCCTTGAACAGTTCGCGCCGCGCATTGCCACCTTCGCTGCTGTAGCGCAGTGCGTGCAGGCCGCTGTAGCCGGCATTGCGCTTGGCGGCGTAGGGCGCAGCGGGGCCGTTGCCGATCGTGACCTGCAATGCGCCTGCGGCCGGTTCCGGAGCCGGCTGGCCCGGCTCGAACGAGCTCTGCAGTCCCTGTGCCAGCACCGGCATCGCGGTAGTCGCACAGGCCAGGGCCAGGGCGAGCGGAAGCAGGGCGCGGCGTGGATCGGACAGGGTCATGCAAGGGTCTCCCGGAAGGGCTGGCGGCGGGCAGAACCCGCATCGGCGGACACCACGGACAGCATCGCTCCGCCCGCCGCGATGGCAGTGGAAGAGGCGATGCCGGTCCGGTGGGGGCGGGCCATGCGATCGGGTCGGATTGGGGTAGGCCGGTTCACGACCTGGCCCGATCCTGCAACAGCCGTGGCAACCTGACAAGTGCCATTTAGTTCGATCCAAATGCGGTAAATATCGTTGTCGGTGGTTTCCCGGGGTGAATCTGCAGGATCGGTCGGGAATTCCCACCGGCACCTCATCCCGAAGTGGCATGCAAGGTCGCAGGGAATCGGCCCGGTACGCCCAAACACCCGTTGCGGCGCAATGTCGGGGCGGCCTGGATGCTAGAATCACAGGCCTCGCAACCCGTTCATCGACATCCGCCATGAGCCATACCGCCACTGCGCCCGCCAACGCCGAGAAGCGCTACACCGTGCACCGCAGCGATCTGCCGCTGAGCTGCCCGACCCCGGAAATGGCGCTGTGGAACTCGCATCCGCGCGTGTACCTGCCGATCGAAGACGAGCCCAATGGCGAAGCGCAGTGCCCGTACTGCGGTTCCGTGTTCGTGCTGGCCGACTAAGCGGCCGCCCCTTCGATGCGCCGATTGACCGTGGTGCAGTTGCTGCCGGCGCTGCACTCCGGCGGCGTCGAGCGCTCGACCCTGGAAATCGCTGCGGCCCTGGTCGCCGCCGGCCATCGCGCGCTGGTGGTTTCCGCCGGTGGCCGCCTGGTGCAGCCGCTGCTCGACAGCGGTGCCGAGCACCTCAGCCTGGACATCGGCCGCAAGTCGCTGCTGACCCTGCGCCACTTGCCGACCCTGCGCCGCTTGTTTGCCGAGGTTGGTGCGGACATCGTGCATGCCCGCTCGCGGCTGCCGGCCTGGCTGGGCCTGTACGCAATCCGTGCCCTGCCTGCCGCGCAACGCCCGCACTGGGTGACCACCGTGCATGGGCTGAATTCGCCCAGCCGCTACAGCGCGGTGATGACCAGCGGCGAACGCGTGATCTGCGTGTCCAACACCGTGCGCGATTACGTGCAGCGGCACTACCCGACCGTGCCCGAACAGGCATTGCAGGTGATTCCGCGTGGCGTCGATGTGGCCCAGTTCCCGCGCGTGGCGCGTGCCGATCGCCGTCCGCGGATGGCGCTTGCGGCAGAGTACCCATGGCTGGCGCAGGTTGAAGGCCCCTTGCTGCTGTTGCCGGGGCGTGGCACCCGCCTGAAGGGCCACGCACACGCATTGCAGCTGCTGGCGGATGTGCGCGCCGCCGGCGTGCCGGCACAGTTGTGGATGCTGGGCACCGATGAACCCGGCCGTGAAGCCTACGTGGCCGACCTGCGCCGGCAGGCGGCCGCGCTCGGCGTGGCCGAGGCCGTGCACATCAGCACGCCGACCGCACGCATCGCCCAGGCCTACACGGCCAGCGACCTGGTACTGCAGCTGTCGGACAAGCCCGAAGCGTTCGGCCGCACCGTGGTCGAGGCGCTGTCGGTGGGCCGGCCGGTGCTGGGTTGGGACCATGGTGGCGTCGGTGAGCTGCTTCGGCAGCTGCAACCCGCAGGTGCCGTGCCGCTCGGCGATGCGCGGGCATTGGGTGAACGTGCGCTGGCCCTGCTGGCCCAGCCCCCGTCCTTGCCGACCCGCATCCCGTTTACCCTGCAGGCCATGCAGCGCGATACCCTCCGCCTCTATGCCGACCTCGCCGGCTGACCCCGCCGTCATCGTGCGCGACGACCGCGCCGGGCGCTGGACGCCCTGGTGGGTGCTGGCGTACGTGGCGATGTGGCCGTTGCCAGGCATCGCCGAAACCGTGTTGGGCCTCGGCGCGCTGTACGCGGCGGTGCGCATGGTGACGCGCCGCCTGCAGCGCCGCCCGCATCTGTTGAGCACGGCGGCCTGGGCACTGACTTCGATCCTGTTCCTTGGTTACTGGCTGCCGCAGGCATTCTCCGCATTCGATGCGATCGATCCGGCGGCCTCGTGGACCAAGGCTGCTGCGGGCCTGCGCTATCTGCCCTTCATGTGGCTGGTGGCGATCGCGGTGGCTACGCCGGAGCGGCGGCGGCTGACCTTCGCGGGGCTGGCACTGATCACCGGCGCATGGACGCTGGATGCACTGGTGCAGGCGGTGGCCGGCACCAGCCCATGGTTCTGGTCGCTGGAACACCTGAAGCTGGCGGTCAGTGGCCACGCACTGTGCCCGGCCGACGAGGCCGCACTGGCAGATCGCCTCAGTGGCGCACTGGGACCGTGCAACCTGAAGTTCGGCCAGGTGCTGGCCAGCCTGTCGCCGTTCCTGCTGCTGCCCGCCGCGCGGCGCTTTGGCAATACGGGCTGGCTGCTGGCTGCGGCAGCGCTGGGCAGCGTGCTGCTGTTGGCCGGTTCGCGCGCCTCGTGGATCACCTTCGCGCTGGTGCTGGCCTACAGCGGCGTGCGCCAGTTCGGCTGGAAACGGCTGGCGGCGCTGGCGCTGGTGGCGGTGCTCGGCGCCGGTGCGCTGACCGCCAGCGTGCCGCAGCTGCGCGAGCGCTTCGCGCGAACGGCCATGGCCCTGGATGGGGGTGAGCGTGGTGTCGACGAGGCCCTGTCAGGGCGCGCGCGGATCTGGGAAGCCGCCGCCTGCATGATTGAAGAGCACCCGATCAATGGCGTGGGTGCACGTGGTTTCCGCGATGCCTATCCCGCTTGCGTGGCGGAGGACGGGCCGGCCGTGTGGGGCAATGCCCCGGCGCTTCATGCCCATCAGATCGTGCTGGAAATCCTCGCAGAGACTGGAGTGATTGGTCTGTTGCTGTGGCTGGCGGCCGTGGCCCAGGCCTGGCGCGCATGGCGCTACGCGCCGGCAATGGCCCGCGAACGCGCGCGTCCGGCGATGCTGGCGCTGGCGGTGACCGTGTTCCCGCTGAACACCCATCTGGCGTTCTATTCGGCCTTCTGGGGTGGCCTGACCGTATTGCTGGCCGCGCTGTTCGCCGGCAGCCTGCTGGCGCGCGACGCGGACGACACGCCGACGGCGGTGTGATCGTCCATCCAGCATGGCGTGGCTCTACTGCGCGTACCGAACGGAGATTGCTGTGGTGGATCCACGCCATGCGTGGATGGAGCTTTCCCGACGCAAACACAGGTAACCCACCCCCACCGGTGTTTCCATGCGTATCGTACGCTCGAGGCATGGCCAGCCCAAGACTCCGCTACGGTCGATATTCCCGATCCGGCAACGTGTACTCATTGACCACGGCAACCCTTGGCCGTGAACCGTTGTTCGCCGATGCGG
Organism: Stenotrophomonas sp. YJH_SMC_4; assembly: GCF_059371575.1. NCBI lineage: Bacteria > Pseudomonadati > Pseudomonadota > Gammaproteobacteria > Lysobacterales > Lysobacteraceae > Stenotrophomonas > Stenotrophomonas sp. YJH_SMC_4. The sequence goes on from NZ_JCAFUR010000002.1 coordinate 396,437, forward strand.
CGAACATGGCGATCCTGATCGACACCCTGCGCTTCGTCGAGCGTAGGGGCTTCCGCCACAATCTCGCCTGGGTGGTGATGCCCGACCATCTGCACTGGCTGATGGAACTGCGCAGTGGCAGCGCGCCTATCACGACCATGCAGTGCGGACCGACGAATCACTTCACGAGAAGGCGATGTACATCCTGGCCAATCCGGTCCGTGCGGGCTTGGCGTGCGTGGTGGGGGAGTACCCGTACGCCTGGTGCCGCTGGCCGTTGTGAATCCCGGCACGGAATCGAAGAGCATCCACGCATGGCGTGGATCTACTTGTAGAAATCGCTCCGCCCGCCTGGCTGGCGCTTGAAGCGGCGGTGGATCCACAGGTACTGGTCGGGCGCCTCGCGCACCATCTCTTCGATGGCCTGGTTGACCCGCGTGGTATCGGCTTCCACGTCGTCGCTGGGGAAATTCTCCAGTGGCGCGCCGATCTTCAGGAAGTACTTCCCGCCTTCGCGGCGATGGAAATACGGGATCACCGCACAGCCGGTCATCCGCGCCAGCTGGTGGGTGGCGGTGATGGTCGAAGCGGTGTGGCCGAAGAACGGCACGAACACGGTGTCCTTGCCGCGCATGTCCTGGTCGGGCGCGTACCAGAGGAAGCCGCCCTTCTTCAGGTGGCGCACGGTGGCGCGGATGTCCTCATTGGCGAACATTGCCTTGGCGTAGCGCAGGCGGCCGAACTTCACCGCCCACTCGTACACCGGGTTCTTGTGCTTGCGGTACATGCCTGAAAGATCAACGTAGTCGCACAGCAGTCGCCCGCACATTTCCAGGGTCATGAAATGGCCGGACACCAGCAGCACGCCACGACCTTCCGCCTGCATCTGCCGCAGATGTTCCAGTCCTTCGATCTGCACCTGCGGGCGGATGCTGTCGATGCTGCCCCACCAGGCGCGGATGCACTCGAACACGCCCACACCCAGGGCATCGAAGCTGTCGCGCACCAGGCGCTGGCGCCAGGCCTCGTCCTTCTCGGGGAAGCACAGCTGCAGGTTGACCTCGGCGGCGCGGCGACGGCTGCCCAGCAGGCGCCAGGTGATCCAGCCGACGCCCCGGCCCAGCGCACGCTGCAGCATCCACGGCAGGCGGGCGATGGCGAAGGCGCCCAGCATGGCGGCGAACATCGGCCAGTTGCGGGGATCGCGCAGCGACGGGCGGACGGCGGTGGTGGCATCGGACATTGGCCCATTCTACCAAGGCGGCCGCGTGTCTTTCCCGGGGGGCTCCCGTATCCTTGCCGCATGCGTAAAGACCCTGTCGAATGGATCCTGCGCGGCCTGTATTCGGTCGTGCTCTACATCCTGCTGCCGATCACCGTGTACCACCTGGTCTGGCGCGGCTTCCGGGTCCGTGAATACTTCCGGCGCTGGGATGAGCGCTATGCCTCCTATCCCCAGCCCACCGGCCAACCGCGGGTCTGGCTGCACGCGGTCTCGGTGGGCGAAGTCAATGCCGCTGCGCCGCTGGTGAACGCGCTGCGCAAGGAGCGCCCGGACATCCGCTGGGTCATCACCACCATCACCCCGACCGGCTCCGAGCGCGTGCGTGCGCTGTGGGGCGACGCCCTGGACCACGTCTACCTGCCGTATGACGTGCCCGGCAGCGTCAACCGCTTCCTCGGCCACTTCCAGCCCAGCCTGGCGCTGATCCTGGAAACCGAACTGTGGCCGAACATGCTGTTCGGCTGCCGTGACCGTGGCATTCCGGTCTACATCCTCAACGCGCGCCTCTCGGCACGTTCGCTGCGGGGCTACCGGCTGCTGGCGGCGTTGATCCGCCGCGCGCTCCGCACGGTCACCTGCGTGGCCGCGCAGTCGCAGGACGATGCCGAGCGTTTCGTGCAGCTGGGTGCCGCGCCGGAGCAGGTGCAGGCGCTGGGCAACCTGAAGTTCGACATCACTACGCCGGACGTGCAGGGCTTCGTCGAGCAGTTCCATGCCCGCGTGCCGGCCCGGCGGCCGGTGTGGATCGCCGCCAGTACCCATGATGGTGAAGAACAGGCGGTGATCGATCTGCATCGGCGCCTGCGCCGGCAGCACCCCGACCTGTTGCTGCTGTGGGCGCCCCGGCATCCCGAGCGCTTCCCGAAGGTGGAGGCGCTGGCGCGGGAGCAGGGCTGGAACGTGGCAACCCGGCGCGCGAAGCAGTGGCCGGAGGTTGGAACCGATGTGTTCGTCATCGATACCCTGGGCGAGCTGATGCCGTTCTATGCCTGCGCGCAGGTGGCGTTTGTCGGTGGAAGCCTGCAGCCGATCGGTGGCCACAACCTGCTGGAGCCGGCGGCGATGGGCACCGCTGCGGTGACGGGCCCGCACCTGCACAACTTCTCGGAAATTTCCCGCCGCATGCGCGAGGCGGGCGCGCTGTTGATCGGCGAAGACGTGCAGGCGGTCGGCGAACTGCTGCAGCACCTGCTCGAAGATCCGCAGGCACGCGAGGACATGGCGCGGGCAGGCTGCACGCTGATCAGCAACGGACGCGGTGCCCTGCAGCGTACGCTGGCGCTGGTCGGACCGCATCTGCCGCCACCTTGCCGCTGAGTCCGAAGGGCCGGCGCACGCGACGTGACTGTCGTGAAAGACCGCGTCAATTCTGCTTAGCGACCTGGAATCTGTCGTAGCGGGACCGTGAGCTTCCTTGCCAACGTGCCTGCCGTCACATCGTGATGCGCATGGCGCGTATTCCGATACCGCCTCCCGGCACAGGCTGTCAGTCTGCTGTCGACCGCGCTTGGGCGGATATCAAGGGAACTTGCGATGGACAGCGACAGCAGCCCCGGCATCGATGAGCCCGGGTACGGCGATCGCCTTGTGGTGGTGGCACTGACCTTGCTGCTGGGAGGCGGCGTGGTCGCGCTGGTCGGCCAGCACACCGCAGCCCAGGCAGGCCCGGCCATCGTCCTGAGCCTGCTGCTGGCCGCGCTGGGCACAGGGCCGCTGCTGTACTGCCTGCACGTTCTGAACCAGCAAAGGCCCGCTGCCGATGGCCTGCATGGCGTGGTGCGGGACTGCTGGGGAGGCGTGCCGGCCGTTCTGCTCGGTGGCGCGCTGCTGCTGGAACTGGTGGTGACTGCCGCTGGCGTTGCGCAGTCCGTCGCCAACCATCTGCATGTACTGCTGGCTGGTTGTGGAATCGAGGCCAGCAACGGGATGCCGGGTCAACTGATGGCTGCTGCCAGCCTGCTGTTGCTTGCAGTGGTCGGATTGCTGCGGCCACACCGTGTGGTGCTGGTTGCCTGCGTGCTGCTGACGGTGAAGGTCGGCGCCGGCCTGCTGTTGCTGGTGCTGGCAGCCCGCCATGTGCACTACGCGTACTGGATTCCATGGCTGCCGCCAGCAACGGCACCCTATCGCTTCGGGATCGGCGGTGTACTGGCGGCGAGCGTGCCGCTGTACGGTGTGTTCGCCACCGTTGGCCTGGCGCTGGGATTTCCTGGCATCGGCAGGCAGGCGAGGGCACGGCCGCCGCTGCTGCCGGCGTGCGTGCTGCTGGCCATGGTGCTGCTGATCGTACTGGCCGCGTTGCAGGCGGGCCTGGTCGAATTTCCGGCTCTGGCCAGCACGCGGCCTTTGTCGGTCGCCCTGCAGCATCACCCGCAGTTGTACTGGGTGATGCCCTTGCTGCCGCTGGCGGGAGTGGCAGGGTTGGTGGCGCTCATCCTGGTACTGCTGATGTTGGCTGCGCGGGTGGCGATGCAGCTGTGGCCGACGGCAGGTGACCGATCCCTGGAGTTCCGGGAGAGACTGGTGCCGGTTGCCGTCGTCCTGTCGGCGGCATTGCTGGCGTTGTGGGCGCCCATGGGCAGCCTGCCGGTACTGCCTGGTCCGGCAACCCTGTTGGTGATGGGGGCCGTGTGCGTGGCCGTGCTGCGCGGACGGGCACCGCGATCACGCGCCCTGCCGGTGCTGGCTCCCGTCGCCATCGCACTGTGTCTGCTGGCCGCAGTCGAACGGATGCGGGTCTGGCCCGGCTGACGGTCGGTGGGTGCATGCTTCCGTCCGCGCGACCAACAAAAAAGCCACCCTCGCGGGTGGCTTCTTCGTGACCGGCAGGCTGACGACTCAGTGCGTGGTGGTTGCCGGGTTGCCCGCGTCCTGGGTCAGCAGGCGGTTGACGTCCTGCAGCTCGGCCACGTCCAGCGCACCCAGCGACTGGCTCAGCAGCAGGCGGTTCTGCAGGAAGGTGTAACGGGCCTGGGCGTAGTCCAGCTGCGCCGAGAACAGGATGCGCTGGTTCTGGATCACGTCCAGCACGGTACGGGTACCGACTTCCAGGCCGACCTGCGAGGCGTCATAGGCGCTCTGTGCCGAGACCACCGCCAGGCGGCGGGCTTCCACTTCGCTGATGCCCTGTACCAGGGTCTGGTAGGCATTGCGGGTGTTGCGGTCCAGGGCACGCTTCTGCTGCTCGTAGCCGTCCTGGGCAATGTCACGCTGGGCCAGCGCCTGGCGCACGCCGGACTGGGTAGCGCCGCCGGCGAAGATCGGCACGTTCAGGGTCAGGCCGATGCTGTTGGTGCGGGCATCGGGGGACAGCGAGCCGGAGCCGGTGCTGTCGCCCCAGGTTGCGGTCTTGCCCCAGCTGCCGCCCAGCGACAGGGTCGGGTAGTGGCCACCACGCGCGGCCTGCACGCCGGCTTCGGCGGCGCTCACCTTCAGTTCCTGCGCCTTCAGCGCCGGATTCTGGGTGGTGGCCTGGTGCACCAGCTCATCGATGTTGCCACGGTTGGCCGGCACTTCCGGACGGAAGTCGGCCGGCAGGCCGCGCAGGTTGACCACCGGCTGGCCGGTCAGTTCGGTCAGGGCCTGGTAGTTATCGGCCAGGGTGTTCTGCGCAACGATGGTGTTGGCACGCGCCTGGTCGTACTGGGCGCGTGCTTCGTGCACGTCGGTGATCGGCGCCAGGCCCACTTCCAGGCGCTTGTCGGCGAAGTCGAACTGCTTCTTCGCAGCCGCTTCATTGGTCTGTGCGGCGTTCAGCGATTCGATCGCCACCAGCACGTTGAAGTAGGCCGCCGAGGTGCGCACGATCAGGCTGTCGTTGGCAGATTCGAGGGTGAAGTCCGCCGCCTTGCTCAGCTCACGCTGCGAACGCAGGTTGTTGATCTGGGTCCAGTTGAACAGCGTCTGGCTGCCATCGATCGTGTAATTGCGGCGCTTGTTGGTGAACGAGCCGGAGTTGATGTCGGCGTTCGGCTCGCTGCGCGTGCGGTTCAGCGTGGCCTGGCCGTTGATCTGCGGCAGCAGGGCGGCGCGCGCCTGCACGGCGCCTTCCTTGTCGACCAGCCGGGTCGATTCGGCGGCAGACAGCTGCGGATCGCCGTTGCGCGCCATTTCGTAGACCTGCAGCAGGTCGGCGGCATGGGCAGACAACGGCAGCAGGGCAGTGGCCAGCGCAACAGCGAGGGATCGGCGGATCATTGCGGCTTCCTTGGACTCAGAGGTGGAACTGGGGTGCCGGGGCGGCACCGCGCAGGTAATCGATATCGGTCTCGAACAGGGACTCGGTGCTGCCGTCGGCCTTGACCAGCAGGGCCTCCATCGCCGGCGAGCGGCCGTGGATCACGAACAGGCGACCACCCGGACGCAGCCACGAGGCGAACTGTGACGGCACCACGTCGACCGCACCAGTGACACAGATCACGTCAAAGCGGCGTTCGGTCTGCCAGGACAGGGCGTCAGCCACTTCCACGCGGACGTTGGTGCCCAGGCCGGAGGCGTCCAGGCGGGCACGCGCGGCGGCGGCCAGCTCCGAGTCGATCTCCAGGCTCAGCACGTCGCGCGCGAGCGCGCCGATGCAGGCGGACAGGAAGCCGCTGCCGGTGCCGATTTCCAGCACTTCGTCACCCGGCTGCAGATCCAGTGCCTGCAGGGTACGGCCCTCGATGACCGGCTTCATCATCTTCTGGCCGTGGCCGATCGGCAGTTCGACATCGGCGTAGGCCAGCGCCCGGTGTGCATCGGCGACAAAAGCCTCGCGCGGCAGGCGGGCCAGGACGTCGAGCACCTTGATGTCCAGCACGTCCCAGGGACGGATCTGCTGTTCCACCATCAGTTCGCGGGCGTGGGCGTAATCAATCGTCATGAGGTTCAAATCCAGCGCAGTGGGCCGGCCATTTTACCGGTGCCGGAGGCCGGCGGCGCGCCCAGAGCATCAGCTGCCGGGTGGCCGGGGTCGCAGTGCCGGAAGTCATCGCGACCTCCGGTTCGTTCAGTTTTGGTTATTCAGCCGTCCCGGCCCCTCGCGGCGCATAGGCGCGCAGGAAGAAGTCGATGCTGGCGGTCACGTGGGCAAGAGGGTCGCACTCCACCGGTGACAGTGGCATGCCGCACATCATATGCATGTGCACTTCGCCCTTGACCAGGGTCAGGAACTGCTCGCCAGCCAGCGAATAGTCGGTGATTTCCAGCTCGCCGCGCTCGGCGCGTGCCCGCAGGAAGTCAGCCAGGGCCTCGCAGGTACGTTCCGGTCCTGCCTTCCAGAACAGCTCGCGCAGGCGTTCGTCGGTCTCCGGCGCCATCATCATGCGCTGGATCGAGATCGCCGCATCGGAAGTGATCAGTTCGAAGAAGGCCAGGCCGATGCCGATCAGCTGGTCGCGCAGCGGGCCGTCCGCGTCGGCCACGAACAGGGCATCGGGCAGCATTTCAATGCACTTTGACTGCACGGCCTCGGAGAACAGGGTCTCCTTGTCGCCGAAGTGGCTGTACACGGTCAGCTTAGAGACGCCGGCCTGGGCGGCAATGGCGTCCATGCTCACGCCGGTATACCCCTGTTCGATGAACAGTACCTTGGCTGCTTCAAGGATCGCCGCGCGCTTGCCCAGATCCTTGGGGCGCCCGGGTCCGGCGGCCTTGGCAGCGGGCTTGGCCGACGGCTTGCGGGAAGTGGAAGAACTCATCGCAACAATACTAGACCAAGCGGTTCGATATTTATACTATACCGGCCGGTTTATTAAATTGGGCCGGCAGTCGCGGCTCCCCCTTGTTGCAACCCTGCGTTTTCAGGACGTTGACCGATGAAGATCGTGCGCTGGATGGGCGGTATGGTGTGGGTGGCTGCGCTGGCAGCCTGTTCGGGACAGGAACAGGCGCCGCAGGCGGCCGTGCCGGTACTGGTGGTTCACCCCGGCGAACAGGCCGGACAGGCGCCGGCGGCATTCCCGGGCACGGTGCGTGCCCGTCAGGAAAGCCCGCTGTCGTTCCGCGTCGGAGGCAACCTGGTCAAGCGCCACGTCGATGCCGGCCAGCGGGTGAAGAAGGGCGACGTGCTGGCCGAACTGGACGTGGCTGACTTCGCGCTGCAGGCCCGTGCCTCACAGGCGCAGCTGGCTGCGGCCGAGGCCGACCTGGTGCGTGCCCGCGATGACCTGAAGCGCTACCAGGTGCTGGCCGACCAGCAACTGGTCAGCCGCTCGCAGCTGGACCAGCAGTCCGCGGCGTTCAAGGCCGCGCAGGGCCAGGCCAATGCGGCCCGCGCCAACCTCGATGTGCTGCGCAACCAGGCCGACTACGCGCAGCTGCGCGCGCCGGCCGATGGCGTGATCGCCAGCCGCGAGGCCGAAGCCGGGCAGGTGGTGTCCGCCGGCCAGACCATCTTCAACCTGGCCGCCGATGGCGGCCGCGAAGTGCTGATCGACCTGCCCGAGGCGACCATCCGCGACTACGCGGTCGGCCAGCCGGTCGAGGTGGAACTGTGGAACCGCCCGGGCCAGCGCCTGCCCGGTACGATCCGCGAGATCGCCGCCGCCGCCGATCCGCAGGCACGCACCTATGCCACCCGCGTCAGCCTGGCCGCCGATGCGCTGGCCGATGTCGAACTGGGCCAGAGCGCACGCGTCTACAGCAGCGCCGGTCGCCACGGTACCCTGCAGCTGCCGCTGGGCGCGCTGCAGCGCGGTGCCAACGGTGCCGCCAGCGTGTGGGTGGTCGATCCGGCCAACAGCACGCTGAAGGCCGCCTCGGTCACCACCGGTGCGTTTGGCAGCGAGACCGTGCCGGTGCTGTCCGGCGTGAACGCGGGTGACTGGGTGGTTGCCGCCGGTGGCCACCTGCTGCGAGCGGGCCAGCCGGTGATCGCCGTGGACCGGCAGAACCGCCCGGTGCTGAAGCCGGCCGCGCCGGCCGCTGCCGCCAAGGCCAAGGAGTAAGCCGGTGCGCCGCTTCAATCTTTCCGAGTGGGCGCTGGCCAATCGCCCGCTGGTGCTGTTTGCGATGCTCGCCTTCGCCTTGATCGGCGCGTGGTCGTACAAGCATCTGGGCCAGTCCGAGGATCCACCATTCACCTTCAAGGCGATGGTGGTGCGCACGCTGTGGCCGGGCGCCACAGCCGAACAGGTCTCGCGGCAGGTGACCGAGCCGATCGAGAAGGCGCTGATGAACACCGGCGAGTACGAGTTCATCCGCTCCTATTCGCGCCCCGGCGAATCGCAGGTCATCTTCATGGCCCGCGACAGCCTGCGTTCCAGGCAGATCCCGGACCTGTGGTACCAGGTGCGCAAGCGCGTGGGCGACATCCGTGCGACGCTGCCGCGCGAGATCGTCGGTCCGTTCTTCAACGATGAGTTCGGCGACACCTACGGCAACATCTATGCGTTGACCGGCAAGGGCTTCGACTACGCGGTGATGCGCGACTACGCCGACCGCATCCAGCTGGAACTGCAGCGCGTGCCCGATGTCGGCAAGATCGACCTGGTCGGCCTGCAGGACGAGAAGGTGTGGATCGAGCTGTCCAACACCCGCCTGGCCACGCTGGGTGTGTCGATGCAGCAGGTACAGCAGGCGCTGGCCGACCAGAATGCGGTCACCGGCACCAGCTTCTTCGAGACCGCCACCGACCGCGTGCAGCTGCGCGTGACCGGCCAGTTCAACGACATCGAAGCGATCCGCCAGTTCCCGATCCGCGCCGGTGACCGCACCGTGCACCTGGGCGACATCGCCGAGGTCAAGCGTGGCTTCGCCGATCCGGCGTCGCCGAAGATGCGCTTCATGGGTGAAGAGGCCATCGGCCTGGCAGTGGCGATGAAGGATGGCGGTGACATCCTCAAGCTCGGCGCCAATCTCGATGCCGAGTTCGAGCGCCTGCAGAAGACCCTGCCGGCGGGCATGCAACTGCGCAAGGTGTCCGACCAGCCGCAGTCGGTGGAAGAGTCGGTCGGCGAGTTCGTGCAGGTGCTGACCGAAGCGGTGGTGATCGTGCTGCTGGTCAGTTTCTTCTCGCTGGGCCTACGCACCGGCCTGGTGGTGGGCGTGACCATTCCACTGGTGCTGGCGATGACCTTCTTCGTCATGCACTACTTCGACATCGGCCTGCACAAGATTTCGCTGGGTGCACTGGTGCTGGCGCTGGGCCTGCTGGTGGACGATGCGATCATCGCGGTGGAGATGATGGCCACCAAGATGGAGCAGGGTTACGACCGCCTGCGCGCGGCCAGTTTCGCTTGGGAATCCACCGCGTTCCCGATGCTGACCGGCACGCTGATCACGGCGGCCGGCTTCCTGCCCATCGCTACGGCGGCCTCGAGCACCGGTGAGTACACGCGTTCGCTGTTCCAGGTGGTGACCATCGCGCTGGTGGTGTCGTGGATCGCGGCGGTGCTGTTCATCCCGTACCTGGGCGACAAGATGCTGCCGGACCTGTTCAATCCGCAGCCGCCGAAGCCGGGCAGCGTGTCCGCGCGCTGGCACGCCAAGCGCCAGCAGTGGGCCGATCGTTATCCGGCGCTGGCCAACCTGATCGCGCCGCCGCAGCACGGGCACGACCACGATCCGTACCAGCGCCCGTTCTACCGCAGCTTCCGTCGCTTCCTCGATGGCTGCCTGCGCCACCGCTGGTGGGTGATTGCCGCGACCATTGCCCTGTTCGTGTTCTCGCTGATGATGTTCCGCTTCGTGCCGCAGCAGTTCTTCCCGGATTCGACCCGGCCGGAACTGATGGTGGACATCGAGCTGGCCGAGGGCGCATCGCTGCGCTCGACCCAGGCCCAGGCCGAGAAGCTGGAGAAGCTGCTGTCCAGCCGCGAGGGCATCGCCAACTACGTGTCCTACGTGGGCACCGGTTCGCCGCGCTTCTACCTGCCGCTGGACCAGCAGCTGCCGGCCACCAACTTCGCCCAGTTCGTGGTACTGGCCAAGGACATCAAGGCGCGCGAAAGCACCCGTGACTGGCTGCTGCACGAGGTGATTCCGAAGTTCCCGGACGTGCAGATGCGCGTGACCCGCCTGGAGAACGGCCCGCCGGTCGGCTATCCGGTGCAGATGCGCATTTCCGGCGAGCACATCGAGAAGGTGCAGGCGATCGCGCGCCAGGTCGAGGCCAAGGTGCGCGAGAACCCGCACGTGATGAACGTCAACCTGGACTGGAGCGAGCCGAGCAAGGTGGTGCGGCTGGTGATCGACCAGGAGCGTGCGCGGGCGCTGGGCGTGAGCAGTGCCCAGGTCAGCCAGTTCCTGTCCAGTTCGCTGGCCGGGCAGTCGGTGAGCGTGTACCGCGAAGGCAACCGCCAGATCGAGATGCTGCTGCGTGGCCCGGCCGATGAGCGCAACCAGCTGGAGCTGCTGTCCAGCCTGTCGATGCCGACCGCCAACGGCGGCAGCATCACGCTGTCGCAGGTGGCGACGATGGAGTACGGCTTCGAGGACGGCATCATCTGGCACCGCAACCGCCTGCCGACGGTGACCGTGCGTGCCGACATCAGCGATGGCATGCAGCCGCTGGACGTGGTGCACCAGATCCTGCCGACGCTGGATGGCATCCGTGCCGAGCTGCCGAACGGTTACCTGCTGGAAACCGGCGGTACCGTGGAGGATTCGGCACGTGGCCAGAACTCGATCAAGGCCGGCATGCCGCTGTTCCTGGTGGTGGTGGCCACGCTGCTGATGCTGCAGCTGCGCAGCTTCTCGCGTGCGGCGATGGTGCTGGTGACCGCGCCGCTGGGCATCATCGGCGCGACGTTGTTCCTGCTGCTGTTCCGCGCGCCGTTCGGCTTCGTGGCACTGCTGGGCACGATCGCGCTGGCCGGCATGATCATGCGCAACTCGGTGATCCTGATCGACCAAATCCAGCAGGACATCGATGCCGGGCATGACCGCTGGCATTCGATCATCGACGCGACGGTGCGCCGCTTCCGCCCGATCGTACTGACCGCGCTGGCGGCCGTGCTGGCGATGATTCCGCTGTCGCGCAGCGCGTTCTATGGCTCGATGGCGATCTCGATCATGGGCGGCCTGATCGTCGGCACGGTGCTGACCCTGGTGTTCCTGCCGGCGTTGTACGCGGCATGGTTCCGGGTGAAGCCGGACGAATCCGGGGCGTAATGCCCCGGGTTCTGCGGCCACCGCCTTGGTAGGTGCCAACCTTGGTTGGCACTGCGGCACGCATCCACGCATGGCGTGGATCTACTGTAGCTGCAGGCCGCTCCGTAGCACTGGCAGCAGCCATTCGATGAATACCTGTACGCGTTGTGCGCGGTGCTGCCGATGCGGCTGCAGCAGGGTCACCGGCAATGGTTGCGCCACATGCTGCGGCATCACTTCCACCAGCGCACCGGATTGCAGTTCGGCCTGCACGTCGTAGCGCGGAATCTGCAGCAGCCCCAGCCCCGCCACACAGCACGCGATCGACGCTTCTGCACTGTTGACCCGCACCCAGCCGGGCATCGGCAATGTGCGTAGCTGCGTACCCTCCTGCCACTCCCACGGTTCCACCCGCGCCGTGGTCGGCGACGCGTAGTTCACCGCCCGGTGCTGCTGCAGGTCGGCAGGTTGCTGCGGCACACCGTACTCGCGCAGGTAGGCCGGCGCGACAACGTTGACGAAGTCGAGCTGGCCCAGCGTGCGCGCGACCAGGCTGGAATCGCCCAGCTGCCCGACCCGCAGCACGGCATCGCAGCCGTCTTCGATCAGGTTCACCGCGCGGTCGGTCATGCCCAGGTCGACTTCCACCTGCGGGTAGCGAGCGAAGAAATCCGGCAGCGCCGGGGCGATGATGCGGCGGCCGATGCGACTGGGCACGTCGATCTTCAGCAGACCCACCGGCTGCGCATCGTCCTGCCGGAACAGCGATTCGGCGTCTTCAACCTCGGCGATCAGGCGCAGGCAGCGGGCATGGAACACGTCGCCGTCGTGGGTGGTCGACACCCTGCGGGTCGAACGCTGCAGCAGGCGGGTACCGAGCCGCTGCTCCAGCTCCGCAATGGCTGCCGAGACGGTGGAGCGGGGCAGGCCGAGCTGGTCGGCGGCGCGGGTGAAGCTGGCGCACTCCACCACCCGGGTGAAGATGCGGAAGCGATCGATCCGATCCATTGTTCGCTGGCTCTGGAAGGTTAAGTCAATGCGGCGGGCTTTATCCGCATTTTCTGCACGATATCGTCGTCAGGGCAGGGTTGCCACCCCGGGCAGCCCCCTCCCGAGACCGAGGCCATGACCGACCATTCCCTCAACGGCAAGACCGTACTGATCGCCGGTGGCGCCAAGAACCTGGGCGGACTGATCGCCCGCGACTTCGCCAGCCAGGGCGCCAAAGCCATCGTCATCCACTACAACAGCGCCGCCACCCAGGCCGATGCAGAGGCGACCGTCGCCGCCGTGCAGGCCGCCGGCAGCAAGGCCGTTGCCCTGCAGGGCGACCTGACGTCGGCCGCAGCGATGGAGCGCTTGTTCGCCGATGCCGTGGCCGCAGTCGGCCGTCCCGACATCGCCATCAATACGGTCGGCAAGGTGCTGAAGAAGCCGCTGCTGGAGATCAGCGAAGCGGAGTACGACGAGATGAGCGCGGTCAACGCCAAGGCCGCGTTCTTCTTCCTCAAGGAGGCTGGCCGCCACGTCAACGACGGTGGCCGCATCTGCACCCTGGTCACCTCACTGCTGGGTGCGTTCACGCCGTTCTATTCCAGCTATGCCGGCACCAAGGCACCGGTTGAGCATTTCACCCGCGCGGCGTCCAAGGAGTTCGGTGAGCGCGGCATCTCGGTGACTGCGATCGGGCCGGGCCCGATGGACACGCCGTTCTTCTACCCGGCCGAGAGTGCCGATGCGCAGGCGTACCACAAGACCGCGGCCGCGCTCTCGGCGTTCACCCGCACCGGCCTGACCGACATCGCCGACATCGTGCCGTGGATCCGCTTCCTGGTCACCGACGGCTGGTGGATGACCGGGCAGACCATCCTGGTCAATGGTGGGTACACCACCAAATAATGCAGCCACGCATGGCGTGGCTCTACAGTAGAGCCACCCCATGGGTGGCTGCCCGCAATGTGCGAAGGGAGAGGCGCCACAGGTGGCGTGGCGCTATCGGATCAGTTGAGTTTGGCCAGCACCGCGTCGGTGGCGGCTGCCGTGCTCACCGCCTGGCCCTTGGCGGCCAGATCGGCGGTGAACACGCCATCGTCCAGCACGGCGTGCACGGCGGCTTCCACCGCAGCGGCTTCCGTTTCCAACCCCAGCGAATGGCGCAGCAGCATCGCGGCGCTGAAGATCGTCGCGTACGGATTGGCGATGCCCTTGCCAGCGATATCCGGAGCGGAACCATGGATCGGTTCGTAGATGCCCACCGCGCCCGGCTCGCCCAGCGAGGCCGACGGCAGCAGGCCCAGCGACCCGGCCAGCATCGACGCCTCATCGGTGAGGATGTCGCCGAACATGTTCTCGGTGACGATCACGTCGTACTCGCGCGGCTTGGCCAGCAGGTGCATGGCCATGGAATCGACCAGCTGGTGCTCCAGCGCAACGTCCGGGAATTCCTCGCGGCCGATGCGCGCGGCCACGTCACGCCACAGGCGCGAGGTCTCCAGCACGTTGGCCTTGTCCACCGAGGTGACCTTGCCGCGGCGCTGCCGGGCCAGGCGGAAGGCACTGCGCAGCACGCGTTCGATCTCGGCCACGGTGTAGCGGCACAGGTCGCTGGCGCTGTCGGCGTCGCGGGTCTTGTCGCCGAAGTAGATGCCACCGGTCAGTTCGCGTACCACGACGAAGTCCACGCCCTGCAGCAGCTCGGCCTTGATCGGCGAGGCGTGCAGTGCGGCTTCGTGGGTACGCACCGGGCGCAGGTTGGCATACAGGCCCAGCGCCTTGCGGATCGCCAGCAGGCCCTGTTCCGGGCGCACCTTGGCGTTGGGATCGGACCACTTCGGGCCGCCGACCGCACCCAGCAGCACCGCGTTGGCGGCTTGGCAGGCAGTCAACGTAGAGGCCGGCAGCGGCTCGCCGTGGCGGTCGATGGCGATGCCACCGATGTCGTGCTCGCTGAAGGTGAAGGTGTGGTTGAAGCGCGTGGCGACAGACTTCAGGACGGCGACTGCCGCGGCGGCCACTTCCGGGCCGATGCCATCACCGGGCAGGACAACAATTTCAGCGTGCATGCTCACTCTCGTAGCGTTCGATTTCAGGGACACGGCCCAACAGATACCCCAACTGGTCGACGCCTTCCAGCAGGCAGGTCTGCGAGAAGCCATCCAGCGGGAAGGAATAGACGCGCCCATCGGGCGTGCGCAGCTCACGCGCGGCCACGTCGATGGTCAGCTCGTCGTCCGGGCGCTGCATCAGCGCCTGCACGTCGGCTTCGTCCAGCACGATTGGCAGCAGTCCGTTCTTCAGCGAGTTGCCGCGGAAGATGTCGGCGATCTCGCTGCTGACGATGGCGCGCAGGCCCAGATCGGTCAATGCCCACGGTGCATGCTCGCGCGAAGAACCGCAGCCGAAGTTGCGGCCCGCCAGCAGGATGCTGCGGCCGGCGTTGTGCGGCTGGTTGAAGGCGAAGTCGGCCACCGGCGAACCGTCGGCCTGCCAGCGCCAGTCATTGAACGCGTTGCGGCCCAGGCCGGCGCGTTCGGTGGTGGACAGGAACCGCGCCGGAATGATCTGGTCGGTGTCGATGTTGGTCTGGCGCAGCACCACGCTGGCCGAGGTCAGGGTACGGAAACCGGCCATCACGCCACCTCCTGTGCGAACAGTTCGCGGGTATCGGCGACGTGCCCGTTCACCGCGGCCCACGCCGCGCTCATCGGCGAGGCCAGCAGCGTGCGCGAACCAGGGCCCTGGCGGCCTTCGAAATTGCGGTTGCTGGTGCTCACGGCCAGCTGCCCGGGTGCGACCAGATCGCCGTTCATGGCGATGCACATCGAGCAGCCCGGCTCGCGCCACTCGGCACCGGCCGCGCGCACGATCTCGTGGATGCCTTCGGCCTCGGCTTCGCGCTTGACGATCTCCGAGCCCGGCACCACCAGCATGCGCACCCGGTCAGCGACGCGACGACCGCGCAGTACCTGCGCCACTTCGCGCATGTCGCTCAGCCGACCGTTGGTGCACGAACCGACGAACACCACGTCCACCGGCGTTCCGGCCAGCGCCTTGCCGGCCTGGAAATGCATGTAGTCCAGGCCCTTCTGTGCGGCGGCATCGTTGGCCGCCGGAATCGGCGCATCCACCGCGATAGCCGTGCCCGGATGGGTACCCCAGGTCAGGGTCGGGCGGATGTCGGCGGCGTCAATGTGCGCTTCGCTGTCGAAACGCGCGCCCTCATCGCTGCGCAGCTGCTGCCAGCGCGCCACGGCGGCGTCGAAATCGGCGCCCTTCGGCCCGCGCGGCGTAGCGGCGACGAAGTCGAAGGTGACCTGGTCCGGCGCCACCATGCCGGCACGCGCACCCGCCTCGATCGACATGTTGCACAGGGTCATGCGCTGTTCCATGTCCATCGCTTCGATGGTGCTGCCACGGAACTCGATGACGTGGCCGGTGCCGCCGTTGACGCCGATCACGCCGATGATGTGCAGGACCACGTCCTTGGCGCCGACGCCGGGCGCCAGCGGGCCATCGACGGTGATCGCGAAGGTCTTCGCCTTGCGCTGCAGCAGGCACTGCGTGGCCAGCACGTGGCCGACTTCACTGGTGCCGATGCCGAAGGCCAGTGAACCGAACGCACCGTGGGTGGAGGTGTGGCTGTCGCCGCAGACGATGGTCATGCCGGGCTGGGTGAAGCCTTGTTCCGGCGCGATCACGTGGACGATGCCGCGGTTGTCCGAGGCCATGTCGAACAGTTCGATGCCGTGTTCGGCGCAGTTGCGTGCCAGGGTGGCGACCTGCGCTTCGGACGCAGCGCTGGCGTAGGGAAACGTGCCGTCGGCGGCAGGCGGCAGGGTTGGCGTGGAGTGGTCCATCGTCGCCTTGGTGCGGTCCGGCCGGCGCGGCGACAGGCCGCGCTCGCGCAGTTCGGTGAACGCCTGCGGCGAGGTCACCTCGTGGATCAGGTGCAGGTCGATGTACAGCACGGCGGGGGCGCTGTCGGTTTCGGGAACCACCACGTGGGCGTCCCACAGTTTGTCGTACAGGGTGCGGGGTGCGGAAGTCATGCGTATGCCTGGCAGAAGTACGAAATAGCGAACATCAGTAAAGGAAACGGAACGGTCAAGTCAGCGACGGCGGGCGAGCACGCGCAGGCGCACGTAGTCGGCCAGCGGCTGGCCGGCGGCATTGCGCGGCAGCTCGGCCAGCAACGCGGTGGCGGCCTCGCGCACGGTAGCGCGGGCCTCGGCCGGCAGGTCGTCCAGCAGTGGTGCGGCGAAGACCCGCAGCCAGCCGGCCACGCCGGTCGGCAGTGCGGTCGGGCGCGGCGTGCACTCGATCAGTTGCACCTGGAAGCCATGCTGGCGCAGGCGGTCGGCGTAGGCATCGGCCGTCGGGAAATACCACTGGAAGGTGCTGGCGCCATGGCCGTGGGCCACGCGCGCGGCCTGTACCGCCGCGATGATCGTGGCCACGTTGCCGTGGCCACCGAATTCGGCGACAAAGCGGCCGCCGGGGCGCAGGGCGCGGCGCACGCCTTCCAGCACGCGGTCCGGAGTCGTCATCCAATGCAGTGCGGCATTGCTGAACACTGCATCGAACTCGCTGTCGAACGACAGCGCGTGGCCGTCCATCACCTGCGCGTCGACACCGCGTGCGCGGGCGGCGACCACCAGTTCCGGCGAAGCATCCACGCCGTGGATGCGTGCGCCGCTCAGCGCCAGCTCGGTACTGAGTACGCCATCGCCACAGCCCAGGTCGAGGATGCGCTCACCGGCGCGCGGGTCGAGCAGGCGCGATACCGCGCCGCCGAGCAGCGGGACGAAGCCGGCGTCGATCGCATAGTCCTGGGCGTTCCACTGCTGGCCAGCGGCGCTGGTCGGGGTGGGGGTGTCGAAGGCGCTCATCTCGGGTTCCTCAGGCGGTGGCGGGGGTGGGAACGTCGGTGCTGCTGTGGGCGGCGGCCTGGCGCTGGCGCAGCAGGCGGTTGGCAACATCCAGCCAGGCCAGCGCGGACGCTTCGATGATGTCCTTGCTGGTGCCGGTGCCGTCGTACTCCACGCCCTCGTGGCGCACGCTCAGGTTGGCTTCGCCGCGTGCATCGGCGCCGATGCCGACGCTGTGCACGTGGTAGCTGTCCAGCATCAGCTGCACGCCGGTGGCGGCCGACAGTGCGCCGAACAGCGCATCGACCGGGCCGTCGCCCTGCGCGGTCTCGGCCACGCGGTTGCCATCCGGATCGGACAGTTCGACCAGTGCGTTGGCGCGGCTGCCGACATCGCTGATGGTCATCGAGGCCAGGCGGTAGCCCTGTGCGTTGGAACCGCCCTGCATCAGCGTCTGCAGATCGGCATCGGTGACCACGCGCTGCTGTTCGCACAGGCCCTTGAACTGCTCGAACACCAGCTTCAGTTCGTCTTCGTCCAGCCAGAAGCCCAGCGCACGCAGGCGCGCTTCAACGGCGGCACGGCCACTGTGGCGGCCCAGCACCATCTGCGAATCCTCCCAGCCCACGTCTTCCGGGCGCATGATTTCGTAGGTACCGCGATGGCGCAGCATGCCGTGCTGGTGGATGCCCGATTCGTGGGCGAACGCATTGGCGCCGACGATGGCCTTGTTGCGCTGTACCGGCATGCCGACCAGGCGCTGCAGCAACTGCGAGGTGCCGACGATGCGCGGGGTGTTGATCGAACTGTCCTGCTCGTAGAAGGCCTGGCGCACCTTCAGCACCATCGCGATCTCTTCCAGCGAACAGTTGCCGGCGCGTTCGCCGATGCCGTTGATGGTGCACTCGACCTGGCGCGCGCCGCCTTCGATGGCGGCCAGCGAGTTGGCCACGGCCAGGCCCAGGTCGTTGTGGCAGTGCGCGCTGAAGATCACGTTGGCCGCGTTCGGCACGTCGGCGACGCCGGCGATGACCTGCTGGAACATCGCGCGGATCTCTTCGGGCGTGGTGAAGCCGACGGTGTCGGGCAGGTTGATGGTGGTGGCACCGGCGGCGATCGCCACGCGCGCGACTTCGATCAGGTAATCCAGCTCGGTACGGGTGGCATCCTCGGCCGAGAACTCGACATCGTCGATGTAGGTGCGGGCCAGCGATACATGCTTGCGTACCGACTCCAGTACCTGTTCGCGGGTCATGCGCAGCTTGTGCTCGCGGTGCAGCGGGCTGGTCGACAGGAACACGTGCAGGCGCGGGTTGGCCGCGGCTTCCAGTGCGCGTGCCGAGGTTTCGATATCGGCCTGCAGGCAGCGCGACAGCACCGCCAGGCTCAGGCTCGGGCGGCGCAGTTCGCGGCCGATCAGTGCCATCGCTTCGCGGTCGGACTGCGAGCTGGCCGGGAAGCCGGTCTCGATGATGTCCACGCCCAGTTCGTCCAGCGCACGCGCCATCACCAGCTTCTGCGGCGGGCTCATGCTGCAGCCGGGGGACTGCTCGCCGTCACGCAGGGTGGTGTCGAAGATGCGGATGCGCGGGGTGGTAATTCGTTCGATGGTGGTCACAGGGAAATCTCCTCGACAGCGGGCGTTGCGGCTTGCAGGTGGGAAGGGGAAGGCATGGGGGAGGGCGGCGCGCTGGCCTTGGCGGGCGAGCGGGGTGTTTCGCTGCGCCGTCGCCGTGGCTTGCGCGGCGGGCGCGGTCGGATGTCGGTTAGCAGGCCGGCCAGCACACCGGCATCGATGTTCCCGCCGGAGACCACCGCGCACTTGCGGCGGCCCGCGACGCGGCGGCCAGCGGCCAGCGCCAGCGCGCCGGCACCCTCGGCAATGATGTGTTCTTCCAGTGCCAGCCGGACCAGGGTTTCGCGCAGTTCGGCTTCGCGCACGATCACCACATCGTCCAGCAGCGAGGTGCACAGGCGACGGGTCAGGAAGCCGGGGATCTTCACCCGCACGCCGTCGGCCAGCGAGGCGACGGGTGCGATCTCGCGCACGTCGCCGCGGATCGCGCGTGCCATCGAATCAACGCCTTCCACCTGCGCGCCGACCACGCGCACGCCCTGTGATTTCAGCGCCAGGGCCACGCCGGAAGCCAGGCCACCGCCACCGATCGGCACGATCACCACGTCCGGGGCATGCGCGGCCAGCTCGATGCCGACCGTGCCCTGGCCGGCGATCACGTCGGCATCGTCGAACGCGGACAGGAAGCGGTAGCCGTGGCGTTGTGCCAGTTCGACCGCGAAGGCGTAGGCTTCGTCATAGCTGTTGCCGTGCTGGCGCACGGTCGCGCCCCAGTGGGCGACGCCGGCGATCTTGGTGGCGGGTGCACCATGCGGCATCACAGTGATGGCCGGCACATCCAGGCGATAGGCGGCCCAGGCCACGCCCTGGGCGTGGTTGCCGGCCGAGGCGCAGATCACCGGCCGGGTGTCGCCGCGTTCGCGGCCGGCCAGCAGTGCATTCAATGCGCCGCGCACCTTGTAGGAACCGGTGCGCTGCAGGTTCTCCAGCTTCAGCCAGGTACCGAAGCGTTCGGCGTGGTGCAGCGGGGTGGGCGGCAGGAAGCGGCGCAGGCGGGCCTGCGCTGCCAGGACGTCGGCGACGCTTACGTCGCCGACATCGCTTTCCTGGCTGGTGTCAGCGGCCGGCATGGGCCACCGGCGCGGTGCGGAAGACCGCCGCATGCGGGCACGGGCGGCGAAGAAGACGCCTCCGTACCGGCACCGTGGTCGCTACGGTACGGGTGTTCATGGCGATACTCCTTCCACGGCGGTGACCTGCACGGACACGCAGTCGTAGATCTTCTCGATCTGCCGGCACAGCGTTTCCGCCGGGCGCTGGCCATCGACGACCAGCTGCAGGTGCCAGCGGCCATCGTCGGCGGCCACCGGTGCGCCGCTGATCGCACGCGGCGCAAAGCCACGGCGTTCTGCCATGCCGATCACGCGCAGCAGCGCGCCCTCGGCCGGGTGCAGCACCAGGTCAAGCCGGTATTGCATTGGGGGTCTCCTGGCGGGCATGGGCGGGGTTGCTTTCCAGCATCGTGCTGTTGGCGGTGTTCGGCGGCACCAGCGGCCACACGTTGGCGCGTGCATCGATGGCCACGTGCAGCAGCGCCGGGCCGGGCTCGGCCAGCAGCGCGGCCAGGCCGCCTTCCACGTCGTCGCGGTTGTCGATGCGGGCGGCGGCAATGCCGAACACCTGCGCCAGGGCTACGAAGTCCGGGTTGTCGGACAGGTCGATCTCGCTGTAACGCTCGGCGAAGAACAGTTCCTGCCACTGCCGCACCATGCCCAGCGAACTGTTGTCCAGCAGCACGATCTTCACCGGCAGGCGGCAGCGGGCGATGGTCGCCAGCTCCTGCACGTTCATCATGAAGCTGCCGTCGCCGGACACCAGTACCACGGTGCGCTCCGGGCAGGCGAACTGCGCACCCATCGCCGCTGGCAGGCCGAAGCCCATCGTGCCCAGTGCGCCACTGGTCAGGTGGTTGCGGGGGTGGTTGAAGCGGCAGTGCTGGGCCACCCACATCTGGTGCTGGCCGACATCGCAGGCGATCACCGCATCGGCCGGGGCCAGCTCGCTCAGGCGCTTCAGCAGCGCCGGGGCGTAGATGTGCTGGCCCGGTGCGTCGTAGCGGGCAGCGAAGCGGTCGCGGTGCTGCGCACAGCGCTTGCGCCAGGCGTCCTGGTGGGCCCTGGGGGAGGGGAAGGCCGCACGCAGGGCACGGATGGCGTGACCGACGTTGCCAGGCACGGCGACGTCGGCAGTGCGCAGCTTGGAGATCTCGTAGGCGTCCGCATCGATGTGGACGACGCGGGCGAATGGCGCGAACTCGGCCAGCTTGCCGGTCGCGCGGTCATCGAAACGCGCACCCAGCACCAGCAGCAGGTCGCTTTCCTGCACCGCCATGTTGGCGGCGCGGGTGCCGTGCATGCCCAGCATGCCCAGCGACTGCGGATGGTGGGCCGGCAGTGCACCCAGGCCGCGCAGGGTCATTACGGTGGGGATGGCACTGGCCTCGACGAAGTCGCGCAGGTCCTGCACGGCATCACCCAGGGCGATGCCGCCACCTGCGTAGACCACCGGCTTCTCGGCCGCCGCCAGCGCGGCGATGGCCTCGGCGATGGCGGCCTCGGCCGGCGCCGGCGGCGGTTCGACGCTGCTGGGCACATGCGCCGGCAGATGGCTGGCATCGGCCAGCTGCACATCCTTGGGCAGGTCGATCAGCACCGGGCCTGGGCGACCCTCACGGGCAATGCGGAACGCATCGGCCACCACGCGCGGCAGGTCATCGACGCTGCGCACCAGCCAGCTGTGCTTGACGATCGGCATCGTCAGGCCGAACACATCCAGTTCCTGGAAGGCGTCGGTGCCCAGCAGCGGCGTGCCGACCTGGCCCGTGATGCAGACCATCGGTACCGAATCCAGCATCGCATCGGCAATACCGGTGACCAGGTTCGAGGCGCCCGGGCCGGAGGTGGCCACGCAGACGCCCACCTGGTTGCTGGCGCGGGCGAAGCCGTTGGCGGCCAGCGCCGCGCCCTGCTCATGGCGTACCAGGATGTGCTTCAGCGACGAATCCACCAGCGCGTCGTAGAACGGCATGATGGTGCCACCGGGATAGCCGAACAGCGTGCGGACGCCTTCGGCCTCCAGCGCCTGGGTCAGCCAGCGCGCGCCGTTGGGCGGCGCGCTGCGATGTGTCGAAGAGTTCATGGGGGAACCTTGCAAAGCGGGTGGGGGAGGGCCGCGTGCTTACGCAGCCTGTCCTTGCAACCAGACCATCTTGGCGCGCAGTTCCTTGCCCACCTTCTCGATCGGGTGCTCCAGGTCGGCCTGCTTGAACCTGTTGTAGTTCGGCAGGCCCGCTTCGTACTCGGCCACCCAGTTCTTGGTGAAGGTGCCGTCCTGGATGTCCTTCAGCACCTCCTTCATGCGTTCCTTGGTGCCGGCATCGATCACGCGCGGGCCGCTGACGTAGTCGCCGTACTGCGCGGTCTCGGAGATGAACTCCAACATGCGCGAGATACCGCCTTCATAGAACAGGTCCACGATCAGCTTCAGTTCGTGCAGCACTTCGTAATAGGCGATCTCCGGCTGGTAGCCGGCTTCGACCAGGGTCTCGAATCCGGCCTGCACCAGCGCCGAGGCACCGCCGCACAGCACCGCCTGCTCACCGAACAGATCGGTCTCGGTCTCTTCCTTGAAGGTGGTCTGGATCAGGTTGGCGCGCGCACCGCCGAGGCCGGCCGCATAGGCCTGCGCATGCTGCGCGGCCTTGCCGCTGATGTCCTGGTAGACCGCCCAGATGCACGGCACGCCACGGCCGATCTCGTACTCACGGCGCACCAGCGCGCCGGGGCCCTTCGGCGCGACCAGCACCACGTCCAGGTCGGCACGCGGCTCGATCATCCCGTAATGCACGTTCAGGCCATGCGCGAACAGCAGGCACGCCCCCTGTTTCATGTTCGGCGCCAGCACGTCGTTGTAGAGCTTCTTCTGCACCATGTCCGGGGTCAGCACGGCAACCAGGTCGGCGTCCTTCACGGCCTCGGCGGGCGCGATCACGGTGAAGCCATCGGCCTGCGCCTTGGCTTCGGTCGGGCCGCCCGGACGCAGGCCTACCACCACGTCGAAGCCGGATTCGCGCAGGTTCAGTGCGTGGGCGCGGCCCTGGCTGCCGTAGCCGATGACGGCGATCTTGGTCTGGGGCAGGTCGTTGGTGCTCATGGGGGAGGTTCCTTGCGGTGGGAAGAAAAAAGAACGGCCGGTCGTCGAGGTGACGTGCCGGCCGGTCAGGGGAAAGCGGTGGAGGAGGCGCCGCGCATCGCACAGGCGCAGCCACCACGAGGCGTGGTGGTGCAGGTCCGGGTTGTGCGATGAGCGTTGGTCATGGTGGTTGCGTCTGAAACCAGGTTCTGAAATGAAAAAACCCGCACCGGGGCGGGTGCGGGTTTTTGAAGAGTTCCGGTGTGTGTGTTGCTTACACGCTGGCTCGTCCCGCACCTGTTGGTTGGGTAATAAGTACGAGCACAAGAATCGAACGCAGCAAGGCGGCGCCGGTGTCGGCGGCTTCGATGTGGGTTCGCGGTGGCGTGTTGTGATGCAACATGTGATCGAGAGAAACACAGCCATTTCGGCGGTGTCAACCCTCGCGACGGATTTTCTATCGGTTTCCGCTGCATCCAGCGCAATCGCTTGCGGCACAAGGATGGTTGCTGCTGAAAGTGTTTCGGTGAACCCGAATTCACTCCTTTCGGGGCGGTTTTTGCGCGGAATCCGGTGGATTTTTCCGCCCAAGGATCAGCGTCCATGACGTCTGTCCGATACCGCGTGAAGGCCGCAGCGGCGAAGATCGGGGAACCACCCGTCCATCGGAACCCGACCGTGTCCCGACGCCTTGCCCGTTCCCTGCTCGCCGCCGCCGTACTGGCTGCCGTACCCGCGCTGTCCTTCGGCGCCGACCGCATCACCGGCCACACCTTCGCCACCCGTTCGGAGGTGATCGCCCCGCATGCGATGGCCGCGACCTCGCAACCACTGGCCACCCAGATCGCGCTGGACGTGATGAAGGGCGGCGGTTCGGCAGTGGACGCGGCGATTGCCGCCAACGCCGCGCTCGGCCTGATGGAGCCGACCGGCAACGGCATCGGCGGCGACCTTTTCGCCATCGTGTGGGACCCGAAGACCCAGAAGCTCTACGGCTACAACGGCTCGGGCCGCTCGCCGAAGTCGCTCACCCTGGGCGAGTTCCAGCGCCGTGGCCTGAAGGACATCCCGGCCACCGGTCCACTGCCGGTGTCGGTGCCGGGTGCCGTCGACGGCTGGTTCGCGCTGCACGACCGCTTCGGTCGCAAGCCGATGGCCGACAACCTGGCGCCGGCCATCCGCTACGCCCGCGAGGGTCACCCGGTGGCCGAGGTGATCGCCTACTACTGGGACCGCTCGGTGCCCAAGTTGTCGCAGTACCCGGGCTTCAAGGAGCAGTTCACGATCAACGGCCACGCCCCGCGCAAGGGCGAGATGTGGAAGAACCCGAACCTGGCCAGCACCCTGCAGAAGATCGCCGACGGTGGCCGCGACGCCTTCTACAAGGGCGAGATCGCCCACACCATCGGCGACTACTTCAAGGCCAACGGTGGTTACCTGAGCTACCAGGACATGGCTGACCATCATGGCGAGTGGGTCGAACCGGTCAGCAGCAACTACCGCGGCTACGACGTCTGGGAACTGCCGCCGAACAGCCAGGGCATCGCCGCGCTGCAGATCCTCAATGTGCTGGAAGGCTACGACTTCTCGAAGATCCCGTTCGGTTCACCGGAACACGTGCACCTGTTTGTCGAAGCGAAGAAGCTGGCCTTTGCCGACCGTGCGCGTTTCTACGCCGACATGGCGTTCCAGCCGGCACCGGTGCAGAAGCTCATCTCCAAGGAGTACGCCGCGCAGCGTCGTGCGCTGATCTCGATGGACAAGGCGTTGAAGGAAGTGCAGCCGGGCACGCCGAAGCAGCTGGAGGAGGGCGACACGATCTACATGACCGTGGCCGACGCCGACGGCATGATGGTTTCGCTGATCCAGTCCAATTACCGTGGCATGGGCAGCGGCATGGCACCGCCCGGTCTGGGTTTCATCCTGCAGGACCGTGGCGAGATGTTCGTGCTGCAGAAGAACCATCCCAACGGCTACGCGCCGGGCAAGCGTCCATTCCAGACCATCATTCCGGGGTTCATCACCAAGGGCGGCAAGCCGTATGCCAGCTTCGGCGTGATGGGCGGCGCGATGCAGCCGCAGGGCCATGCGCAGATCGTGATGAACCTGGTGGATTTCGGGATGAACCTGCAGGAAGCCGGTGATGCGCCGCGCATCCAGCACGAAGGCTCGACTGAACCGACGGGTCAGGCCACGGCGATGACCGACGGCGGCGAAGTGAATCTGGAGACCGGCTTCCCCTACGAGACGGTGCGTACGCTGATGCGCAAGGGGCATCGCATCGTGTTCGCCGATGGGCCTTATGGCGGGTACCAGGCGATCATGCGCGATCCCGAGAGCGGGGTTTATTACGGAGCTTCGGAGAGTCGCAAGGATGGGCAGGCGGCGGGGTACTGAGTTTCCCGGCCAACGGGCTGAGCCCCCTCTGCGGTGGTGGCAGTGATACGGGGCTTGGCCGGGCGGGTGGATTGTCTGGGGGCCGCTGCAAGTACGTCCATGTAAGCTCGGTCGCCGCATCCATGCGGCTCACGCCCCCAGCCAACCCACCCGCCCGGCCACGGACAGTTTCCGTGGCCGTCACCGCAGGAAAAGAAAAGGAAGAGCAAGAGCAAGAGCAAAGGCAACGGCAACGGCAACGGCAACAGCCGCGCGCTGTGGGTTGGGGTCGGATCCGTTTTCCGAAGGAAAACGGATCCGACCCCTTCTTGTTTTCCGATACACCTCATCCACGCCTAGCGTGGAAAACCCACCGTCACACGGAAACTGTCGGGGGTGGGGCGGCGTGGGCTGGCAGGACCGTTGGCGCCATGGATGGCGCCATCGAGCCCCCAGGGATGGGTTTACGGCGTGTCCTGCCAGCCCACACCGCCCCGCCAAACTAGCAGCAACCCAGAGCTGCTTTTGAATTTGACCTTGGCCCTTGCCTGAAAAAGCGGTGCAGCCGCAGGCTGCAAAACAACCCTCAATCCTGATCGTGCGCGCGCGCTGCCTCCGCCTGGGTCTCCTCCTGCGCCGCCATCTCGCGTGCGATCCACGCATCGATCATGTGCCGCTGGCGCTGCGCCTGCCGCCGCTCGCGCGTGTACTCCTGGTCCAGCACCCGGTACAGCGACACCATCACCAGCACCATCAGCAGCGCGAATGGCAATGCCGCGATCGTGATCATGCCCTGCAGCGCGTCCAGGCCTCCGGCCAGCAGCAATGCCGCTGCGATCAGTGCCACCGCAATGCCCCAGGCCAGCTTGCGCTTCAACGGTGGGTCGCCAGCCTCGTCGGTGGACATGCTGGCCAGCACCAGGACCGCCGAATCGGCCGAGGTCACGAAGAAGATCATCAGCAGCACCAGCGCGATGCACGACAGCAACAGCGGTAGCGGCATGCTGTCGAACAGTGTGAACAACACCGTCTCGTAGCCATTGCCAAGCGCCTGCACCAGATCGGCGTGGCCGAAGATCTGTGCCCACAACGCAGTGCCGCCGAACACCGCGAACCAGAAGAAGCCCAGCAGCGTCGGTGCGAGCACGACGCCGATCACGAACTCGCGCACGCTGCGGCCGCGCGAGATGCGCGCGATGAACGATCCCACGAACGGCGCCCACGAGATCCACCAGGCCCAGTAGAAGATCGTCCAGTCCGCCACCCAGGTGCTGCCGGAGAACGGTGACATGCGCAGGCTCATCGTCACCAGCTGGTTGAGGTAGGAGCCCAGCGTGGTGGTGAACGTATCGAAGATGAAGCCGGTCGGCCCCAGCACCAGCAGGATGGCTGCCAGCAGGGCAGCCAACGCCAGGTTGAAGTTGGACAGCCACTTCACACCTCGCTCCACGCCACTGGCGGTGGAGGCCATGTACAAAACGAAGGCGACGGCAATGATGGTCATCTGCACGGCGACGGTAGCCTGCACGCTGAAGACGCGTTCGATACCGGCAGCAATCTGGATGGTGCCGAAGCCGAGCGTGGTGGCGACACCGATCGCGGTGGCAACTACGGCGGCGATGTTGACCACCCGACCGATCCAGCCGCGATGGTGGCGGCCGATGATCGGCTGCAGCATGTCGCTGACCAGGCCGCGTCCATTGCGGTTGAACTGGAACCAGGCCATCGCCAGACCGATCAGTGCGTAGATCGCCCACGGGTGCAGGCCCCAGTGGAAGAACGCATAGCGCATCGATGCGCGCGCCGCATCCAGGCTTTGCGGCGCCAGGCCTTCCGGCGGCTTGCTGAAATGCGAGATGGGCTCGGCCGCACCCCAGAACACCAGGCCGATGCCCATGCCGGCGGCGAACAGCATCGACATCCAGCTGGCACGCGAGAACTCGGGTTCGGCGTCCTCGCCGCCGATGCGCAGATTGCCGAAGCGGCCGAACGCCAGGTACATCAGGAACACCAGCGCCAGGAACACCACCAGCAGGTACAGCCAGCCGACACTGCGGATGACTTCCGCCAGCATCGACTGGACCACGGTGTTGAAGGGGCCGGGGGCGATACCGGCGAGCAGCACCAGCAGCAGAACCAGTGCGATGGAAACGCGAAACACCATGAAGGAGCTTCTCCGATCAAGGGGGATTGAGGGGAGCGAGCAGAGCTTGCGGCGAAGGGCCGGCGGCATGCAGCACGGACCGGGCAGGGGCCGCGAAGGCGGCGGGGAACGCATCGATCTCAGCAACGCGATGGCGTGCACGTTACTGAACGCGACGTCATGGTTCCGTTAACGAATGGCGATCTGATCCCGGAGGCGGTCGGTCTATGCTCTAATGCGCACCAAGAAGCGGGGGTACCGGGCCATGTGGCCACGGTTGAGACAGTCCCTTGGAACCTGATCCGGCTCATACCGGCGTAGGGAAGCTTTGCAATGCAGCTGTGCCCGGACTCCGCCCAAGGACCGTCCGTGCGCGGGTGCCGTGCGCCGCCGCTTCGTCCCTGACCTTCCTGGACGACGCCCGATGAACGCACAGCTCTCCGCCCTGCAGCAACAGGCCCAGCAACTCTCCGCATCCGTGACCCGGCCCATTCCCGGCTCGCGCAAGATCCACGTGCCCGGTTCACGCCCGGATCTGCAGGTGCCGATGCGCGAGATCGCGCTGACCCGTACGCCGACGCTGTTCGGTGGCGAAGAGAATGCGCCGGTGACCGTTTACGACACGTCGGGCCCGTACACCGACCCGGAGGTGCGCATCGATCTGTCCGCCGGTTTGCCGGCACTGCGTCGCGGCTGGGTGGAAGAGCGCGGTGATACCGAGCAGCTTGAAGGACTGAGTTCTTCGTTCGGCCGCGATCGCGAGCATGACCCGAAGCTTGACGCGGTGCGTTTCCCCGCGCGCAGCCTGCCACGCCGTGCACGTGCCGGTGCCAACGTCACCCAGATGCATTACGCGCGCCGCGGCATCATCACGCCGGAAATGGAATTCGTCGCCATCCGCGAGAACCAGCGCCTGGACGCGATCCGCGATGCCGGCCTGCTGCAGCAGCACCCGGGCGAGGCCTTCGGTGCGTCGATCCAGAAAGTCATCACCCCGGAGTTCGTGCGCGACGAAATCGCCCGTGGCCGTGCGGTGCTGCCCAACAACATCAACCACCCGGAAAGCGAGCCGATGATCATCGGCCGCAATTTCCTGACCAAGATCAACGCCAACATCGGCAACAGCGCGGTGTCTTCCGGCATCGCCGAGGAAGTGGAGAAACTGGTGTGGGCGATCCGCTGGGGCGGTGACACGGTGATGGACCTGTCCACCGGCAAGCACATCCACGAGACGCGCGAGTGGATCATCCGCAACTCGCCGGTGGCGATCGGTACCGTGCCGATCTACCAAGCCCTGGAGAAGGTTGACGGCCGCGCCGAGGCACTGACCTGGGAGATCTTCCGCGACACCCTGATCGAGCAGGCCGAGCAGGGCGTGGACTACTTCACCATCCACGCCGGCGTGCTGCTGCGCTACGTGCCGCTTACCGCCAAGCGTGTTACCGGCATCGTCAGCCGCGGCGGCTCGATCATGGCCAAGTGGTGCCTGGCGCACCACAAGGAGAACTTCCTCTACACGCATTTCGAAGACATCTGCGAAATCATGAAGGCCTACGACGTGACCTTCTCGCTGGGCGACGGGCTGCGCCCGGGTTGCATCGCTGATGCCAACGACGCGGCGCAGTTCGGCGAACTGGAAACGCTGGGTGAACTGACGAAGATCGCCTGGAAACACGATGTGCAGACCATGATCGAAGGCCCCGGCCACGTGCCGATGCAGCTGATCAAGGAAAACATGGACAAGCAGCTGCGCGAATGCGGCGAAGCGCCGTTCTACACGCTGGGGCCGCTGACGACCGACATCGCGCCGGGCTACGACCACATCACCAGTGCGATCGGCGCGGCGATGATCGGCTGGTTTGGCACGGCCATGCTCTGCTACGTGACGCCGAAGGAACACCTGGGCCTGCCCAACCGCCAGGACGTGCGCGACGGCATCATGGCTTACCGCATTGCCGCGCACGCGGCCGACCTGGCCAAGGGGCATCCGGGCGCACAGGTACGCGACAACGCGCTGAGCAAGGCGCGCTTCGAGTTCCGCTGGGAGGACCAGTTCCACCTGGGCCTGGATCCGGAAAAGGCCAAGGAATTCCACGACGAGACGCTGCCGAAGGACGCGCACAAGCTGGCCCACTTCTGCTCGATGTGCGGACCGCACTTCTGTTCGATGAAGATCACCCAGGACGTGCGCGATTACGCCGAGGCCGGCATGAAGGAGAAGTCGCAGGAGTTCCGTGCTGGCGGGGCCGAGGTCTACCGCCAGGGGTGACGGGTAACGGGTAGTGCCGGCCGCCGGCCGGCATTCCGTCGTGCACGGGACCGGGGAGAGTGCTGGCCAATGGCCGGCACTACCGTTCATCACGCCGCGCCCGGCTATCCTCCGCGCATCGCCCAGGGGAAAGGACGCCATGCCCGTTGCCACGACCACCCGCTGGCTGGCCATCGCCCGCCGCCATCCTTCGGCCTGGCTCCTGGCCGCCCAGTTGATCGCGGTGCTGCTGTATCCCGCCCTCGATGACACCGCCGCTGGCCGGGCGGCGCTGGGCATGTTCGGCATGGCGGTACTCGGCCTGGCGCTGTGGGTGGTCCAGCGCAGTCCGTTGGGAACCTGGCTGGCATTGCTGCTGGCCATTCCATCGGTGGTGTTCTCGCTGGCTGGCGCCCTGCTTGACCGCAGCGCGCTGCTGACCACCGCGCAGCTGCTGGAAAGCCTGCTGTACTTCTACACGGCCGGGGCATTGATCGCCTACATGCTGCAGGACCATCGAGTAACACGCGACGAACTGTTCGCGGCCGGAGCAACCTTCACCCTGCTGGCCTGGGGGTTCGCCTTTGCATTCGCGGTGTGCCAACAGTGGTATCCAGGCAGTTTCCAGGGTGCGACGGCTGGCCCCGAGCGCAGTTGGATGGAGCTGCTTTATCTGAGCTTCAGCTTGTTGTCCGGAGTTGGATTGAGTGACGTCGTGCCGTTGCACCCGCAGGCACGGGCCCTGGTGATGCTCGAACAGTTCGCAGGCGTCATGTATATCGGCCTTGTGGTGTCGCGTCTGGTCGGATTGACCATGCTTCGGCGCATGTGAAAATGAACGCCAGATAAAAATTTCGCGCCCAAAAGGGCGCGAATGGTGATGCAGATTATGTGAATGCGTCGGCGAGAGAGAGCCTGAGTGTCGACCCCGTCATAGGCGGGGTAACCGGCTTAGGCTAATATCCGGGGGCGTTATTGTTTTTGCGGTATGCGCCGATGCTTTGTGCGGAATCTGGCTTTTCGATGGCCCTGTCCAGGGACGGTGGGGACGGTATTGCTGGTGAGCCCTGCCCAGGTCCCGTCCCTACTGTATAGCGGAAAATGAACAGCAGCGAACTCACGCCCATTGACGCCGACCGCGTGCAGGTCGGCGACTGTGTCATTACCTTGTCCTCGCGTGAGGTCGAGGTTGAAGGCGCGCGCCGTCCGCGGCGGCTGACGCCGAAAGCGCTGGGCGTACTTCGCGTGTTGATGCGGCAGCCTGGGCGCGTGGTCACCCGTGAAGAGCTGTTTGCCGAGGTCTGGCCCGATACGTTGCCGACCAATGACGTGCTGACCCAGGCCGTCACCCAGCTGCGCAAGGCGTTCGCCAACGACGATGACAATGGCCAGGCCTACATCGAGACCATCGCCAAGAGCGGCTATCGGCTGCTGGTACCGGTGCAGGCGCTGGACGACTTCGAGCCGCTGGCGGAAGTGGACGCGGTGGCCGTTGCGGATGTGATGCCGTCGCCGGACGGTGCCGGCACGATTCCGGCGCTGGCCGTGCCGGCAGCGCCTTCACGCCGGCGTGGCTGGCGCCAGCTGCGCCGCCAGCTGTTGTGGGTGCTGGGCGTGATGATGCTGGCCGCGCTGCTGGTCATGGCCACATTGTTGCTGCGGCGCGGGCCGGAGCCGAGTTCACCGGTGGATGCAGCGGTCGAGAACGGCGTGCGGGTGATCGGCAGCCCGCAGCGTCCCTATCGCCTGATCACCGCTACCAGTGGTTTTGAAACCTATCCCACACTTTCGCCGGACGGCTCCCAGGTTGCCTACGAAGGCGCCAGCGAGGATGGCGCCGGAGGTGGTGTGATCAAGGTGCAGACCTCGGGCAATGCGCCGGCCCGGCAGCTGGCGCTGCCGCCGAAGGGGGCCAGTGACCGATTCCCGAGCTGGTCACCGGACGGGCGCGAGATCGCTTTTGCCCGCTTTGGAGCCGACGGCGGGTGCCAGGTGCTGATCGCCAGCGCCACTGGCGGCGGCGTGCGCCAGGCGACCCGTTGCGATGGAACCGAGCTGCTCAGCTTCGACTGGACACCGGATGGCCGCGGCCTGGTCTTTGGCAGCATGGTGGGCCGCTATGCCCATCGCGGCATCCGTGTGCTCGACCTGGCCAGCGGCCAGTGGCGGGCGTTGGACTACGCGGTCGATCAGGATGATTTTGACTACGCGCCACGCTACTCGCCCGACGGCAAGTGGCTGGTGTTCGTGCGCAATCCACAGATGGGCGACCTGTGGCGGATGCCGGCCGCAGGCGGTGAGCTGGAGCAGTTGACCAACGAATCCGCCGAACAGCGTGGCTGGGCCTGGCTGGGCGATGGGCGCAGCATCGTGTTCGGCCGGCGCGTGGACAGCGAGGTGCGGTTGTACTACCTGGACGTGGAGCGCCGCACCTTGCGTGATGCCGGCCTCGACGACGCACAGTGGCCTGCGGTGTCGCGCCACGGCGACGTGCTGGCCTTCGTTCACCGCCGTGCCCAGTTCGGCGTGTTCAAGGTGCCGATGGCCGGCGGCAGCGCCGAGCGGCTGTTCGCGTCCAGCGGGCGCGACGGGCAGCCGATGGCGGCGCCCGACGGTCGCCAGCTGGTCTTCACCTCCGATCGTTCCGGCAGTTTCGCGCTGTGGTGGGCGGACATGCAGCGGCCCGACTCACTGCGGCCGATCGAGGGCCTGCGTCCGGAGGGGCGGCAGGCGCCGGACTGGTCGGCCGACAGCCGCCAGCTGCTGGTGGTCGGGCGTGACGAGCATGGGCGTACCGTTGTCTACGAGATCGCCCCGCGCGACGAGCACCTGCAACCGCTGCCGGTTCCGGTGGATCAGCCGCTGCAGGCCCTGTACGGGGCAACCCCGGAGCAGCTGCTGGTAGTCGAGCGCGATGCAGAGCAACGCACCCGGTTGAGCCTGTTCGATCGCAGCGTGACCCCCTGGCGCCGCCTGGCCAGTATCGACGGCGTCTCCCAGGCGCGTTTCGATCGCGGCGATGGCCGCGTGCTGTTCACACGCCTGGCGTCCGGCGGCTTGTGGTCGGTGGATGCGGCACTGTCCCCGGCCAGCGTGCAGCAGGTCAGTGAAGACCGGCCCAGCCGATGGCGCTATCGCACCTGGACGGTGGCGGGCACCGGAGGCATCGGGTATCTCGGCAACTCGACCGAATGCGGTACGACCTTGATCCATATCCAGGCCGGCACCGAAGCCCCCGAGCGCTGCCTGGACCGGCAGCGGCTCAGTGCGGGCAACGGCATCAGTGCCAGCGCCGATGGCCGGGATCTGTATGTCGCCCTGGCGGTCAGCGATGGTGCCGACATCGGCGTCATGCAGCTGCCCCGGTCGACGCCGGCACTGTTCCCGGCCTTTCTCAAGTCGTTGATCCTGAAGAAAAATATCTCTTCGTGATTTTTTCGTGGAGTTCTCGCCGCGAATTCGTGGCGATCTCGGCGGATTTTCCTGACGGGCTGACGCCTGATTAGGCAAAACGGAAGCCTGTATCAGGCAAACCCGTGGTGCTCCATGCGTCAACTCTCGCTGGCCGATCGTGGCCAAACCGTCTCCCTCGACAAGGCGCTGGACGATCTCGCGCCGACCTGCATGGGCGTGGCCCGGCTCGGCAGCCTGCAGACCGCAGGGTCAAGCTTCACTGTCTGGCTGCAGGTGCGGGGCAGTTCCTGGGTGGAAGCCAAGGAAGGGCGTTTCCGCCTGCGCCATGGTGAGTGGATTGCCTTCGAGAAGGAGTCGCGCCCCTTGGTGCAGGCCGGCCGTAACGGACTGTGCGTGGGCCTCAGCCTGACTGCGGAGGCGATGCGGGTGCTGTCCGAGATGGCCGACTGCGGCCTGTATGCCGGTCGTGGTCGCATGAGCCGCGGCGACGCCCGCGTTGCCCTGCGCCTGTGGCGCGATGCGCTCGACAGCGGCCTGCCAGCGCAGGCGCTGCGCCCGCTGTTGTTGCATCTGGCCGGCCTGCAGCGTGACCTGGCCGACAACGTACAGCGCTGCCCCGGTCGCTCACGCAGCCGCAAGCGCCAGGTGTTCGGCCGCATGCAGCGCGCCCGTCTCTATCTGGAGGGCAACAGCCACCGCGTGGTGCGGATCGGCGAACTGGCCGAGCTGACCAACTTCTCCAGCTGGTATCTCTCCAAGACCTTCCAGAGCCTGTATGAAGAGAGCCCCCAGTCGCTTTCGGCACGGTTGCGCCTGGAGCGGGCCGCAGATCTGCTGCGCGACACCGACATGATGGTGGGCGAGGTCGCCGCGGCCAGCGGATTCGACAACTGCTGCAGCTTCGCGCGCGCCTTCCGCGCCCGTTACGGGCAGTCTGCTTCCCGGTTCAGGGAAAACGGCGGCTTGCTCCCGCCACACTCTGCAAAGTCTACGGTTGGGTCGCGCAAATACAGCATCGCAACGCAATCGTAACGTGCTGGAGCGTTTTAACACGCTACTAACACGTACCTTGGAGAGATTGATGAACGTTCGCACCCCTGCCGTGCGGCTGGGCCTGCTGCCCGCCGGCATCGCGCTGGCGCTGGCACCGGCATTTGCTTCCGCACAGGAAGCCAGTGCCCCGACCACCCTTGATCGCCTGGAAGTCACCGGCTCCCGCATCCGCTCGGTGGATGTGGAAACCTCCCAGCCGGTCCTCACCGTAAGCCATGAGGACATCCAGCGTTCGGGCCTGGTCAGCGTCGGCGACCTGCTGCAGAACCTGTCCGTGGCAGGCACCCAGACCTTCAGCAAGGCGGCCGTGCTGGCGTCCAACCCGGAACAGGGCGGCCAGTACGTCAGCCTGTACAACCTGGGTGAGCAGCGCACGCTGGTGCTGGTCAACGGCAAGCGCTGGAGCACCAGCCTGGCCGGCTTCACCGACATGTCGACCATCCCGACCTCGCTGATCGAGCGCATTGAAGTCCTGAAGGACGGCGCCTCGGCGATCTACGGTTCCGACGCCATCTCCGGCGTGGTCAACATCATCCTGCGCAAGAACTTCGATGGCGCCGAGGCCAGTGCCTACTATGGCCAGAACAGCCACGGCGACGGTTCCAAGACCCAGTACAGCCTGACCCTGGGTGCCAGCGGCGAGCGCTCCTCGATCGTGTTCGGCGCGAACTACATCAAGGAAGATCCGGTGTGGGCCAAGGATCGTGGCCTGACCAAGTACTCCTATGGCCAGGGCCACAAGGAAGACGGTCTGAGCCCGGCTGGCCCGTGGGGTCGTTTCACCGATCCGCGTGCCGAAGGCACCGCCGGTGCTGGCGAATACAACAAGGCTGGCAAGTGGGTCCCGAACACCTGGGTGGTCAACCACACCGGTTCCTGGGACACCCCGGTCGGCGTTGGCCAGCCGTCGAACAACTTCAACAACTACCACCTGATTGGTCTGGACGACTACTACAACGCCTCGCAGCAGATGATGCTGAACCAGGGCGCTGAGTCGAAGACCATGTTCACCTCGGCCAGCTACGACATCAACGACAACCTGCGTCTGAAGTCGACGGCGATGTACTCCGAGCGCGATTCCAAGCGCCAGATCGCCGGCTACCCGCTGACCGGCACCTCGCAGCCGCAGTTCCCGGTGGCGATCAGCAAGGACAGCATCTACAACCCGCTGGGCAACTGGGCCAACCCGGGCGCCGGCGTTGACATCGGTGGCTGGGGCCGTCGTATCTTCGAACTGCCGCGCATCACCCAGAACAACGTCAAGTCGCTGCACTTCGACGCGGCCCTGGAAGGCAACTTCGACTTCAACAACCGTCCGTTCGACTGGGATGTGGGCATCAACTACAACCAGTTCGACGTGACCCAGACCAGCTCGGGCAACATCAACCTGCTGGCCCTGAAGAACGCCCTCGGCCCGTCGTTCATCAACGCCAACGGCGTCGCCCAGTGCGGCACCGCTGCCAACCCGATCGCGCTGGGCACCAGCCCGGGCAGCTGCGTTCCGTTCGACCTGCTGGGTGGCGCCAGCGCCGCGACCCCGGATGCGCTGAAGTACATCAACACCCTGCTGAACTCGACCGGCCAGAGCAAGAGCAAGCAGTACTTCGCCAACATCACCGGTTCGCTGTTCGACATGCCGGGCGATGCGGGCGAGTTCGCCTTCGCTGCCGGTTACGAGCATCGCGAAGTGTCGGGCTACGATCACCCGGACGCACTGTCCTCCTCGGGTTACACCACCGAGCTGGCCGCGCAGCCGACCGAAGGCAAGTACAAGACCAACGAGTTCTACCTGGAACTGATGGTGCCGCTGCTGCGTGACCTGCCGGGTGCCAAGGAGCTGTCGCTGGATATCGCCAGCCGCTACTCGGACTACGACAAGTTCGGCAACACGGTCAACAGCAAGTTCAGCGTGACCTGGAAGCCGATCGACGACCTGCTGGTGCGTGCGACCTACGGCGAGGGCTTCCGTGCCCCGACCCTGGACGACACGTTCGGTGGTGGTTCGCAGACCTTCGACAAGTTCACCGATCCGTGTGATGCCGTGTTCGGCCAGCGCAGCAACCCGGCCGTTGCAGCCCGTTGCGGTGCTGAAGGCCTGGCGTCCGACTTCCGTCAGACCGACGCTGCCGGTCGTCCGATCAGTGCCCGTGACACCCAGGGTAACAACCCGTTCAACTCGGGTGTGGGCAACGACAAGCTGCAGCCGGAAACCAGCAAGACCCGCACCGCGGGCCTGGTCTGGAGCCCGAGCTTCGTCAGCGGCCTGAACGTCTCGCTGGACTGGTACAAGATCACTGTCGACAACGTGATCACCGCGCTGTCGGCGAACTACGTGCTGAACCAGTGCTACCAGAACGGTGTGCAGGCCTTCTGTGACCAGTACAGCCGTGGCGACGTCGCCAACGGCCAGCAGGTCACCGGCCTGAGCCGCGGCAACGCGAACCTGGGGTCGCTGGAAACCGAAGGCTACAACTTCGGCGTCCGCTACCGCATGCCGGAATACAGCTTCGGTACCCTGTCGTTCAACCTGGACACCAACTACCTGACCAGCTTCCGTCAGCAGGCCACCAAGGGTGCTGCATGGGATGACTACGCAGGCTACTGGAACTACCCGCGTGTCCGCGGCACCCTGGCCAGCACCTGGACCAAGGGCGACCTGTCGGCCACCTGGACCATGCGTTACTACGGCGGCTTCCGCGACTTCTGCTACGACCAGGAAAATGGCCTGGAGTGCAACCAGCCGGATTACTACACCGAGAACGGTGGCTGGAGCGGTGGCCTGGGTGCCAACAAGAAGGGCGCGATCGTCTATCACGACATCTCGGCCACCTGGCAGGCCCCGTGGAACGGCAGCGTGACCGTCGGTGCCCGCAACGTGTTCGGCAAGACCCCGCCGATCACCTACGCGGTGACCAACGCCAGTGCCGTGCAGCTGGACCCGATGCTGGATTACGACCGCTTCCTGTTCATCCAGTACAACCAGCGCTTCTGATCCATCGAAGCCTGAAGGCAAGACGAGGAGGGCGGGCCGCAAGGCCCGCCCTCTTTGCGTTTGGCAGAGCCGGGTCGGGAAATTCTGAATCGGGCAGTTCAGCGACAAAGGTCACGCTTGTCGCAACTGGACCGCTGGTAGGTTCGCAGAGGTCCATTCCGGACCAGGGAGAGCGCGAAATGAACAACGCGATGCCACGTATGTTTGCTGCTGCAGTTCTCGCCGTCCTGAGCCTGGCCGGCAGTGTGTCGGCCGGTCCGCTGGTGTGTGCCAATGGCCGTTATTGCGCGGAGGTGCGCAGCAACTGCATCAAGGCCGGTGAGGATGCGGCGTACTGCCAGTTCCTGTTCGAGCGCTGCGTGTACGACCACTGCGCGCAGCCCTGACGCAACGAAGGCGCGTCCCTGCGGACGCGCCTTCATCGTGTGGATTGCCGGTGGAACTCAGGCTTCGCTCGGCGTAAGCCCCATCAGGCTGTTGGCATGTTCACGCCACTGCGGCAGTTTGTTGAGCACGCCCGCGCGCTGCAGATAGTCCTCATCCACCGGGTCGCCGTTGACCAGCGCCAGGGCCACGTGCACCGCACCGGTCACCCAGAAGCTGCGGGTGTTGGCGCGCTGCGGCTGCAGGTGGAATGCCACCGCTTCGATGATCGGCATCGGCAGGCCCCACAGCCCCAGCAGATAGGCACCGGCTTCGGCATGGCCTGGGCGGGTATCACCGGCCAGCGACG
Source organism: Stenotrophomonas sp. YJH_SMC_4 (assembly GCF_059371575.1). Taxonomy (NCBI): domain Bacteria; kingdom Pseudomonadati; phylum Pseudomonadota; class Gammaproteobacteria; order Lysobacterales; family Lysobacteraceae; genus Stenotrophomonas; species Stenotrophomonas sp. YJH_SMC_4. The sequence goes on from NZ_JCAFUR010000002.1 coordinate 434,365, forward strand.
GCTCGGTGCGCTCGTTGCGTACGCCGGGCAGCAGCAGGCCGATGTCGGCCAGCAGTGCCGCGGTTGCGCCCAGTTCGGCACTGGATTCGGGCAGCAGGCGTGCGGCCAGGCGCGAGGCGAGCAGGGCGCGCTGCTGCAGCGAGTTGCGTTCGGCAGTCGACAGCGTCGGCGCCGAGAACACTTCACTGGCCAGCACCAGGTCACGCAGCGTGGCCAGGCCCAGCCGGGTGACTGCAGTACGCAGGTCGGCAATGGTGCGGCCCTGGCTGAAGAACGCCGAGTTCGACAACTGCAGCACCTTGGCGGCGATGGCCGGATCGGCGGCCACCAGCTTGGCCACGTCGGCGCTGTCGGCGTCGTCGTCATGCTCCAGCGCCTGGGTCAGGCTCAAGTACAGGTGCGGCGGCGACGGCAGTTTCTCGATGCGGCCGATGGCATCGCGCAGGCGCGGGCTGTCCAGCACTTCGCGCAGCTCTTCCAGGCTGGTCAGCGCTTCCAGCAGTACTTCCGGTGCCAGTGGCAACGGCAGGAAACGGTGAGCGACACCGATCAGGCGTGCCGGCGGCGGCCGGTTGCCATGCTGTGCGTCCACCAGCGCGATGCGGATGGTTTCCGGACGCAGGGTCCTGATCTGGCCGAGCAGCGTGGTGGCATTGAGGTCCGGCAGCTGCGGGCAGACAATCACCGCGTCCACGCCCTGGGTGGCAACCGCGGTCATCGCGGTCTGGCCATCGGTGGCGGTCAGCGGCTGCCAGTCTTCCCCAAGATCGGCAATGAATTCGGTCAGCTCAGCCGGCAGGCTGGCTGCATCCCCAACAAGCAGAATACGCACGACACATTCCCCTGGCTGTCTCGACGATGGATGTCGATGACGTGTGAAGTGACGCAATTTACCTAATACGGCAGCAAGAGTGATGTGCCGTCATCATGAAACGTGACCCGCATCGCTCCGGCAGGGTACCGCCGGAGCGATCCGGTTCAGGCTCAGGCCTTGCTGTCGAGGTGGCGCTGGTGCGCCTCGATCAGGATCTGCTTGGCCTCAGCGGCGCCGCCCCAACCGTCCAGCTTGACCCACTTACCCTTCTCGAGGTCCTTGTAGTGCTCGAAGAAGTGGCCGATGCGCTCCAGCCAGTGGCTCGACACCTGGGCGATGTCTTCAACGTGGGCGTAGCCACTGAAGATCTTCGAGACCGGCACGGCCAGGATCTTCTCGTCGCTGCCCGCCTCATCGCTCATCTTCAGCACGCCGACCGGACGGCAGCGCACGACCGAGCCCGGCACCAGCGGCAGCGGCAGCACCACCAGCACGTCGGCCGGATCGCCGTCGCCGCACAGGGTGCTCGGCACGTAGCCGTAGTTGCAGGGGTAACGCATCGGGGTGGACAGGATGCGGTCGACGAAGATCGCGCCGGTTTCCTTGTCCACTTCGTACTTCACCGGCTCCGAGTCCTTCGGGATCTCGATGATGACGTTGATTTCTTCCGGCGGGTTCTTGCCGGGCGAGACGAGTTCCAGACCCATGGTCGTGCTCCAGGTGGGGGATATAGACGGATAGCCCCCCATTTTATGCCTTTGCCGGGCGCTGTGCAGAGGGAGGGGCTGACCGCTGCGTGGGGCAGGGACCCACGCGGCAGGCCGGGGTTGGCTGATAGGGCCGGCCGGTGCGGGGGCGCAGGCTGGATCGACCTTGCCAAGGAGTCCGCCGATGAAAGTGTCTGCCCTGCCGTTCGCCCTGTTCTGCATGCTGCTGGTTGCGCCGTTGGCCCAGGCCTCTCCTTACGTCGACCTGATCGACTACCCGCGGCAGGAAGCCAACTGGGACCGCTTCTTTGCCCTGGAGGGACGTCTGCAGTACGGGTTCGACGCGATCTGCGGCGATACCTTCTGCGAAGGCGAGTACAGCGATATCCGCGCCCTGCGCCTGCGCTGCTCGGTGGACGCGATGCGCGGCACGGTGCATGAGTGCCTGTGGGCATTTGCCGCCAGTGACCTGGCTGTGTCGCGGCATGACGGTGCGATCGTCGCCCGGCAACCGACCTGGCTGTGCCGCCTGCCGCTGGAGCCTGGCACACCGGTGGAGGCCTTCCATGCCGCGCTCGCCGCCCGCAATCCACTGCATGACCCGTTGCCGGGGACCTCGCAGAGCGTCTATGACGGGCTGACCGGGTGCATCCATTGATGCGAACGTGACTGATTCTCATTAACGGAGTAGCATGCGCGGCGCCTTCCGTCTGTCGTCCCGGTTCCGCGCATGTCCTCCAATGCCGCCTCCCTCACCGAACTGCTGATCCGCGAGCGGCCTGCGCTGCTGCGCCGGGTGCAACGCATCCTGGGGGGCGACAACGGCGCCGAGGACGTGATCCAGGCGGTGTGGTTCAAGGCGCGTGGTGTCGATGACAGCCAGGCCATCGACAATCCGCGTGCCTACCTGTACCGGCTGGCCGCCAACCTGGCCACCGACCATGGCCGCGAATCGACCCGGCGCAACCGCCTGCTGGCCGACCACTACCTGTGGGGAGCGGACGAGGTCATCTCGACCGAGGAACAGGCCATGGCCCAGGACGAGCTGCAGCGTGTGCTGGATGCGGCCGGACACCTGCCGGAGCCGACCCGCACCATCTTCCGGCTCAACCGCCTGCAGGGCCTGACCCAGGCCGAGATTGCCCGCCGCCTCGGGGTGTCGGTGACCACCGTTGAGAACCATGTGCGCACCGCGTTGCAACGCCTGGCCTGGGCGCGCAGCGGCCGATGATCGCCCCGGCTTGGGGCTGGCCCTCGCTGAAACGTCTTGATCACTGGACCGCAGATGCGGTCTAGTTCCCCCGCCCGCGCTTGAATGCGCCTGTCCGCCAGCCGATGAGCCCGCCGAACACGCTGCCCGCCGCCAATGACGATGCCCTGGCCGAACAGGCCCGGGGCTGGATTGCGTGGCTGGCCTCGGGTGACATCGGCGAGGGACGCATGCACGAGTTCGAGCGCTGGCTGGCAGAGCCGGGGCACCGCCGGGCCTTCGAGCACGAGCGCACGCTGTGGCGCAGTGTCGGGCCACGCCCGCTGGCCCGGTGTGCCGAACGCCGCCGCCCGCATCGAATGCGCTGGGCGATGGCCGCTGCAGCTGTGCTGGCGATGCTGGTGGCATGGCCGGAGGCCTGGTTGCGGCTGCAGGCCGACCATCGCAGCTCGCACGTCGTGCAGAACGTAACGCTGCCCGATGGCAGCCGCGCAGTGCTGGATGCGGACAGCGCGATCACCGTGCGCTTCGATGCGCACGCACGCGAGGTCGAGCTGCTGCGCGGGCGCGTCTGGTTCGAGGTCAGCCCGGATGCGCAGCGGCGTTTCAGCGTGCGTGCCGGCAATGGCGTGGTTGAGGACATCTCGACCGCGTTCACCGTCGCGCGTGGCGATGACCGGGTGGAAACCCAGGTCGGGCAAGGCAGGGTGCGTGTGGCCAGCCCGGCCGACGGTGGCTGGACCTACCTGCAGGCGGGCCAGCGTGCCGTCTATGGCGAGCGCAACGGCGTGACGCGCCTGCAGGATGTGGCGGCCGACAGCGTGGGCGCGTGGCGCCAGGGCGAGCTGCTGCTGGAGCAGGCCAGCGTCGCCGACGCCGTGCAATGGGTGGGGTGCTATCGTGCCGGCCCGACGTTCGTGCGCGGTGATCTGTCGCGACTGCCGGCGATCAGTGCGGCGCTACGCATCGATCGCCCGGAACAGGCGCTGGACGCGTTGGCGGCGACGGCAGGTCTGCAGGTCACCCGCCTGCCGCTCGGCGTCGCCATCATCCATCAGTAGATCCACGCCATGCGTGGATGATGTTTCCGATGTGCCGGCAAACGGTCGGCACCCTCTGCGGCCGCAAATCGCCCTTGGGGTTGCCGCGCGCCCAACCGTCTTACCCCGCGAACGTACCCGCCGCCGCCACGTACGTCGCCGTGTCCGCCTGTGTTGCGGATGACGCCGCGCCTGCGGCACCGATTACCTGACAGGTTCCCCATGTTCGACTCCCACCGTCCGGGCCGCGCGCCGCGCCCGTCCCGCCTGTGCATTGCATTGCTGGCTGCCGGCCTGGCCAGTGCCACGCCATCCGCGCTGGCACAGAACGCCCGTGGCGATCACGCCGCCGTACAGCGCTTCGACATTCCGGCGCAGCCCCTGGACGAGGCGCTGCGCAGCTACATGCGCCAGTCCGGCGTGCAGGTCGTGTATCCGGCCATCCTGGCCCACGGGGTGAGCTCGCGTGCGGTCAATGGCAGCCTGCCGGCCAACGAGGCGCTGCAGCAGCTGCTGCAGGGCAGTGGCCTGGCGGTGCGCCGGGTCAGCGCAGATGCAGTCGCGCTGGAAGCGGCGACGCCGGCGCAGGCCGACAGCGGCGTGATCGTCACCGACACGCTCAGCGTGGCCGGCGACCGCGTCGACAGTGGCGCGACCAGCGACGAGGCGCGCCTGCTCGACAGCTATCGCAGCGTCGGTTCCACCACCACGCTCAACCGCACGCAGCTGGAGCGTTTCCGCGGTACGTCCAACGGCGACATCGTCAAGGGCGTGGCCGGCGTCACTGCCGGTGACCCACGCGTTGGCAATGGCTTCGACGTCAACATCCGCGGCATCCAGGGCCAGGGCCGCGTGCCGGTGATCATCGACGGTGGCCAGTCCAGCATGGATACCTACCGTGGCTATGCCGGTCAATCGCAGCGTACCTACCTCGACCCGGACCTGATCTCCAGCCTGACCATCACCAAGGGCCCGAGCCTGCAGGCCAACGCCTCTGGCGGCATCGGCGGCGTGGTCGAGATGGAGACGCTGAAGATCGGCGACGTGCTGCGCGAAGAGCGCGACTTCGGCGTGCGCGTGCGTGGCGGCCTGGCCAACAACAGCGCCAACAACCTGCCTTCCTACAGTGCCGCGCCGCGCAACGATCGCAGCGCCACCGGCAGCCAGTTCTTCAACGTGGCCGCTGCGGGACACTGGGATCGCTTCGATCTGGTCGCCGCCTACGCCTACCGCGACAATGGCAACTACTTCTCCGGCAAGCACGGTTACGATGATTTCCCACAGACCCGTCGCACGCTGGCACCGCTGAATCCGCCGCGTACCGAAGTGTTCAACACCTCGTCGCGCTCGAAGTCGGCGCTGCTCAAGGGCACCTGGCGTATCGACGATGCACAGACCCTGGAAGCGGGCTACCGCCGCTACGAAGGCACCGCCGGCGAGATCATGGCCTCGCAGATCATCCGCGTCGATCGCGACCGCATTCCGCAATGGGATCCGGGCCACGTCGACATGGACAGCTACACCCTGCGCTATCGCTTCAACCCGGACAGCGAGCTGGTCGACCTGCGCGTCAATGCCGCGTACACCGACACCGACAGCGTGATGTACAACAGCCTGACCGGCATCACCCCGTGGTATTTCGATCGTCGTACCGAGTGGTACGACGCGCCCAGCTTCAGTGGCGACCCCGGCTACAAGGATGCCTACCGCAATCCGCTGCGACAGAAGCGCTTCGGACTGGATGCCAGCAACACCTCGAAGTTCGACACACGTGCTGGCGCGTTCACCCTCGACTACGGCCTGTCCTACAGTGACGAAGACATCGCACCGGGCAGCTCGGGGCCGGTCATGCACGACGATCTGGTCAACAACCGTTTCCTGCGCAACGCCGAGCGCAAGGAATACAGCGCCGTGGCCTCGCTGAAGTGGCAGCCCGATGAGCATTGGGAACTGCTGGCCGGCGGCCGCTGGAACCGCGTGGATGTGCATGACCGCAACCGCCTGGCCACGCCCGATGCCTATGAAGTGCAGGGCCAGTACCGCTACACCGAACTGCTCAATGGCAACCCGGCGCTGCCGTCGTGGCGGGCCAAGCGCATCGCGCTGCTGAACTGGTATCCGGATGCCAACGGCAACTTCACCCAGGAATCGCTGCTGGCCTCACCGTACAAGAAGGGCACGGTGGGCGACATCGGTGGCTGGAACTTCTACGACGCCGGCAAGGCGCAGGACCTGGAAGTGCCGGTCAGCTGGACCTGGTCGCAGCCGATCCGCCGTCGTGACACCGCGTTCTCGCCGACTGCCAGCGTGGCCTACCGCTTCAGCGAAGACACCCTGGTCTACGTGAAGTATGCCGAAGGCACCAAGCTGCCGAGCCTGTTCGAGACCACGCTGGGCCTGTTCACCGCCGCCAAGCCGGTGGGCGAGCTGAAGCCGGAGCGCGCGCGCAGCTGGGAAATCGGTGCAAGCACCCTCCGCTATGACCTGTTCACCGCCGGCGATCGCCTGGCGCTGAAGCTGGCGTACTTCGATACCCGCATCGACGACCTGATCACCCGTGACTACCGCACGCTGTCGGCGGGCCTGATCCGCAACGTCGACCAGTTCAAGGTCTCGGGCATGGAGTTCCAGTCCAGCTATGACAGCGGCAAGGTATTTGCCGATCTGTCCGCGCACTATTACTTCAAGGCCAAGACCTGCGCGCCGGACATCGCCGCCGAGCGCCGTGCCTATGGGGCGCAGCGCAGGAACGGCGAGCTGGCCAACACGCCCGACTGCGTGGACGGCGGCTTCGAGGGCTCGTACACCAATACCCAGAACCCGCCGCGCTACATGGTCAACCTGACCCTGGGCTCGCGCCTGTTCGACGAGCGCCTGACCTTCGGCACCCGCGTGGTCCACAACGCCGGCCCGATCAGCAAGCTGGACAAGGACTGGAACGTGGGCTTGTCGGCGATCCAGCAGCTGTACCGGCCAACCACGCTGGTGGATCTGTTCGCCAGCTGGAGCTTCAACGACCAGCTGTCGGTGGAAGCCGGCGTGGACAACCTGACCGACCGCTACTACCTGGACCCGCTGGCCCTGGGCGTGATGCCAGCCCCGGGCCGCACCGCGCGACTGGCGTTGACCTGGAAGTACTGATCGGTCGCGGATGAGTGGTGGGGTCGGATCCCTTTCCTGCGGAAAGGGCTCTGACCCCAGCGAGCCCCAACCGCCCTCGGTGGGCGCGGACCTTGGTCCGCACCGCTTCTGCCGTGCAATCGACAGCGCCGGGCCATGCCCGGCGTCTATTTACAGCCCGCTCGAAGCCTTTACCGCATCTTCGTGCAGCGACTCGTTCAGCTCATCCACCACGGTGCTCCATGCCGCATCGGCCTGCAGCGATTCAGACAGGAACTGGCGTTGGGCATCGTTCCAGTAGGGCGCCTCGACCACTTCGACATCGGTGGCCAGCTGGTGTTCGCGGATGAAGCGGGCGATGCCCTCTGCGCTGGCATCCAGGCCCAGCTGCAGGAACAGGTTGGTCATGCGCGGTTCGGTGGTGATCATCGTCGGTTCCGGATGGACAAGGGGATGGCCCATTATCGGTGTAGACGGCCTTGGGGAAAGCCCCGTGGCAGACGTCTACAGCACGACGACCCCCTTGGCATTCCCCCATGAACGCACACATCGCCCCTGAAGAAAGCCGCAGCCTGCGGCTCAAGGCCGCCACCCGCGACAGCCACGGTGCCCTGGACAAGCGCATCATGGCCGGCGACATCTTCGCCGACCGCAGCAATTTCGCCCGTTTCCTGCGCGTGCAGTATCGCTTCCACCGCAGCATCGATGCGCTGTATGCCAACCCTGCGCTGGACGCACTGCTGCCGGACCTGGGCGAGCGCCGCCGCCTGACCCAGGTCGCGCGCGACCTGCAGGACCTGGAGCAGACCCTGCCGGGGGCTGACATCGCGGCGTTGCCGTCCGATCTGGAACTGCCCGCCGCGTTGGGGTGGCTGTACGTGGCTGAAGGCTCCAACCTGGGCGGCACCATTCTGTACAAGATGGCTGCCAAGCTCGGCCTGGACCGTGATTTTGGCGCCCGCCACCTGGCCGCGCATCCGGATGGCGCGGCGCGCCACTGGCGTGAGTTCACCGCGGCGCTGGACGCGGTACCGCTGAGTGTCGAGCAGGAGCAGCAGGTAATCGATGCGGCCGACGCCGCGTTCCGCAGCGTGCACGGCCACGTCGAAGTGGAATTCGCCTGATGCACGGCGTGCGCCCACAGGTGCAGCGCTGATGCGCTGGCTCTGGTTCGCGCTGGGCTGGCTGATGGTCGGGCTCGGGGTGATCGGCGCGTTGCTGCCGGTGATGCCGACCACCATCTTCCTGATCCTGGCCGTGGGCTGCTTCGCGCGCAGCTCGCCGAAGTTCGAGCAGCGCCTGTTGGCGCATCCGCGCTACGGCCCGTCGCTGCGGTTGTGGCGCGAGCAGGGCGCGGTATCGCGCAAGGGCAAGGCGTTTGCCAGTGCCGGCATGGCGCTGGGCTTTGCCCTGTTCTGCTGGGGCGCGCACCCGTCCTGGCGCCTGCTGTTGGGCGTGGGCCTGTTCTTCGCGGTCAGCGCCGGCTACGTGCTGAGCCGACCGGCCCCCCGGCTGGAGTCCCATCCGGTCGTGGAAGTGGACGACGCCAATGATCCGCGCGCGGCCCGTCGTCGCGCAGCGACCCCTGATGCTGATGGAAACCGAGACGATGCTGCCTGCTGACCTGGCCCCCGTGGCCGCCCCCGCATTGACCCCATGGGGCATGTACCTGGCCGCCGACGTGGTGGTGAAGGCCGTGATGATCGCGCTGGCACTGGCGTCGCTGGCCACCTGGACCGTGCTGCTGGCCAAGGGCTGGGAGCTGGCCCGCCAGGCCCGGCAGCTGCGCGCGGCGCGCGCGCTGTTGCTGCAGTCCGCACAGCTGCCGCCGCAGAGCGAAGAGGCAAGTCTGCAGCAGGGCATCGCGCTGGCGATGCTGGACGCCGCCCGCACCGAACTGCGTCTGTCGCAGGATCTGGATAGTCGCGACGGCATCAAGGAGCGCATCGCCTCGCGCCTGGACCGCATCGAGCTGGAGACCGCGCGCGTGCAGCGGCGCGGCATCGGTGTGCTCGCCAGCATCGGCGCGGTGGCGCCCTTCGTCGGCCTGTTCGGCACGGTGTGGGGCATCATGAACAGTTTCATCGGCATCGCACACAGCAACACCACCAACCTGGCGGTGGTTGCGCCCGGCATCGCCGAGGCCCTGCTGGCGACCGCACTCGGCCTGGTCGCGGCGATTCCCGCGGTACTGGTCTACAACCATTTCAGCCGCGTGCTGGCCGGCCTGCGGGGCCTGCTCGGCGATCTGTCGGCGGCCGTGCAGCAGCTGGTCTCGCGCGATCTTGATCGTGCCGTGCCGCGTACCGCAGCGGCACCGCTGCGCGCGGTGCACTGAGGCGCGACGATGGCGATCAGGACCGCGTCCGACCGCGACGACGCACCGGAAGAAGCACACGAGATCAACGTCACGCCCTTCATCGACGTAATGCTGGTGCTGCTGATCATCTTCATGGTAGCCGCACCGCTGGCCACCGTATCAGTGCCGGTGCAGCTGCCGGCCAGCAGCGCCAGTGCCACGCCGCCCGAACAGGCGCCGGTGTATGTGACCGTGCAGGCCGATCTGTCGCTGCGCGTGGGCGAGCAGGCGGTGGCGCGTGACGGGCTGGCCGCTGCATTGCAGGCGGCCTCCCACGGCGACACCGCGCAGCGCATCTTCCTGCGTGCCGATACCCACGTGCCCTACGGCGAACTCATGGCCACGCTGGATGCGCTGCGTGCGGCCGGTTACCTGAAGGTGGCGCTGGTCGGCGTTGAGCAGGGTGCGCGATGAGTGGACTGCGGCGCTGGGCGACCAGCCTGGCGATCGTGCTGCTGGTGCACGCGCTGCTGATTGGCGCGGCCTGCTGGTGGGCGACGCGCGCACCGGTACTGGCTGCGACGGCGCCGCCCGCCGCGCTGATGCTGGAACTGGCACCGATGGTGCAGGCACCGCCGGTGCCGCCGCGCGAGGTCGCCACCGGTCCACTGCAGCAGCAACAGCAGCGGCAGGCGCCGAAGCCGGCCCTGCACGAGCAACCGAAGGCGCCGGTGCAGCCGCAGGGTGACCTGCCACCGCCGCGTACACCGGAGCCGACGCCCTCGCCGGATGTCGCCGACGCCAATGTCGCGCAGACCAGCGCACCGCCACAGGTGGCCGCTGACGCCGCCGCGCGCTACACCGCACCGCAGACCACGGCGGGTGAGCGCAGTCGCGCCGAGGCAAGCTGGGAAGGTCGCCTGCTGGGGCACCTGCAGAAGCATCGCCGCTATCCGCGCCAGGCCGAGCGGCTGCGCCAGCAGGGCGTGGTCTACGTGCGCTTTGCCGTGGCCCGCGATGGCGCGGTCTCGGGGTTGAAGCTGGGCCGCAGCAGTGGCTTCGCGCTGCTTGACCAGGAGACGCTGGACACCGTGCAGCGCGCCAGCCCGGTACCGGCGCCGCCGGCCGAAGTGGCCGGCGACCCGGTGGACGTGATGGTGCCGGTGTCGTTCTTCCTGCGCGGGCGGTGATTGACGGTGGGGTCGGATCCCTTTCCTTAGGAAAGGGCTCTGACCCCATCGAGGCCGTCATCCACGCATGGCGTGGATCTACAACAGCGGCACCAGCAGCAGCGCGACGATGTTGATGATCTTGATCAGCGGATTGATCGCCGGGCCGGCCGTGTCCTTGTACGGGTCACCGACGGTATCGCCGGTCACCGCAGCCTTGTGCGCCTCGCTGCCCTTGCCGCCGAAGTGGCCATCTTCGATGTACTTCTTGGCGTTGTCCCAGACGCCACCGCCGGTGGTCATCGAAATGGCCACGAACAGGCCGGTCACGATCGTGCCGATCAGCAGGCCACCCAGTGCGCGTGGCCCCAGCAGCAGGCCGACCACCACCGGCACCGCCACCGGCAGCAGCGAGGGCACGATCATTTCGCGGATCGCCGAGCGGGTCAGCATGTCCACCGCCTTGTCGTACTGCGGCTTGCCGGTGCCCTGCATGATGCCGGGGATCTCGCGGAACTGGCGACGTACTTCCTCCACCACCGCACCCGCCGCGCGGCCGACCGCTTCCATCGCCATCGCACCGAACAGGTAGGGAATCAGGCCGCCGATCAGCAGGCCGATGATCACCGTGTGGTCGCTGAGGTCGAAGCGGAATTCCTGCCCGGGATGTGCAGCCTGCAGGTTGTGCGTGTAGTCGGCGAACAGCACCAATGCGGCCAGTGCGGCCGAACCGATCGCATAGCCCTTGGTCACCGCCTTGGTGGTGTTGCCCACCGCATCCAGTGGATCGGTGATGTCGCGGATCTCCGAGGGCAGCTCGGCCATCTCGGCAATCCCACCGGCGTTGTCGGTGATCGGCCCGTAGGCATCGAGAGCGACGATCATGCCGGCCATCGACAGCATCGCGGTGGCGGCGATGGCGATGCCGTACAGCCCGCCCAGCGCGAACGCGCCCCAGATCGCCGCACACACGGCCACCACCGGCAGCGCGGTGGACTTCATCGAGATGCCGAGGCCGGCGATGATGTTGGTGCCGTGGCCGGTGGTCGAGGCCTGCGCCACGTGCTGCACCGGCTTGTACTGGGTGCCGGTGTAATACTCGGTGATCCACACGATCAGCCCGGTCAGGACCAGGCCGATCAACGCGCAGCCGTACAGGGCCATCGGCCCATGTACGTTGTCACCCATCAGGCCGGTAGTGATCGGGTAGAAGGCGATGGCGGCCAGCACGCCGGAGACGATCACGCCCTTGTACAGCGCGCCCATGATCGAGCCGCCAGGCTTCACTTTCACGAACAGCGCGCCGATGATCGAGGCGATGATCGATACGCCGCCCAGCACCAGCGGATACAGCACCGCATTGGCGCCTGCCTCGGCCAGCATCAGGCTGCCCAGCAGCATCGTTGCGATGACGGTCACCGCGTAGGTTTCGAACAGATCGGCGGCCATGCCGGCGCAGTCGCCCACATTGTCACCCACGTTGTCCGCGATCACCGCCGGGTTGCGAGGGTCGTCCTCGGGAATGCCGGCTTCCACCTTGCCGACCAGATCGGCGCCGACGTCGGCACCCTTGGTGAAGATGCCACCTCCCAGCCGCGCGAAGATCGAGATCAGCGACGAGCCGAAGGCCAGGCCGACCAGCGCATGCAGCGCCTGTTCCATCGGCAGGCCCATGCGCAGCAGCAGCGCGTAGTAACCGGCCACGCCCAGCAGGCCGAGGCCGACCACCAGCATGCCGGTGATGGCGCCGCCGCGGAAGGCGACGTCCATTGCGGCGCTGATGCCGTGGCGTGCAGCTTCGGCAGTGCGCACGTTGGCGCGTACCGACACGTTCATGCCGATGTAGCCGGCCGCGCCGGACAGTACCGCGCCGACCGCGAAGCCGATCGCGGTGTACCAGCTGAGGAACACACCGACCAGCACGAACAGCACCACACCGGCCACGCCGATGGTCAGGTACTGGCGGTTGAGATAGGCACGCGCACCTTCCTGGATCGCCGTGGCGATCGCGATCATGCGTTCATTGCCGGTGGGTTGGCGCAGGATCCAGCGCGCCGAGACGATTCCGAACAGGATCGCGAGAATGGCGCAGCCCAGCGCCAGTGACAGCCCGTGACGTTCCAGCATTAGACCCCTCCGCAGAATGGATGTAGGCATCCAGTGGCGATGAACGGCACCACGAGGGGGACGACGGGCTGCAGCCTGGAACCAACCCGTACCGACCTTGGCGGTCGTCCGACGTATGGCGGTGTTCAGCATTCCCTGGTGCCCGCAGTATGCGTGCCGCCACTTGTAGAGTCGAGCCGTGCTCAACTGGCTTCTGCGAGCCGCGCCTCCTGATCCTGTGGGTGCCCTCAGGGTGGAAGGCATCGCCATGCGCGCGGGCCCTGCCGCCGGGCCATGGGGCACGAGAGTCACAGGCCTTTGCACCCCGTTAAGCCAAGCTCTGCAAGCCTGCGCTCAGTCCTGAAGGAGATCTCCCATGCGCCTGTCCCTGTTGATGCTTGCCGCCCTGGTCCCGGCTGTACCGGCATTGGCTGCGGAAACCCCGGAGCTACAGCGTGCCGTGGGCGCACCCCAGGCGGTGGGCGCGGTGCATACGCTGCGCCAGATTCCCGAGGCCTGTGCGCGCCTGGAAGGCGCCTTCACCGGGCAGGCGGCCGAGCCGTACCGCTTCTCTGCGGTGCGTACCAGTGAGCAGTGCCAGCCGCGCGCGCGCTTCGTCGACTACGCCAAGGCCCAACCGAGTGCCGACAAGGGTTGGAAGCTCAATGATGTGATCCGCGTGCCCAGCGCCGCGTGCCCGGCACAGCAGGCGGTGGTGCGCGTGTGGCGGCTGCCGTCGACCAACAAGGTCGAGCTGGACGGTCAGGGGCAGTCACGCATCTATCTGGAAGAGGCCAGGAAGCAGGCCGCTGCCGGCCAGATTCCGCAGGTGACGATGTTCGCCGCGCAGCTGCAGGTGGAAGGCAAGGCCTGCAATTGAATTTTGCGTGGGCGGTGTACTCACGCGGTCATCCACGGGTAGTGCCGGCCGCTGGCCGGCAATCCTGCAATCATCACTCGGCCAGCGTCGCCCCGCGCGCCACCAGCAGCTCGCGCAAAGCCTTGCGATGGCAGTGCGCCTCATCCTCGCAGTAGCACCCCACGCTGATGTCGCTGTGCTGCGACAGTGCGGCAAGCAGGTCCAGTGCATGGGCGGCATCGGGCGCTTTCATCTCGGCCTTGTAGTGGCGGAAGAACGCGGTCCAGTCGGCGGCCGTCGTCGCCTCATGCGCCCGCTTCACCAGTTCCGCGCTGGGTGACAGGGTCGGGAACCAGACGTCGTACCAGTCCTGTCGGGCGAACTCGCTGCGCGGAACGCCGCGCGGCGGCCGCCGCACGGTGCCGATGCGCAGGCCCTCGCCAGGCACGCGCGGCGTACCGAGTCGAACAACACGCAATGCCATGGTGTTCCTCCATTAAAAGGGGACGGAGGGGATTAAGTCGTATCCGACCCACTGCTGACGCTGTTGGAGATGACAGAGGGGCGTATGCGGCTTAATCCCCTCCGTCCCCTTTTTCGGGTCAGCCCTCGAACGGCGGCAGCTTCTGCTTCACCGCCACGTTCTTCAGGGTGACGTATTTCGGCAGGCCGTCGGCGCCATACGGCAGCGGCGCTTCGCCCTTGATCAGCGGCGACAGGTAGGCCCGCGCCCTGGCGGTGATGCCGAAGCCGTCGCGGCGGATGAAGCCGGCGGGCATCTTCTTTTCATGGTTGGCGATCTTCGACAGTGGCGCCGCTTCGATCTTCCAGCGGTAGGGCGCATCGCTGCTGCGCACGATCACCGGCATCACGCCGTTCTGGCCCTTCAGCGCCAGCTGCACGGCGGCCTTGCCGACCGCCTGCGCCTGCTCCCAGTCGGTCCTGCTGGCCAGGTGCCGGGCCGAGCGCTGCAGGTAGTCGGGCAGCGCCCAGTGCACCTTCAGGCCCAGCTGGTCCTTGACCCGGCCGGCCAGGTGCGCGGCCACGCCGCCCAGCTGCGAGTGGCCGAACGAGTCCTTGCCGCCGCCAGCGTCAGCGACGAAGCGGCCATCGGCGGTGGCGATGCCCTCCGACGCCACCACCACGCAGTAGCCGACGCGCTCGACCACCGCTTTCACCTTGGCCAGGAACGCCGCCTCGTCATAGGCGCGTTCGGGCAGCAGGATGATGTGCGGCGCTTCGTCATCGCCGTTGCCGGCAAGGCCCGCGGCCGCGGCCAGCCAGCCGGCGTGGCGGCCCATCGCTTCGTAGATGAAGACGCGGGTGGAGGTTTCGGCCATCGCCGCCACGTCCAGCGCTGCCTCGCGTACCGACACCGCGGTGTACTTGGCCGCCGAGCCGAAGCCGGGGCAGGTGTCGGTCACTGCCAGGTCGTTGTCGATGGTCTTGGGCACGCCGATGCAGGTCAGGTCGTAGCCGGAGGCCTTGGCCAGCTGCGAGACCTTCAGCGCGGTATCGGCCGAGTCGTTGCCGCCGTTGTAGAGGAACCAGCGCACGTCGTGCGCGCGCAGCACCTCCAGCAGGCGGTCGTAGCGGGCGCGGTCGGCATCCAGCGATTTCAGCTTGACCCGGCAGGAGCCGAACGCGCCGCCCGGGGTATGGGCGAGGGCGCGGATGGCCGCAGCGCTCTCCTTGCTGGTGTCGATCAGTTCCTCGCGCAGCGCGCCGAGGATGCCGTTGCGCGCGGCCAGGACCTTGATGCCCTTGGCCCGGGCCTGCTCGATCACCGCCGCCGCCGTGGCGTTGATGACCGCGGTGACACCACCGGATTGGGCGTAGAGGAGAGTACCGTTGCGCATGCGTCTACCTGCTCGGGGGAAAGGACATTGCAGGGACATTACCCGGATGCGGTAAAGTGGCGCTATTGCGGTGCAGCGATACCGGTCCGTCCGGGACGCGAACCTTCTTTGTTTTCAACACGTTGGAGTCAGGTCAATGCGATTGGTTCTGTTGGGACCGCCCGGTTCGGGCAAGGGGACACAGGCGACGCGCCTGAAGGAAAAGCTGGAGATCGCCCACATTTCGACTGGTGACATGCTGCGCGCGGAAATCGCCGCGGGCACGGAGCTGGGCAAGCAGGCCAAGACGGTGATGGATGCCGGCAACCTGGTGTCGGATGACATCCTGCTGGGCATGCTGGAGTCGCGCCTGACCCAGCCCGATGTCGCCAAGGGCTTCATTCTTGATGGTTATCCGCGCAATGTGGCCCAGGCCAATGCGATGGACGGCCTGCTGGCCAAGATCGGCCAGCCGCTGGATGCCGTGGTGCAGCTGGACGTGGCCACCGAACTGCTGGTCGAGCGCATCGCCGGTCGTGCCAAGGAACAGGGCCGCGCCGACGACACGCCGGAAGCGGTGCGCCAGCGCCTGCAGGTCTACAACGACCAGACCGCCCCAGTGGTCGACTTCTACGCCGGCCGTGGCACCCTGGCCCGCGTCGATGGCGTCGGTGAGCTGGACGAGATCGAAGCCCGCATCCTGGCGGCGATCAAGGCCTGATCCGGCGGGGCCGGCCTGTTGCCGGCCCTTCGGGCGCAAAAAAACACAGGCCTGGTCCGTGAGGATCAGGCCTGTGTCGTTTGACAGGCGCCAGCGAAGGGCTTGCTCAGGGCCCCGCAGCATGAGCTCCCTTGGGGATGGCCTCTTGGGGAGTAGGACCGGTTCGGGTACTGCGGCTGGCAGTTCGAATTGTGTCCGGGTTCACAGAACATCGCTATCGGGAATTCCCTGACAGGTGATTGGAGTTTTCTCACATCCCGTGTAGGACTTGTCTTACCCGGGGGCGGACATTGGCCCTATACAGCCGTCATCGGTCACAATCCTCGGTCATGAGCAGCGTACATATCCTTGCAATCGCCGGCACCTTCATGGGCGGCGTGGCCGCCCTGGCGCGGGAACTGGGCCATACGGTCAGCGGCAGCGACCAGGCCATCTATCCGCCGATGTCGACCCAGCTCGAGCAGCTGGGCATCGCCCTGGACCAGGGCTACCGCGCCGACAGCGTGCCGGCCGGCACCGATGACGTGGTGATCGGCAACGCCCTCTCGCGCGGCAATGCCGCCGTTGAGGCCGTGCTCGACGCCGGCCAGCGCTACATTTCCGGAGCGCAATGGCTGTCCGAACAGGTACTGCCGGGTCGCGACACCCTGGCCGTGGCAGGTACCCATGGCAAGACCACCACCACCACCATCCTCACCTGGCTGCTGGAAAGCGCCGGTCGTTCGCCCGGTTTCCTGATCGGCGGCGTCGCCGAGGATTTCGGCGTCTCCGCCCGGCTGGGCCAGGGCCGTGAGTTCGTGGTCGAGGCCGACGAGTACGACACCGCGTTCTTCGACAAGCGCAGCAAGTTCGTGCACTACCGGCCGCTGGTGGCCATCCTCAACAACCTTGAATACGACCACGCCGACATCTTCCCGGACGTGGCCGCGATCCAGCGCCAGTTCCACCACCTGGTGCGCACGGTGCCGGCGCGTGGCCGACTGATCGTCAACGGCGAGGACCCGCATCTGGCCGAAGTGCTGGCGATGGGCTGCTGGACCCCGGTCGAGCGCTTCGGCTTCGACCCGTCGCTGGAATGGCATGCCGAGCTGCTGGCCGCCGATGGCAGCGCCTTCCGCGTACATCACCGCGGGCAGGCAATGGGCGACGTGCACTGGTCGTTGCTGGGCCGCCACAACGTGCTCAACGGCCTGGCTGCGCTGGCTGCCGCACATGCGGTGGGCGTGGCGCCGGCCGACGTGATTCCTGCGCTGGCGCGCTTCCGCAGCGTCAAGCGCCGCATGGAAGTGATCGGCCGCCATGACGGCATCACCATCTACGACGATTTCGCCCATCACCCGACCGCGATCGCCACCACGCTGGATGGCTTGCGTGCCAAGGTGGGTGACGCGCGCATCGTGGTCGCGATGGAGCCGCGCAGCAATTCGATGCGGCTGGGGGCGCACGCGCAGTCGCTGGCCCCGTCGCTGGCGTTGGCTGACGAGGTGGTGTTCCTGCATCGCCCGGAACTGGCCTGGGATGCGGCCGCGGTGATCGCCGCAGTGCGCGGCGAAGCGCACGCGGTGCCCGATACCGACGCGCTGCTGGCGCAGCTGCAGGCCAGCGCGCGCAGCGGCGACCACGTGGTGTTCATGTCCAATGGGGGCTTCGACGGCGCACCGCGCCGCTTCCTCGCCGCGCTGCAGGCCCGATGAGCAGCGACACATCACTGCCGCTGTTTCCGCTGCACACCACGCTGGTGCCGGGTGCAGCGGTCGGCCTGCGCGTGTTCGAGCGGCGGTACCTGGATCTGGTCCGCGACAGCGGCCGCAGTGGCGAGGGCTTCGGTGTCTGCCTGATCCTCGACGGCCAGGAAGTGGGAGCCCCGGCGACACCGGCAGCCTATGGCGTGCAGGTACGCATCGAAGACTTCGATGTCGGCGCCGACGGCGTGCTGCAGTTGCGCCTGCGAGGCACCCGCCGCTTCCATGTCGAGCGCACCCGCGTACGCGACAACGGCCTGGTGGTGGCCGACGTGCGCTGGTGCGACGAAGACCCCGACGATGAGCTGCGGCCGCAGCATGCGCTGCTGGCCACGGTGCTGGGGCACATCATCGAGCAGGCCGGTGAGGCCTATGCGCCGGCCAATCCGGCGTTGCTGGACCAGGCCAGCTGGGTTGGCTGGCGGCTGGCCGAACTGCTGCCGCTGAGCGAGCAGCAGCGCCTGCAGCTGCTGCAGATGGACGACCCGCACCAGCGGTTGCAGCAGTTGCTGGGCTGGATGCCGTAGCCGATAGCCGCCAACCAAGGTTGGCCACTACCCACGGCAGGGGACGACCAGGGCGCGGCAGAACCGGTAGCTGCCAACCTTGGTTGGCAGGCTTTCCCCGAAACGCCAGCCAAGGTTGGCATCTACCAGAGCGCTGCGGCGGCCTCCTCAGGGCATGGTGGTCTTCAACCGCAGCACCGGCAACCCGGTTTCGCTGTGCACGTCCTCGCGCTGCGGCAGGTCCTGCACGGCGTCCTTCACCGCGTTCAACGCCGGGTCGACGCCACGCAGCGGGTGCCACATGCCGATCCATTCGAAGTGGCGTTCGTAACGCAGGGTCTGTGCACTGCCCAGCCACAGCGGCGTGTTGCCCGCCTGCAGCTGCGCGGGTGCCGGCCACAGGCGCAGCACATAGCGTTCGTCCGGCTTCGCACCCTGGCGCACCATCAGCAGTGCTTCCACGCGGGTGTCCAGCGTGGCCGGCAGCACCGGCAGTTCATCGGCGCCGGTGTTCTTGTCCAGCATCAGCAGCGCCTGCTGCCAGCCGGCCTGTTCCTGCCGCTTCCAGCCACGCGCTTCCAGCTGCGCCTGCAGCGGTGCCAATGGCCCGGCCACCTGCACGTCCAGCGGCCAGCGCTGGTCGTCGTCGAACTCGTTGCGGCGCGCCGGCAGCGTGGCCCAGTCGTGCTCCCACCAGGCCTGCATGTCCATCGCCTGCGGGGCCGGCAGGGTCGGTTCGAAGCGTTCCAGCTTCACCGGGATGTTGCGCGGTGCGTACCACATCGCCGCCACGGCGAAGACGCCGTAGAACAGCCAGGCCACCGGCTTCACCCAGAACGAGCGGTTGAAGCGGCGGCGATAGGCGATGCCCAGCACCAGCAGCCAGAACGTGCCGAACAGCATGCCGCCGATCACGTCGCTCAGCCAATGCGCGCCCAGGTACAGGCGCGAGAAGCCGATCAGGCTGACCACGATGCCCGAGACCAGGTACGGCCAGACGCGGGTGCGGCCGGGCATCTCGCGTGCGATCAGCACCGCGAAGAAGCCGAAGGTGATGGTGGCCATGGTCACCGACACCGACGGGAAGCCGAAGCCGCTGCTGGCGTCGATCGGGCGCACCACATCCACGGTGGCGCCCAGCAGCATGGTCAGCGCCAGGCCGAAGGCCAGTGCCGCCAGCCAGTGTGCAGCGGCCATCCAGCGTCGGCGCCAGATCAGATAGCCCATCGCCGCGGCGGTGGCCGGCAGCAGGACCTGCCAGGCCCCGAGCGACGCCAGCGCAGCCATCGGGTAGTCGGCCAGCGGATTGCGCAGCGCCAGCATGGCCTGGTGCACCAGCAGGTCGATCGCCAGCGGCTCGCCGTGCGCGACCACCACGGTCAACAGCGCGAACCAGCCCCAGCCCAGCAGGAGCAGCATCAGCGCCAGCATCGCCAGCGGCACCGATTCGCGCCGCTTCGGGTCCAGCACGCCAACGGTGTAGCGGCCCAGCGTCGGGTGGCGGTTGGACCAGTCCAGCAGGCGTGCCAGCCAGTTGTCCATGCGTGCGGCCGACCAGCGGTAGCCGTACAGCACGATGGCCCAGACCAGGCCAAGGATCACCGCCAGCAGGCCGACCACCACCACCAGCCGACCGGCCACAGCAGCCACCGCGTCATACGCTTCGCCGAGGATCCAGCCTGGCGCCAGGAACAGTACCGCCCAGGAAATGCTGGCGATGCCGCTGGCCTGCACGTAGCGGCTGGCGGGCATCTTCATCATGCCGGCGATGGCCGGCACGAACGGGCGGATCGCGCCGACGTAGCGTGCCACCAGGATGCTCTTGAAGGCATTGCGGCGGAACAGGTTTTCGCCGCGGTCGAGCAGCTGCGGGTAACGGCTGAACGGCCACACGCCGCGCAGGCGGTCGCCCCAGCGGCGGCCGATCCAGTAACTGATGCCATCGCCGGCAAACGCACCCAATGCCGCAGCCGCCACCGCGTATGGCCCGGAGATCTGGCCCAGGCCAATGAACACGCCCACCGCGAACAGCAGTGGCAGCGCCGGCACGATGGCGCCAAGAATGATGACCGCATCGCAGAAGGCGATGAGGAAGATAACGGCGCCCGCCAGCACGGGGTGAGCGGCAATCCACGCGAGCGTGGCGTCGATCCATGAAGAGTCCATTGCCCGATTATAGGGGCGTGAAGGTGACTGGTTCCCAGCCGCTTCGTGACCGTTTGCAACCGGCGCCATCGCCTAGAATGGAGTCATGCCGCATACGCCAGACGCTCCCCACCATGCTTTGAAGGCCGACAGCTTCGGCCGGATCCTTCTTGTGAAAGGGCCCGATGGCTCGTTCGTACGCCGCGACCTGGGGGCCACGCCGCTGTGGCTGCGGTTGCCCGCGTGGTGGCTTGCACGTCGCGAAGCACGCGCGCTGCGCCATATCCATGGCATGGCCGATGTGCCGCAGCTGCTGGCCTGGGATGGCCGCCACCTCGACCGCAGCTTCATGGCCGGCGATGCCATGTACCAGCGTCCGCCGCGCGGCGATCTGGCCTGGTTCCGCGCCGCGCGTCGCCTGCTGCAGCAGCTGCATCGCAATGGCGTGGCCCACAACGACCTGGCCAAGGAAGCCAACTGGCTGGTCACTGAAGATGGACGACCGGCGCTGATCGACTTCCAGCTGGCGGTGATCGGCAACCCGCGCTCGCGCTGGATGCGGCTGCTGGCCCGCGAGGACCTGCGCCACCTGCTCAAGCACAAGCGCATGTACTGCCGCGAATCACTCACCCCGGTGGAGAGGCGCGTGCTCAAGCGTACTTCGTGGGTGCGCGAGCTGTGGTTCGCCACCGGCAAGCCGGTCTACCGCTTCGTCACCCGCCGCATCCTGCACTGGGAAGACAACGAGGGGCAGGGACCGAAGCCGTGAGTGCATCGCAGGTGATGAGCGCGCCGCCGAGCGCGGGCAGCGTGCTGCGAACTCAGCTGCCCGGTGCGGATTTCGTGCATGCGTGCCATGCGACCACCCGTCGTGATGGGCGCTCGGCGTTGCAGGCCTATCGTGACATGGCCGCGAGCATTCCCGGTTGGTTCGATGGTCTGATGGCGCTGCGCAACCACGGCATGCGCCTGCTTGGGATGAAGCACCTTGGCTCATTGCGTGCGGTGCACGACACCGACGATCCGGCCGCCGGCCAGCGGCTGGGCATCTTCACCCTGCAGTCGCTGGATGACGATGCCATCGTGCTGGAAGACGATGATCGCCACCTGCGCGTACAGCTGGCCCTGCAATGGCAGGGCGATGTGCTGGAAGTGGTGACGGTGGTGCATACGCATAACGCATTCGGGCGCCTCTACATGCTGCCGGTCGCGCCCGTGCACAGGTTGATCGTGCCGCATCTGCTGCAGAGGCAGGTGCAGGCGTATCGATGATTCGACACTGCGCTCGCCGGGCCATGCCCGGCGACACGCGGCGTTCCCGGATTACGGCGTCGCCGGCACCACCTGCTGGCCGATGAAGTTGCGCTTGGCATCGAAGTCATAGGCGATCTGCAGCTGGCCCACGTCCGGGCAGGCGTGGCAGTCGCGCAGCGGTGTGCGGTACAGCAGGCGGATCCCGCCGCCCTCCAGCGGTGTCGCTCCGGCCGATTGCGCCGGCGCGAACGGCGTGGCCTGCGGATTGGCTTTCAGCAGCTCCTGCACGGCCGGGTCGGCACGCAGCGTGTCGTCCAGCTGTACGGCATCCACATCGATGCGCTTGCCGCTGGCGTCGACCAGGCGGGTGCCTTCGTTGGTGTTGGCCCGGAAGGGATACTCGACCGTGGCAATGCCCAGCCCCTCGTTCTCATGCCACGCGGTCACATACGCCAGTTCCCCGGCGCTGGACAGTTGCTCGGCCGCGGTGATCGCCTCGGCGCTTGCTCCCCCCGCTCGCATCGCATCGCGCAGGCAATCCCGGGTGGCGGCATTCTCGCCCTGGCGGCATGCGTTCAGATCGCCATCCCAGACCACGGCCTCGCTCCAGTGCATCTTGCCGTCGGCGGCGGCCTTCTCCGCGCTGGGCGCGTCACCGGCGGGTGGCTCCTTGCCGGGTTCCGGCGAACGGCCCTGGCAGGCAGTCAGCAGGGCAAGCCCCAAGGCAGGCAGCAACAGGCGGGAACGGCGCATGGCGTGGACCTCGTGCGTTGACTGGAGGCCCGAGTATCGTCAAGGTCGGGTGAACTCCGCGTCGGCGCGGCATACTAGCGGCTCATTGCATACGCTGGAGTGTGGAACGTGGGCAGTCTGCAGGGCAAAACGCTTTTCATCACCGGAGCCTCGCGTGGGATCGGCCTGGCCATCGCACTGCGCGCTGCGCGCGACGGCGCCAACGTGGCCATTGCGGCCAAGTCGTCGGTGCCGAATCCGAAGCTGCCGGGCACCATCCATACCGCGGCTGAAGCGGTGACGGCGGCAGGCGGGCAGGGACTGGCCCTGAAGTGCGACATCCGCGAGGAAGAGCAGGTGCACGCGGCGGTTGCGGCCACCGTCGATACCTTCGGTGGCATCGACATCCTGGTCAACAACGCCAGCGCGATCTGGCTGCGCGGTACGCTGGATACGCCGATGAAACGTTTCGACCTGATGCAGCAGGTCAATGCGCGAGGCAGTTTCCTGTGCGCACAGGCCTGCCTGCCGTACCTGCTGCAGGCGCCGAATCCGCACATCCTCACCCTGGCGCCACCGCCCAGCCTGGAGCCGAAGTGGTGGGCACCGCACACCGGCTACACGCTGGCAAAGATGGGCATGAGCTTCGTTACCCTGGGCCTGGCCGCGGAATTCGGCCCGCAGGGCGTGGCGGTGAATGCGCTGTGGCCGCGCACGGTCATCGCCACCGATGCGATCAACATGATCCCGGGCGTGGATGCGGCCGGCTGCCGCACGCCGCAGATCATGGCTGATGCCGCGCATGCGGTGCTGGTGCGCGAAGCGGCGGGCTTCCATGGCCAGTTCCTGATCGACGATGACGTGCTGGCGCAGGCGGGTATCACCGATCTTTCGGGCTACGCAGTGGATCCATCGCGTCCGTTGCTGCCGGATCTGTTCCTGGATTGATCGTACGTCGCCGGAAGAGGCCGAGGGCTGCGACCTTCGGCCTGCTGCGCTAGAATGTGCGGCTGTAATCGTTTTCAACAGGGATGTGAACACATGTCACGCACTCTTTCCGTCGCGGCGCTGGCCGCTTCGCTGTCGTTGATCCTGGCCGCCTGCGGTGGCAAGGCACCCGCCGCTGCGGGCGGCGCCGCTGCATCCGGCACGCCGGACGCCAGCGCGGCGCCGTCCGACCCGCAGCAGCAGTTGACCGCCAAGCTCAACGCCTACATCGGCTGCTTCAACGCGCTTGATTCGAAGACCCACGGCAGCATCGAGTCCTATACGCGCTGGATCAAGGATGTCGCCGCCGGCCCGACCGGTCGCGAGACACAGGTGTACGGTCCGTTCGAGATCAGCGATTACGACATGAAGCAGTGCGATGCCCCCGTGACCGAGGCGATCGCTGCCAAGCCAGTGCTGGCCGAACTCGATGCTGCTGCCGGCCACTACCAGCAGGCGCTGAAGGCGCTGGTGCCGATCAGCAAGGACGCGCACGACTACTACGATCGCCAGGACTACGAAGACGACCAGTTCGCCAAGGGCAAGCAGCTGCACGCGCCCTTGATGGCCGCCTTCAAGGATTTCGTGGCTGCCAGCGAAACGTTCAATGCCGAGCTGGAGCGCCAGAACGACGCCGCCCAGCGCGAGCAGCTCAAGGCACTGGAGCAGGCCGAGGGTCGCACGCGCGAGTACTACCGCCTGGCGATGATGCTGGAAGCCAAGGCCATCATGGATCTGATGAGCGAGGATGATTTCGATCAGGCCAAGGCCCGCGAGCGTCTGGATGCGTTCAACCGCATTTCCGACGAAGCGCATGCGAAGGTGGCTGATCAGGAACCGGGAAAGCTGGACTGGAACAGCTTCGAGCGTGAGGCCGAGAACTTCCGTCGGGAAGGCAAGGCGCGGCTGCAGCGCGTCAGCGAGAAAGAGCCTTACACCGATTTCGAACGACGCATGCTTGATTCGCCGTCGATGGCGCCGCGTGGATCGGCCAGCAAGCTGATGCAGGAATACAACACGCTCGTTTTCCAGAGCAACCGCCAGTAGTGCTCCCGCTCATGGCGTGATCAGCGTGCGCCGGTGTACATCGCCGGCGCTCGCATCAATGACTGAACGCATCCGGCAGCTTGCCGCCGCACTTGCGGCAGTGCAGTGCATCCGGTTCATGGCCTTCCAGCCCACAGTCCGGGCAGCCACGCGCATCGCGGCGTGCGGCCTGCTCGGCTTCACGCATGGTGCTGGCCAGTTCGGCGGTGTAGATGCCGGTGGGCACGGCGATGATGCTGTAGCCGATCAGGATCAGCACCGAGGTGACGAAGCGGCCGAGCACGGTCTGCGGCACGATATCGCCGAAGCCGACCGTGGCCATGGTCACCACCGCCCAGTACATGCTGGCCGGGATGTTGGTGAAACCGTGTTCGGGGCCCTCGATCACGTACATCAGCGCACCGGCGATGATGGTGATGGTGATCACCGTGAACAGGAACACCAGCACCTTGCGCCGGCTGCGCCACAGCGACGTCATCAGGACGCCGCTTTCCTCGATGTAGCGGGTCAGCTTCAGGATGCGGAACACCCGCAGGATGCGCAGCGCGCGCACCACCAGCAGGCTCTGCGCGCCGGGGATGAACATCGACAGGTAGGCGGGCAGGATCGACAGCAGGTCGATGATGCCCCAGATGCTCACTGCATACCGCAGGGGGCGCTTGACCACCGCCAGCCGCAGCAGGTACTCGGCGGTGAAGATGATCGTGAATCCCCATTCCAGGATGTACAGGCCGGTGGACCATTCCGCATGCAGGTGCTGCACGCTGTCGATCATCACCACCAGGATGCTGGCGACGATCGCCACCACCAGGATCAGGTCGAAATTGCGCGAAGGGCGGGTGTCATGGCGGTAGATGATGTCGAACCACCGACGGCGCCAGCCGGTCTCGGTGGCGGGGTTGAGCTGGGGGGCGGAAAACGGTCGCATGGGCGCATTGTGCCGCAGGGGTTCCGGCGCGAGAATGGGCGTTCCTGAACCCTGCCGACTGCCATGACCGCCGCGACCGATCCGCTGATCTCCCTTTCGCACTATTACCTGCCGGTCTACAAGCCCCGCCAGGTGGTACTGGAGCGAGGCCAGGGCGCCCGCGTATGGGACAGCCAGGGCCGTGAGTTCATCGACCTGGCTGCCGGCATCGCCGTGTGCGGCCTGGGCCACAACGATCCGGACCTGGTGGCCGCGCTGGTCGAGCAGGCCGGCAAGCTCTGGCACACCAGCAACGTGTTCTACAGCGCACCGCCGCTGCACCTGGCCGAGGAACTGGTGAAGGCCAGTCGCTTCGCCGAGCGGGTGTTCCTGTGCAACTCCGGCGCCGAAGCCAACGAAGTGGCGATCAAGATGGTCCGCAAGTGGGCCTCCAGCCAGGGCCGCCCGGCCGACAAGCGCGTCATCATCACCTTCCGTGGCAGCTTCCACGGCCGCACCATGGGCGCGGTGACCGCTACCGCGCAGCCGAAGTACCAGGAAGGCTACGAGCCGCTGCCGGGGGGCTTCCGCTACATCGATTTCAACGACGAAGTGCAGCTGGAAACCGCGATGGCCGCCGGTGACGTGGCGGCGGTGATGCTGGAGCCGATCCAGGGCGAGGGCGGCGTGATGCCGGCCAAGTCCGGCTTCCTCAAGCGCGTGCGCGAACTGTGCGACCAGCACGACGCGCTGCTGGTGCTGGACGAGATCCAGGCCGGCATGGGCCGCACCGGCACGCTGTTCGCGCACTGGCAGGACGACGTGGTGCCGGACATGGTCACCCTGGCCAAGGCACTGGGTGGCGGCTTCCCGATCGGTGCGATGCTGGCCGGCCCGAAGGTGGCCGAGACCATGCAGTTTGGCGCGCACGGCACCACCTTCGGTGGCAACCCGCTGGCCGCTGCGGTGGCCCGCGTGGCGCTGCGCAAGCTGGCCTCGTCGGAGATCGCCGCCAACGTCAGCCGCCAGTCGAAGGCGCTGCGCGATGGCTTTGCGCGCATCAACGAAGAATTCGGCGTGTTCAGCGACGTGCGTGGCCGTGGCCTGATGCTGGGCGCGGTGCTGAGCAAGGATTTTGCCGGCCAGGCCGGTGCGATCCTTGACCACGCCGCCGAGCAGGGCCTGCTGACCCTGCAGGCCGGCCCGGACGTGCTGCGCTTCGTGCCGTCGCTGAACATCACCGACGAAGAAGTGGCCGAAGGCCTCAAGCGCCTGCGCGCGGCAATTGCCGCGTTCATCGCCGCGCGCTGAAGCCATAATGCTGGGGTCGGATCCCTCTCCTGCGCAGAGGGCTCTGGCCCCGATCAGCCCACCGCGTAACGCTTCAACACCTTGCCCAGCTCACGGCCATCGCGCACGGTTTCCGCGTGCAGGCCGGCGGCGCGTGCGCCGCGCACGTTGGCGAACAGGTCATCGACGAACAGCGTGCGCGCAGGTGCCACGTCCAGTGCTTCCAGCGTGCGCAGGAACACCGCGGGCGCCGGTTTGCGCAGACCGAACTCCGCGCTGCAGAACACGCGGCCCTGGAGCGCCGGGAACAGTTCCGGTAGCAGAGTCGGCAAGGCCTGCTGCATCAGTGCGCCATTGTTGGTCAGCACCGCCATCGGCAGCTGCAGGGCCTGCAGCCGCTGCAGCACGGCCGGCTGTGGATGGCTGGCGGCCTGTCGCGCCGCGATCCACGTGTGTACATCAACGGTGCGGCCCAGCTGTTTGCTCAGCTGCGCCAGATAGGCCGGGCCATCCAGCGTGCCATTGTCATGCGCCGCTTCCAGCCCGCTGTCGTACAGCGCGGCCTGCACGGTTTCCGGCGCGACATCCAGCGCCTGTGCCAGATGCAGCACGCGCTGCGCGCGCTGGTACTGCACCAGCACGCCATCCACATCCAGCAGCAACAGATCGATCCGCATCAGCCGAGCATGCCATCGCGGTGGATGCGCGGAAACCCTGGAGTGCGCGTGCGACAGACGGTCGCAGACGCGGCCACAGGGGGCTGCCTAGAATGGCGTTTGAATCCGCAGGAGATGCAACGATGAAGGCTTGGATGGTGGCAGTGGGACTGGGCGCGCTGATGCTGGCGCCGTCGGCGATGGCGCGGGTGTGTGCGGTGAGCATCGACAGCACCGACCAGATGAGCTTCAGCAGCCGCGAGATCAAGGTCGCCACCGACTGCACCGCCGTGGACCTGACCCTGCGCCACACCGGCAAGCTGGCTGTCACCGCGATGGGTCACAACTGGGTGCTGACCCGTACCGCCGATTACCAGCCGGTGGCGATGGCGGGCATGCGCATGACCCTGGCCGACAGCTACCTGCCGAAGGCCGACAAGCGCGTGCTGGCGCACACCAAGGTGATCGGCGGTGGCGAGACCACGCGCGTGCGCTTCTCCACCCAGGGCCTGCAGAAGGGCGGTGACTACACCTTCTTCTGCTCGTTCCCCGGCCACTTCGCGATGATGAAGGGCAAGTTCGTCTTCGGTTGAAAAAAAGGGGACGGAGGGGATTAAGTCGTTTGTGCACAAACGACTTAATCCCCTCCGTCCCCTTTTTTGCGATCAGCCCTTGGCAGCCCGGAACGCTACGCGTGCGGCGGCGAGGGTGGCCTCGATCACCGTGTCATCGTGGGCGCTGGACAGGAAGCCGGCCTCGTACGCCGACGGGGCCAGGAACACGCCCTGCTCCAGCATCGCGTGGAAGAAGCGGTTGAACGCCGGAATGTCACAGGCGGTGGCCTGCGCATAGGTCTCCACCTTCTCGCTGGTGAAGAACAGCCCGAACATCGCACCCACGCAGGTGGTGGTCACGGCCACACCGGATTCGGCGGCGGCCGCTTCCAGGCCGGCACACAGGCGCGCGGTGCGCTCGGCCAGGTCGGCGTGGAAGCCCGGCTGCTGGATCAGCTCCAGCATCGCCAGTCCGGCGGCCATCGCCACCGGATTGCCGCTCAGCGTGCCGGCCTGGTAGATCGGGCCGGCCGGTGCGATCTGCTGCATCAGCTCGCGGCGACCACCATAGGCACCCACCGGCATGCCACCGCCGATGATCTTGCCGAAAGTGGTCAGGTCCGGGGTGATGCCGTAATGCGCCTGCGCACCGCCAAGGGCAACACGGAAGCCGGTCATCACTTCGTCGAAGATCAGCAGCGCGCCATGCTTCGTGCACAGCGCACGCAGGTGTTGCAGGTAGCCCTCGCGCGGCGGGATGCAGTTGGCGTTGCCGACCACCGGTTCGATGATCAGGCCGGCGATGTCGTCACCCTGCTGTTCGAACAGGGCGGTGGCCGCTTCGAAGTCGTTGTAGGGCAGGGTCAGGGTCAGTTCGCTCAGGCCGGCCGGGACGCCCGGCGAGGTCGGCACGCCCAGGGTCAGCATGCCGCTGCCGGCCTTGACCAGGAACGAGTCGCCGTGGCCGTGGTAGCAGCCTTCGAACTTGACGATGCGGTTGCGGCCGGTGGCGCCACGCGCCAGGCGGATCGCCGACAGCGTGGCCTCGGTGCCGGAGTTGACCATGCGCACCATCTCGCACGATGGCACCAGGCGGGTGATGGTCTCGGCCATGGTGACTTCGGCCGCGCACGGCGCACCGAAGGACAGGCCATTGTCGATCGCCTTCTTCACCGCCTGGCGCACGGCCGGGTGGTTATGGCCGACGATCATCGGGCCCCAGGAACCGACGTAGTCGATGTAGCGGTTGCCATCGACGTCGTACAGGTAGGCGCCATCGGCGCGTTCAACGAAGAACGGCTCGCCGCCGACCGACTTGAACGCACGTACCGGCGAATTGACGCCGCCCGGCAGCAGCTGCTGGGCACGGGAGAACAGGGCGTGGGACTGGTCGTGGTTCATGGGGCTTTCCTGGGCATTACGCGAACTGGGCGAGATAGGCGCGCTGGGTCGCGACCGGGTCCGATGCGGCATAGATACCGCTGACCACGGCCACCAGATCGGCGCCGGCGTCGATGATGGGACCGACATTGTCCGGCGTCAGGCCGCCGATCGCCACCCGCGGCACGCCGAGTGCGGCGCTTTGCCGCAGCAGGTCGGTGTGGGCGCGGCTGCTGGTGACCTTGGTGGTGGTCGGGAAGAAGGCGCCGAAGGCCACATAGCTGGCGCCGGCCGCCACGGCCTTCTCTGCATTGGCCAGCTGGTCGTAGCAGGAGGCGCCGATGATGGCCTCGGCACCGAGCAGCGCGCGCGCGCTGGGGATGTCCCCGTCGGTGCCGCCCAGATGCACGCCGGCCGCGCCCACGGCCTTGGCCAGCACCGGGTCGTCGTTGACGATCAGCGGCACGCCGTGGGCGGCGCACAGGCCTTGCAGGGCCGTCGCCTGTTCCTGCCGCAGGGCATCGCTGGCGGTCTTGTGGCGGTACTGCAGCCAGGTGGCACCCGCGGCCAGCAGCGGCGCGGTACGGGCCAGCAGGCGCGCGGTATCGGGCTCGTCCGGGGTGATCAGGTAGACGCCGCGGGGCGCCGGGGAAGCAGAAGTCATCGATGGCTACCGGTGCGTGGGCTGCAATGGGACAATGGCCGCCCGTGAATCCAGCCCCGATTATCCGATGAGCGACGCCAGCCCCACCACCCTGCGAACCTGGATGTGCGTGGTCTGCGGCTTCCTGTACAGCGAAGCGGAAGGCTTGCCGGAGGAGGGTATTGAGCCCGGGACGCGTTGGGAGGACATTCCCGAGACCTGGACCTGCCCGGACTGCGGGGTGACCAAGGCCGATTTCGAGATGGTCGAGGTCGATTGACCGGCGGGCCACCCGGCCCATCCTGTGGGTGAGGACCGTTGGGGTGGGTGTGGACCGTTGGTCCACACACCGACACCCTCAATGCAGCCGCGGCATCGGCCCGCCGAGGTCGATCAGCTTCTCGCGCAGCCACTGCGCGTCGCTGGCCTCGGGATTGCGCTTCAGGTACTGCCCCAGGTCATGGCGGGCACCGGCCAGATACTCCAGTTGCAGGTACGCCAGGCCGCGGTCGCGCAGCGCGTCGTCCTGCTCGGGCGCCAGTTTCAGCAGGCGGTCGGCACTGCGTGCGGCACGATCCCATTCACCGGCTTCGGCGTAGACACCATGCAGGTTGCGCAGCATGCGCATCAGGATCGCGCGCGCCGGCGCCGGGTCGAGGATCTGCGCCAGCACCTGGTCATCGGGCATCTGTCCGCCCAGGTGTGACTTGGCGCGTTCGCGCAGTTCGTCCACGTCCAGTGGCCGGCCACCGTTGAACGGGTCCATCACCAGCACGCCGTCGTCCACCGGCAAGCGCACCAGGAAGTGGCCGGGGAAGGACACGCCATCCAACGGTATGCCGAGCCGGCGCGCGACTTCCATCTGCACCAGCGCCAACGAGATCGGATTGCCCAAGCGCCGCTCGAACACCTGGTTGAGGTAGCTGTTGCGCGGGTCGTAATACTCGTCGTGGTCGCCGCTGTAGCCCAGCTCGTCGAACAGGTGGCGGTTGATCGCCGCCATTTTCAGTGGGCTGTTGTCGATGCTCTCCACTTCCGAACGGAGGTGATCGACATGGCTCTGGATCAGCGCGTCGTAGGTGGACGGCTGCAGATCGGGGTATTCATCGCGCGCGATCAGCAGCGCGGTCGGCAACAAGGGCAGCGCCTCGTCTTCGAGGTCGGCCAGTGCATCCCAGTCGGGGAGTGTGATCCGGTCCTGCATGACCACAGACTGGCGTCATTCGCAGGCGGTTTCAAGCGGTGCCGCGTGAAAAATCCGGGGGTCAGATCCCTTTCGCGTGCGAAAGGGATCTGACCCCTGCAGGGTTGCCGGCCAGCGGCCGGCACTACCGCGGGCAGAACCCTGTTACTCGATGCCTGGGCCGAACTTCAGCTCCGTGCCGTCCTTCAGCTTGAGCTTCTCGGCCTGGCCGGCGTTGAGCTCCAGCACGTAACGTGCCGGGCCACCGCTGGGGTAGGGCGGGCACATGTCGCCGGCCGAGCACGGCGGCACATCACGCTGCTGGCTGACCAGCTTGCGCTGGCTGTCGAAGTACAGGATGTCCAGCGCGATCCTGGTGTTCTTCATCCAGTACGCCTGCATTTCCTCGCGGTCGTGGATGAACAGCATGCCGTGGTCGGCCGCCATCTGGTCGCGGAACATCAGACCGCGTGCGCGGGTTTCATCGTTGGTGGCCAGCTCGACCTGGTAGCGGGCGCCATCCAGTTCGACCCAGTGGCGGGCCGCGTCGGTGGCGCAGCCAGCCAGGGCCAGCAGCGGGAGCATCAGCAGCGAACGCAACAGCGACATCGTCAGGATCCTTCGAAAGGGTCAGAGCACGACCGGCGGCTCGCCGCCGACGATCACCACATCGGCGCGGCGGCGGGCGAACAGGCCGACGCAGACCACGCCCGGCAGCTGGTTGAGCTCGCGCTCCAGCTTTTCCGGATCGGTGATCTGCAGGTTGTGGATGTCCAGGATCTGGTTGCCGTTGTCGGTGACCACGCCTTCACGCCAGGTCGGCTGGCCGCCGGTCATGTCGCGGATCTGGCGGGCGACCAGGCTGCGCGCCATCGGGATCACTTCCACCGGCAGCGGGAACCTGCCCAGCACCGGCACCTGCTTGCTCGGGTCGATGATGCAGATGAAGCGCTCGCTGGCCTCGGCGATGATCTTCTCGCGGGTCAGCGCGGCGCCGCCGCCCTTGATCAGGCACTTGTTGGCGTCGCACTCATCGGCGCCATCGACGTACAGCGACAGGTTGCCGCTGTGGTTCAGCTCGATCACCTCGATGCCGTGCTGCTTCAGGCGCGCGGTGCTCTGCTCGGAGCTGGAAACAGCGCCCTTGATGCGGTGCTGGATGCGGGCCAGGGCATCGATGAAATAGGCCACGGTGGAACCGGTGCCGACACCGACGATCATGCCGTCTTCAACGTACTCGATGGCTTTCTCGGCGGCCAGGCGCTTGGCTTC
Organism: Stenotrophomonas sp. YJH_SMC_4; assembly: GCF_059371575.1. Lineage (NCBI taxonomy): Bacteria > Pseudomonadati > Pseudomonadota > Gammaproteobacteria > Lysobacterales > Lysobacteraceae > Stenotrophomonas > Stenotrophomonas sp. YJH_SMC_4. The sequence continues at coordinate 466,546 of NZ_JCAFUR010000002.1, forward strand.
GGACATGGGAGAACTCTCAGGCAGGGAATCAGGATTTCTTTTCCAGCGACAGCAGCAGCTTCCACTGCGCGGCGGTCACCGGGAACACCGACAGGCGGTTGCCCTTGGCAACCAGCGGGAAGCCCTCGCCGAGTTCTTCGGCGTGCAGCTTGATCTCGTCCAGCGCGATCACCTGCTTGAGCTTGCGGTCGAAGGCCACGTCCACCAGCATCCAGCGCGGGTTTTCGCGCGTGCTCTTGGGGTCGTGGTAGTCGGATTTCGGATCGAACTGGGTGTCGTCCGGGTAGGCCGTACTGGCCACCGTGGCCAGGCCGACGATGCCCGGCACCTTGGTATTGGAGTGGTAGAACAGGATGCCGTCGCCCACCTGCATGCCATCGCGCATGAAGTTGCGCGCCTGGTAGTTGCGCACCCCGTTCCAGGGTTCGACCTTGACCTTGGCCAGGTCATCGATGGAGAAGGCGTCCGGTTCGGACTTCATCAGCCAGTAGCGCTTGCGGGCGGTCATGCGTTCACGGGGGCAGCGGAGGGGAACAGGGTGCCGTCTTCGGTGCAGATCGCATCCACCGGCACGTCCCACGACGCCACCGGCAAGGACTCGACCTGCTGCACCGCGAACGCAGCACCGACCAGCCAGGGCGGCGCCGGCCGGTCGTGGCGGAAGGCGAAGCTGCGATCATACCAGCCGCCCCCCATGCCCAGCCGCCGGCACTGCGTGTCGAAACCCACCAGCGGGGCCACCACCAGCGCCATCTGTGCTGGTTCCAGTGTGTCTTCCAGCGCCACGTCCGGCTCGGGAATGCCGTAGCGGTTGCTGGTCAGCGGCTGCCCCGGCCGCCACGGCGCGAAGCGCAGCACGTCGCCGGCCAGCACCGGCAGGCAGTAGGTGAGGCCTTCGGGCAACTGCAACTGCCAGCGGTGCAGGGCGATCTCGCCATCCAGCGCCCAGTAGCCGGCCACGGCGCCTTCGCGCGGGGCGAACGGCAGGGCGAGCAGGGCATCGGCAAGCGATTCGGCGGCGGCGATGCGCTCAGTGGCGGAAAGGTCGCGGCGGCGTTGCCGCAGGTCGTGGCGCAGGGCCTGGCGCGGGTCGGTCATGGCAGCGTGCGGCGGGGGAACAGCCGCCATTGTGCCGGAAAGAACAAGGGCGACGCCCGAAGACGCCGCCCTTGCTGGAATATTGCATTCTCCGCAATGTCGATGCATGCGAAACGACCTTGAACCCGGGGGCTCAAGTGGGAACGCTGGAGAACCATCGGGCTTCCCGCTGCAAGGCGGACCTGCACTCCCGGCGCTGTCGCGCTCCCGGTGTCGTTCTTAAGGGACAAGGCGAATGTTTGCACATGCCGTCGAGTACCGCAGAGAACGCGTGACCATTATAGCCAGCACGCAGGATCTGGATAGGCCGTTCGTCGGCAACAGTCCGTGCCAATTCAGATATGAGAAGACGCGTTTTGCACGATTTTCAGGGGGTGCCGTCGATGGCGCGGTCCAGGCGCCGGTTCAGGTCGGCCAGGGTCTGCTGCAGGGCCACGGCCTGGCGGGCGTTTTCGTCGCGCAGCAGCTGCAGTTCGTGGGCCAGGTTCAGCGCGGCCAGTACGGCAACGCGATCAACCGCGGCCATGCGGTTGCTGCCGCGGATCTCGCGCATGCGCGCATCCAGCAGGCGCGCGGCGGCCATCAGGCTGTCACGTTCATCGCCGCCGACGCCCACGGTGTATTCACGATCGAGGATGCGGACACTGACCGGTTCGGCGCTCATGTGTGCTGCTCCAGGGATTTGAGCCGGCTGATCATTGCTTCCACCCGCGAACGTGCCTGCTCATTCTTGGCCAGCAGCGTCGAGCGCTCGGCCACCAGCTGCTCCTGCTGGTGGCGCAGGCTGCGGTTCTCCTCGGCCAGGCGCTGGTTGCGTTCAAGCAACGCGTCCACGCGGGCGGCGAAGTCCTGCAGCTGGGCAAGGGGATCGGCGGGTTCCATGCGGGCACGATAGGCAAGCCGGGCAAGGGCGGTCAAGCGTTGTCGCAGCAAGGCTGGACGCCTGCGGAGAGGATGCCGTCGGGTTGCTACACTACGGGGTCTTACGGGCGCGCGCGTGCGCGCCCCGGGTTTCCTTTCCGAACGAGCCGCACGATGACCGAACTTCCCTCCGTCGACGACGTTACCCGCGCCAGCCAGGCGTTGGGCCTGGGTGCCACCGCTGCCGAGCTGCACGGCGCGCTGTGCGGCTGGCTGGCTGCCGGCGGTGCCCCCGGCAACGACTGGCCGGCGCGCGTGCTGGCCGACGACAACCTGCCGCCGGTGGCTGCCGACAGCGTGCTGGGGCAGCTGCTGCAGGCCACCATCAAGCAGCTGGAAGACCGCGACTTCGCCTTCGAGCTGCTGCTGACCGACGGCGACGACGTATCAGCGCAGGCCGATGCCATGTTCAGCTGGACCCGTTCCTTCCTGGGCGGCTTCGGCCTGGGCAGCGGCGGCCGCCGCCCGACCCTGTCCGAAGAGGGCGAGGAAGCGCTGACCGACATGGCCAGCCTGGCGCGGGCCTCCAGCGAGGATTTCGAGGCCGGTGGCGATGATGACGACGAAGCCCTGTCGGAGATCGAGGAATTCATCCGCGTGGCGGTGCTCTTGCTGCACGGCGACGTGGTGCTGGCCTCGCGCCATCGTCAGCGCCTGAACTGATGGACATCAAGCAGCGCACCGGCATTGCCGCCGGCGAGTACAAGCGTCGTCGCCGCCAGCTGATGGACATGGCCGGCGAGGATGCGATCCTGGTGCTGCCGGCCGCGGCCGAGAAGGTGCGCAGCCTCGATACCCATTATCCGTTCCGGCAGGATTCGGATTTCCAGTACCTGAGCGGCTTCCCGGAGCCGGAAGCAGTGCTGGTACTGATCCCGGGCCGACGCCACGGCGAGGCCATCCTGTTCTGCCGCGAGCGCGATGCCGAACGCGAGGCCTGGGACGGCAGCCGCGCTGGCCAGGAAGGCGCGGTGGCGCAGTACGGCATGGACGATGCCTACCCGATCGATGATCTGGACGACATCCTGCCGGGCTTGCTGGAAGGCCGCTCGCGCGTCTACTACCACTTCGGCCGGGATGCCGACTTCGACCTGAAGCTGATCGGCTGGGTCAACCGCGTGCGTTCGCAGGTGCGCCACGGTGCGCAGCCGCCGCACGAGTTCCTCGAACTGGGCCACCTGCTGCACGAGCAGCGCCTGTTCAAGTCCGGTGCCGAAGTGGCGTTGATGCACCACGCCGCGCAGATCAGCGTGCGTGCGCATCTGGCCGCGATGAAGGCAGCCAGGGCCGGCATCCACGAGTACGAACTGCAGGCGGAGCTGGAACGCGTGTTCCGCGCCAATGATGCGGTGCCCGCGTACTGCAGCATCGTCGGCGCCGGCCGCAACGGCTGCATCCTGCATTACCGCGACAACAACGCGCGTTCGCGCGACGGCGAGCTGGTGCTGATCGACGCCGGTGCCGAGTACCGTGGCTACGCCAGTGACATCACCCGCACGTTCCCGGTGAATGGCCGCTTCAGCGCCGAGCAGCGTGCACTGCACGACCTGGTCGGCGATGCGCAGGCCGCTGCGTTGGCCCAGGCCAGGCCGGGCGTGCCGTACGAAGCCGGTCACCTCGCCGCAGTGCAGACCCTGACCGAGGGCCTGCTGCGGCTGGGCCTGCTGAAGGGCACGCTGGAAAAGAACCTGGCCGAAGGCCTGTACCAGCGCTTCTACCGGCACAAGACCGGGCACTGGATCGGCATGGACGTGCACGACGTGGGCGACTACCGCCTGGCCGGTGACTCGCGTCTGCTGGAGCCGGGCATGGCGTTCACCATCGAGCCGGGGTTGTACATCGGCGTGGATGACACGACGGTGGAGCCGCGCTGGCGCGGTATCGGCATCCGTACCGAGGATGACGTGCTGATCACCGATGACGGCCATCGCGTACTGACCGAAGGCCTGGCGCGCAGCGCCGACGAGATTGAAGCGGTGATGGCGGGGTAAGTGGTGTTCTGCAGGGCTTGCAGCCCTGCACCTGCTGCAATCAACGGCAACTGCCAATGCCAGAGCGGCATTCCGTGGGATGGCGGGGCGGTGTGGGTGGTCAGGACACGCCGTAAACCCATCCATGGGGGCTCGATGGCGCCATCCATGGCGCCAACGGTCCTGCCCACCCACATCGCCCCACCCCCGACAGATTCCTGTGGCTGTTGGTGGGTGCCGACCGTTGGTCGGCACATCTGTCAGATATCGAATGAATCATCCACGCATGGCGTGGATCTACGGGCAATTGCGGCTGTTGGGTAGGTGTCGACCGTGGTCGACACAGAGCGAGCGCAGCGAGCGACCCGCTTCTGCTTTTCTTTTTTCTTTTCCGTGGTTGGACGCGGCAGGAAACTGTCAAAGGTGGGGCGGGTAGGCCATGCAGGGGCGTTGGCGCCATGGATGGCGCCATCGAGCTTACAGGGACGTACTTGCAGCGTCCCCTGCATGGCCTACCCGCCCCACCAAGCGCGGCTTTTGAATTCAGCACCCAACCACGAGGGGCTCAGCCGTTCGCCGCCGCAAACGCCGGCCGCGTCAGGTTGTCCGCCTCGCCATCAGTGCACAGCACTTCGTCTTCAATGCGGATGCCACCATACGGACGGAAGAAGTCCACGCGCTCCCAGTTGATCGCATCACCATGGCCGGCGTCCTTCACTTCGTTCAACAGCATGTCGATGAAGTACAGGCCTGGCTCGATGGTCACCACCATGCCCGGTTCCAGCACGCGGGTCAGGCGCAGGTACGGGTGGCCGGCCGGGCGCTCGATGCGGCCGCCCTCGTCGCTGGCCGCGAAGCCGGCCACGTCGTGCACCTGCAGGCCGATCAGGTGGCCGATGCCGTGCGGGAAGAATGCGGCGCTGACGCCGGTCTCCAGCGCGGTCTGCGGCGAGACCCTGATCACGCCGAAGTCCTTCAGCACGCCCATCAGCGAAAGATGTGCGTCCACGTGCAGCTGCTTGTAGTCGAAGCCCGGGCGCACCGCTGCGCACATCTGCTGCTGGGCGGCGTCGACGGCCGCAATCATCGCGGCGAATTCGTCGTGGCCCTGCGCGGCGTAGGTGCGGGTGATGTCGCTGGCGTAGCCGTGCGCACTGGCGCCGGCGTCGATCAGGAAGCTGCGCAGCGGCTGCGGTGCCTTGCGGCCCAGCTCGGTGTAATGCAGCACGGCGGCGTGTTCGTTCAACGCCACGATGTTGCCGTAGGGCAGCTCGTTGGCATCCTGGCCGACGGCCTGGCAGTACGCCATGTGGATGCTGAATTCGTCGGCACCGTTGCGGAACGCGGCCTCGGCGGCGCGGTGGCCGCGCACGCCCAGCACCTGGGCCTGGCGCATCAGTGCGATTTCATACGGTGTCTTGCTGCCGCGGTGCCATTCCAGGTAGTTCACCACCGGCGCTGGATTGTTCGGCACGTAGTTGCCCAGTGCGCTCTGCGGCTCGCCCAGGATCGCGCAGCGCGACGGGTCGGCCGGCAGCAGGGCCAGCGCCTCTTCGGGCTTGCGGATGATGTGGATGTCGAAGTGCTCCACCCACCAGCCACTGGGGGCGTCCGGTACCACGTGCCAGTAGTCGAAGGGCTGGTGGAAGATCACTGCCGGGCGCTTGCCCGGGGTGAACACGATCCAGCTGTTGGGCACGCGGGTCAGCGGCAGCCAGGCCTTGAACTGCGGGTTGACCGCATACGGGTAGTCGCGGTCGTCGAACACCTGGTAGTGCAGGGTGCCGCTGGGCACCACCAGATGGTCGAAGCCGCCGCGGGCCAGCGCCTGCTCGGCGCGTCGGCACAGCACGGCCAGGTGGTCGGAATACAGGGCGCCGGGGTCTTGCTGGATCATTGCGGTGGCTCGACACGGAAAACGGCCCTAGATTCTGCCGCATACCGCGAAAAACCGCTGTGCCGGAACCGGCACTCAGGCCGTCGAAACCGGCCCCTCGTCGCTGTCTTCGCCCACCCACTGCCGCAGCAGCTGCCGATGTTCGCGCGACAGGGTCAGGAAGCGGAAGCCGGTCCAGCTCTGCCCGGGAACGTGTGCGGGCTCGCTCCACAGCAGATGCACGCCTACGTCGATGGCCTGCTGGCGGCCATCACCCAATGGCAAGGGAAAGCGCAGCTGGTACAGCGCATCCTCGCGCAGCGGCATGCTGGCCAGCATCAGCATGCCAGTTTCGGAGACATTGCCGAGGCGCCCGACCACGCACTCGCGCATCTGGTCGGTAACCGGCACCAGGTCCGAGACCTGGCGGCGCGGCGCGCGGCGGGTGTCCTGCGGCGGTACGGCTTTCATGCGGGGGTCTCCTGTGCGCGAGCCGTGGCCAGTGCGCGCAGCGCACCGAGGCTGGCTTCCCAGGCACGGTCGACCAGCCGGCCCTTGTCTTCGGTGACCAGCTGCGCGCGCCCGGCACTGATCTGCCGTGCCAGCGCATCCAGGTCGGTATCGGTGATCTTCTGCCCGCGCGCATTGACGAACAACGCGTGGCCGGTCAGCAGGCTGTACCAGGACAGGCGCTGGCGGCGCATCGTGCCATCGCCCATGTCGATGTCGAACCAACTGCCGAACGGCAGGCTGGACAGCTGTTGGTAGGCCGCTTCTTCGGCGCTGCTGCGCGGCGTGGCAGGTGCGGCGCCACCGTTCGTGCCGGCGTGCTCGCCCAGGCGCGCACGTGCCTTGAGGCGTGCGCTGAGCTCGGTACGCGAGGTGCTTTCATCCTCGCCGCCGGGCGTGGCCAGCCTGCGCGCGACAGCGGCGGCTTCCTCGGCGTGGTAGCCGACCTGCAGCAATGCGGCCTCCACGTCCGCTGCCAGTGCGGTATCGGTGCCGCCGGGGGCGTCGATGGCCTGCGCGGTGATGGCAGCGATGCGCTCGGTCTGTTGCAGGCGCTCCCGCCATTGCGGTGAATCGTCGCCATGGCGCAGGCGGGTGAGGGTCAGTGCATCGGCCCAGGCCTGGCGCAGCAAGGTCTGCACGAAACGCGGTGGCGACCGGGTGTCGCAGCACTGGTCGATCTGTGCGGTGGCCTGGCGACGGGCCAGTTCCAATCGTTCCTTGCCGCGCGCGGCTTCCACATGGCGGCGCTCGGCCAGTTCGGCACGATGGGCCGCCGCGCGCTGGTGCTGCTGCACGTCTTCACTGGCGGCGGCAAAGACTTCCGGCGCACGCGCATCCTGCCCCAGCAGGCCCTGCACGCTCTGCGCCATGCGCTGCAGCAGCTGCGGGTCGACATCCTCATCGCCCAGCCAGTTGGCGCCGACTTCGGCGATCTGATTGAGCAGCTCACGCGCGGGGTGTTCGTCGCGCACGAAGAAGCCCGGATCGGCCATGGCGGCGCGTGCCAGGGGTACCTGCAGGCGGGCCAGCAGCGCGGCCGGCACTGGATCGGGACGCTGCTGCTGTTGCACCTGCTGCATCAGCATGCGCAGCAGGTCGAGGTTGTCCCGGTCGTGACTGCCCAGCTGGGCCTGCGCACCATGCTCGCTGCGCAGCTGCGCGACCACGGCAGCCTGCAGGTCGGCCACACCGGTTGCCGCACTGGACTGGGCCTGCAGGCGCGCGAGTACCGCGTCGACTGCCGCGCTGGGCACAGCGCCGCTGTCCGCCGGGGCAGGGCTGTCGTGCCGCGCCTGCTGCAGCAGCTCATGCAGTGCACTGCCGGTGGAGGTGGTCACACCCGGCGTGGCGGGGCCGGCTGCGCCGCCCTCGTGGAAGGCGTCCTGTACCAGGCTGGACCAGGAGCCGGCCGGTGCCGAACCGTTCCAGCCGGTCAAGGGGGCTGCGGTGCGCTTGGCCGGCTGCGTGGTGCGGCCGCCCCCCACCGACTGGGTGATGATCCGCCGCGTGCTCGACGAGCGTGCCAGGTAGGGGGTGTAGACCAGCCCCGGCAGTACACCGGACTGGGCCAGCAGGGCATTGGCACGGTCAAGGATATCGCCCAGCCGTTCCAGCACCTGCCGTTCGAAACTGCGATACAGCGCCAGCTGTACCTCGACGCTCAGCGCGTCCTGTTCGGCAATCCGGCGCACCATCGCGCACAGTGCCTGCGGTGCCAGCGGCAGGGTGTCGGCCTCGAAGGCCGGCGCCGCCGCCAGTACGCCCAGGCGTTGGCCCAGCAGGTTCAGTGTGTTGGTTGAACGCAGGGTTTCGCGCCGCACCATCTCGGTCAGCAGCAGGTCGCGATCCACTTCGTGCTCATCAACCAGCGACAGCCCGAGCATGCCCGGCAGCGCTGGCGGCCTGGCACTGGTACTGACACCGCTGACCGGTTCGCGCAACCGCGTGAGGGCGTCGGCCACGGCATCGAGCATGCGATCGGCGAAATGGCCGGCGAAGGCGTGCAGCTGTCCACGCTGGGCCATCAGCTCGGCCTGCTGCTGCGGATTGCGTGCGTGGTCGGCGTCGTGCAGCAGGGTCTGCTCCAGCGCCTCGACGGTCAGGATCAGGGGCGCCGCCAGCGTCTGCCGGCACAGGCCGATCAGCGCGCCCAGCAGCTCACGTACCCGCGGTGGCAGATCGCTGGCGGCCAGGCGGTTCTTGTCGGCAGGAGTGATGGAAAAGACAGCTGACATCGGCAGGCGGTACCCGGATTCCCGCGGATCGATCTGGTGAATCTACCGTGTCGGCCGATGTCGGCGCTACTTTAGGCTGAACGTGAATCGCATCCGCCGGGCCTGGCCCGACCGATGAACGGTAGTGCCGGCCGCTGGCCGGCAGATATGTCTTCACCGGATTGCCGGCCAGCGGCCGGAACGATCCTTTGCCAGGCGAGGATCAATCTTCCAGGAACAGGCTCACCACATCGTTGGTGAAGCGGCGGCCCAGCTCGGTCGGCTGCACATGCCCATCGGTCACGTCGAGCCAGCCGCGCTGCACGGCCTCGGCCAGGGGAGCGTCCAGCACGCTGCGCGGCAGCCCCGTGCGCGACTCGAAATCGCGCAGGCCGAAACCTTCGTGCAGGCGCAGCAGGTTGAGCATGTACTCGAACGGCAGGCGCTCCGGCGCGATCACATCGTCGCCGCCGAACGAGGCGGGCGTGCCGGCGCTGTCCAGGTAGGCCTGCGGATGCTTCAGCTTCCAGCGCCGCAGCACGTGTTCCTCGGCGCCCGAGCTGATCTTGCCGTGCGCGCCGGCACCGATGCCCAGGTAATCGCCGAAGCGCCAGTAGTTCAGATTGTGCGCGCTCTGCCGGCCGGGGCGCGCATAGGCGCTGACCTCGTACTGGCCGAAACCAGCCTGTGCCAGCAATGCCTGGCAGTGTTCCTGCATGTCCCAGGCGTTGTCTTCATCGGGAATGCCCTGCGGCGGCCGCGCGAAGAACACCGTGTTCGGTTCCAGGGTCAGCTGGTAGTGGGAGATGTGTGCCGGCTGCAGCGCGAACGCGCGTTCCAGGTCGGCCTCGGCACCGGCCAGGGTCTGTTCCGGCAGCGCGTACATCAGGTCGATGTTGAAGTTGTCGTAGCCCGCGTCCTGCGCCATCTTCACCGCGCGCTCGGCTTCGCCACTGTCGTGGATGCGGCCCAGGCGCTTGAGCATCGCATCGTCGAAACTCTGGATGCCGAAGCTGAGGCGGTTCACGCCGGCCGCGCGATAGCGGTCGAAGCGGCCATGTTCGGCGGTGCCCGGGTTGGTTTCCAGGGTGATTTCGGCATTGGGCGCGAAACGCAGGCGTGCGCTGGCCTGCTGCAGGAAGCGGTCGATTGCCTCCGGCGGGAACAGGCTGGGCGTGCCGCCACCGAAGAACACGCTGTGCACCACCCGGCCCCAGACCAGCGGCAGGTCCTGGTCGAGGTCGCGCAGCAGCGCATCGATATAAGCGTCGAACGGCAGCTCGCCCTTGGCCTGGTGCGAATTGAAATCGCAGTACGGGCATTTGCGCACGCACCACGGCAGGTGCACGTACAACGACAGCGGTGGCGGCACCAGCCGCGGCGGGTTGTCGTGGTCGGCGGAGCAGGCTTCGCCGGGCAGGTGGTTGCAGTGGTCGTGGGCGTGCGGCATGGGCTTCTTCGGTAGTGTCGGCCGCTGGCCGGCTTCCCTGGGTCGATCGGGTAGCGTCAGTACAGCGTCGCCAGCTGCTGTTTGAGCTGCTGCAGGGCAATGGCGCGGTGGCTGATGGCGTTCTTCAGTGCCGGCTCCATTTCCGCGGCGGTCAGGCCGTGGGTGGTGTCCAGGAATACCGGGTTGTAGCCGAAACCATTGGTGCCGCGCAGTTCGCGGATGATCTGGCCTTCCCAGCGGCCTTCGCAGATCAGCGGCTGCGGGTCGGTGGCGTGGCGCAGCAGCACGATCACCGCATAGAAGCGGGCGCTGCGCTGGCCATCGGGAATGTCGGCCATCGCGTCCAGCAGCTTGGCATTGTTGGCCGCAGCATTGGTCGGGTGGCCGGCATAGCGTGCGCTGTACAGGCCCGGCGCACCGCCGAGGGCATCGACGATCAGGCCCGAATCATCGGCCAGCGCCGGCAGGCCGGTCGCTTCGCAGGCCGCGCGTGCCTTCAGCAGCGCGTTCTCGACGAAGGTCAGGCCGGTCTCTTCCACATCGCCCAGGCCCAGTTCGGCGGCCGAGGTGATCTGCAGCGGCAGATCGGCAAGGATCTCCTGCATCTCCACCAGCTTGCCGGCGTTGTGGCTGGCCAGTACCAGTTTCTTCATTGACGGGGCTCCAGCAGGTCCCAGGTGTTGCCATACAGATCGCGGAACACCGCAACCGTTGCATAGGGTTCTTCGCGCGGCGCTTCCAGGAACTCGACGCCGGCGGCGACCATCGCCGCGTGGTCGCGACGGAAGTCGTCGGTGTTGAGGAAGAAGCCGACGCGGCCGCCGGTCTGGTTGCCGATGCGGCTGCGCTGTTCCTCGTCGCTGGCGCGGGCCAGCAACAGGGCGGCGGCACTGCCGTCGGTCGGGCCGACCACCACCCAGCGCTTGTGACCCTGGTCGATGTCCTCCAACAGTGCGAAGCCGAGCTTGCCGGTGTACCAGGCAATGGCTTCGTCATAGTCGGCCACCACCAGGGTGGTCAGGGCGATGCGGCGGTTCATGCCGACAGCGCCGCCTGCTGTGCGGCCAGCAGTTCGCCCACGCCCTTTTCGGCCAGGCCCAGCAGCGCATCCAGTTCATCGCGACGGAAGGCGTGGCCTTCGGCGGTGCCCTGCAGCTCGATGAAGCCGCCACCGTCGTTCATCACCACGTTCATGTCGGTGTCGCAGTCGCTGTCTTCGGCGTAGTCCAGGTCCAGCACCGGGGTGCCGCGGTACACGCCTACCGATACGGCGGCCACTGCGCCCAGGATCGGGTTGCGCTTGATGTCGCCACGCTTCATCAGCACGTTCACCGCATCGACCAGCGCCACGTAGGCGCCGGTGATGGCGGCGGTGCGGGTGCCACCGTCGGCCTGCAGCACGTCGCAGTCGAGGGTGATGGTGCGCTCGCCCAGCGCGTTGCGATCCACGCAGGCGCGCAGGCTGCGGCCGATCAGGCGCTGGATCTCCAGCGTGCGGCCACCCTGCTTGCCACGGGCCGCTTCACGGTCACTGCGGGTGTGGGTGGCGCGCGGCAGCATGCCGTATTCGGCGGTGACCCAGCCTTCGCCCTTGCCGCGCAGGAAGCCCGGCACGCGGTTCTCGACGCTGGCGGTGCACAGCACACGGGTTTCACCGAAGCACACCAGCACCGAACCTTCGGCGTGGCGGGTGAAGCCGCGTTGGATGACGACCGGGCGGAGCTGGTCGGGCTGGCGGCCGCTGGGGCGGGAATCGGACATGGTGCGGGTTCCGTAATGGCAAGGGAGTACGCCGCCACGCCCGCAGCCTTCACGGGGCGGGCAAGGGGGCTCTGGTGAGGGCGCTAGGGTACCATTCCCCCTTTGCACGCACCGGACACAATCCATGATTCGAAGCATGACCGCCTATGCCGGCGGCGAGCGGGTCACCCCGTGGGGCACGCTGGGCTGCGAGCTGCGCTCGGTCAACCACCGCTTCCTGGAGGTCGGCACCCGCCTGCCCGAGGAGCTGCGGGCGCTGGAACCGCAGCTGCGCGAGCGCATCGCCGCGCGCCTGAGCCGTGGCAAGCTGGATCTGGTGATGCGCCTGCGCGCGCCGGAAGCGGCGGCCAACCTGCAGGTTGACGAGGCCCTGCTGGCCCAGCTGGGCCGCCTGGCGCACCGCCTGACCTCCGATTTCCCCAACCTGCAGGTCAGCTTCACCGACCTGCTGCAGCTGCCGGGCGTGACCCGTGGCGAGGCCACCGATGCCGCCGCCCTGCAGGTCGAGGCGCTGGCGCTGCTGGACCAGGTGCTGGATGGCTTCGTCGAGGCCCGTGAGCGCGAAGGCGGCAAGTTGTCTGCGGCCATCAGCGAGCGTGTGGACGGCATCGAGCGCATCGCCACCGAAGTGCGCACCTTGATTCCGGCCATTCGCGACGGCCAGCGCGCCAAGCTGGCCGCCCGTCTGGCTGACCTGCCGCACCCGGTCGACCCCGGCCGCGCCGAGCAGGAGCTGGTGCTGTGGCTGCAGAAGCTGGACGTGGATGAAGAGCTGGACCGCCTTGGCAGCCATATCGTCGAGATTCGTCGCGTGCTCAAGCAGCGCGAGCCGGTCGGCCGCCGCCTGGACTTCCTGCTGCAGGAGTTCAACCGCGAAGCCAACACGCTGGGCTCGAAGTCGGTGGACAGCCGCACGTCCAATGCCGCGGTGGAACTGAAGGTGCTGATCGACCAGATCCGCGAACAGGTGCAGAACATCGAGTGATGTTCTGCGCAATCGCCTGGGAGGATCACAGTCCTTCCAGGTAGTCCGCAGCTATCGCGACGCAGTGGTCGAAGTCTGGCGATTAGTCCAGCGTGTCGATGGCCTTGAACGCAATCTTCAATGTCGGATGGGGATTGCGGATCTGATCAAGAAACGTTGATCGATGGCGGACCAGTGCGTCTGCTGCGGCCGCCAGCGCGTCCGGCTCGCGTTCGATGACCAGCGCAAGATCGAACAGGTCTCGGGCCGTTGTTCGATGCCCGCGATGGAACATTTTCTTGGCGATGATTTCCGCCGACGTTTCCACGCGTATGCGCCGGCCATCGATCGTCCATTCCTCCCAGGCGTCATCGAGAAGATTGGGAGCTGCGACGAAATCCACCTCGCCTTCCTCGAACTGCAGCTTGACCCATGCGCTGGGATCTTCGCTGTAGTCGCCGGTAAGGCTCGCGGCCACATCGCTCAAGCGGGGAGTGACGAAGCCCAGGTACTGGGGGTTCGGCACGAAGATGTCGATGTCCTTGCTGAGCCGGTGCCGATGTCGAAACATCAGTACCGTTCCGCCACCCAACGTCCAGAACGGATCGGTGATGCCGCCGTGGCGCCGGATCTCCCCGATGAGGACAAGCGCCCGGGGTAGCAGCGCCTGCCAGGCGCCGGCCGGCAATTCGCGGTTCACATCCACAGGTCCTTGCGGTGAGCAGAAAGTGTGTTGGCCATCTTCGCCACGTTGCGCCAGATGCGCCGTGGTGGCATCTGCGCGCCGATTGCAGCTTCCTCGACCGCCATCACCACCATGGCGGGAGGGGCTTCATCCAGCAGGTACGCCATCTGCGCCGCGTAGGTGGCAGGAACTTCCCCGCTGACCAGTACGCGGGCCAGCTCGCCCGCAGTCAATTCGCTTGCGTAGCTCACGTTCGCGGTTCGCGCGGCCATTTTCAGGCCTTGCTTGCGCAGCCGGTTTTCGGTGGTGGGTGCCGGAACATCCAGACCGAGCACGGCCATCAGCTGTCCCACGCGATTGACGCCCAGATCACTAAGGGTGCCCCCTTCCAGGCCGACCACGGTCTGCCGGGAAAGGCCGCTGAGATGAGCCAGTTGGCCTTGCGACAGGCCAAGCTGCTCACGGCGGGTACGAACCGCCTTGCCGATGTCGATCAGGTTCATGGCTTTAGTGTCCAATATTTTGGACATGATTCAAGTGCCCGGAAGTGACACGTTGGCAAACCTTCACGTCTCAAACCACGCTGACGCCCGGCGCTCCTTCGCTCAAACGCCCGACCACGGCTGCCTGGCCGAACCCCGCGTCGTGGAAGCAGGCCAGCACCGCATCCGCCGCTTCCGGGGCGCAGGACACCAGCAGGCCGCCGCTGGTCTGAGGGTCGGTCAGCAGTGGCTGCCAGTGTGCCGGCAACCCATCGGCGAAGCGCACCTCGGCGCCATACGAGGCCCAGTTGCGGTGGGAAGCGCCGGTCACGCAGCCACGCTGCAGCAGCTCCAGCGCCTGCGGCAGCAGCGGCACCTGTGCACTGTCCACCTCGGCAGCGACACCACTGGCGCGGCACACTTCCAGCAGGTGGCCGAGCAGGCCGAAGCCGGTGACGTCGGTCATGGCATGCACACCGTCCAGCGCGGCCAGCGGCACGCCCACGGTGTTCAGGCGGGTGGTCGACGCGATCATCTGCCGGTAGCCGTCGGCATCCAGCACTTCCTTCTTCAGCGCCGACGAATACACGCCCACGCCCAACGGCTTGCCCAGCACCAGCACGTCGCCGGCGCGGGCATCGGCGTTGCGCTTGAGTCGTTGCGGGTCGAGCACGCCGATCGCGGCCAGGCCGTAGATGGGTTCCACCGAATCGATGCTGTGGCCACCAGCGACCACGATGCCAGCATCGGCGCAGGCGCGTTCGCCACCCTGCAGGATGCCGCGGATCGTGTCCTGCGGCAGCGTATTGATCGGCATGCCGACGATGGCCAGTGCGAACAGCGGGCGCGCGCCCATCGCATACAGGTCCGACAGCGCGTTGGTGGCCGCGATGCGGCCGAAGTCGAACGGGTCGTCGACGATGGGCATGAAGAAATCAGTGGTGGCGACGATTGCCTGGCGATCATCGAGGCGGTACACCGCAGCGTCGTCACTGGTCTCGCGCCCGACGAGAAGCTCAGCCGGAGCGGGAAGCGCTGGAACGCCACGCAGCAGTTCGCTCAGCACGCCCGGCGCGATCTTGCAGCCGCAGCCGCCGCCATGCGCGAGAGAGGTCAGTCGTTGCGGGGCATCGGCCGTTGAAGGGGCGGGGGACTGCGCGTGCGTGACCATGCCGACATCTCCTGCGGGAACGCGAATGGCGGAAGGCAGCAGGAGTCGAACCTACCAGGGAACGATCGACGCCCCCTACTGGGTTTGAAGCCCAGCCGCATGCCCGGATGCGCATGCCTTCCGAAAGTACGGCGGTACCGGTGGGCTCAGTCGCGGACTGCGTTCCACTGCAGGTCGCCGCGCGGCCGATGCTGGTCACCGACGCGTCGAGTGTAGCCAACGCGATTGAAGAACTCCAAGATCTGGATGCTGCGTTTGCGGCCCAGGCCGATGGCATCGCGGAAGGCCGCCGCATCCACCGTGCCGCTGGCTTGTGACAGCTGCGCGACGATGGCGGCGAGTTCCGCAATGCGCGCCGGTGCATAGAACAGGTCCGGCACCACCTGGAACAGTTCGCCACGTGCGGCGGCGCGGCGCAGGACGGCGCGGACTTCGTCTTCGGCCAGGCCGATCTCGGCAGCAAGGGTGCGCACCCACGGCGGATCGAAGCCACCTGCGTGCAGTTGCGGCAGCACGCGTTCCAGCAGCAGACGCTCGCGTTCCGGTGGCGCATGGTCATGCCCGGGCAGGCGCCACCAGGCACCCACGCGTTGCACGCTGCCGTCGTCCAGCAGGTCCTGCAGCAGCGCATTCCAGAGGCTCGCTGCAAGCGCGGGCAGGGTGCCGCGCTGCAGGCGGCCGCTGTCGACACCGGGTTCGTCCGGGCGTCGCTCATGCCATCCACGCAGTGAGGCGATCACCTGCTCGCGCAATGCCTGCCAGTGCGGGACAAGGATGACTACCGTGTCTTCGCGGGTGACGATGCGTCGCGTGTCTGCAGGAAGATCGATCCGGTCGGCGGCGCGCCGGCAGTAGCGCTGCAGCGCGGCCATGGCAACGCCGAAGGGCGCCTGCTGCAACAGTGGGCCGATTCCCGCACCCGCGGCCAGTTGCTCCAGGGCTCCCAGCCATGCGAGCCGTGCAGGACTGCGCCGGCGCCGCTGTGGCGGGTCCGGATCGAGCACAAGGCCGCCGCCCAGCGTGTGGGTGGCCGCTGAATCGCGGGCAATGAAGCGATCGCCACACATCGCACAGACCGGAGCATCGAACACCAGCTGCACCAACTGCCCATCACCGTGGTCATGGTCCTCCAGCAGCACCACATGGGCCTGCCGGTGCATCGTGCCCCAGTGGATATGCAGCGGTGCCCAGTCGCGCAACGGTGCGGCCAACGCGGACAGCCGCAACCGCACATCAACGCGGGTGGTGGCCAGCAGTGCGCCTGCGTCGGCGATCCAGTCACCGCGGCGGATGTCATCACGGGCGATGGCCGCCAGGTTCAGCGCGCAGCGCTGCCCGGCCATCGCGTGGTCACTGGCCTGGTTCTGCGCGTGGATGCTGCGTATGCGCACTTCAGTGGCGGCCGGCATCAGCTGCAGATGCTCACCCACCGAGGCGATGCCGCCGTGCACTGCGCCGGTCACCAGCGTTCCGTGGCCGGCCAGCGAGAACACGCGGTCCACCGGCATGCGGAACAGCTCGCTGCGCAGTTCGGCCTGGCGCGTGCTGGCGTCGTCCGCCGCCCACGCGTGCAGCTGGGTACGCAGCGCGTTGATGCCAGCATCGTCGGGTGCGGTGCTGTTGCAGGTGAACACAGGGGAATCCTGCAGCGGCGTGCCGGCCAGCAGGGCAGCGACCTCGATCTCGACCCGGGCCAGGCGCGCCGCATCCACACGGTCGATCTTGGTGAGCGCCACCGCACCGCGGTTCACGCCCAGCAGTTGCAGGATGGCCAGATGTTCGCGGGTCTGTGGCATCACGCCGTCGTCGGCAGCGATGACCAGCAGCGCGACGTCGATACCCGTGGCGCCGGCCACCATCGTGTGCACGAAGCGCTCGTGGCCCGGCACGTCGACGAAACCCAGGGTCGCGGCCGGGCCTTCGACGTCCCCGCTTTCCACCGGGACATAGGCGTAGCCCAGTTCGATGGAAATACCACGCGTACGCTCTTCCTGCAGGCGATCGGTTTCGATGCCGGTCAGTGCGCGTACCAGGCTGGTTTTGCCGTGGTCGATATGCCCGGCGGTGCCGACGATCATGCCTGCAGCATGCTCCACTGGTCGACGAAGCGCGCTTCGTCGGCCGGTTCCAGGCAGCGCAGGTCCAGCCACAGCGCGTCATCGGCAATGCGGCCCAGCACGGGTCGCGGCAGCTGACGCAGGCGCTTGGCCAGGCGATCCAGTCCGCCACGGCGCGCGCTGGTAATGCGCAGTCCGGCGCTGGCCAGCTGCGCCTGTGGCTGCGCGCCGCTACCAATCTGGCTGTGCATCGAAGCAGGCTCGAGGGTGTAGTCCGCCGCCAGCGAGGCACGCATCGGCTGCAGCAGGCGCTGGGCCTGCGCATCAATGTCATCCTGCGTACGCGAGAGCGTGCGCAGTGTCGGCAGCCGCTGTGCCAGCAGCTCGGGTTCGCGGTACAAGGCCAGCACCGCCTCCAGTGCGGCCAGGCCCATCTTGTCCATGCGCAGTGCCCGCTTCAGCGGGTTGCGGTTGATCCGCGCGATCAAGTCGGCGCGGCCGGCGATGATGCCGGCCTGCGGACCACCCAGCAGCTTGTCGCCGCTGAACGAAACCAGATCGGCGCCGGCCGTCAGCGTTTCCTGCACGGTGGGTTCGTGCGGCAGGCCGAACGTGGCCAGATCGCACAGGCTGCCACTGCCCAGGTCCACCACCAGCGGCAGGCCATGCTCGTGCGCGATCGTGGCCATCGCCGCCGTGTCGACCTTGGCAGTGAATCCGGTGATCGCGTAGTTGCTGGCATGCACCTCCATCAGCAGCGCTGTGCGCGCGCCGATGGCGTTGGTGAAGTCGGCCGCATGGGTGCGGTTGGTGGTACCCACTTCCAGCAGCCGAGCGCCCGCGCTGCGCATCACATCCGGGATGCGGAAAGCGCCGCCGATCTCCACCAGCTCGCCGCGCGACACCACCACGTCGCGGCGGTTGGCCAGGCTGTTGAGCAGCAGCAGGACCGCTGCCGCATTGTTGTTGACCACGGTGGCGGCTTCGGCACCGGTCAGCTCGCAGATCAGTGCCTGTACCCGCGCATCGCGGTCGCCGCGACGGCCACGGATGACGTCGAACTCCAGATCGACCGGCGCGGTCATCGCGCGGGTGACTGTCTGCACCGCGGCCTCGGGCAGCAATGCGCGACCCAGGTTGGTATGCAGTACGGTGCCGGTCAGGTTGAACATCGGTTGCAGGTCCAGCCGTGCATCGGCTGCCAGTGCGGCCTCGACCGCTGCCACCAGCGTCGGGCCCTCAACCGCCTCCTGCAGCTGCGCGGTCGACAGCTGGCCGGCGCTGATACGGTCGCGCAGCACCTGCAGGTGCGAACGCAGCAGCTGGGTGATGCGGTTTCGACCGTGGCCTTCGATCAGCGCCACCAGTGCAGGCAGGCGCAGCACCCGGTCCAGTGAGGGCAGGGTGGCGGCCGATGCCGGGGTGGGGGGCGTGGCTGGCATCGGTCAGTCGCCGTCGGATTGCCACAGCAGCGGATTCTGGCTGGCACGCGCATAACCTTCCTCGGCCAGCAGCAGATCCAGCGCCAGCGTGCCGAGGTCATCGGCCACCGGCTCCAGTGACGGGTCCTTTTCCAGATACAGGATCTTGCGGTAGCTGTGGCAGTGGTCGCAGGTCTCGGCACGCACCGCGCTCTCGCGCACCGCCTCGCCGCTGTCGCCGTCCACATCGGCCAGGGCGCGATAGGCGATGTCCTTGCCGGCGGCACCACATTGGCTGCACTGCACGCGCACGTAGTGCCACTGGCAGGCGCACAGCGAGCACGACAGGTAACGGTAGGATGCATAGGGTGGCCGCGCCTGCACCACGCTGGTCACCGGCAACGTGCCGCACAGCGGGCACAGCCCTGGCGCATCAGCCAGCGGCTTCAGGTCGGTAGGGCGGAAGCTGGCTGCGAGCACCGCCCAGTAAACCTGCAGTGCGTTCATCACCAGCAGCGCAGCGACCGCATCCACCGACGGCGCGTCATCGCGCTCCAGCACCGCGTGCGCCTGAGCATCCAGCCAGGCGTCGTCGGCAGCCGCGACGCGTTGCAGCTCCTGTCGGGTTTCCAGCGGCAGCCCCGTTTCGTCGGCACAGTGCTGGCACAGCGTGCGCAGCCAGTCGCGCCAGCATCCATCCAGCTGAAGCGTGTTGGCCGGCCGCAACGGCATGCCGGCACCGGCCGCCGCACTCGACTGCTGCGCACGCGCCTGCGACTGCAGCGCCTCGCGCTGCTGCGGTGTCAGCTCATCCAGCAGCGCCTGCTGTGCATCGGCCAACGCCGCCAGCAGCTGCAGGTAACCGCCGATGGCACTGTGCGCGGCCAGTCTGCGCAGGCGCGTCGCGCGCTCAGCGAACAGTGACTCGATATCGGGCAGGATGATGCGCGGCACATCGCGCGAGGCGAGCGTCTCGATCTCACCGGGTTCAAGGATGCGTTGCGCCATGCAGGGCCAGCCAGAAGAACCAGCCTCCATCCTCGCCGTTGTCGGCGCTGGCGTCCAGCGTGTTCAAACAACGCAGTCGAGCAAAGCAGTCGAGCACGGCTCGACTCTACAAAAACCGGTTTCGGTCGTTGCCATGTTCATCGTGTCGACCAAGGTCGACACCCACCAAGAGCAGCTCATGCCATTCCGACAGCAGCGGGAAACTGTCGAAGGCGGAGTGGGTCCGGTTGCGGGGGTGTCCGCGGCATGGATGCCGCGGCCAAGCCCCCAAGGACGGGTTGACGGCGTCCCCCGCAACCGGACCCACTCCGCCACCCCTCAGGAAGCCCGCTTTTGACGTTGACGTTGACGTTGACCTTGCCTCTGCGGGTGCAGGGCCGCAGGCCCTGCCGCTAACCCTCTTCCCGACGTCCACGCAGGATGTCCCTGAACCACTGCCGGTGGTGCTTGTACGCCCACCCATAGGTCACCTTGCCCTGGGTCATCGCCCGCACCGAGCCCTTGATCCAGATCGCCGCATAGATGTGCACCACGATCGCGCACACCAGCACCCAGCCGAACAGCGCATGGGCCAGCACCGAGAAGCGGATCACCCCGATCGGGAAGAAGTGGCTGAAGTACTGCCGCCAGATCACGAAGCCGGTCAGCAGCAGCGCCGACAGGCAGCCGATGATGGCCCAGAACAGCAGCTTCTGGCCGGCATTGAAACGGCCCACCGGCGGCAGCTTCTCATCCTCGTTGCGCAGTACATCGCGCATGCCGCGCATCCATGCGCGATCGTCGGCGGTCGGCAGATTGTCGCGCCACATGCGGAACGCCAGCAGCGCAAAGCCCACCACCATGGCCAGCCCGATGAACGGATGCAGGATGCGCGTCCAGGGGCCGCCACCGAACAGCTGGGTCAACGGGAACAGGGCAGGGTGGAACAGCGCCAGCCCGGACAGCGCGGTCAGCACGAAGCAGATCGCCACGATCCAGTGGTTGATGCGGGTCGGTGCGCGGTAGCGGATGATCTGGCGCGGGTGCGGGGCGTACTTCATGGCCGCTGCTCCTCTTCGATCTTCTTCGCCTCGTGCTCGGCTTCCTCTTCTTCCTCGTCATTGACCGTGTTGCGGCCGATGCCGATGTAATGCAGGAAGCCGGCGAAGGCGGTGGCGGCGATCGCCAGCACGCCCAGCGGCTTGGCCACGCCCTTCCACACCTCCACCATCGGGCTGATGCGCGGGTCCTTGGGCAGGTCGGCATACAGCTCCGGCTTGTCCACGTGCTGCAGCACGTACATCACGTGGGTGCCGCCGACGCCCTGCGGATCGTACAGGCCGGCGTTCTCGTAGCCGCGAGATTTCAGGTCTTCCACGCGTCCGGCCGCGTGCTCGGTCATCGCCTGCTTGCTGCCGAAGGTAATCGCGCCGGTCGGGCAGGTCTTCACGCAGGCCGGTTCCTGGCCCACCGCCACCCGGTCCGAACACAGCGTGCACTTGTAGGCCTTGTGGTCCTTCTTGGAGATGCGCGGCACGTCGAACGGACAACCGGTCACGCAGTAGCCGCAGCCGATGCAGTTCTCTTCCTGGAAGTCGACGATGCCATTGGCGTACTGGATGATCGCGCCGGGCGACGGACAGGCCTTCAGGCAGCCCGGATCGCTGCAGTGCATGCAGCCTTCCTTGCGGATCAGCCACTCCAGCTTGCCCTTCTCGTCCTCGTACTCGCGGAACTTCATCACCGTCCACGACTGGTCGCTCAGGTCGGGCGGGTTGTCGTAGCTGCCAACGCAGCTGCCCACTTCGTCGCGCAGGTCATTCCACTCCATGCAGGCGACCTGGCAGGCCTTGCAGCCGATGCACTTGCTCACATCGATCAGCTTGGCGACCTGGCCGGTGTGCGCACCACGCGCCTCCGGCGAGGGCGTGGTGGTGGCCGAGCGGCGGATGATGTCCAGGGATTGCAGTGACATGGCGTGTCTCCTACACCTTCTCGACCTTGACCAGGATGCACTTCGATTCGGGCGTCTGCGAGTTGCCGTCACCGATGGCGTTGGTCAGCGTATTGGCGATGTATCCGGGCTTGGCCGCACCGAGGAAGCCCCAGTGGATCGGCACGCCCACCTGGTGCACGGTCCGGCCATCGATCTGCAGGGCCTTGATGCGCTTGGTCACCATGGCGACCGCTTCGATGTGGCCGCGCTTGGAACTGACCCGCACGCGGCTGCCGTTATTGATGCCCAGCTCGTCGGCCAACGCCGCGCCGATCTCGACGAACTGCTCGGGCTGGATGATGGCGTTCAACTTGCCGTGCTTGGTCCAGAAGTGGAAATGCTCGGTCAGGCGGTAGGTGGTGGCCACATGCGGGAACTCGTCCGGCGAACCGATCTGTGCGCGATCGCTGGCGAATACGCGGGCGGCCGGGTTGTTCAGCGTCAGTGCCTGGCCGGGGCTGAGCGGGTTGCTGCGCAGCGGTGTATCGAACGGTTCGTAGTGCTCCGGGAACGGGCCTTCGGCCATGCCGGCCTTGGCGAAGAAGCGCGCGATGCCCTCCGGGTTCATGATGAACGGGCCCATTCCGCCGGCGGGATCTTCGTCGGCCTTGAAGTCGGGCACGTCCACGCTGCCCCAGTTTTTCCCGTTCCACGCCAGCAGCGTGCGCCGTGGATCAAATGGCTTTCCGGCGACGTCGCACGAGGCGCGGTTGTACATCACGCGACGATTGGCCGGCCACGCCCAGGCCCAGCCCAGCGTGTTGCCGATGCCGGTGGGGTCGCTGTTGTCACGCCGCGCCATCATGTTGCCGGTCGGGCCCCAGGCACCGATGTAGATCCAGCAGCCGGAGGCGGTGCTGCCGTCGTCGCGCAGGTCGCCGAATGCGGCCAGCTGCTCGCCGGCCTTGCGCACCAGCTTGGTTGGGTCCTTCGGATCGAACACATCGGCCAGCGCCTTGCCGTTGTATTCCATCGCCAGTTCTTCGGGCGTGGGTACCTCAGGGTTGGCGTAGTTCCAGGCCAGGTCGCGCACCGGCTCCCACCACGCCCCGCCGTCCTTCTCGTACATCGCCTTGATGCGATGGAACAGCTCGGACATGATCTCGATGTCGCTGCGCGCTTCTCCCGGTGGGTTGGCACCCTTCCAGTGCCACTGCAGCCAGCGCGAGGAATTCACCACCGCGCCGTTCTCCTCGGCGAAGGAGGTGGTCGGCAGGCGGAATACTTCGGTCTGGATCGTGCTCGGGTCGACGTCGTTCAACGCACCGTGGTTCTGCCAGAAGGCGATGGTCTCGGTTTCCAGCGGGTCCATGCTGACCATGAACTTCAGCTTGGAGAACGCGCTGATCAGCTTGCCCTTGTTCGGCGCCGAGGCCAGCGGATTGAAGCCTTGGCAGATGTAGCCGTGGATCTTGCCTTCGTTCATCAGCTCGTACGCCTGCAACATGTCGTACGGCTTGTCGAGCTTGGGCAGGTAATCGAAACACCAGTTGTTGTCGGCGGTGGCGGCGTCGCCCCACCACGATTTCATCAGGCTGACGTGGAACTTCGGGTAGTTCTGCCAGAACGACATCTGGTTGGCGCGCAGCGGCTTCTGCGTGCGCTTGGCGATGTAGGCCTCGTAGTCCTGCTCGTCCTGTTTCGGCAGGGTCAGGTAGCCGGGCAGCAGGTCGGACATCAGGCCGATGTCGGTCAGGCCCTGGATGTTGGAATGCCCGCGCAAGGCGTTCATGCCGCCACCGGCCACGCCGATGTTGCCCAGCAGCAGCTGCACCATGGTGCCGGCACGCACGTTCTGCGCGCCGATCGAGTGCTGCGTCCAGCCCAGCGCGTACAGGATGGTCATCGCCTTGTCCTTGCCGGCGGTGGACGCGATCATGTCCCAGATCTGGCGGATGCTGTTGGCCGGCGTGCCGCAGATGCGTTCGACCATCTCCACCGTGTAGCGCGCATAGTGCTGCTTGAGCAGGTTGTAGACGCAGCGCGGGTCCTTCAGCGTCGGGTCGCTGCGCACGAAGCCATCGTCACCGTAGGCGTAGTCCCAGCTGGAGCGGTCGTAGCTGCGCTTCTCTTCGTTGTAGCCCGAATACAGGCCGTCCTTGAAGGCGAACTCGTCCTTCACCAGGAACGACATGTCGGTGTAGTTCAGCACGTACTCGTGCTGGATGCGGTCCTCGGTCAACAGGTAGTTGATCAGGCCCCCCAGGAACACGATGTCGGTACCGGTGCGGATCGGCGCGTACACGTCGGCCACCGCGGCCGAGCGGTTGAAGCGCGGATCGACCACGATCAGGCGTGCCTTGTTGTGTGCCTTGGCCTCGGTCACCCATTTGAACCCGCACGGGTGCGCCTCGGCGGCGTTGCCACCCATGATCAGGATCAGGTCGGCATTCTTGATGTCGACCCAGTGATTCGTCATCGCACCACGGCCTAGCGTCGGGGCAAGACCTGCCACCGTCGGGCCGTGTCAGACACGTGCCTGGTTGTCGAATGCCAACATGCCAAGGGAGCGCACGACCTTGTGGGTCAGCACCGCGGTTTCATTGCTGGTGGCCGAGGCCGCCAGCATGCCGGTGGTCAGCCAGCGGTTGACCGTCTGCCCGGCCTCGTTCTTCTGCACGAAGTTGGCATCGCGGTCTTCCTTCATCAGCCGCGCGATGCGGTCCAGCGCATCGTCCCAGCTCAGCCGCTTCCACTCGTTCGAGCCCGGCGCGCGGTACTCGGGGTAGAGCAGGCGCGACTTGCTGTGGATGATGTCGGCCAGGCCGGCGCCCTTCGGGCACAGCGTGCCGCGGTTCACCGGATGGTCCGGGTCGCCTTCGATATGGAAGATGCTCGGCTCGGCGTTCTTGGCACCATCGCCGAGGCTGTACATCAGGATGCCGCAGGCCACCGAACAGTAGGTACAGGTGTTGCGGGTCTCGGTCGCGCGGGTCAGCTTGTACTGCCTGACCTCCGCGAGCGCGATGCCGGGCGCGAAGCCCATCAATGCCAGGCTGGAGCCGACCAGGGTTGTCCCGGTCACTTTCAGGAACTGGCGGCGGCTCATCGATGGCATGCCGTTCTCCTGGGATGGCGGGGAGGCGCAGGCCTCCGGGCTGTCGTTGGGTACGGCCCGGTTATAGCACAGGCCCCGTACGCCCATGTGGCACAAGGCCCGGCGCCCGCCAGACGGGCGCGCAACGGGGCCGCTCTGGTAAAGTTGCGTGCCCGCCCCCCGGGGAAAGCGTCTGCCGGGCCTGGTTCCAGGATGTTCCGCGCAGCCCCCGCCGTCCTGGCGCGATCCTCCGCGCCGGATCTGGAACACCGAGGAAAAATTTTGCGAAATCAACCCGTTGGATCCCCCGCATGAGCGCCCCGTCGAAGCCGTCGGACGCCGTTGCGCGCGGCACGCTGTACATCGTTGCCGCCCCGTCCGGTGCCGGCAAGAGCAGCATCGTCAATGCCACCCTGGCGCGTGACCCGCAGATCGCCCTGTCGATCTCCTTCACCTCGCGCGCGATGCGCCCGGGTGAAGTGAACGGCCAGCACTACCATTTCGTCTCTGCGGAGAAGTTCGAGCAGATGATCGCCGCCGGCGACTTCTTCGAACACGCCTGGGTGCACGGCGACTGGAAGGGCACTGCCCGCCAGTCGGTGGAGCCGCAGCTGGCCGCCGGCCAGGACGTGCTGCTGGAAATCGACTGGCAGGGTGCGCAGCAGGTGCGCCAGCTGGTGCCGGGCACGGTCACCGTGTTCATCCTGCCGCCGTCCAAGCAGGCCCTGCAGGACCGCATGCGCAAGCGCGGCCAGGACAGCGAGGCGGTCATCGCCCAGCGCCTGGGCGCGGCACGCGATGAAATGCTGCACTTCAACGAGTTCGACTACGTCATCGTCAACGAGGTGTTCGACACCGCCGTGGACGAGCTGTGCGCCATCTTCACCGCCAGCCGCCTGCGCCGGGAGGCCCAGAAGGTCCGCCACGCCGGCCTGATCCAGGCCCTGCTGACCCCCGATCCGGGTGCAACTGACTGATTCCAAAAGAATCGGGTGGGGGTTGGCTTGATTTTGTCCAGCCCCTGCCAGTACACTCCGTCCCCTTTCCCTCATTCGACTGAGCGGCCGACCGGTCGCCGGGAGCCCGTATGGCCCGCATCACCGTAGAAGATTGCCTGGAAGTCGTTAACAACCGTTTCGAACTGGTCATGATGGCTTCCAAGCGTGCCCGCCAGCTCGCCAACGGCGTGCAGGCCACGCTGGACAACAGCGAGACCGAGGACAAGCCGACCGTGCTGGCGCTGCGCGAAATCGCCGCCCGCAAGATCGACAACGCGCTGATCGACGAAGTCGAGAAGGCCGAGCGTGAGCGCGCCGAGCGCGAAGCGCTGGAGTGGGCTGCCGCCGAAGTGGTCGCCGACGAAGACATGTCCAAGAACGACGATTGATCGCATCGATCAACGTCATTGCTGGATCGCCGAACAGCCCGCCCCGTGCGGGCTGTTTCGCATTCAGGATTTGCCGTAAACGTCGCGCTGGAATAGGCTTCGGGCATGAACCCAGGCCCCACTGCCAAGGTCGCCGCAGCCCCCGCTGCCGCCGTACCCGACTACGTCCTCCAGCTTGAACGCGCCGCCCATTACCTGCCGCCGGAACAGCTGCCGCTGCTGCGCCGTGCCTGGGAAGTCGGTGCCTCCGCGCACGCTGGGCAGACGCGCAAGTCGGGTGAGCCCTATATCACCCATCCGGTGGCCGTGGCCCAGGTGCTGGCCGAGCTCGGCCTGGACGTGGAAGCGCTGATCGCCGCGATCCTGCACGACACCATCGAAGACACCCCGCTCACCCGCGAGGCGCTGGCTGCCGAGTTCGGCGAAGCCGTGGCCGAACTGGTCGACGGCGTCACCAAGCTGGACAAGCTGAAGTTCCGCGACCGCCAGGAAGCGGCCGCCGAGAGCTTCCGCAAGATGCTGCTGGCGATGTCGCGCGACCTGCGCGTGATCATGATCAAGCTGGCCGACCGCCTGCACAACATGCGCACGCTGGGCGCGCAGAGCCGCGAAGCGCGCGGCCGCATCGCCCGCGAGACGCTGGAGATCTACGCGCCCATCGCCCAGCGCCTGGGCATGAGCCTGGTCAAGAGCGAGCTGCAGAACCTCGGCTTCAAGGCGCTCTACCCGTGGCGCCACGCCATCATTGAAAAACACATCCGCAGCCAGCCGGTGGTGCGCCGCGAGGCGATGGCGCAGGTGGAAGTGCAGCTGTCGCAGCGCCTGGCCAAGGAGGGGATCGAGCATCGGCTGATCAGCCGCATCAAGACCCCGTGGAGCATCTACAACAAGATGCGCGACGAGAACAAATCCTTCGACCAGGTGATGGACGTGTTCGGCTTCCGCCTGGTCGTGCGCAGCGTGCCCAGCTGTTACCACGCGCTGGGTTCGGTGCATGCCACCTTCAAACCGCTGGATGGCCGCTTCCGCGACTTCATCGCCATTCCCAAGGCCAACGGCTACCAGTCGCTGCACACCGTGCTGTTCGGGCCGTATGGCTCGCCGATCGAAGTGCAGATCCGTACCGAGGAAATGGACCTGATCGCCGAGCGCGGCGTGGCCGCGCACTGGACCTACAAGTTTGGTGGCGATTCGCCCAACAGCGCGCAGAGCCGTGCCCACGCCTGGATCGTCGAGCTGATCGACTCGCAGCGCGCTGCCGGCTCCTCGCTGGAGTTCCTCGACAACGTCAAGGTCGACCTGTTCCCGGACGAGGTCTACCTGTTCACCCCGAAGGGCAAGATCCTGGCCCTGCCGCGCAATTCCACCGCGCTCGATTTCGCCTACGCCGTGCATACCGATGTCGGCAACATGGCGGTGGCCTCGCGCGTGGACAAGAAACTGGTGCCACTGCGCACCAAGCTGGTGTCGGGGCAGTCGGTGGAGATCATCACCGCACGCTCGGCCACGCCGAAACCGCAGTGGCTGGAATTCGTGGTCACCAGCAAGGCGCGCACTGCCATCCGCCACCAGCTCAAGCAGCTGGAACACGAAGATGCCGTGCAGCTGGGCCACCGCATGCTCGACCGTGCGCTGGAGGCGATGGATTCATCGCTGGAACGGCTGCCGAAGGGGCGCCTGGATGCGTTCCTGGCCGAGCATCGTTTCCCGCGCCTGGAGGCGCTGCTGGCCGAGGTCGCGCTGGGCAACTGGATGCCGACCCAGGCCGCGCAGGCGCTGATGGCCTACGCCGAACTGCGTGGCGGCCCGCATTCGCGCCACCATTCGCAGGAAAAGATCCTGATCAACGGCAGCGAGCGCGGCGTGGTCACCTTCGCCGGCTGCTGCCAGCCGATTCCCGGTGACGAGATCATGGGCTACCACACCGCCGGCAAGGGCATCGTGGTGCACCGCATGGACTGCCCGAACCTGGCCGAGCTGCGCAAGTCGCCCGAGCGCTGGGTGCCGATCGGCTGGGACACTACCGTTTCCGGCGACTACGACACTTCGCTGGTGGTGGAAGTGGAGAACGGCACCGGCGTGCTGGCGCAGCTGGCCGCCGCCATCGCCCAGAGCCATTCCAACATCGAGCGCGTGGACTACCTGGACCGCGACTTCAACGCCGCCGTGCTGGCGTTCAACATCCAGGTACGCGACCGCAACCACCTGGCCGAAGTGATGCGCCGCCTGCGCCGCCTGTCGGTCGTGCAGTCGGTACGCCGCCAGTAGGTCCTGCGCGGACCGGTAGTGCCGGCCGCTGGCCGGCAACTTCGCGGTGCTTCCTATGTTCATGAGGTTGCCGGCCAGCGGCCGGCACTACCGGAGCGGTGCGGTAGATCCACGCCATGCGTGGATGCACCCCCAGCCGGTACAATCACCGCTCTGTTTTCCCCCAAGCACCGGAGCGACCCATGTCCCGCCAGATCATCAACACCGAAAAGGCCCCCGCCGCCATCGGCCCGTACTCGCAGGCCGTGCGCGCCGGCAACACCGTGTACTTCTCCGGCCAGATCCCGCTCGACCCGGCCACCGGCGACATCGTCGGCGCCGGCGACGTCGAAGCACAGGCCCGCCGCGCCTTCGACAACCTCAAGGCCGTGGCCGAAGCCGCTGGCGGCTCGCTGGACAAGGTCGTGCGTCTGGGCCTGTACCTGACCGATCTGGGCGAGTTCGCCAAGGTCAACGCGGTCATGCAGGACTACTTCCAGGCCCCGTACCCGGCCCGTTCCACCATCGAAGTCTCCGGCCTGCCCAAGGGCGCCAACTTCGAGGTCGACGCGGTGATGGTCATCGACTGACCGCCACGTGGCACGCAAGGCGGCGGTCACCCCGGTCCTGTCACCGTCCGGCGAAGCATCCCTGGCGATGCTCGCGGGCGTCGGTCCGGCCGTGGCCGCCAAACTGCAGGCGCGTGGCCTGGCCACCCTGCAGGATCTCTGGCTTCATCTGCCGCTGCGCTATGAAGACCGGACCCGGCTGACCCGCATCGAAGACCTGCGCAACGGCGTACCGGCGCAGGTGGAAGGGCGGGTGGTCGCGGTCGAGCGCGGCATGCGCTACCGGCCGATGCTGAAAGTGGCGGTGGAAGACGAAGGGCGGGGCACTTTGGTGCTGCGCTTCTTCCACTTCCGCCAGCAGCAGGTCGGCCAGTTCGCGGTCGGCAACCGGCTGCGCTGCTTCGGCACGCCCAAACCGGGCCAGCTCGGCCTGGAAATCGTCCACCCCAGCTACCAGGTGCTCGGCCGCAACGACGATCCCGAACTCGGCGACCGCCTCGACCCGGTGTATCCCACCGTCGAAGGCGTCGGTCCGATGACCATGCGCAAGCTGATCGGCCAGGCGCTGGACCGCCTGCCCGAGGAAAGCGCGCTGGAACTGCTGCCCAGCGGCTGGCTCGATGGCCTCGGCCTGCCGTCACTGCGCAGCGCGCTGCTGACCGTGCACCGGCCGCCACCAGATGCCGATCTGGCCGCGCTGGCCGCCGGCACCCACCCGGCGCAGCGCCGCCTGGCGATGGAAGAGCTGCTGGCCCACCACCTCAGCCTGCGTCGCCAGCGCATTGCCTTGCAGGCACACCATGCGCCGCCGCTGGCCGGCCCCGGCAAACTGGCCAAGGCGCTGCTGAAGCAGCTGCCGTTTGCGCTCACCGGCGCGCAGGCGCGCGTGTTCAAGCAGATTCGCGAAGACCTCGCGCGGCCCAGCCCGATGCTGCGGCTGGTGCAGGGCGATGTGGGCTCCGGCAAGACCGTGGTCGCCGCGCTGGCGGCGATGCTGGCGGTGGAGCAGGGCAAGCAGGTTGCATTGGCTGCGCCCACCGAGCTGCTGGCCGAACAACATCTCAACAACCTGCGCGGCTGGCTGGAACCGCTCGGCGTGCGCATCGCCTGGCTGGCCGGCAAAGTCACCGGCAAGGCGCGCGCCAAGGTGATGGAGCAGGTCGCCAGCGGCGAAGCGCAGGTGGTGGTTGGTACCCACGCGCTGATGCAGGAGGCGGTGGTGTTCCAGGATCTGGCGCTCGCCATCGTCGACGAGCAGCACCGCTTCGGCGTGCACCAGCGCTTGGCGCTGCGCGACAAGGGCGCGGGCGGCAACAGCGTGCCACACCAGCTGGTGATGACCGCCACGCCGATTCCGCGCACGCTGGCGATGTCCGAATACGCGGACCTGGATTTGTCGGCCATCGACGAACTGCCGCCGGGCCGTACCCCGGTGCAGACCGTCGCGCTCAACAATGATCGTCGTCCCGAGCTGATCGAGCGCATCGCACTGGCCTGCCAGGAAGGGCGGCAGGTGTACTGGGTGTGCACCCTCATCGAGGAAAGCGAAGAACTGGATGCCACCCCGGCGCAGGCCACCTACGAATCGCTGCAGGCGCTGTTGCCGGGCGTGCGCGTGGGGCTGGTGCATGGCCGTCTGAAAGCCGCCGAAAAGCTGGCGACGATGGTGGCGTTCAAGGCCGGCGACATCGACCTGCTGGTGGCGACCACGGTAATTGAAGTGGGCGTGGATGTGCCGAACGCCTCGCTGATGGTGATCGAGAACGCCGAGCGCCTGGGCCTGGCCCAGCTGCACCAGCTGCGCGGCCGCGTCGGCCGTGGTTCTGCGGTATCGCGCTGCGTGCTGCTGTACCAGGCACCGCTTTCGCAGATGGCACGCGAGCGCCTGCAGACCATGCGCGAAACCAACGATGGTTTCGTCATTGCCGAGAAGGATCTGGAATTGCGTGGTCCCGGTGAATTGCTGGGTACCCGGCAGACCGGCCTGGCCGGTTTCCGCATCGCCGACCTGGCCCGTGACGCCGGCCTGCTGCCCGGCGTGCATGACCTGGCCGAGCGCCTGCTGGACCAGCAACCCACGCTGGCCGATCGTGTGGTGCAGCGCTGGATCGGCACCGCCGTGCGTTACGCCTCGGCGTAAGTACCCAGGGGTCGGATCCCTTTGTGCAGCAAAGGGCTCTGACCCCATTTCCGGGATGCTCATCCGCGCATGGCGTGGATCTACCTCGCGCTGCGCGCGGGAGTCGGACAAGGCTCGACTCTACAGACAGCGCTTTGGATCATTTCCATGTTCATCCACGCATTGCATGGATGTGTCGACCAAGGTCGACACCCATCAACAGCCGCGGAAATCTGTCGAAGGCGGGGTGGATCCGGTTGCGGGGGCGTGAGCCGCATGGATGCGGCGACCGAGCTTACATGGACGTACTTGCAGCGTCCCCCGCAACCGGATCCACCCCGCCATCCCTCAGGAAACCAGCTTTTGCCGTTGATTCGGCGTTTGCCGTTGATTCGGCGGGTGCAGGGCGCAGCCCTGCCGAACCCCAACCCCCGTACTTGCAACGGTCATCATCCCGGTCCACACTTCGTTGCCGATCTGAAGACGGCAACGATGACCCACAAGATCCCCCTGTTGATCGACACCGACCCCGGTGTGGACGACGCCCTGGCCCTGCTGATGGCCTTTGCCGACGAACGGCATGACGTGGTCGCCCTGACCATCGCCGCCGGCAACGTCGGCCTGCAGTACACCGTCCGCAACGCCCTCAAGCTCTGCGACATCGTCGGCCGCACCGACGTACCGGTGTTTGCCGGCAGCCCGGATCCGCTGCTGCATCCCTCCGTTGACGCTGCCCACGTGCATGGCCGTGACGGCTACGGCGACGTGGACCTGCCGCCGCCGAGCCGCCAGGCTGAAGCCGAACACGCCGCACTGGCCATCCTGCGCCTGTCGCACGAGCACGCCGGCGAACTGATGCTGGTGATGCTGGGCCCGCTGACCAACCTTGCCCTGGCACTGAAGCTGGACCCGACCCTGCCCGAGCGCATCAAGCGCATCGTGGTGATGGGCGGCGCGGTCACCTGCCACGGCAACATCACCCCGGCGGCCGAATTCAACATTGCGTTCGACCCGGAAGCGGCGCACGTGGTGTTCACCTCGTTCAAGCACCTGCTGGTGTCGGACTGGGAGGCCACCGTCGCCCATGGCTTGCCGCTGCAGGACGCCGAGAAGTGGCTGCAGGCCGATTCCGATCGCGCCCGCTTCTACGAACTGATCTCGCGCAAGACCCGTGGCCTGTCCGAAGACAGCAAGGGCGGGCGCTGGTACACCGCCGATGCGGTGGCCATGGCCTGGGCGCTGAACCCCGAAGGGCAGCTGCGGGTCGAGTCGCGCCCGCTGAACGTGGAGCTGAACGGCACGTTCAGCCGCGGCGCCACCATCGTCGATTGGAACCGCCAGACCGGCCAGCCGGACAACTGCGATCTGCTGATGGCCTACGACCAGCAGCGTTTCGAGGCCCTGGTGCGCCAGGCCCTGGGTGCGGACTGACGTCGATTGACCGGCACCGGTTGCCCCGGGCGGCAACCGGTGCTTATAATGCCGCTCTTGACCACCAGCCCATTTACGGTGTGAGCCCATGAAGGCCGATATCCATCCGAACTACCGCGACGTCGTCTTCCATGACGTCACCTCCGATTTCAAGATCCTGACCCGCTCGACCATGGCGACGAAGGAAACCATCCAGTGGGAAGACGGCAACGAATACCCGCTGGTCAAGGTTGAAATTTCCTCGGCTTCGCACCCGTTCTACACGGGCAAGCACAAGGTCATCGACACCTCGGGCCGTATCGACAAGTTCCAGAAGCGCTACGCGCGCTGATCTGTCGATCCAGCTTCGAACCAACGGCCGCGCTCTGCGCGGCCGTTTGTTTTTCCCCAACGCCAACCCAACGGGCGTTTGGATGGGCGGAACACTGCGTTCGTGTGACAACGCTTTTGCCGATCCGGGCCGCTCAATGGCCGGTGTCTGGCTGCCTGTCGTATACGACTTCTGTCTAGCGCCGGGCAAATGCTGCTGTGCGATAATGACCTGATCCCCGGCACAGGCCGAGGACGTCATTCACGTGCCTGACCAATGCGCTTGGGCAGGCGCCTTCCCATGAAGGAGCGCACACAGTGTCCGATCTTGATCAGGTCACGCTCAACGCCGGCGACAAGTCGGTCGTTCTGCCCGTCATCAAACCCACCCTTGGCAACGACTGCGTCGACATCGCGAAGCTGACCAAGGAAACGGGGTTCTTCACCTACGATTCCGGCTTCACCGCGACGGCCAGCTGCAAGTCCGCCATCACCTACATCGACGGCGACAAGGGCGTGCTGCTGTACCGCGGCTACCCGATCGAACAGCTGTCGGAAAAGTCGAGCTACGTCGAAGTGGCCTACCTGCTGATCAACGGCGAGCGCCCGAGCGCCGAGCAGCTGAAGGCCTTCACCGATGAGCTGACCGCCGAAGCCAACGTCGATGAGTCGATCAACACCCTGATCGGCAGCTTCGCCAAGGATGCCCATCCGATGGCCATCCTGGCCGCTGCAATCGCGCAGCTGTCGGCCATCTACCACGACTCGCTGGACCTGTCCGACGCCGAACAGCGCCGCCAGGCCGCCGTGCGCCTGATCGCCAAGGTGCCGACCCTGTCGGCGCTGATCTACCGCCATGGCAAGGGCCTGCCGGCCAACAAGCCGGACACCTCGCTGGACTACGTCAGCCGCTTCCTGAAGCAGACCTTCGAGTCGGCTGACGGCCAGTACGACCTGAACCCGGACGTGGTGAAGGCGCTGGACCTGCTGTTCATCCTGCACGCCGACCACGAGCAGAACGCCTCGACCTCGACGGTGCGTCTGGTCGGTTCGACCGGTGCCAACCCGTACGCGTCGGTTGCTGCGGGTGTCACAGCGCTGTGGGGTCCGGCCCACGGTGGTGCCAACGAAGCCGTGCTGAAGATGCTGGAAGAAATCGGCAGCGCCGACAACGTCGAGTCCGCCGTGGTCAAGGCCAAGGACAAGACCTCCGGCTTCCGCCTGATGGGCTTCGGCCACCGCGTCTACAAGAACTTCGACCCGCGCGCCAAGGTCATCGGCGAGATGACCAGCAAGGTGCTCAAGCAGCTGGGCGTGCAGGATCCGCTGCTGGACGTGGCCGTGAAGCTGGAACAGGCCGCCCTGCAGGACGAGTACTTCGTCGCCCGCAAGCTGTACCCGAACGTCGATTTCTACAGCGGCATCATCTACAAGGCGCTGCAGATCCCGACCGAAATGTTCACCGTCATGTTCGCCCTGGGCCGTACCTCCGGCTGGGTCTCGCATTGGCTGGAACAGCAGGTTGATCCGGAAATGAAGATCGGCCGTCCGCGCCAGGTCTACACCGGCAGCGACGTGCGCGACTACCAGGGCTGATCGCCCCGCGTAGGTTGTGCCGAGAACGCCCCGCATCCGCGGGGCGTTTTTTTTTGAGCGGACCTGGTGGGTGCGGACCGTTGGTCCGCACGATTTCGGCGCCCGCGAAAAATCATCCACGCACGGCGCGGATCTACCACCGCAACCGCCTTCGGTAGGTGCCAACCTTGGTTGGCACGCTTTCCCATCCACGCATGGCGCGGATCTACCGCCGCACCCGCCTTCGGTAGGTGCCAACCTTGGTTGGCACGCGCTTCATCGTGCCAAGACCGCGTGATTCAAGGGTCTCGCCAGCTTCACAAGCGCTCGCGCAGCCTCAGGACGCCAGCTGCATCCGCAGCACCTGAAATGGAGCGTCCATCCCGATGAGTACCCGATTCGACCCACCCGAGCGCGGACCGCTCGGCCCTGACGTCGCCGCCGTCGTCACCGCCCCGATCGTCGCCCCTCCCAGCGAAAGCGCCGTTTCCTGGGGCGCGATCTTCGCTGGCGCCACCGCTGCCGCTGCACTCTCCCTCATCCTGCTGATCCTCGGTGTTGGCCTCGGCCTGTCGTCGGTGTCGCCATGGTCGTTCGAAGGCGTCAGCAAAGAGACCTTCGGTTGGTCCAGCATCATCTGGCTCACCTTCACCGCATTGGCCGCGTCCGGCCTGGGTGGCTATCTGGCGGGCCGCCTGCGTACCAAGTGGACGCAGATCCATGGCGATGAAACCTATTTCCGCGATACCGCGCATGGCTTCGTGTCGTGGGCCGTCGCCACGCTGCTGACCGCGGGCTTGCTCACATCGGCAATCGGTGGCGTGCTGGGCGCCGGCGCAAAGGTGGCCGGTGCCGCCGCGGGCGTTGCCGCATCCACGGCCGGCGTTGCTGCCGCGGGCGCGGGCAGCACTGCCGCGGCGGCCCCGGAAGGCGACCTCAACTACTGGGTGGATTCATTGTTCCGCAACGCTACCGATGCGGGTCCGGCAGCTGCAGGCGCGCCGCCGGCCCCGGGCGCGCCTGATGCAGCGTCCGGCGTGGCGGCGACAGATCCGGCCCCACCGCCGCCGGCTGCAAGCGTCGGGCCGCGCGATGTGCGCGTAGGCCTGCCGCCGCGCCCGATGCCGGGTAATGGCCCGATGGGTGACCGCCGCGAAGTGCGTGCCGAAGTGAACCGCATCATCGTCAACAGCCTGCAGGGCGATGGCCTGGATCCGGCCGACACCCAGTACCTGGCGCAGCTGATCGCGCGCGAAACCGGCATGAGCCCGGCCGAAGCGCAGGCGCGCGTGACCGATGTGCAGACGCGCATGCGTGCGGCGCTGGAGAAGGCCAGGAACACCGCCAAGCAGGCCGCCGACGATGCCCGAAAGGCGACCGCCTATGCCGCGTTGTGGCTGTTCATCACCCTGCTGATCGGTGCGTTCTTCGCCAGCCTCAGCGCCACCTGGGGCGGCCGCCGCCGCGATCTGTAACCCGCCTTCCACGCAAGGAGACCTGCAATGAAAATGATTCTGCTCTGGTTGTTGGGCGTACCGATTCCGCTGCTGATCCTGTACGCGATCTTCTTCTGATCGTGCGCCAACGCGATGTCTCATCAGGCCGCCGAAGGGCGGCCTGATGCCATCCAGCAGATCCACGCCATGCGTGGATGACCCGCTGTAGAGTCGAGCCGTACTCGACTCACGCGCGCAGCGTGTGTGCTTCGCGCAGTATCGGAAGAGCAGTCGACTAACAGCCGACTCTACAAACCCAAGGCAATGAGGTTTATTGCATTCAAGCAGTGAGGGAGTTTGCATAACCCTCAAACATTGAGCGCCTTCAAGAATCCTCCTTAACCTCCAACGTTTTAGGAATGCTTGAATGGCCTGCATGGCAATGGATTCCTAACATTCTCTCCGTCGCCCGCAACCACCTCTGCGGGCGGCGCCTCCCTCCCTTTCTCCTTAGGGGAGGGGGGCTTTCATATTCCCCCTGTCCGAGAGAGACACCCATGCACGCCATTATCAAGAAGGCCGCGCTCGCTGCAGCGCTGGCCACTGCTTCGCTGTCCGCGCACGCCGTGGAAACCAAGATCTCCGTCTACGCCGACGTCGACCCGACCCTGGCGCTGCTGCGCGATGACGGCACCCCGCTGCCGGACATGGTCACCCTGACCCACGATCCGCTGCGTGGCCTGATTCCGAACACGCAGCGCGTGCGTATCCATTCCAACGATGACAAGGCGGATATCGAAGCGCGTATCGATGGCAGCTTCTTCCTGGCCAACGAGACCGGCACCGTGACCGTGCCGATGACCATCAGCCTGAACAACCGCGCGCTGGGTGCAGCCGCCATCGAGTACAAGGCAACTGACCTGTTCAACGGTGCGGGCTCGACCCCGGGCGCCTCGATCTCGATGCCGCTGACCATCGCACAGACCACGCCGGCGCCGATCCTCACCAAGGGCGCGTACAGCGGCCTGGTCAACGTCGTGCTGAACCAGAAGGCGGCTACGCCGTAATCCCCCGCGCCGGCCCGCATCCCGGGCCGGCCGCTTGCAGCGGTGCCCCCATGACCCTACACGCCCCCGCCGTCACCCGGCTGGCGGTCGCGCTCGCCCTGGCGTTGTCCACTCCGCTGGCGGCCGCGCGCGGCGTCCCGCCCGGTTTTGAAGATCTGGTCGAAGGCCAGACCGAACAACTCGACATCCAGCTGTTCGGCCGCTCGGCCGGGCTGTCGCCGGTGCGCGTGACCCTGGAGCACGTGCAGCTGGAAGATCCCGCGCGCGTGCTGCAGTCACTGGACCTGCCTGCCGAGGCGCAGGCCGCCCTGCTGCCTGCGCTGTCGCAGCCGCTGCCGCGCAACAGCCATCTGGCCTGCCGCTTCGGTGGTGCCAGTGCCGGCTGCGGCTACATCGATCCGCCGGAAGCTCCCGACGAGGTGCGCGCGCTGTATGACGAAGGCGAGGGCGCGGTGCGCTTGTTCGTGGCGCGCCAGTGGATTCCCGGCAAGCCTGCCGCCGAGCGTTTCCACACGGTCACCGCCAATGCCGAGAACGCGTTCCTGCATCAGCAGACGCTCAACCTCAGTGGTGGCCGTGACTACCAGTCGCTGTCGGCACGCGGCGTCGGCACGCTGGGCCTGTTCGAACGCGGCCACCTGTCGGCCGAGTGGTACTACAACCAGCAGCGCTATCGCAGCCACAGCGACGACGATTTCCAGTTCGACAACGTCTATTACCGCCACGACCTGGGGCCGGCGCACTACCTGCAGGCCGGGCGCATGGACCGCCGCAACCTGTCCAGCCCGCAGGGCGGCACCTTCAGCTTCAGCATGCTGCCGCTGGACCGCTTCCAGGGCGCACGCCTGGGTACCACCCAGGCCTATGTGGACACCGACGCGGCGGTGCAGGCCAGCCCGCTGACCGTGCTGCTGGCGCGCGATGCGCGGGTGGACGTATTCGATGGCGAGCGCCTGCTGCAGACCTTCTACCTGCAGGCCGGCATCAACCAGATCGACACCCGCAATTTCCCGTTCGGCAACTACCTGGTCCGCATGCGCATCTACGAGGACGGTGTGCTGGTGCGCACCGAGGAGGCGCCCTTCGACAAGGGCGGCGACTGGACCAACAGCCAGTGGCAATGGTTCGTGCAGGGTGGCCACCGCAACGAACGCCGCAGCGATGCTTTCGATGGCGAGCGCATCGCGATGGCCGGCGTGCGCGTGCCGCTGGGCCGCGACGCGGCCATGACCGCCGGTGCCGCCACGTTCGGCGGGCACCGCTACGGTGAGCTGCGCCTGGACCTGCGCCGGGTGATGGCCACGCAGGAAGTCCGCGTCACCTTCAGCGGCATGCGCGGCAGCGACGGCAGCAATGGGCAGCAGCACCAGCTGTCGTACCGGCGCACGGCGTCGTGGAACCTCTACCAGCAGCGCATGCGTGGCAAGGCCTGCCAGTTCGAGGCCGAGGCGCGCGACCAGTTGGGGTGCACCAACGCGCTCAGTGGTTCGATGTCGCTGCCGCTGGCGGGCGGCAATGTTTACGTGGGCTACACCCGGCGCCAGACCTGGCGCACCGGCTGGCACCGACCGGCGTTCGAGCAGGATCCGTTGTTCGGGCTTGAGCCGTTGTTGCCGCCGGGGCCGTTGGAACCGCGCCGCGAGCCGCTGCTCAGCCGCACCTGGCAGGCCAGCTTCAGCCGCAGCCACCGTTGGCAGGATTTCAGTGTCTCCACGCGCGTGGGCGTGTGGCGGCAGAACAGCACCGACAGCGTGCGTGGCAGTACCGAGCGCGACCGTGGCATCTACGTCAACCTCAGCCTGAGCCGTCGGCACCGCGGCGCTGCCGGTGATGGGCAGCGCCGCTATGCCGTGGATGTGCGCCAGCCGCAGCATCAGCGCCCGGCGATCGACTACAGCGTTGGCCAGAGCCTGCGCCAGGAACTGGATACACAGTACCGCGAGCTGTCCGGCGAGCTGCGCGCCAACAACAACGAGCGCTACAGCGCTTCACTGGGTGGCCAGCTGCAGAATGGCGTCGGCCACACCAGCGCCAGCGTGGCGCGCTACCAGCAGCGTGGCCGCAGCGAAACCGGCTACAGCGGCGCACACAGTTCCGGCTTCGCGCTCGGCCGTCGCGGCTTCTACTGGAGCGGTGCCAACGGCGCCGATGCCGGCCTTGCCGTGCAGGTGGCCGATACCGATGACGCCGACCTGCGCGGCGTGGCCGCCGAACTGCAGGTGGGCGGGCTGCGCAGGCAACGCCTGCAGATCGGTGAACGCCGGTTGCTGCCACTACCGGCCTATCAATCGCAACGTGCCGAAGTGCAGGACGCCAGCACGCTGGACAGCATCGCCGCCATCCGCGTGACCGGCGTGGGCGGTGCACGACCGATGTTCCTCACGCCCGGCAAGCTGATGCGCATGCCGGTGCCGATCGAAGTGACTTACACCTTCATCGGCCATGCCCGTGACCTGGCCGGTGCGCCGCTGGGCGGCGCCCGCATTCTCAACGCGCCGGTGCCCGGCACCAGCGCCAACGGCGGCTTCGTCGCCGATTTCCCGCGTCGCGAAACGACGCTGTACCTGCTGCAGGACGACCGCCTGCTGCACTGCCCGCTGCAGGTGCGCGAGCGCCGCCAGGTGGTGCTGCTGGTCGGTGCCGTGCACTGCGAGCCGCTGGCCGTGGCCCAGCTGCCGGCCGAGATCCGCCAGCAGGCCCGCGTGACCCGCCTGCTGCAGGAACGCGCGTTGATTGCCGCCACGCCCCGGACCGCTGCTGCAGGAGGTACGCCATGAACCGGCGTTGGATGTTCGTGTTGATGCTGGTGTGTGCGCTGGTGCTGGTGATGCCGCGGGCGTGGGCGCAGTGGCCGCCAGAAACGCATCCGGCCGACCAGAGCCGGGACATCGTGATGAGCTGGGATCGCTCGGCGGTACCCGGTGATGTGGAGTTGTGGGCGCCGCGGACGGTGTTGGGATTCAGTCACGACCTGGCGCTGAAGTATGGGCAGATCCATGTGGTTTGTGAGTCTGCTTCTGACAGTGAATTCGGTCGGTGCCCGACGGAGGGTTCTTTGACCCAGGTTCCAGGAGTGACCGAGATCGGTTTGGAGCTCGTTGAGGAGCGGACAGGATTGCGTGCGGAGATTCGCGTACTCGGCTACCTGCAGAGGGCGATGTCTGGGCGTGCTTGCGGACTCGATTTCTGGGAGGACATTGGCACGCGTCGAATGCTGCACGCCGCATCATGGTTCATCTGTACGGTCGACCAGCCACTTGGAACCGGCGCAAAACTGGATATTCCTGCAAGCGAGATCGCAAAGCTTGTCGCAGGCCACTGGAAGGCCACGATGCGCCTGAACATCAAGGCCGACCCCGCCGCAGCACCCGTCGCCACAGCCACCTTCAACTTCGATTTCACCGTCACCGACTACGACGCGATCTCGATCTACTTCCCGACCTTCGACACCGTCGCGCCGCTGGTCAATCTCGATCTGCGCTACGACCCCATCCAGAAGGTGGTGGGTGGCAGGAAACAGCTGGATATGTGCCTGTACGACGGCCTGGGTTCGCAGAGCGAATACCTCGACGTCACGGTTCGCGACAGCGGTCCACGCCCACCTGCAGGGTCGGACTTCTCGCTCTGGCACCGCGATGGCGGCAGCGATGCCAGCCAGCGCCTGGACTACCGCGTCCACCTGGACTACGGCGGCCACCGCCTGGCGATGAAGCACAACGTCAAGCAGCAGCTGCGCGGCATCGACAGCGCACAGCTGCGGCTGGTGATGCTGCCGGGCATCAGCCAGCCGGTGTACTGCGTGCCCACGCCGCTGACCCTGGAAACACCGCCTACCCCTATCGCCAGCCAGCGCCCCGGCCTGTACGAGGGCGAGCTGACCGTGGTGCTCGATGTCCCCACTGCCAAACCCTGATCCCGAGGAGCCTGCCATGAAGAAGCTGCTGTTCTGCCTGCTGCCGGTGAGCGCCCTGCTTGCACTGCCGGCATACGCCAATCTATCCATCCACCCGATGCGCGCAGCGGTGGATGCCAAGCGCGGCACCCATATCCGCGTGTACTCGCAGTCGACCATTCCGCAGTACGTGCAGACCCGCCTGCGGCGCATCGTCAATCCTGCCACGCCTGCCGAAGAAGAACAGGAGATGGAAGCCTCGGATGCGGCGATTGCCATCACCCCCGGCAAGTTCGCACTTTCCGGCGGCGGCAACCGGCTGATTCGGGTGATTCCGCTGCAGCAGGTCCAGAAGGAAACGGCCTACCGCCTCTACTTCGAAGGCGTGCGCGGGCCGGATGACGCTCCCCTCGAAGACGGCGAAGGCGCACAGGCAAACATCGGCGTCAGCCTGGTCTGGGGGGCGCTGGTCAACGTCACCCCCGACGACGGTGTGGTGGACCTGCGCCTCCAGGACAACACGCTGCACAACACCGGCACGCTGCGCGTGGGAATCATCGGTGCCGAGGAGTGCACGGCCGCGGGCACCTGCACGCCACACCCCGTGTCGCACAGCCTCTATCCCGATGCCGCACTGACGCTGCCGTTCCAGCTTCAGCCGGGCAACTCGCTGCAACTGCGTTACCGGCTCACCCGCGATGGCTATCGCGAACACGTGCGGACGATCGAACCGACGGCGACCTGAGCCCGCACTTTGCCCGCCCCGTGCCCGGAACGGGGCCTCACTTTCCTTGTCCTGTTAAGGAGAAACACATGAATCGAATCTATCGTCGTATCTGGAATCA
Organism: Stenotrophomonas sp. YJH_SMC_4; assembly: GCF_059371575.1. Taxonomy (NCBI): domain Bacteria; kingdom Pseudomonadati; phylum Pseudomonadota; class Gammaproteobacteria; order Lysobacterales; family Lysobacteraceae; genus Stenotrophomonas; species Stenotrophomonas sp. YJH_SMC_4. The sequence continues at coordinate 508,025 of NZ_JCAFUR010000002.1, forward strand.
CGCCAAAGGCTGCTGGGAGGTGGCCAGCGAGTTGACCAGGCCCTGTGGCAGGAAATCGAGCCGCGCAACCGGCGCCGGTGGACTGCTGATGGTCGCGCTGCTGTTGGCGGGCGGGGATGCGCACGCCAAGACCCGTTACTACATTGGGTGCGATCCCTTCAATCTGGGAAATGGCGAGTTTGTTTCCTGCTCGCCCATTGCTGGCCGCTATGACGACACCATGTTCGTCGGCTATGCACTGACCAACGGCCTGAACTCGCTTGGCTACGGTGCAGGCGTGAACATGAAAGGCGACAACACCACCGCATTTGGCATTGGTGCCCGGATCAACGGTCAGAACAGCGCTGCCTTCGGATTCAAGGCAAGCACCTATGCCGTGGATAGCGTGGCGGTGGGCTACAACGCCAGAACCACCGCTGATGGCGGCCACAACGTGGCCGTTGGTGCCAATGCCTATGCCGCCTACATTGGTGCCACTGCCTTGGGGAACAAGGCAGAGGCCAGGGCAGCAAATGCCATCGCACTCGGCAGCGGCTCGTCGTCGCGTGGCGTGGATGCCCTTGCGCTCGGTGCCAACTCCAGCACTTCGGCCGCGGGTTCGATGGCGGTTGGTGCAAAGGCGTCTGCCAGCCGTACAAATGCCATCGCCCTGGGGTTGAGTTCCGTGGCGCAGCAGGAGGACGCAGTTGCCCTGGGCGCGAGCACGATCGCAAACGGTGCTGGTGGGGTGGCGCTTGGTGCCAAGGCAATGGTCGACACCGGTGCAGGCACGGGTGGTGTCGCCATCGGTGGCGGTGCCCGTGCGGGAAGCCTGGGCTACACCGGTGCCATCGCCATCGGCGGCGATACGCGCGCGTACATCGACGGCGTTGCGCTGGGCTATGCGGCGTCTGTGTCCGCACAGGGCGCTGTAGCCCTGGGTGTCCGCTCGGTGGCCACGGAAGCCAATACGGTGTCGGTAGGCAGCGCCTCGGTGCGCCGTCGCATCGTGAACGTGGCCGATGGTCGTGTCACCGCCTCCAGCACCGATGCGGTCACCGGTAAGCAGCTGCATGCCATGAACGAGCGGGTTGACGGCATGATCAAGCAGGATTCCGCAGGCGGCATCGTACGCATCGCCAACAGCAACACCGGCTCGGAAGTCAGCATGCGCAACGCGGTGCTGGCCACGCGCAAGGTGAGCGGCGTGTCCGATGGCGCGCTGACGACGACTAGCACCGACGCTGTGAACGGACGCCAGCTCAACACGACCAATGGTAATGTCACCAAGGCGCAGACCGCTGCGGATGCGGCCAAGGCTGATGCCAGCAAGGCGCTGGCCCAGGTCACCACGGTGACCGGCCTGATCGGCCAGACTTCGTCCACCAGCAGTGTCCGCTTGGGCGAGAAGAACAGCGGTACCTCGCTGGATGTCCGCAACAGTGCCAATGCCAACCGCAAGGTGACCGGTGTGGCCGATGCCACGCTGAGCACCTCCAGCACGGAAGCGGTGACCGGCAGGCAGTTGAACACGACCAATGAGAATGTTGCCAAGGCACAGACCGCTGCGGGAGAGGCCAAAGCTGATGCGAGCAAGGCGCTGACTCAGGTGGTGACGCTGGGCGGCCTCGTGGGGCAGGTGTCGGCAACCGGCAATGTCCGCCTGGGTGAGAAGAACAGCGGAACGGTGCTGGATGTGCGCAATAGCGCGAATGCTAGTCGAAAGCTGACTGGTGTGGCCGACGGCACGCTGAGCACGTCCAGTGCTGAAGCGGTGACCGGCAGGCAGTTGAACACGACCAACGAGAATGTCGCCAAGGCACAGGCCGCTGCGGACACCGCCAAGGTGGAAGCAGGCAAGGCACTGGCTCAGGCGGTGACGCTGGGTGGCCTGGTGGGGCAGGTGTCGGCAACCGGCAATGTACGTCTAGGTGAGGAGAACAGCGGAACGCTTTTGGACGTCCGTAACAACAAGAATGAGAATAGAAGAATTAATGGTGTATCGGATGGGGATTTGAGTGCAGGCAGTAGCGATGGTGTTTCGGGCCGTCAGCTATTTGCGACAAACGTCCGCTTGGGGGCTTTGGAAAGTGCAGGAAAGTACATAAGCGTCGGAGTGGATGCGTTCAGTAGGGATGCTGTGGCCGGGCAGGCTGGCGTCGCAATCGGTGATTCTGCAAAGGCTGGTGCTGAGGGTGCAACGGCAGTAGGTGCCTTCTCTACTTCACTTGGGAGAAATGGAGTAGCGATTGGCCGCGCATCCCTTGTCGCGGGGGGGGCAGCCAATGGATTTGCAATGGGAGCAGGATCGAACGTACACGCAAACAACGGCGTCGCGATCGGATCTGGTGCAAAGGTTGCCGCAACAGCTGATGAATCTCTTGCGCTTGGAGCGGGTTCCGAAGCTACCGAAGCGGGGACCGCGTCCTTTGGGGCCTCTGGTGTGGGACGTCGGCTCGTGAATGTCTCTCGTGGCACCGCCGACCACAACGCGATCACGGTTTCTCAGCTCAAGGACGCACTCGTCACCCTCGGCGCTGGCGCAGGCATGGATGCCAGCGGCAATATCATCGCCCCAACTTACTCGGTGCAGGCTGGAACGCAGAACACGGTCGAAGACGCACTGATGGCGCTTGATGGCGCCGTCATCACCGCAGGCCGCCGCGCGGACAAGGTGGAAGATCAACTCAGCTCCATCTTCCAGGACTCGCCGTCGGCCCGTGCCGATGGCATGAACCAGATCGCGCTCAGTGGCGCGAACGGCATGGTGCTGACCAACTTGGCTGACGGTCGGGTAGCGCCAGGAAGCCGTGATGCCGTGACTGGCAGCCAGTTGTACGCTGCAGAGCAGAAGATCTCGCAGAATCGGAATGATCTGGAGGCGATGCGCAAGGAGAGGGAGACGGGGCAGCAGGCGATGCGTGGATTGGATGCGAGCGGTCCGATTGATTTCGGTGGTGCGCGTTTGACTGGCGTGGCGGAGGCGAAGCTGTCGGCTGACAGCTCGGACGTCGTGCGCGGCAGTCAGCTCTATGGGACCAACAGCCGAGTCTCGGAACTTGAGGACGTCGCACAGTCTGTGAGTATCGGGTCAGCGCCCTTCAGTGAACGCGCGGAAGCGGGTGTGGCAGGCGTTGCGTTGGGAAATTCGGCGAAGACGGGCCTAGAGGGAGGAACTGCGGTAGGGACGTTTGCGGGGGCCATGGGAAAGAACTCGACCGCAATTGGTAGAGCGGCGACTGTCTCTGTGGATTCTGCGAATGGATTCGCAATGGGAGTCGGTGCACAGGTCGGCGGAGACGCGGGCGGCGCGAATGAGGGTGTCGCAATTGGTGCTGGCGCAAGAGTCGGAAGCGGGGCGCACGGCTCGCTAGCACTTGGAAATGGCTCCCAAGCAGATGAAGAGGGAGTCGCGTCATTTGGTGGTGTTGGGATCAAGCGCCGTCTCGTAAACATCGCCAACGGCACCGCCAACCACAACGCCGCCACCGTCGGCCAGCTGCGCGGTGCGCTGTCCGCGCTCGGCGGTGAAGTCGATGCCAACGGCAACATCGTCGGCCCCAGCTTCACCGTGCAGGGCCAGTCCCAGTCCACGCTCAATGGTGCATTGGAAGCACTCGACGGCGCAGTGGTCAGCAACCGCTCGCGCGTGAACCAGGTCGAGTCGCAGCTGCGCAGCGTGTTCCAGGACACGCCCTCCGTCCGCGCCGACGGTCTCAACCAGCTCACCCTGGCCGGAACCCACGGCATGGTCATTTCCAACGTGGCCAATGGCCTGATTGCGGCCGGCAGCCGCGATGCAGTCAATGGCGGCCAGCTGCACTCGATGCAGCAGCAGCTCAACGGCCGCATGGACGGGCTGGAGCAGCGCATCGATGCGCCGCAGTCGCAGGCAATGGCGGTGGCTTCGGTGCCGGAGCCGGAAGCGCCGGTGCCGCAGGCCGAAGGCGGCCAGCAGGTGGCGTCGGTCGGCGAGGGTGAGAAACCTGCACCGCAGCCGAAGACGAAGGAGGACACCCCGAAGCCCCAGGTCGATACCGCTGAACTGGAGAAGATGCTGGCCCGTGCCAACGAGTACACCGATGGCGCGATCAGCACCTTCGAGCGTCGCCTGGACAAGATGGACAAGCGCTTCAACCGCATGGCGGCGATGAGCAGCGCGCAGACCGCGATGGCGATGAACACCGCCGGCCTGGCCACCTACAACCGCCTGGGTGCGGGCGTGGGCTACAGCGAGGGTGAGTCGGCGATGGCGGTGGGCTACCAGCGTGTGCTCAACGAGAAGGGCTCGGCCACCTTCAGCCTCAATGGCGCGTTCACCAACAGCGGTGAGCGCAGCATGGGCGTCGGCGTGGGCATCGGCTGGTAAGCCATGCGGCCCCGGCGTGGTGCGCGTAATGAACCCCGCCGCGCCGGGGTCCTTGCCGAGGAGAAGGCAATGTACAGATGGGTAAGTGGAATCGTCAGCTATCGCACGTTCTATATCTGGCGGGCGCGCTTTCGCTACTACACCCGGAACCTGGACCTGTGGACGCTGATGAGCGGGCTGTGCATCGCCGGTCTGCTGCTGGTGCTGTGGTACCTGTGGCAGATGCTGGGCGTGCCGCCGCCGCGCGTGCACCCTCAGGCAGCGGCGCTGCGCATCGACGGCGTCACCAGCGAGGCGATCCATCGCATAGTGCTGGTGCGCCACGCGGGCAGCACGCCGGGGGCCCCGTTCACTACGCCGGAAGAGGTGCGGGCAAGCACGTTACGCACGATGCGGGTACGCCAAGTGATGGACAGCGAAGTGGTGTGGCGGCTGAAAGCCGACATGCTGGCGGATATTGCTGACTACATCACCGCCACGGGCGGGTGCTTCCCGTACAACTGCCGGCGGGTCCTCGATCGATTGGACTACGTGCGCCAGGCGGGGGTTGAGAACGCGCAGATCAACGCGGCGCTGTCGACAGTCCTGGAGGTGCCGCTGGACCAGATGCCGCCGTTGGAGGCAGACGAGCATGAGCGTGTGAAGAGCGGGTGGTCGGATGGATTCGACGACATCTACTACCAGTCCTGGTTGCTGCGGGATCTGCAGGTCATGCACGCACAGATGATGCGGGAGTATCCGCGGCGAGCTCCCGCCCCGTGGTTGCCGCGGTTGTTCAGCGATCCGCTGCGCGATACCCGTTTTGTCTGGTAGCGGGAGCATGATCGGCATCATCTGCCAGGGCAGGTAACACCGCTTTTGTAGAGGCGAGCTTGCTCGACTGCTCTTCGCTCAGCCATCGAAATGCCCGAAGCACAGTGCGGACCAACGGTCCGCACCCACCCAAGGCAGGCACCGCTGCGCTACCGTCACCCGCCGATATACGCGGTGATTTCCGCTTCGGCCAGCAGCTGCCGCAACTGCGCCACCGACGCGCGTCGCATCGGCTTCTCATCCACCGGCGACAGCGGTGCCTGGCGCAGGGCATCGTAGGGCAGCACGGCCAGGTCGAAGGTCAGCTCCTCGGCACTGAACACCCACACCGGCACATCCAGGCTGCGCTCGCGATCCATGCGCAGGCGACGCGTCCGCGATTCGGCGGGAATGCCGTGTTCGTCCAGGAAGCGGTGCACGGCTTCCGGGTCGTCGCTGTGCAGGTGCAGCTGCACGGGGCTGTTGGCGTCGGCGGTGCCCTCCAGCACCGGGCCGGCCAGGCGAGGGGCGAAGCCGTGCAGGAACTCCAGCGCACGCATGGCGGCCTCGCGGCGGCGCTGCAGTTCGTTGCCGTGCTGGGGGCCGGAGAACAGCCGCTGGTACTCGCGCAGGGCGTCTTCGATCTCGGTGTTGCGGGGCAGGGAGGCATCGTCGTGGATGCCGAGCCGGCTGGCGGCCTTCAACTTGGCCTGGTGGTAGTCGCGGATGCCGCCTTCAGCCATCAGGCGGGCGGCTTCGTGGGCGAGGCGGTGGCGCCGCTCGCGGGTCTGGCTGGCAGCATGCTGACGAGCACGGTGCATGCGATGACTCCCTGTTGCGACCTGGCTACAGATTAGCGCACGGATGTGACATCTGCGTGGGTATGGCGCGGAGATGCCAACCAACGGTTGGCACCCACCAACGCTCTGGTAGGTGCCGACCTTGGTCGGCACAGGGAGCCAACCAAGGTTGGCAGCTACCAGAGCAGCGCGGGACCGTGCCCGGCGGATGCATCGGTGCCAACCAACGGTTGGCACCCACCAACGCTTTGGTAGGTGCCGACCTTGGTCGGCACGAGGCGCCAACCAAGGTTGGCCTCTACCGGAGCCGCATCGGTGCCAACCAAGGTTGGCACCCACCGGACCGTTCCTCAGAAGATATCGAACGCGGCGGCGTCGGCCTGCGGCGTATTGAGGTTCAGGTCGTAGTCGGTCAGGCGGTCCATGTCTTCCACCTTCACCCACTCGGTCGCGCCGTTGAGCGTGGCCTGGACCATGCCGCTGGGCGGCTCGTTCTGCGCGATCGGGGTGTCCTTCAGCGCGGTGCGCATGTAGTCGATCCAGATCGGCAGGGCCGCCTTGCCACCGTACTCGCGGTAGCCCAGCGAGCGGAAGTCGTCGCGGCCCACCCACACGGTGGTCACGTACGGGCCGCCGAAGCCGGAGAACCAGGCGTCGCGGTGGTCGTTGGTGGAGCCGGTCTTGCCGCCCACGTCCTCGCGGCCGAGCACCTTGGCCTGCACGCCGGTGCCGCGCTGGACCACGTCGCGCATCATCGACACCAGCTGGTAGGCGGTGCGGGCGTCGATCGCACGCGGAGCGGTGCGGGCATCGGGGTTGGCCGGCGCGGCCGGGGTTTCGGTCTTGGCTTCGGCCTTGGCGGCTGCAGCAGGGTCCACCTTCGGGGCCGGGGCGCCGAAGTTGAAGCCGTCCACCACCTGGTTGACCGGCTGGTCGCTGCTGCCGGCGCAGTCGCGGCAGGCCAGCGCCGGGTTTTCCTTGAACACCAGGTTGCCGTCGCGGTCATTGACCTGGTCGATCAGCCAGGTGTCCACGCGCGAGCCGCCGTTGGCGAACACAGCGTAGCCACGGGCCACCGACAGCGGGGTCAGCGAGGCGGTACCCAGCGACATCGACAGGTTCGGCGGCAGTTCGGATTCGGCGAAACCAAATTCGCTGATGTACTTGCGCGCGTAGTCCACGCCCATGCCATCGAGCAGGCGCACCGAGACCAGGTTGCGCGACTGCACCAGCGCCTCACGCAGGCGCATCGGGCCGCGGAAGCCGCCGCCGTCGTTCTGCGGGGCCCAGGTCTTGCCGCGGCGGTCGCGGAACACGACCGGGGCGTCGAGCACGATCGAGGCCGGGTTGTAGCCCTTGTCGAAGGCCGCGGCGTAGATGAAGGGCTTGAAGCTCGAACCCGGCTGGCGACGGGCCTGGGTGGCGCGGTTGAACTTGTTGCCGGAGAAGCTGAAACCACCGACCAGCGCCTTCAGGGCGCCGTTGTGGGCATCGAGCGAGACCAGCGCGGACTGGCCGCGCGGGATCTGGTCCAGCAGCCACTCACCTTCCTTGGCACCGGCACGCACGCGCACGATGTCACCGCGCTGCACCAGCTTGCCCGGGGTCTTGTTGGTCCACTTGGCGGCACCGGCCGGCAGCACGATCTCGCTGCGGTTGGCCAGCACCACGGTGGCGCTGCCATCGGCGCCGGTGCTGGCGACGATGGCCGGCAGCAGGCCGGCCTGGCCGTACATGCCGCGCAGGTGCTCGGCCAGGGCAGCGGCGTCTTCGCCGGCACCCACCTGCACCTGCTTCTCCACGCCGTGCCAGCCGTGGCGGTGGTCGTACAGCAGCAGGCCGTCGCGCACCGACTGGTTGGCGGCGGTCTGCAGGGTGGAGTCGATGGTGGTGGTGACGTGGTAACCCTTGTTGACCACATCACCGCCGAAGCGGGCGATCATTTCCTGGCGTACCAGCTCCGCCACGTACGGGGCATCGACCTGCACCGGCGGCTCATGCGCGGTGGCATGCATCGGCACGGCCTTGGCCGCGTCGGCCTCGGCCTGGCTGACGAACTTCAGGTCGGCCATGCGCTGCAGCACATAGTTGTCACGGCGCTGGCGGGCGCGCTCCGGGTTGGAGATCGGGTTGCCCGAGGACGGGAACTTGGGGATGCCGGCCAGCGAGGCCATCTCGTCCAGGTCCAGCTCGTTCAGCTTCTTGCCGTAGTAGAACTCGGCCGCGGCGGCCACGCCGTAGGCGCGGTTGCCGAAGAAGCTCTTGTTCAGGTACAGCTCGAAGATCTCATCCTTGCTCAGCTCGGACTCGATCTTCCGCGCCAGCAGGATCTCGGCCAGCTTGCGGGTGTAGCTGTACTCGGAGCTGAGGAAGAACTGGCGGGCCACCTGCTGGGTGATGGTGGAACCACCCGGCACGCGCTTGTCGTTGGTGGTGGCCAGCAGCCACACCGCACGGCCGATGCCCATGTAGTCCACGCCGCCATGCTCGTAGAAGCGGGCGTCCTCGGTGGCCAGGAAGGCCTGCTTCAGGCGCTCGGGCACGTCCTTCATGGTGATCGGGGTGCGCCGGGTCTCGCCGAACACCGCCATCAGCTTGCCGTCGGCAGCATAGACGTACATCGGCTCCTGCATTTCCACGTCGCGCAGGGTCTGCACGTCGGGAAGCTTGGAGGACACAGCGTAGTACAGACCGCCCACGGCGGCCGCGCCGATCAGCGCCAGGACCAGGACAATCAGGAAGATCCAGCGCAGCCAGCGGCGGAGTCGAGTCATCGGGTTCAGATTCCGATTGCGAATTTCGTGGTCGCAGAGTATAGATTACGCAAGGTGGCGGCTGGGGTCGGCACCGGGGAGCGCAAGGGGAACAGTCAGGGGCTGCATCGTGAATCCGTGAGGAACTTCACAGCAGGGCCGTTGCCATTTGCTAAGAATACGTTATTAATGCTCGGGCGCAGGTCTTGCGTCCAAGTGCCCGTCGGCAGGGGAGAAACCGTGGGGCTCATCCCAAAAAGTCAGTCGCCGCTTGTAGGCGTCGACATCAGTTCGACTGCGGTAAAGCTTTTGCAGCTGTCCCGCAGCGGCAATCGTTTCCGTGTGGAACATTACGCTGTGGAACCTCTTCCGCCGAATGCGGTGGTAGAGAAGAACATCGTGGAAGTGGAGGCCGTGGGTGAGGCCATCCGCCGTGCGATGAACCGTTCAGGCAGCAAGGCCAAGCTGGCCGCTGCCGCCGTCGCCGGGTCGGCGGTGATCACCAAGGTGATCCCGATGCCGGCCGAGCTCGACGAGAACGACATGGAAGCCCAGATCGAGCTGGAAGCGGTCAACTACATTCCGTACCCGATCGAGGAAGTGAACCTGGACTTCGAGGTGATCGGGGCGATCCCGAACAACCCGGAGATGGTCCAGGTGCTGCTGGCCGCGTCGCGTTCGGAGAACGTGGAACTGCGCCAGTCGGCCCTGGAACTGGGTGGCCTGCAGGCCAAGGTGATGGACGTGGAGGCCTTCGCGGTCGAGAACGCCTACGCACTGGTCGCCAGCGAGCTGCCGGTGTCCATCGACGGCGTGGTCGCGCTGGTCGATATCGGCGCCACCATGACCACCCTCAACGTCCTGCGCGGCGGCCGCAGCCTGTACAGCCGCGAACAGGTGTTCGGTGGCAAGCAGCTGACCGACGAGATCATGCGCCGTTACGGCCTGAGCTACGAGGAGGCCGGCCTGGCCAAGCGTCAGGGCGGGCTGCCGGAAAGCTACGAGATGGAAGTGCTGGAGCCGTTCAAGGAAGCCACGGTCCAGCAGATCAGCCGCCTGCTGCAGTTCTTCTATGCAGGCAGTGAGTTCAACCGCGTTGATCACATCGTGCTGGCCGGCGGCTGCGCCGTGCTGGGCGGGCTGCCGGAAATGGTCGAGGAACAGCTGGGCGTGCCGACCGTGGTCGCCAACCCGCTGGCACAGATGACCCTGGGCCCGAAGGTGAACGCACATGCGCTGGCCCAGGATGCCCCCGCGCTGATGATCGCCACCGGTCTGGCGCTGAGGAGCTTCGACTGATGGCACGCATCAATCTATTGCCCTGGCGCGCCGAGCGGCGCAAGCAACGCCAGCGCGAGTTCTACGCAATGCTGGGCATGGCCGCAATCGGTGGCCTGCTGCTGTCGCTGCTGATCTGGTTCTATTACGACCGGCAGGTGAGCGGCCAGATGGACCGCAATGCCTATCTGGAAGCCGAGATCGAGAAGGTCAAGGAACAGAACAAGGAGATCGATCGCCTCGATGCGCAGAAGGACCGCCTGCTGGCCCGCAAGAAGGTGATCGAGGAACTGCAGGCCAAGCGCTCGCAGATGGTCCACCTGTTCGACGCGTTGGTGCGCACGATTCCCGACGGCGTGGTGCTGACCGCCCTGCAGCAGGAGGGGGACATGCTCACCCTCGAGGGACGCACCCAGTCCAATGCCCGCGTGTCGGCTTACATGCGCAACCTGGAAACCTCCGGCTGGATGACCAACCCGGAGCTGTCGATCATCCAGGCCAGCGCCGGAGACAAGAGTGCAGCCGGCCCGGTATCGGACATCAAGGCACTGCCGTACATGTTCAAGGTCACGGTGAAGCTGCCTGCGCAGAGTGAAGAGACCGGCACCCCCGGTTTGAACGCCGATGGCAGCGTGGCGACCACGCCGGCTGCGACGCCTGCCGTGGCGCCGCTTGCCGCCGGCCCCGATGCCGCGGCCCCGGCTGCTGCAACAGCACCGGCCCCGGCCCAACCGGCGGCGGCCCCGGCAGCAGCGCCCGCCAGCGCTCCGGCTACTGCGCCGGCGCCTGCACCTGCACCGGCCAAGCCGAACCAGCCCGCCGCACCGGCACCGGCCGCCAGGCCTGAGGGCAGCCGCCTGGCGCAGCCGCCGCAGGCCTCTTACGCCCCGCTGCAGGGGGGTCGCGCATGAGCCAGAAAATCGATCTGAAGAACCTGGATTTCAACGACATCGGCAACTGGCCGCAGAAGGCCAAGATCGTCTTCTGTTCGTTGCTGGCCCTGGTCATCATGTTCGTTGCGTGGATGCTGCTGATCAGCGGCAAGCGCGATGAACTGGCCAGCCTGGAGTCGAAGGAAAGCGATCTGCGTACCGAGTTCTCCAAGCAGCAGGAACGCGCGGTGAACCTGGGGCCGCTGAAGCAGCAGCTGGCGCAGATGGAGCAGGTCCTGCAGCAGATGCTGCGGCAGCTGCCCAGCAAGACCGAAATGCCGGACCTGATCATCGACATTTCGCAGACCGCGCTGTCCAGCGGCCTGACCAGCCAGCTGTTCGAACCGGAACAGGAGCAGGTCAAGGAGTTCTACGCCGAGAAGCCGATCAAGCTGAAGATGGTGGGCAGCTACCACCAGTTCGGTGCGTTCGTCAGTGGCGTGGCCTCGCTGCCGCGCGTGGTGATCCTGACCATGCACGACATCAACCTGAAGCCGGCGGACAAGGCTTCAGGTGGTTCGCGTGCCGGTGCGCTGGAATTGTCCGGCACGGTCAAGACCTACCGGTATCTCGACGAAACCGAGGTGCAGGAACAGCAGAAGGCTGAAGCCGGCAAGGAGGGCAGCAAGTGATCCGTTCCTTCTTTGCACGCTGCGGGATGGCCGCTGCCGTGTTGCTGCTGGCCGCCTGCGGCCGTGGCGTGACCAGCACGCCGGGCGATGCGCCGAATCTCGAGAAGTGGGTGGAAGGCGAACGTGCCCGGCCGGCGCAGCCGCTGGAACCGTTGCCTGTGATGCAGCAGTTCGAGACCTTCGAATACTCCGCGCAGGGCCTGCGTGATCCGTTCACCGATGCCTGGACCAATCCGCAGGGGAATGGCGGATTGCGGCCGGATCCGAACCGGCGCAAGGAGCCCCTGGAGGGCTTCCCGCTGGACGCACTGGACATGGTCGGTACCATCGGCACCGGCGGCGGCACCGTCGCACTGGTGATGGGACCGGACAAGGTGACCTACCGGGTGCGCCCGGGCGGTTACCTGGGGCAGAGCGACGGGCGGGTCACTGCGGTCTTCGAAGACCGTGTGGAGCTGATCGAACTGGTGCCGGATGGCGCGGGTGGCTGGCTGGAACGGCCGGCAACGCTCTCGCTTGAAGATCAATGATCGTTTACTGGGGATAGCACGATGACCTTTCACCAAGCCAAGGGGCTGCGTCCCAACCGGCGCTCTACCTTGAACCGTGTCAGCGCGTTGGGAGTCGCGCTGATGCTGGCCTGCGCTCCGGCGCTGGCCGCCGCACCGGCGGAGAAGCCGGTGGGCACCACCGTCGCACCGGCCGCGGCACCGGCCGGCCTGTCGGTGGCCAAGATCGATTTCAAGCGCGGCGATGATGGCGCGGGCCGCCTGATCGTGCAGTTTGACGGCCAGGGCGCGATCCCGGACCTGCGCACGCAGGGCAACAGCGTGGTGGTCGACGTGGGCAATGCCCGCCTGCCGGCCAACCTGCAGAAGCCGTTGAACGTCGTCGACTTCGCCACGCCGGTGCAGCGCATCGACGCCAAGCCGTCCGGCGCCGGCACCCAGCTGGTGCTGAGCACCGGCGGTGCGGTGGAGTCACTGGCCTACCAGAGCGGCAACGAATACGTGGTGGAGATCAGCGCGCGGCAGGCTCCGGCCGCCGTCGGTGCAGTGACCGCCGGCAGCGTCACCCAGGCCGCAAAGGCCGTCGGCCAGCGTGGCTTCACCGGCAAGCCGGTGACCTTCAATTTCCAGGACGTGCCAGTGCGCACCGTGCTGCAGTTGATCGCCGAAGAGTCCAACCTCAACGTGGTGGCCTCCGACTCGGTGCAGGGCAATGTGACCCTGCGCCTGGTCAACGTGCCGTGGGACCAGGCACTGGACATCGTGCTGCGTGCCAAGGGCCTGGACAAGCGACGCGATGGCAGCGTGATCTGGGTCGGCCCGCAGGCCGAGCTGGCCAAGTTCGAGCAGGAGAAGGAAGACGCGCGCATCGCCATCGAGAACCGCGAAGACCTGGTGACCGATTACGTCCAGATCAACTACCACAGCGCCACCCAGATCTTCAAAGCCCTGACCGAAGCCAAGGGCATCGGCGGTGGTGGCGGTGGTGGCGCAGGTGGCGGTGGTGGTGGGTCGTCGCAGGAGGAGAGTGGCTTCCTGTCCGGCCGTGGCCGCATCGTTGCCGACGAGCGCACCAACACGCTGATGATCAGCGACATTCCGAAGAAGATCGCGCGCATGCGTGAGCTGATCAACGTGATCGACCGCCCGGTCGACCAGGTGCTGATCGAAAGCCGCATCGTGATCGCCACCGATACGTTCGCGCGTGAGCTGGGCGCGCGGTTCGGCATCAGTGGCAGCCGCGACAACGCCTACTTCAGCGGCAATCTGGAAGCCAACGAGGCAACCCGCAAGTCGCAGGTCGAAGCCAATGCGACCAACGCCAAGGCCTACCGCGACTGGCTGGCCGGTGGCAGTACGGGCCCGGCGCCGGTGCCGGTCGGCTCGGCAATCACCCGTGGCCTGAACTGGGCCATGCCGGCGGCGTCCACCAACCCGGCAGGCTCGCTTGCGCTGTCGATCCTCAATGCCGGCTACCTGCTGGACGTCGAGCTGTCGGCCATGCAGGAGGAGTCGCGTGGTGAAGTGATCTCCAACCCGCGCGTGGTCACCACCAACCAGCGCGAGGCCCTGATCAAGCAGGGTAAGGAAATCGGCTATGTGACCATCAGCGCCGGTGCGGGCGGTGTCGCTACGCCGAACGTGCAGTTCAAGGAAGTGGTGCTGGAACTGAAGGTCACCCCGACCATCACCAACGACAACCGCGTGTTCCTCAACATGCAGGTGAAGAAGGACGAAGTGGACCGGCTGATCCAGCTGGAAGGCTATGGCACCGTGCCGTCGATCAACCGCCGCGAAGTGAACACCGCAGTGCTGGTCGAGGACGGGCAGACCGTGGTCATCGGTGGTGTGTACGAGTTCACCGACCGCAACAGCATCAGCAAGGTTCCGTTCCTGGGCGATGTACCGTTCCTGGGCAACCTGTTCAAGAAGCGTGGCCGCAGCAAGGACAAGGCCGAGCTGCTGGTGTTCGTCACCCCGAAGGTGCTGCGCGTGGCCAGGCAGAACTGAGCCAGCGAACCCGCGACACGAACAAGGGCCGCCATGTGCGGCCCTTCTTCGTTCATGCCGGACGTAGTCCGCGGATGATCCGGTAGATCCACGCCATGCGTGGAGGAGAGGCCCGTTCAGCCGTTCTTGATGCCAATCGCAGGGCACCCTGCGATGATGTGGGGAACCCGTGCCGTCCCGCGCCGGTCAAAGGCCCCCATGAACCTGCCACCGCCGATGCCCGAAACCGTCTCGCCGCCGCCCGCGCCGGCCGCCTCCCGCCTGCATGGCGCCTTCAACCAGTTGCGCGACGCGCTGTCGGCCGAAATCGTCGGCCAGGCGGCTTTGGTCGAACGCCTGTTGATCGCATTGCTGGCCGACGGGCACCTGCTGGTGGAGGGCGCCCCGGGACTGGCCAAGACCACGGCCATCCGCGCACTGGCCTCGCGCCTGGAGGCGGATTTCGCCCGCGTGCAGTTCACCCCCGACCTGCTGCCGGCCGACCTGACCGGCACCGAGATCTGGCGCCCGCAGGAAGGGCGCTTCGAATTCGTACCCGGCCCGATCTTCCACCCGATCCTGCTGGCCGATGAAATCAATCGCGCGCCAGCCAAGGTGCAGTCGGCACTGCTGGAAGCGATGGGCGAGCGCCAGGTCACCGTTGGCCGCCACACCTATGCGTTGCCGCCGCTGTTCCTGGTGATGGCCACGCAGAACCCGATCGAGCAGGAAGGTACCTTCCCGCTGCCGGAAGCGCAGCTGGACCGTTTCCTGATGCACGTACGCATCGGCTATCCGGACCAGGCCGCCGAATCGGAGATCCTGCGGCTCGCCCGCGAGCGTGCCCGTGGCGCACTGGGCGAAGCGGCACCCGCACCGGCGAAGTTGCCGATGCAGGATGTGTTCGACGCCCGCCGCGAAGTGCTGGACCTGCACATGGCGCCGGCGCTGGAGCGCTACCTGGTCGAACTTGTGCTGGCCTCGCGTGATCCGTCGCGCTATGACGCCGGCCTCGGGCGCCGCATCGCCTGGGGCGCAAGCCCGCGTGGTTCCATTGCGTTGGAACGCTGCGCCCGGGCACGCGCCTGGTTGGCCGGCCGTGACTTCGTCACCCCCGACGATGTGCGTGCGGTTGCCGCCGACGTGCTGCGCCATCGCGTGCTGCCCAGCTACGAAGCCACCGCCGAAGGCTGGGATGGCGAACGCCTGGTGCAGGAGCTGCTGGCCCGGGTGCCGGCACCCTGAGCCCGCGCATGACCGATCCATCCCTGGAAGCCGCATCCACCGTCAGTGATGGCGACGGACTGCGCCCGCACCTGCCCGAACTGGTGGCCCTGCGCCGGCTGGCACAGCGGCCGCCGCCGCCACGCCGTGGCCGTGCCGGCAACGCCGGGCAGGCGCCGTCGCCGCTGCGTGGGCGTGGCATGGAGTACGCCGAGTCACGCGAGTACGTGGCCGGTGATGATGCACGGCATATCGACTGGCGCGTGACCGCGCGGACCGGCCGTGCCCATACCAAGCTGTTCCAGGCCGAGCGCGAGCGGGTCAGCCTGATCGTGGCCGATACGTCGCCGGCGCTGTATTTCGGCACCCGCGTGCGATTCAAGTCGGTGCAGGCGGCCCGCGCGGGCGCCGTCGCCGCGTGGTCGGCGCAGCGTCGCGGTGACCGCGTGGGTGCCCTGCGCGGCAGTGACCGCGAAGCGCCGATTACACCTGCGGGTGGGCCGCGTGGTGTACTGCGCGTGCTCGACGCACTCACCCGCTGGTACGCACAGCCGCCCGCCGACGATCTCGGCCTGGAACGCGCGCTGGACCATGCCGCCCGCGTGCTGCGCCCCGGGGCGCGCATGCTGGTGCTGGCCGATCCGCAGCAGGCCGCGCGGATTCCCGTCGTGCGCTGGAGCGCGCTGGCCCAGCACCATGACCTCAGCCTGGTGCTGCTGGTCGATCCCCTCGAGCTGCAACCGCCCTCGGCGGCCCTGCAGTTCCAGACCGCGCAGCAGCGCATTGGCCTCGACCTGCGTCGCAGCGAGGTGCAGGCGCACTGGCAGGCGCACTTCGTCGAACCACTGCAGGCGCTGCGCCGCCAGCTCGGCGCACGCCGCGTTGACGTGCAGGTGTTGTCCACCGATGCGCCCAGCGACGCCTGGTTGGCACCACCGGTAACCGAGGTGCCGGCATGAGCGCCAACCTTCCGCTGCGCGATGTGCAGTTGCCGCCGGCACCGTCGTGGTGGCCGCCGGCCCCCGGCTATCTGATGGTCGGTGGCGCGGTGTTGCTGGTGATCCTGGCGCTGGCCCTGCTGTGGTGGCAGCGCCGCCGTCGTCGCCAACGCTGGTTGCAGGCGTTCGACCAGGAGCTGGCCACCACCGCCGATGCCACCGCGGAACTGGCGGCGATCGCCGGCCTGCTGCGTCGCGCCGCGCGACAGGCACAGCCCGGCAGTGAATCCCTGCGTGACGATGCCTGGTGGCAGCGCGTGGATCCGAAGGGCACGTTGCCGGATGCGCGCCGCAACCTCCTGGCCGAAGGTGCCTATCGTCCCCGCGTGGACGCCAGCGAAGTGGCGGCCGTGCGTAGCTGGGCGCGCGAGCGCTACCTGGCGATGCTGCTGGAGCGCCGCCGATGAACCTGCTGGCAAGTTACTGGCCATGGCCGGACCTGCAGCTGGCGTGGCCGCTGGCCCTGCTGGCGTTGCCGCTGCCACTGCTGATGCGCTGGTGGAAGCGTCGTGCCGATCCCGGCGCTGCGCTGCGCGTGCCCTATGCGGCGACGGAACTGGAAGCGCTGGCCGGTGGCGGCCGCGTTGATGTTTCGTGGCTGCGTACGCTGCTGTTGTGGCTGGGCTGGTGCGCGCTGTGCGTCGCACTGGCTCGCCCGCAACAGCTGGGCGAAGCGATCACGCCACCGCAGCAGGGCCGGCAGATGATGCTGGCGATGGACGTGTCCGGCAGCATGGGCGAGGGCGACATGGTGCTGGGGGGGCAGGCGGTGGATCGCCTCACCGCAGCCAAGGCCGTGCTGGCCGATTTCCTGGATCGTCGTGCCGGCGATCGCATCGGCCTGCTGATCTTCGGGGACCGTGCTTATACGCTCACGCCACTCACTGCGGACCTGGCCAGCGTGCGCGACCAGCTGCGCGACAGCGTGGTCGGCCTGGCCGGGCGCGAGACGGCCATCGGTGATGCCATCGGCTTGGCGGTGAAGCGCCTGCGCAGCCAGCCGGAAGGGCAACGTGTACTGATCCTGCTGACCGACGGCGTCAGCAATGCCGGCGTGCTGGAACCGCTGCGTGCGGCCGAAGTCGCGCAGGCTGAAGGGGTGCGCATCCACACCGTCGCGTTCGGTGGTGATGGCAGCATGCGCTTCCTCGGTATTCCGATTTCCGCTGACCAGGACCCGGTCGACGAGGCCACGTTGAAGAAGATTGCCAGCCTGACCGGTGGCCAGTTCTTCCGCGCACGCGATACCGCGCAGCTGGCCGGCATCTACGCCGAACTGGATCGTCTGGAGCCGATCGCTGCGAAGGGGCCGAGCCTGCGCCCGCGCGAGGAGCGCTATGCGTGGCCATTGGGCCTGGCCTTGCTGCTGGGGGCATTGGCATGGGTGTGGCCGGAGCGCCGTCGATGATCGCGTTGGCATCCCATCTTCCCGACTGGAATGCACTGCACTTCCTGCGCCCGGAATGGCTGTGGGCCTTGCTGGCCTTGCCGGTGATTCTCGCCGTGGCGCTGTACCGGCAGCGGCGCAGCGATGCGTGGCGGCAGGCGGTGGATGCGCACCTGTTGCCGCATCTGCTGGCGGCCGGTGCTCGCCGTCGCGTGCGGCTGCCATTGGCAGTGCTGCTGGGTTGGACGCTGGCAGCACTGGCGATGGCGGGGCCGAGCTGGCGGCAGCAGGCACAGCCGATGTTCCAGCCCAGCGCACCGCTGCTGATCGTGCTGGATCTGTCCAGCCGCATCACTGCCACCGACCTGCCACCGTCGCGCCTGCTGCAGGCAAGGGCCAAGGTCGGCGAGCTCCTGCGCGCACGCAAGGGTGGGCAGGTGGGGCTGGTGGTGTACGCCGAAGATGCCTACACCGTCGCGCCGCTGACCGATGACGGCAGCAACGTCGCGCTGTATCTGGATGCCTTGTCGCCGGATGTGATGCCGCGTGATGGCCAGCGTGCCGACCGTGGCATCGACTGGGCCACGCGGCTGATGCGGCAGATCGCTGCAGCGCAGGGACAGATCCTGCTGGTCACCGATCAAGCCGATGATGAAGCTGCATTGGCGGCCGCGCAGGCACGTGGGCTCGGCCTGCAGGTGTCGGTGCTGGGGCTCGGTACACCGGCGGGTGCGGCGTATCGTGACGACAGCGGACAGATCCGCCAGGCTGCGCTGGACGAAGGTCGCCTGCGTGCGGTGGCCACGGCAGGTGGCGGTCGCTATGCGCGCATCACCGCCGATGGCAGTGACCTGCGCGCACTGGGTGTGCTTGATGCACGCGAAGGTACTGCGGCGCAGCGGCCCGGCGAGGGCAGGCAATGGCGCGATGAAGGATTCTGGCTGCTGCCACCGGTGATGCTGCTGGCGCTGCTCGCCTTCCGCCGCCGCGCGCTGCTGGCCGCAGTGCTGGCGGTGGGCCTGCTGCCTTGGATGGGGGATGTGCAGGCGCAGGCAGCTCCAGCGCCCGCTTCGCCGCCATCGCAGGGCACGCTGTGGAAGCGGGCCGACCAGTTGCAGCACCAGCGCCTGGCTGACGGCGTGCAGGCCTATCGTGCGGGCGACTTCGCCACTGCGCGCAAGCAGTTCGAGGGCATCGACAGTGATGCGGGCTGGTACAACCTGGCCAACACGCTGGCGCGCCAGGGCAGCTACGACGAAGCCATCGCCGCCTACGACCGCGCGCTGGCGCTGCATCCCGGCATGGCCGATGCGGTCGCCAACCGTGCCGTGGTTGATGCCGCACGCAGGCGCAAGCAGTCGGGGGGGCGGGGCCAGGACCAGCAGAAACCGCAGCAGAACGGGCAGCAGAAGCAGCAGAACAATTCACAGGGCCAGCGGAACCCGCAGGGCCAGCAGCCGCAGCAGGGCCAGAAGGATCCAGGACAGGGTCAGCCACCATCTCAGCAGGGCCAGCAGGGGCAGCCCCAGGCGGGTGACGACGACGCGCAGTCGGCGCCTCAGCCCGGTGAGCGTGGCCGCGATGGACAGCAGGCGCCACCACAGGTGGAGGATGCCAAGGCGCAGGCCCAGGCTGATGAGCAGCAGCGCCAGCGCATGCAGCAGGCGATGCAGCAGGCACGTGAGGGCAAGGGCGAACAGGATGGCAAACCCGTGCCAGGCAGTGACGGCGCTACTCCGCGCCAACGCGAGGAGCAACAGGCGGTGGAGGCGTGGATGCGGCGCGTGCCGGATGATCCGGGCGCATTGCTGCGGGCCAAGTTCCAGCTGGAAAATGAACGCAGGAAGAGGGAAGGGCGATGACGCGGGCGATCAACATGCACGGGCATTGGCCCCGACAGGTACTGGCGGCGCTGCTGCTGTGGCTGCCGCTGCTGGCCTGGGCGCAGCCGCGCGCGTGGCTGGACCGCGACCGCATCGCGATGGGCGACACGGTCACGCTCAATGTCGAGAGCGACCAGGGCGCCCCTGACTTCACACCGTTGCGTACCGACTTCGACCTCAGCGGGCAGACCAGCAGCCGCCAGGTGGAGTGGAGCAACGGCAGCATGCAGCAGCGCAACCTGTATGGCGTGGCGCTGACGCCACGGCGTAGTGGTGCACTGGTGGTGCCGGGCCTGCAGGTGGGCAGCGTCCGTACCGCGCCGCTGACCCTGCAGGTGGATGCCGCTGCCGTGGCCGGCCCCGACAGCAATGCGGTGGCATTCATCGAAACCGTTGTCGATGACGAAACGCCGTACGTGCAGCAGAGCGTAGGCGTGGTGGTGAGGCTGTTCTTCGCTTCTCAGCTGGCCTCTGGCGAACTGGTGCTGGATACCCCGGCAGGTGCGTCGTTGCAGCGGGTGGGCGATGACCGCACCGATGTGCGGCAGGTCAACGGCCGCCGCTACAACGTGGTCGAGCGCCGCTTCCTGCTGATCCCCGAGCGCAGCGGTGCACTTCGGCTGGCCGGTGCGCGCTTCAGTGGGCGCAGTGCCGGTGGCTTCTTCGACGACTTCTTCGGCGGCGGCGACGGCCGCATGAATGCCACCGGCGCCGATCGCACGCTGCAGGTGCAGGCGCAACCGGCACAGGCGCCGCAGCCATGGCTTCCGCTGCAGAGCCTCCAGCTGCGCTACACCAGTGCGCCGACCAGCGCCCGTACCGGTGAGGCCGCCACTGTGGTGGTCGAGGCGATTGCCGAAGGGGCAACCCGCGCACAGTTCACCGACCTGCCGGTGCCGGATCTGGGCACCCATGCGCAGGTATTCGCCGAACCTGCGCAGTACGAAGAATCGTTCAATGGCAGCACGCCGCGGCTGAAGATCACCCGCCGCTACTCGATCGTGCCGCGCCAGCCAGGCTCGCTGGTGGTGCCGGGGCCGCGCCTGCCGTGGTGGGATGTGCGCGCAGGCAAGGCGCAGGAAGCGAAGCTGCCGGACCTGACACTGGCTGTCGCAGCCGGCAGTGGCGGTGGCAGTGCTTCACCTGCGCCGCTGCCGCCGATCGACACCGATGCTGCGCTGCCGGGTGGCGATGGCCAGGACAGCCGCATCGCCGCGACCGATCCGCGCGCCGGTGGTCTGGCCGAACGCCCGTGGCCGTGGATGGGCGCGGCCATCGGACTGGCGCTGCTGTGGCTGCTGACCCTGTTGTGGGGCTGGCAGCGAGGCCGCCGACCGCGTGCGGCGACGCCTGCAGCCGGCAAGCCCTCTGTGCCGACTGTGGCGCGCGGACGTGCCGGCCTGACCGAACTGCGCCGCACGCTGGATGGCGAAGGCTTCGATCAGGTGGAAGCGCAGCTGTGCGCGATGGCCGGGGTTGAGCGCATCGAGCAGGTCATCGCGCGGTTGGATGACCCTGGCCAGCGCCAGGTGCTGCAGGACCTGCAGCAGGCACGCTGGGGCGGGCAGGGCGACCTGGCATCGCTGCGCGCGCGTCTGCGCGAGGTCTTCCGTGACGGACCGCACTGGTCGGCGGCTACCGGCGCCGCTGACACTGGCCTGGCGCCGCTGTATCCAACGCGGCGAACCTGAACCGGCGCCGCTTGCGCGCTTTGTTAGAGTGCATTCATTTTTCGAGGAAACCCGCGCATGACAGCAGCTGCTGCCGACAAGAAGAAGTTGCCCCTGCATTGGAAGATGGGCATCGGCTTTGCGATCGGCCTGATCCTGGGACTGATCGTGCACGCCCTGGGCGGCAGCGTCGATGGTCTGCAGGCCGGTGCCAAGTGGGTAATGGACTACATCACCACCCCGGCGTCGGGCCTGTTCCTCAACCTGATCTTCATGCTGATCGTGCCGCTGATCTTCTCGGCGCTGATCATGGGCGTGTCGGAGATGGGCGACATCCGCGCCCTTGGCCGCATCGGCTGGAAGACCCTGGCGTATACCGTGCTGCTGTCCGGCATTGCCGTGGGCATCGGCCTGGTGCTGGTCAACCTGCTCAAGCCGGGTGCCGGCGTCGATCCGCAGGTCGCCGCGATGATGCTCTCGGAGAACGCCGAGCGCAGCAAGGAAATCGTTGCCGGCATCCATGGCACGCCGAAGGGCATGGACATGCTGCTGTCGATCGTGCCGAGCAACGTGCTGCAGGCCGCGTCCGACAACGGCGCGATCCTGTCGCTGATGTTCTTCGCGCTGATGTTCGGCATCGGCATGGTGCTGACCGACGATGAGAAGGTCGCGCCGCTGCGCCGCGCCATTGAAGGCGTGTTCGAAATCTCGATGACCCTGATCAACCTGGTCATCCGCCTGGCCCCATATGCGGTGGCCTGCTTCATGTTCAACCTGGCCGCGCTGTTCGGCTTCGAGCTGATCATCCGCCTCGGTGCCTACGTGGGCGTGGTGGTGCTGGCACTCGGCCTGCACATGATCGTGACCTACGGTACCGCCGTGTGGCTGTCCGGCCGTTCGCCGCTGTCGTTCTTCCGCGATACCCAGGAAGCGACGGTGATGGCGTTCTCCACCGCCTCCAGCAACGCCACCCTGCCGACCGCGCTGCGCGTGGCCGACCAGATGGGCCTGCCGCAGCGCGTGTCGCGCTTCGTGCTGACCGTGGGCGCCACCGCCAACCAGAACGGCACCGCGCTGTTCGAGGGCGTGACGGTGATCTTCCTGGCCCAGTTCTTCGGCGTGGACCTGAGCATCGGCCAGCAGGTCATGGTGATGGCGGTCTGCATCCTCGGTGGCATCGGCACCGCCGGCGTGCCGTCGGGCTCGCTGCCGGTGGTGGCGATGATCTGTGCGATGGTGGGCGTGAACCCGCTGGGCATTGGCCTGATCCTGGGCGTGAACCACTTCCTGGACATGTGCCGTACCGCGCTGAACGTGACCGGCGACCTGGCCCTGACCACCCTGGTGGCCAAGGGCGAATCGCACGACGGCCCGGCGCTGGGCCCGCAGCAGGACTGAGTCCAACGCCACTGCTGGCGACCTGATCGGGGTCGGATTCCTTTCCGCAAGGAATGGGCTCCGACCCCGCTTCACATGCGGAATCCGGGGGAGATGACGACGTTGCCGGCCAGCGGCCGGCACGACCGGGCAAGGTGAACCGACCCCCCGCCCGGCGACTATGGGACAATAGGCCGCCCGCACGTCCGCGGCCGCCTCCCGATTCCGACAGAACCATGACGCAGCCTACCCGTCGCCAGTTGGCCAACGCCATCCGCTTCCTTGCCGCCGATGCGGTTGAAACCGCAAAGTCCGGCCACCCCGGCATGCCCATGGGCATGGCCGACATCGCCGAAGTCCTCTGGAACGACTATCTCCGCCATAACCCGAGCAACCCGCACTGGTTCAACCGCGACCGTTTCGTGCTGTCCAACGGCCACGGTTCGATGCTGCAGTACGCGCTGCTGCACCTGAGCGGTTACGACCTGCCGATCGAGCAGCTGAAGCTGTTCCGCCAACTGGGCAGCCACACCGCCGGTCACCCGGAGCGCCACGAGACCCCGGGCGTGGAAACCACAACCGGCCCGCTGGGCCAGGGTTTCGCCAATGCCGTGGGCTTCGCCCTGGCCGAGAAGCTGCTGGCACAGCGCTTCAACCGCCCGGAGCTGGAAGTGGTCGACCACCGCACCTGGGTGTTCATGGGCGATGGCTGCCTGATGGAAGGCGTGTCGCATGAAGCCGCTTCGCTGGCCGGTACCTGGGGCCTGCACAAGCTGGTCTGCTTCTGGGACAACAACCACATCTCCATCGACGGCAACGTCGAGGGCTGGTTCACCGACAACACCCCGGAGCGTTTCGAGGCCTATGGCTGGAACGTGGTGCGCGATGTCGATGGCCATGACCCGGAGAGCATCAAGGCCGGCATCGAGGCCGCGCTGTCGCAGAGCGACAAGCCGACCCTGATCTGCTGCCGCACCACCATTGGCTTTGGTTCGCCGAACAAGGCGGGCAAGGAATCCAGCCACGGCGCACCGCTGGGCAAGGACGAACTGGAAGCCACCCGCAAGCAGCTGGGCTGGGAATACGGCCCGTTCGAGATCCCGCAGGCGATCTACGACGGCTGGCGCGCCAACGGCGCCGGCACGCTGCGCCAGGCCGAATGGGAACAGCTGTTCGACAAGTACGCCAGCCAGTACCCGGCTGAAGCAGCCGAACTGACCCGCCGCTCGCATGGCGAACTGCCGGCCGACTTCGTTGCCAAGGCCGATGCCTACATCGCCCAGGTGGCCGCCGAAGGCCCGACGATTGCCTCGCGCAAGGCGTCGCAGCTGGCCATCGAAGCCTATGCACCGCTGCTGCCGGAAATCGTCGGCGGCTCGGCTGACCTGGCGCACTCCAACCTGACCCTGTGGAAGGGCAGCAAATCGGTTGCCAGCGACGACGCCAACGCCAACTACGTGTACTACGGCGTGCGCGAGTTCGGCATGACCGCCATTGCCAACGGCCTGGCCCTGCACGGTGGCTTCATTCCGTTCGACGCCACCTTCCTGGTGTTCAGCGACTACGCCCGCAACGGCGTGCGCATGAGCGCGCTGATCCCGGCCCACGCCATCCACGTCTACACCCACGACTCGATCGGCCTGGGCGAAGACGGTCCGACCCACCAGCCGGTGGAGCACCTGGCCTCGCTTCGCTACATCCCGAACAACGACGTGTGGCGTCCGTGCGATGCGGTCGAGTCGGCGGTGAGCTGGAAGGCCGCGATCACCCGCCAGGACGGCCCGAGCTGCCTGGTGTTCAGCCGCCAGAACCTGCCGCACCAGCCGCGCAACGCCGAGCAGATCGCCCAGATCGAGCGCGGTGGCTACGTGCTGGCCGATGCCGACGGTACCCCGGACGTGATCCTGATCGCCACCGGTTCGGAAGTCTCGCTGGCCACCGAAGCCAAGGCCCAGCTGGACGCGGCCGGCCTCAAGACCCGCGTGGTCTCGATGCCGTCCACCGACGTGTTCCTGCGCCAGGATGCGGCCTACCGTGAATCGGTGCTGCCGAACGCCGTGCGCAAGCGCGTGGCGGTGGAAGCCGGCGTCACCGGTTTCTGGCGCCAGTTCGTCGGCCTGGACGGTGCCGTGATCGGTATCGACACCTTCGGTGCCTCGGCCCCGGCCGACCAGCTGTACAAGCACTTCGGCATCACCACCGCCCACGTGGTGGAAGCGGCCAAGTCGCTGTAAGCAGCTTCGCGACGTAATGAGAAAAGGCCGGCGCACGCCGGCCTTTTCTTTGCCGCAGGAAAAAGGGGACGGAGGGGATTAAGTCGTTTGTGCACATGCGACTTAATCCCCTCCGTCCCCTTTTCTCAGGCGGTGCGCGCCAGTGCCAGCCGCAGGAGGCGCGCGTCCAGACGTTCGGCGAAATCCTTCGGGGCCTGTAGACCCATGCGCTGCAGGTACACCGCATCGCCGTCGCCGGCCGGTTGCCGCAGAGCTGCCCAGACCGTGCGCAGCTTGTCGCCGCGGGTCTGCGTGTTGGCCTTCAGCCAACCCAGCGCCTTCACCAGTACCTGCTCGATCTCGTTGAAGTCGCTGCCCAGCGGATAGTCCGGCAGGCTGCCGTCGGTGCGGAATGGGGCCAGTGCCGCCGCCAGCGCCTGTGGCGTGTTGCGCTGCTGGCGCTCCGGGTCGGGCTGGGACGCCGCCAACAGCTTGCGCGAGGCCTGTGCCTGCTGCAGCAGGCCACCCTGGAACGGGGCCTCGGTGATCGCGGTCATCGCATGCACGCAGTCCTCGTCGGTCAGGCCGCGCAGATCGGCGATGCCGTATTCGTTGAGGTAGATGTCGCGCAGGTGGCGCGGGATGGTGGTGTGCCCGTAGTTCCAGCGCACGTTGGATTCGCGCTGGCCCTTGTCATCGCGCGCCGCGCGGAACATCAAGACGCTGCGCGCTTCCGGCAGGGCATGTGCCATCGCCACGAAGTTGTACTGGCCACCCACGCCGGACACCACACGTCCGTCGTCCAGCGCATCCGACACGGCCGCGCCCAGTGCAGTGGCCATCATGCAGGAGTTGAAGAAGCGCGCATGGCGGCGTTGCAGGCGCTCCAGCGTCTCGTTGCCGCCATACAGCTGGTTGATTTCGCTGATGCGGCGCATGCCGATCGCACGGCATTCGTCTTCCGGCAGCGTGCGCAGCCACTCGTAGAACTCCGGCGAGCCCAGGTAGAACGCGCCGTGCAGGTACTCGCCCTCGGCGGCCAGGGTGGCGTGGTCGATGGACAGCGTGCTGCCGTTCTCGATGCGCTGCATCAGCGCCAGGTCGTCGTGCACCTTGCGCTTGATCACCCCGGTCTGCACCAGCCGGCGGAAGCCTTCGTTGAGCATCTCGCTGCAGCCGTACAGGCCCACCTCGAACGGATCCAGTCCGCCGATCTCCTGCACCAGCGGGTGGCTGGCCAGCTGTGGATCCAGCGCATGCAGCACGCGGCGGTAGCGCGCGTTGTCGGTGTGGCGCAGCACCAGCGCATGGCTGAGCGCGTCGGCCAGCGTGCCGATGCCGATCTGCAGGGTGCCGCCGTCGCGCACCAGCGTGCTGGCGTACAGGCCGATGGCGTAGTCGGCATCGCCCACCGGCTGCCGCGGCAGCCCGAACAGCGCCGGGTGCGGCGGCGGCGGGGTGATCACCAGATCGAAGAACGACACATCGACCGTGGCCGAGCCGCCCATGTAAGGCAGCTGCGGATCGATCTCGGCGATCAGCAACGGGCGCGGCAGCCCGCGCGCGGTCATCGCATCCAGCGTGTCCTGGGTGATGTCGTTGTTGCACGACAGCGAAAGCCGGCGATCGTTCGGTCGCATCGCCACCTTCTGCACGATCACCTGCGGCGCGCGCTGCGCGACCGCATCGGCGGCGTGGGTGTAGTTCAGGCTGGTATAGCTGGATTGCGCCTGGCGCGAACCGAGCAGGGCGCCGGACTGCATGTAGAACTCTTCCACCTGCACATGTGCCGGCAGCGCATCGCGCGCGATCGCATCGGCATAGGCCAGGCGCGGGAAATCGTCGCCGAAATGGCGCTGCGCGAACGGCGCCATGAAGCGCGCTTCCAGGCCGTTGCCGCGCGCCTTCGGCGGGTTCAGCGACAGCGCGGTATACAGCTGCAGCGGTCGCGACGGATCGTGCTCGACGCGTGCATAAAGGGCATTGAGCAGCCGATGCGGCTTGCCCAGTGCCAGCGGTGCCCCGATCCGCAGCGGCCCGTCCACGCGCGCAAACAACCAGTCGACGGCGGCGTCCAGGTCGGTGAGGTGTTCGGTCATGCGCGGCGGTCCTGCGTGTGGGGGAGTGCTGGCATTACAGCATGTCGGGCTTGAACCGCCGTCGACGCGAGACTTCGGCGCCGGACACCATGAACTGGCCATCGCCGCGGTAATGCACCGTGCGCGGCAGTTTCGGCCGGGGCGCGACGTGGGCGCGAACGATTTCCCAGATGAACAGGTTGCTCGATTGCACCTGGCTGTCGTCGTAGAGTCGGCATTCGAAGCTCGAATGACATTGGCCGACCAGCGGCGCGCCGACCTCGCGCGCGGGCAGCGCATCGAGCTCGAAACGGGCGAACTTGTCGACCTCGCGGCCGCTGCAGTTGCCGATGTCCACCACGGTGTCGAGCAGCTCCACGCCGGGCACGTTGATCACGCATTCGCCGCTGCCACGGGCCAGCGCGTGGCTGTGGTTCGCGTCCCACAGGTAGGTGGCGACCAATGACGGCGAGAAGCCCATCACCATGTGCCAGCCCATCGTCATCAGGTTGCGCTGGCCACGCCAGGCGGTACTGACCAGCACGATCGGGCCAGGTTCGAGGAAGCGGCGGGCCTGCTCGACCGGGAAATCCTTCTTGGGCAGCGGCTTCATCCGGGGCCTGGGGCGGGAGGCATCGATGCTGGCGCAGCCAGGATGAACCTGGAGTCGAGGGGCTTGACAGGCGATTCGATTACGCGCGTAATCGGTTTATCGATTACGGACGTAAACCATGACTCCGATCAGCGAAGCCGAAGCCGTTGTGATGGAGGTGCTGTGGCAGCAGGCACCGCGTAGCGCCGATGAAGTGGTCGCCGCACTGGCCCACCGCGACTGGGCCGAACCGACCATCAAGACCCTGCTCAATCGTCTGCTGACCAAGGGCGCGATTGCTGCCGAGCGTGATGGCCGGCGCTACCTGTACCGGCCGCTGCTGCAGCGCCAGGCGTGGGTGGCGGCACAGAGCCAGGATTTCATCGGTCGTGTCTTTGAAGGGCGCGTGGCGCCGCTGGTCGCGCACTTCAGCGAGCGCGGCCAGTTGAGCGCGCAGGACATCACCGAACTGAAGAAACTGATCCAGGAGCTGGACCATGACTGAGCTGCTCAACGGAGTGTGGCAGGCCAGCCTGTGGTTGGCGGTGGGCGCGGTCCTGCTGGCGGTGATGCGGCCGCTGCTGGTGCGATTGGGGGGCGCTGGTCTGGCATACCGCAGCTGGTGGCTGCTGCCGATGCTGCTGCTGGCACTGATGCTGCCGTTGCCGCAGGTTGCGTTGTTGCAGCAGGTACCCACGCTGCCGCTGAAAGTGCTGCCGGGTGCCGTGGATGGACTGAGCGGGCAGTCGCTGCCATGGGCACCCCTGCTGCTGGCATGGGCGCTGGGCATGGGCCTCTGCCTGCTGCGCGACCTGCGTGCGCAGCGCCGTTTCGAACGGCGCATGGGTCCACTGACGCCGCGCACCGATGGCAGCTGGCAGGCCAGCGCCGACCCGGGCCTGCCAGCGCTGGTTGGCCTGTGGCGGCCGCGCATCGTGGTCGGCCCTGACTTCGACCAGCACTTCAGTGCACAGGAACAGCACCTGATCGTGCAGCACGAGCGCAGCCACCGTCGCAATGGCGACCACTGGGCCAACGGCGCGCTGTTGCTGGTGCGCGCGGTGTTCTGGTTCCACCCGCTGCTGCCCTGGGCCGCACGCCGCTTCCTGCGCGACCAGGAACTGGCCTGCGATGCCCGCACCATCGGCCCGCAGCCTGCGCTGCGCGGCCTCTACGCCAGCACGCTGCTGAAGGCGCAGCTGGTCCACCCGGTTGCGCCCGCGGTCTGCCATTGGCGCAGCCAACCCGTGTTGAAGGAGCGCATCGCCATGTTGAAGCAGTCCAAGCGGAAGGCATTGCCGTGGGTGTCGGGACAGGTACTGGTGGTCGGGGTGTGCCTGGGGATGGGAGCGGTGGCGTGGGCCAGCCAGGGCGGAGGCGCGGGAGGCGCGGCAGGGGCCGTCATGGATCGGGAGATCCAGGTCGACAAGATGCCGCCGCCGTCCTATCCGAAATCTGCGGTCGAGCAGCGCCAGGTGGGCGTGGTGAACCTGCGCGTGGAAGTGGATGCCCAAGGCCATCCCACCGACGTCCAGGTGCTCAGCGCCACCAATCCGGGGGTGTTCGATGCTGTCTCGATTGCTGCGGCGCGCAGCTGGACCTATCGGCCCGCAGTGAAGAACGGCAAGCCGGTGGCCGGTGCCGTGCGCGTCCCGATTACCTACGCCATGGATGACACCGAGGACACGAAGTGAAGCGAGCGCCGCTGCTGATGATGGCGGTGCTGCTGGCGGGATGTGCAACCCAGGATCGCCTGACCACCGCCGATACCCGCAGCGAGAATGTGGGTCACCAGCGCCTGCGACCCGATGCGGGGGGAGGGACCGGCCAGATCCAGCCCTACGCGCTGGCCGCCAGCGAAGGCTACCGCATGCCACAACTGCATACGGCACCGGACCCGGTAGTGGGCGAGCGTGATCCACGCACCTCGCTGCCGCCGACTACGGTCTGCCTGCAGGTGGTGGTGGATGCGCAGGGTAGCGTTGAGCGCAGCATCCCGCTGACCGACCGCAGCGAATGCAGTGCGGGTGAGGCACCGGAGAATGCGCCCTTGCTGCAGGCAGCGCAGGAGGCGGTTGCCATGTGGAAGTACTCGTCCGCCGCAGTCTGCGACTTCGCGGCAGGCAAAGTGCCGGCTGATCGCGGCGACTGCCGCAGTGCCGAGCGGGTCGAACCGGTGGCCGTCACCCTGCAGTACGCCTTCACCTTCGAGGTCGTGAAGGGCCGGCAGACGGTCCGCACGCAGGGAAAATGATCGCGCGTGATGCCGGGTGGCGCCGGGCCATGCCCGGCCAATACAGCGGCGTCGATCAGGCCCCGCCCTGGATGTTGGCCTTCACTGCGGGCTGCATCAGTTTCGGTTCTTCCAGCGTGGCATCGCGGGCCTGTCGCACGCTGACGAACTCCGCCTCGGCCACGCCGTCATGCACGTGGATGTTGTGCGCGCGCTGTTCGCCGATGGTGGTTTCGTTGGCGAAACTGCGTCCACCCGGGCCGTAGTCGTGGCAGACGAACACGCGCGTTGCATCGGGCAGGGCCAGCAGGCGCTGGATCGAGCGGTACAGCTGCGCGGCATCACCACCGGGGAAGTCACAGCGGGCGGTGCCGCCATCGGGCATGAACAGCGAGTCGCCGGTGAACAGCGCATCGTCGATCAGGTAGGCGATGCTGTCGCTGGTATGGCCGGGCACGGCGATCACCTGGCAGCGCAGTTCGCCCAGAGCGAAGGTTTCGCCGTCGCTGAACAGGTGATCGAAGATTTCATCTGCGGCAGGAAGCTGCAGGCCATAGCGTGGTGCAAACGTTGCCTGTACCGCGCGGATGCCTTCGCCGATGGCCAGCGTGGCCTGCGGGAAGCGCTGCTTCAGGCGGCGCCCGGCCGACACATGGTCAGCGTGGGCATGGGTTTCCAGCAGCCAGCGCAGCTGCAGGCCGTGTTGCTCGATGGCCTGCAACGCGGCATGCAGCGGCGCTTCACTGTTGGCGTCGGTATCCGGGTCGTAGTCCAGGACCGGGTCGATCAGCGCTGCCTCGCTACTGGCCGGGTCGCTGACCAGGTAGCTGAAGGTATTGCTGTCACGGTGGAAGAACGACTGCACCTGGACCGACATTGGAACCCTCCTCAGCGCGCGCCGAGCACGCGGTTCAGCAACTGCGCCAGGTTTTCACCGGCCAGCCGCAGCTGCGCTTCGGCCAGCGGCCGGTAGCGCTCGGTGTATTCGTCACCGATTTTACGCGTGGCCGGATAAACGCCAGCTTGCATGGAAATGCGGCAGCTGGCCTCGGCCCACGTCTGCGGGTCGCGCTGCGGGTTGGACTGGCGCGCCAGCTTCGGCGCGCGCTGGCTCTGCAGCAGCGGCAGGTAGCCCGCGTCGTCCAGCTTGCGGGTGTTGAGCATGCCGCTGTCCCACAGCGAGTGCAGGTTGGTACCGCGGTTGCCGAACTGCAGCTGGAAATCGTTGCCGCCCTTGTCGTGCGCGTAACCGGCGTGCATCGGCTGATGGATGTCGCCGACCAGGTGCACGACGAACTTCAGCGCCTGCAGGCGCTCGCCATCGGTCAGGCTGCGGTCGCCGAGGATGGTGCTCTGCGCCTTCAGGGCTTCGACGATGCAGTTGCCGTTCCTGCAGTGCTTCGGTGCTTCGTAATGGCAATTGTCTTCGGCGATGTTGACGTAGTGCCAGCCGGCCGAGCGACGGCCCAGGCCCGGATCCTTGGCGCGCAACTGGTCGGCCCAGGGGGCGATGCTGGCCAGCGTGGCGTCCGGTTCGGTGGCCAGCAGGCGGTCCACTTCGGCGCGGGCAGTGGGGTTGAGACGGGCGTCGGCGACTTCGGCGACAAGGCGGTGGCCTTGTGCGCCCCAGGCATGGGCGGGGGCGGAAGCGGACAGCAGGGCCGGCGCCAGGGCGGCGGCGAGGAACAGGGAATGCAGGGCTTTCATGTGCACATTCTAGCGGGGTAGGTGGATTGAAGAGCGGCGCGTTCCTGTTCCGAAGCGGGAGCGCAGCGGGAGGGGCGGCGTGTCCCGGCTCTGCTCCCCGCCTCGCCCCGGCTCCGGAACCGCTTCAGTCCCAGGCACAAAAAAGCCCCGGCAATCACCGGGGCAACATGCTGCGAGGGTCTTGCGTATGGCGGGGGAGCGGGAGCGAAGCCCCCGCGCCCAATACACCGCTTAGAACTTGAAGACGTACGAAGCGCCGTAGACCAGCGGATCGATGTTGACCGTGCCGATCTTCTCGCCGTTCAACTTCACCTTGCTGTCGATGTCGATCCAGCGCATGTCCACACGCAGGGCGCCCTTCTCGCCGATCGCGAAGTCGATGCCCGCATGCGCGGCCAGGCCCCACGAATCCTGCAGCTTCAGCTTGCTGCCGGCCAGCGCACCGGTGGTGTCTTCGCTGAAGAAGGTCGTGTAGTTCACGCCCGCGCCGACGAACGGCGAGACCTTGCCCTTGCTGTTGAAGTGGTACTGCAGGGTCACCACCGGCGGCAACTGCTTGGTGCTGCCGACGCGGCCGAGGCCATTGATGTTGATGTCGTGCTTGAACGGCAGCGCGGCCAGCACTTCGATGCCCAGGTTGTCGGCAATGAAGTACTCGCCGGTGATGGTCGGCTTGACGTCGTTGTCGACGTCGACCTTCAGCGTGTGGCCGGCCAGCCAGCCGTTGTTCGACTTCGGCGCCACCTGGTGGACGCCGGCCGAGACGGTCCAGTCGCCCTTTGACTGGGCCATGGCCGGGGCGGCGGCGAGGGACAGGGCGGCAGCCAGGCCGGCCAGGATCAGGGGGGAGGTCTTGCGCATGGGGGTGATCTCGTTGCTGGGTGGATGGCGACAGTCTCGGCCTCACGCCGTGCTAACGCTTTGATCCGGATCAAATCCTGTCCGCCGGCCCTCTGGCCCGGGCGCTGGCCCACGGTGGCCAGCCCCGGTTTGCTAGACTTGTGGGCCCTATCCATCCCGCCGCACCCGTAGCGGCCGCAGGAGCTTGAGAAATGGCAATCAAGGTTGGTATCAACGGTTTCGGTCGCATCGGGCGTAACGTCCTGCGCTCGGCGGTGCTGAACTTCGGCGACGACATCGAAATCGTGGCCATCAACGATCTGCTGGAGCCGGACTACCTGGCGTACATGCTCAAGTACGACTCCGTGCACGGCCGCTTCAAGGCCGACGTGGCGGTGCAGGGCAACGACCTGCTGGTCAACGGCAAGAAGATCCGCCTGACCCAGGAACGCGACCCGGCCAACCTGAAGTGGGATGAAGTCGGTGCCGACGTGGTGCTGGAAGCCACCGGCCTGTTCCTGACCAAGGAAACCGCGCAGAAGCACATCGATGCCGGCGCCAAGAAGGTCATCATGTCGGCGCCGTCGAAGGACGACACGCCGATGTTCGTCTACGGCGTGAACGACAAGACCTACGCCGGCCAGGCGATCATTTCCAACGCCTCGTGCACCACCAACTGCCTGGCCCCGCTGGCCAAGGTCATCAATGACAAGTGGGGCATCAAGCGCGGCCTGATGACCACCGTGCATGCGGCAACCGCCACCCAGAAGACCGTCGATGGCCCGTCCAACAAGGACTGGCGCGGTGGCCGTGGCATCCTGGAGAACATCATCCCGTCGTCCACCGGTGCGGCCAAGGCCGTCGGCGTGGTCATCCCGGAACTGAACAAGAAGCTGACCGGCATGAGCTTCCGCGTCCCGACCTCGGACGTGTCGGTGGTCGACCTGACCGTCGAACTGGAAAAGGAAGCCACCTACGCCGAGATCTGCGCGGAAGTGAAGGCACAGAGCGAAGGCCCGCTGAAGGGCATCCTGGGCTACACCGAAGACAAGGTGGTGGCCACCGATTTCCGCGGCGAAACCTGCACTTCGGTGTTCGACGCCGACGCTGGCATCGCCCTGGACGGCACCTTCGTCAAGCTGGTCACCTGGTACGACAACGAGTGGGGCTACTCGAACAAGTGCCTGGAAATGGCCAAGGTCATCGCCGCCAAGTAAGGCCGGCGAAGATCGCACACGGACCCCGGCCTGGCCGGGGTTCGTCGTTTATGGGGCCGGCCCTGTCGTAGCATGGGCCGGTCGACCGCTGCCGCTGGGGCGCGGGAACGCTATGGAAGCACGCAATGGAAGCACTGATTGCCCTGGTCGTACTGGTCCTGCTGGCCATCCCGCTGCTGCTGGTGGTGGCGCTGGTGATGATTGCCGGCCTGCGCCGCCGCGTCGCCGCGCTGGAAAGCGCCATGGCTGCCGCGCCGGTCGCCACCATGCACGCGCCTGAACGGCCTGCGGCCCCCCCTGTGGCCAGTGCCGATCCACCGTTCCTGCGGCCGGTGGCGGCTGCTGCACCGCCTCCGCCTCCGCCTCAGCCAACGCCGGTGCGCGAAGCGGTGCCTGCGGCAACGGAGGCGCCGCGCCCGATCGCACCACCGCCGGTGCCACCCGCGCCGATGCAGCCATCGTTGCCTTCCGGACCGGCGCTGCCGAACTTCATCGAGCGCGGCATTGGCGCGGTCAAGCGCTGGTTCACCGAGGGCAACGTGCCGGTGAAGATCGGCATGCTGGTGCTGCTGGCCGGTGTCGCTGCGCTGCTGAAGTACGTCAGCGACCAGGGCTGGCTGGTGCTGCCGATCGAGCTGCGCCTGGCCGGTGTCACCGTCGGTGCACTGGGCCTGCTGGCGTTCGGCTGGCACCAGCGCGAGCGCCGGCGCCTGTTTGCGCTGGCCTTGCAGGGCGGTGCCATCGGCGTGCTGCTGTTGACCATCTTCGCGGCCTTCAAGCGTTTCGAGCTGATTCCGCCGGGCTTCGCCTTCGTCAGCTCCATTGCACTGGTGGCCGCGCTGTGCGTGCTGGCGGTGGTGCAGAACTCGCGCACGCTGGCGGTGCTGGGCATCCTCGCCGGCTTCATGGCACCGCTGTGGCTGTCCACCGGCAGCGGCAACCACGTGGGGTTGTTCAGCTACTACGCCGTGCTCAACGCCGGCATCTTCGCCATTGCCTGGTTCCGACCGTGGCGCGCGCTGAACCTGCTGGGCTTCGCCTTCACCTTCGGTATCGGCACGTTCTGGGGCGTGCTGCAGTACGCGCCTGACAAGTTCAGCAGCACCGAGCCGTTCCTGCTGCTGTTCTTCGCCTTCTACCTGCTGATCCCGTTGCTCTACGCACGCCGGCAGCCCGCCGGGCAGCGTGACCTGGTCGATGGCAGCCTGGTGTTCGGTACGCCGTTGGTCGCGTTCTCGTTGCAGGCGGGGATGCTGTACCAGCAGCCGATGACGCTGGCGCTGTGCGCACTGGGCCTGGCCGCGATCTACGCGGCGCTGGCGTGGGCGTTGATCAGGCGCGCGTCGTACACCGTGCTGGCGCAGTCGCACGCGGTGCTGGCGGTGGGCTTTGCCACGCTGGCGGTGCCGCTGGCCTTGTCGGCGCGGGCCACCGGCGCGGTCTTCGCGCTGGAAGGCGCCGGACTGGCCTGGCTGGGCCTGCGCCAGAAGCGCTGGCTGCCGCAGGTGTCCGGCGCGCTGCTGCAGATGGGCGCTGCGTTCGCCTTCGTGGCCGGGGGCGATCACTGGCATGAGGACCTGCGCTTCCTGATCAATCCGACCGCCATCGGGGCGCTGCTGCTGGCCCTGGCCGGCTTCGCGTCGGCCTGGAGCTACCAGCGCAGGTCACGCCACGAGATCGCCTTGGTCTACTACCTGTGGGGCCTGCTGTGGTGGCTGGGCGGCATGGTGCATGAGATCACCCGCTTCTTCCCGTACCGCACCGAAGTGGACGCGTTGCTGGTGCTGGCCGCCGTCACTGCCTGGCTGGCCGCCGAAATGCAGCGCCGTCAGCCGGCACGCGCACTGGGCGTGACCGCGCTGGCCATGCTGGCGCTGGGCTTCCCGCTGGCGCTGATGCAGAGCGACGCGCACCATCAGCCGTTCGCCGGCTACGGTGCGCTGGCCTGGGCGGTGTTCGCCGTGATGGGCGTGCGCACGCTGCTCTGCCTGCGCCAGGGGGGCGACAGCGTAGCGCGTATCGCGCAGTTCCTGTGGTGGCTGTTGTGGCCGTCTCTGCTTTCGCTGCTGGCCCTGTGGGGCGGTGGCGAGGCCGGTCTGGCACAGGGCTGGACCACGTTGCTGGTGACGGTGCCGTGGCTGTTGATGGCGGCACTGTCGCTGTGGCGCTGGAATGCGCTGCGCTGGCCGCTGGGTGCAGCGTTCGATCGCGTGCGCCAGCCGCTGCAGTGCGTGCTGTTCGGCCTGTTGTCGATCGGCTGGCTGTTCGGACAGCTGCTGCCGGGCGATGCTGCGCCGCTGCTCTGGCTGCCGGTATTGAATCCGGCCGAGCTCGGACAGTGGCTGAGCCTGTTGCTGCTTGCACGCTGGCTGTACAGCGATCAGGCGCCGAAGACCCTGTCGGGAATCCGCATGCCGCTGCTGTCACTGGCAACGTTCGTCGCGCTGACCAGCGTGGTGCTGCATGGCGTGCATCAGTGGGGCGGCCTGTCGTGGAGTGCGTCGATGATGCGTTCCAGCCTGGCGCAGACCAGCCTGACCGTGCTGTGGAGCGTGCTCGGCGTGATTGCCTGGGTGTGGGGATCGCGCCGTGGCCAGCGCGTGTTGTGGATGGTCGGTGCCGTGCTGATGGGCGTGGTGCTGGCCAAGCTGGTCATCGTCGATCGCCAGCACCTGGGCAACCTGCTGGGCATCGCATCGTTCATCGCCTACGGCCTGCTGTGCACGGTCGTGGGTTATCTGGCACCGGCACCGCCCAGCGCGGCGCCGTCCGTGGAGGAAAAACAATGAGGAAGTGGAGCAGGGCGCTGCTGCCGGCGATGTTCGGCATGCTGGCCGCCGTCGCGGTGCAGGCCGCCGACTACCGCACGCAGTACGCCGAGCAGTGGCCGTTGACGCTGTCCAGCGCACAGTCCGGTGCGTACAGGGTGGTTCTGGAACCGACGATCTATCGCCGTGCAGGTGCCGCAGACCTGGGTGACCTGCAGGTGTTCAACGCCGCCGGCCAATCGTTGCCATCGGCGCTGCTGGCGCCCGACCAGCCGCTGGCACAGCCGCCGGTGCAGCGTGAGCTGCCGTGGTTCGCGCTGCCGCCGCTGGCCGAAGCACAGCGCAACGATCTGCAGTTGCTGACCGAGCGCGATACCGATGGCCGTGTCCGTCGCGTCGAAGCACGCGTGAGCGGCGGTGCGGCAGCGAACGGGCAGGGTGGTTGGCTGATCGATGCCAGCGTGCTCGGCCAGCAACCGTTGGCGGCACTGGTGCTGGACTGGGCTGACAGCGGACAGCCGTTGCAGGCGCAGGTGCAGCTGGATGCCAGCGACGACCTGCAGCACTGGCGTCCGATCGGGCGTGACATCCCGCTGGTCGACCTGCAGCGTGCTGGCAAGCGCCTGCTGCAGCGCCGCCTGCAGGTGGACGACGAGGCGCGCTATCTGCGCGTGCTGGCGCAGGGCGATACGCGCCTGCCGACGCTGCGCAGCGTGCTGGCCGAGCTGCCGCCGGCGCCGGCCACGCTGCCGTGGGAGTGGCTGTCGCTGGAACCGACCTCGAAGGGCAAGGGTGAATACACCTTCGAACTCGACGGCCGTTTCCCGGTAGCGCGCGCGGATGTGGCCAGCACCGACAACAGCCTGGTGCAGTGGACGTTGTTCAGCCGCGATGACGAGAGTGCGGAATGGCAGCGCCGCAGTGCGCCATGGATTGCGTACCAACTGCAGCAGGGCGCGCAGGGCCAGCGCCAGCAATCAGCGGCCCAGCCGCTGGGGGGCGTGCATCGTGACCGCTACTGGAAGCTGGTGGCGAATCCGGCGGAAACTGCGACCGCACCGACCCTGCGCTTGGGCTACCAGCCGGAAGTACTGGTATTTCTGAGCCAGGGGGCAGCGCCGTATGCATTGGCAGTGGGCAGCGCGACCGCGCGCCGCATGGAAGCGCCGATCGGTGTGTTGATCGAGGAACTGCGGCAG
This sequence comes from Stenotrophomonas sp. YJH_SMC_4, assembly GCF_059371575.1. Taxonomy (NCBI): domain Bacteria; kingdom Pseudomonadati; phylum Pseudomonadota; class Gammaproteobacteria; order Lysobacterales; family Lysobacteraceae; genus Stenotrophomonas; species Stenotrophomonas sp. YJH_SMC_4. Next base: position 545,444 of record NZ_JCAFUR010000002.1, read on the forward strand.
CGCAATGATCCGTCGTGGCAGCCGACGCTGGCGCGCCTGGAGGGCAGCCCGGAGCCGCTGGCCGGTGACGCGGCGCTGAAGCCGCAGCACGATTGGAAGGCGTGGTTGCTGTGGGCGTTGCTGGGGCTGGGTGTGTTGGTTGTTGGCGGCCTGGCGGTCAGCCTGCTTCGGCAGAAGCCGGCGCCTTCGGCGTAGGTTGCGGCGAACGGCGCAGCCCCTCGTGGGTGGCTGCAAAGCGCGATCCCGGGGATGGGCCGAGCGGGTGGGCTGGGCAGGGGACGCCGTGAATCCGTCCCTGGAGGCTTAGCCGCGCCATCCATGGCGCGGATACCCCTGCCCAGCCCACCCGCCCGGCCTCTGACAGTTTCCGTGTGCGTCCACCCACGGAAAGAAAAAAAGAAGAGCAAAAGCTGCTTGGCTGGGCGCTCTTTCTAGAGCCGAGCCCACGCTCGGCTGTTCTCCACGAGATCTCCAGCCGAGCATCAGCTCGGCTCAACCTTCCATCTCCTTCCGACACCAGAAACCACCTTTGCTTTCGCCGTCCGCTCCGCCTCATGAACCTGTCGAGGCCGGGGTGGTCTGGGCTCGCGGGGGCGTAAGCGCCATGGATGGCGCGCCCGAGCCTCCAGGGATGGATTCACGGCGTCCCCCGCGAGCCCACACCGCCCCGGCCCACTCACGGCACCACGAAGCGCCAGCGCTTTGGCTCTGGCTGTGCTGTTGCTGTTGCTGCTGCAGTTGCAGTTGTGCCTCTGTCTGCCACAGGCATGGACCCTCCCACCACCCGCACCCGATACAATGGCCGTCTGCCGTACCCCGGCATCCCGTCCCCGAGCCAAAGAGTTGCCCATGTCCATCGTCCGCATGACCGACCTCGACCTCTCCGGCAAGCGCGTGCTGATCCGCCAGGATCTGAACGTGCCGATCGAGAATGGCCGCATCACTTCCGAACAGCGCATCACCGCTTCGCTGCCGACGCTCAAGCGCGCGCTGGAGCAGGGCGCGGCGGTGATGGTCACCTCGCACCTGGGGCGCCCGAAGGAAGGTGTGTGGAGCGAAGCCGATTCGCTGGCGCCGGTGGCCCAGCGCCTGTCCGAGCTGCTCGGTCGCGAGGTTCCGCTGGTGCGCGACTGGGTCGACGGCGTCGAGGTCCAGCCGGGCCAGCTGGTGCTGCTGGAAAACTGCCGCATGAACGTCGGCGAGGGCAAGGACGATGAAGCCCTGTCGAAGAAGTACGCCGCCCTGTGCGATGTGTTCGTGATGGACGCCTTCGGCACCGCGCACCGTGCGCAGGCCTCCACACACGGTGTCATCCGCTTCGCCCCGGTTGCTGCCGGTGGCCCGCTGCTGATGGCCGAACTGGACGCGCTGGCGCAGGCGCTGGATGCACCGGCCAAGCCGCTGCTGGCCATCGTCGCCGGCAGCAAGGTCAGCACCAAGCTGGAACTGCTGGCCAACCTGGTCGGCAAGGTCGACCAGCTGATCGTCGGTGGTGGCATCGCCAACACCTTCATCGCTGCCGCCGGTTACAACGTCGGCAAGTCGCTGTACGAGCCGGACCTGCTGGACACCGCGAAGAAGATCGTGGCCGATGCCAAGGCGCGCGGCGCCGACATCCCGCTGCCGGTGGACGTGGTGACCGCCAAGCAGTTCATGCCCGACGCGGTCGCCGAGGTGAAGGCGGTCGACGCCGTTGCCGAAGATGATCTGATCCTGGACATCGGCCCGCAGACCGCGGCGCAGTACGCGCAGCTGATCGAGAAGGCTGGCACCGTGGTCTGGAACGGCCCGGTCGGTGTGTTCGAGTTCGAAGCCTTCAGCAAGGGCACCGAAGCGCTGGCCCGCGCCATCGCCAGCTCCAAGGCGTTCTCCATCGCCGGTGGCGGCGACACCCTGGCGGCGGTCGACAAGTTCGATATCGCCCAGCAGGTCAGCTACATCTCTACCGGCGGCGGCGCGTTCCTGGAGTTCCTGGAAGGCAAGACCCTGCCGGCGGTGGCCGCACTCGACGCGCGCGGCGCATGAGTGCCGGGCACAGCAAGGATGTCCTGTTCTTCGACCTGGACGGCACGCTGATCGACTCGCAGGTGGGCATCACCGCCTGCATCGCCTATGCGCTGCAGAAGATGGACCATCCGGTGCCGCCGCAGGAGACGCTGCTGGGCTGGATCGGTCCTTCGCTGCGTACCACCTTCACGCCACTGTTCGTCGAACCAGCGCGGGTGGAGCAGGCGGTGGGCTATTACCGCGAGCGCTTCGATGCCGAAGGCTGGCGCGAACACACGGTGTACCCGCAGGTGGAAGACACCCTGCGCACGCTGCATGGCCGAGGCCACCGCCTGGCGGTGGTCACCGCCAAGAACGAGCCGCATGCGCGCCGCATCCTTGCGCACCTGCCGTTTGGCGGGCTGTTCGAGGAGATCGTCGGTTCGACCCTGGACGGCTCGCGCAGCCACAAGCCCGAGCTGGTCGGGGAGGCACTGCGCCGCCTGCAGCTGCAGCCCGCACAGTGCTGGATGATCGGCGACCGCCGCATGGACATCGAGGGCGCACGCCACCACGGCCTGCGCAGCGTGGGCGTGCTGTGGGGCTTTGGCGGTGAGGCCGAACTGACCGAAGCCGGTGCGGGCCAGCTGGCTCGCGAGCCGGCACAGCTGACGACGCTGTTGGCCTAGCTGTGTAAACCCACCCCGCCTGGAGAGCTGGCCCCACGCTCGGCTGATTGCGGCCCGCGGTGCAGCCGGGCAGGGCCCGGCTCTACAGAACACCCTGCGCCAGCGTATGTCCGGGTGATGTCCGTTCCATGACCCGCGAAGCCAGGCAGCACAAGGCTGTAACCGTATACATGCGGCGTGAAGGATGTGCTAATTTCCGTTCTTTATCGGGAGAGGCCCATTCACCATGTTCGAGCGTCAGCGTCGCACCAAGATCCTTGCCACCCTCGGTCCGGCCACTGATCCGCCGGGCGTGCTGGAGGATCTGTTCCGCGCCGGCGTCAACGTGGTGCGCCTCAACTTCAGCCATGGTGACCCGTCCGGCCAGGCCAAGCGTGCCGCCGAAGTGCGTGCCGCCGCCGCCCGCGTCGGCGTGGAAGTGGGCATCCTGGCCGACCTGCCGGGCCCGAAGATCCGCATCGAGCGCTTCGCAGAAGGCAAGGTGCAGCTGAAGGCGGGCAACCGCTTCGACTTGATCGCCAGCACCAGTGCCGGCCCGGGTGATGCCACCCAGGTGGGTGTGAGCTACCTCGGCCTGCCGCAGGACGTGGGTCCGGGCGATGTCCTGTTGCTCGACGACGGCCTGATGCAGCTGCAGGTGGTGGAGGTGCAGGGCGAACGCATCATCAATACCGTTTTGAACGACGGTGTGCTGTCCGACCGCAAGGGCCTGAACAAGCAGGGCGGCGGCCTCTCGCTGGGCGCGCTGACCGAGCGCGACAAGGAACTGATCGGCATCGTCGCCAAGATCGGTGTCGACTTCATCGCTGTGTCGTTCTGCCGCAACGCGCAGGACATGAACGATGCGCGTGACATCGCCCGCTCGCATGGCTGTGATGCTGCACTGGTATCGAAGATCGAGCGCACCGAGGCCATCGAGAATCTGGAAGAAATCGTCGAGGCCAGCGACGTGGTGATGGTCGCCCGTGGCGACCTTGGCGTGGAGATCGGCGATGCCGAACTGCCGGGCCTGCAGAAGAAGATCATCAAGGCCTCGCTGGCACAGAACAAGGTGGTGATCACTGCCACGCAGATGCTGCAGTCGATGGTGGAAAGCCCGATTCCGACCCGTGCCGAAGTGCTGGACGTGGCCAACTCGGTCATCGACGGCACCGATGCGGTGATGCTGTCGGCCGAGACCGCTGCAGGTGCCTGGCCGGTCAAGGCGGTCGAAGCAATGGCGCGCATCTGCCTGGGGGCCGAGCGCCAGTTCCAGACCGAGACCGACTTCAACGCTTCGCCGCGCAACCTCGAGCGTGCCGACCAGGCCATTGCCATGGCCACCATGTTCCTGTCCCAGCACGTGGGCGTGCGCGCGATCGTGGCAATGACCGAGTCCGGTGGCACCGCGCGTTACCTGTCGCGTTTCCGCGCCAAGGCGCCGGTGTTCGCGGTGACCCGCCATGACGGCGCGCGCCGGCAGATGGCGCTGATGCGCGATGTGTTCCCGATCAACTTCGACAGCCGCGGCCTGACCCCGCGCGAAGCCGCGCGCGGCAGCATCCGCCTGCTGGTGGAAGCCGAACTGCTGCAGGCCGGCGACCGCGTCGTGTTCACCAGCGGCGAGCACATGGAAACCCACGGTGCCACCAATACCCTGCGCCTGCTGGAAGTGGGTGAAGACGGCCGCGCCATTGGGCTGGGCGATCTGTAAACCCAGTCGGCCTCGGGTCGGAGCCGCTGCGCGCATCCGACCCGGGGTCAGATCCCCAAAGGGGCTCTGACCCCATGCCGCAGGACATCCCTTGTCCTGCGCGGACATTGGAATCGTTTCCATCCTGGCCTCGACACCGGGGCAACGGGCAGCGGGGCTATACTTACGTTTTTCCCGCACCCGCCACAGGAAATACATGAGCATCGAACAGCTGGCCGAAACCGCCCAGGCCATGGTCGCCCCGGGCAAGGGCATCATCGCGATCGACGAATCCACCGCTACCATCGCCAAGCGTTTCGCCGGCGTCGGTATCGAGAACACCGAGGAGAACCGTCGTGCCTACCGCGAGCTGCTGCTGACCACGCCGAAGCTCAACGAGCACATTTCCGGCGCCATCCTGTACGACGAAACCATCCGCCAGTCGACCAGGGACGGCGTGCCGTTCGCCAAGTACATGGCCGACCACGGCATGATTCCGGGCATCAAGGTGGACAAGGGTGCGCACCCGCTGGCCGGCTGCCCGGGCGAGCTGGTCACCGAAGGCCTGGACGGCCTGCGCGAGCGCCTGCAGGAGTACTACAAGCTGGGTGCGCGCTTCGCCAAGTGGCGTGCGGTCATCAACATCGGCGAGAGCATTCCGTCGGGCACCTGCATCGAGTCCAACGCCCACGCGCTGGCCCGCTATGCCGCCCTGTGCCAGGAATGCGGCCTGGTGCCGATGGTCGAGCCGGAAGTGATCATGGACGGCGACCACGACATCGAGACCTGCTACGAAGTCACCGAAGCCACCCTGCGTTCGCTGTTCGATGCCCTGTACCAGCAGAACGTGCTGCTGGAAGGCACCATCCTGAAGGCCTCGATGGTCATCTCGGGCAAGGGCTGCGATGAGCAGGCCGACGTCGAGGAAGTGGCCGAGTCGACCGTGATGTGCCTGAAGAGCACCGTGCCGGCCATCCTGCCGGGCGTGGTGTTCCTGTCCGGTGGCCAGAGCGACGAGCAGTCCACCGAGCATCTGAACGCGATGAACCAGCTGGGCAACCTGCCGTGGCCGCTGAGCTTCTCCTACGGCCGCGCCATGCAGCAGGCCGCGCTGAAGCTGTGGGCCAAGGATATGAAGGGCAACTACGCTGCCGCCCAGAAGACCGTGTACGAGCGCGCCAAGGACAACGGCCTGGCCGCGCTGGGCAAGTGGAACGGTTGATCCGTCCCATCGCTGGATGAACAAGGCAGCGCCGGCATCACGCCGGCGTTTGCTTTTGCGGGTATCTTTTCCGCCCCCGCGTGCCCGGCCGGTACGCGGGAACCACATGGAAGGCCAAGGAGAAACAACATGCGTTTGGCAGCAATCACACTGGCCGTAGCCACGGTCCTGGTCGCCGGCGGGTGCAACCGCATCGGCGGCGGCGCAGAGGCAGGCAAGGCCGCGTCGCTCGATTTCGACAAGCCGGTGTCCGGCGAGATCACCTCGCGCAGCGGCATCAACTTCAATGATGGCAGCCATCACCAGCTCTACCAGATCAAGCTGGAAGACAAGGATCTGGTCGGCCTGAAACTTACTGGTGCCCTCAGCGGCTCGATCGCCGTGTTCAACAACGGCAGTCTTGTTTCCACCAGCAACACCGGTTACGAACGCGAAGGCGACGTCTCGCTGGCGTTCCGTGCCAATGGCGGCGGCACCTACCAGGTGGCGGTCAATGCCGATGGCCCGACCGCCTTTGGTCCGTATCGCCTGCGAGCCGAGAAGCTGAAACCTTACGACGGCAAGCCGTTGGCGGGCAGTGGCGAAATCGTGGACATGCTGGCCAGTGACTCGCAGGACTACACCCTGCAGGTGGACAAGGCCGGCCTGTACGAAATCCGCCTGGTGTCGGATGTCTTCGATCCGGTGCTGAAGCTGTCGGGCCAGGGCGTTGAAGCCGAAAACGACGATGGCAACGACAGCACCAACTCGCGGCTGACCCTGTCGCTGAAGCCGGGCAAGTACACCCTGACCGCGCGCGGCCTCGGCAGCGGTGTCAATGGCATGTTCACCCTGTCTGCCTCCCGCATCGAACTGCCGGGGAATCTGGTCGAGCGCGATGGCACCGCCCTGCCGAAGTCGGGCAGCGTGTACACCATGCTGGACAACGAAGGCCGTCGCCGCTTCCTGCTGACCCTGGACCGGCCGGCCGACGTGCGCCTGGATGCGATTTCCAGCCAGGTCGATACCGTGCTGCGCGTGGTCGGTGGCGATGTCGAGCTGACCGATGACGACGGTGGCAACGGTACCAACTCGCGCCTGGAGGAGACTCTGCCGGCCGGTCATTACACCGTCGACGTGTCCAGCCTGAACAATGGCGCAGGCATGGTCGAGGTGCGCGTGCAGGTGGAAGGGGCCAGCGCCGAGGGTGCTGCCGCCTCGGCTGCACGTGCCGCTGCCGACGCTGCAGCCGCCGTGGCCGATGACGCCGCTGCGGTGGAAGCTGCCAGTCGTTGAGCGTGATCCACGCCATGCGTGGATGACATCAACGGTGCAACTGAGAAGGCCGGGCAATGCCCGGCCTTTTCCTTTCCACGCTGCGCCGCGATTCAATGCGCGGCGGCAAAACCCGCGTCACCCAGGGGCGGCAGCATCGACCCGCGCGGTTCGCTGTCGGCGCTTTGCCCGGCGGCACTCAACGCCTGCTGGTAGGCCTTGGCCGTAGCGGTATTGAACGCCACCAGCACGATGCGCATCGGTTGCGCATGGCTGCGCTGCCAGGCCAGTGTTTCGGTCACTGCGATCTGCGCGGCCTGGTACAGCGGATAGCCGTATACGCCGCAGCTGATGGCTGGGAATGCGATCGACTGCACGCCCAGCGATTCGGCCAGCTGCAGCGACTTCCAGTAGCAGTTGGCGAGCAACGCCGGTTCATCGCGCTGGCCGTCGTGCCAGACCGGGCCCACCGTGTGCAGTACGTAGCGTGCAGGCAAAGCGTAAGCACTGGTGGCGCGCACTTCGCCGGTCGGGCAACGTACGCCCGGGCGCAGTTCCGGCAGCTGCCCGCATTCGGCCAGCAACGCGGGCCCGGCCGCACGATGGATCGCGCCGTCGACACCGCCACCACCGAGCAGCGTTTCATTGGCCGCGTTGACGATCGCATCCACCGCCAGGGTCGTGATGTCGCCCTGCCAAACTTCGATCTTCATGCGTCCGTCTCCTGCCTGTGAGGTGATCCGCGCAGCATCTGCGCCGGCTGTTCCCACGGTAGGGGACAGGGCATCGATACTGCGTCATGACCGTCTCACGCGCTGCGATCCGACGGCCTTCACGCACGATGGCGGGCGACGCCTTCATGCAGGCTGAAGCAGAAGGGGGTCGGAGCCCTTTCCCTGCGGAAAAGGGATCCGCCCCCGGGCATGTAACAGGATGGGGTCGGATCCTTTTCCGGATGGAAGAGGCTCTGATCCCCGGGTGTCACGGCAGGCCGGCCAACCAGTCGTCGTCGGAACCCTCATTCACGTCGGCAAACAGCGGCGTGGAGAAGTAGCGTTCACCGGTGTCCGGCAGCATCGCCAGAATCACTGAACCCGGTTCGGCACGTGCGGCCACGTCCAGTGCGCTGGCCACGGTAGCGCCGGCGGAGATGCCGACGAAGATGCCTTCCTCGGCGGCCAGTCGGCGCGCGGTGGCGATCGCGCGGTCATCTTCCACCGTCAGCAGTTCATCCACCACATCACGGTTGAGCACGTCGGGCACGAAGTCCGGGGTCCAGCCCTGGATCTTGTGCGGCTTCCAGTCATCGCCCTTCAGCAGTGCGGCGCCGGCTGGCTCGGTGGCGATGATGCGGGTCTGCGGACGCGCGACCTTCAGCACTTCGCCCACGCCGGTGAGCGTGCCGCCCGTGCCCCAGCCGCTGACGAAGTAGTCCAGCCGCTTGCCGGCGAAGTCGCGCAGGATCTCGGCGGCGGTGGTGTTGCGGTGATACGCCGGATTGGCCGGGTTGGCGAACTGGCTGGCCAGGAACCAGCCGTGCTGCTCGGCCAGTTCGCGCGCCTTGCGCACCATGCCGCTGCCGCGTTCGGCGGCCGGGGTCAGGATCACCTTGGCGCCATAGGCGCGCATCAGCTTGCGGCGCTCCACCGAGAAGGTCTCGACCATGGTCGCCACGAACTTGTAGCCGCGCGCGGCGGCGACCATCGCCAGCGCCACGCCGGTGTTGCCAGAAGTGGCTTCGACGATGGTGTCACCCGGCTTGAGCAGGCCACGTGCTTCGGCGTCGAGGATGATCGCCAGCGCCAGGCGGTCCTTGACCGAGCCGCCCGGGTTGAACGACTCGACCTTGGCGTAGACGCTGACCTGCGGCGGCGCCAGGCGCTGCAGCTTGACGATGGGGGTGTTGCCGACGGTATCGAGGATGGAGTCGTACAGGGCCATGGAAGCGCTCCGGAAACAGGGCCGCGCCGGACGCCGGCGGGCAGAAGGGGAGGGCTGGCTGTTCAGGCCAGCGGCTGCCGGCTGACCGTAGCGCCGGCATATGACGCCCGGAAATGACCAGATACCTTTCTTAAACAACCTTTGGTTATAAGCTGGTGACGGCAATTGACCCTAGAGTGGACCTCCGCCCCACGCCGCCCGCCTCCCATGACGCTGACCCAGCTGCGCTACCTGGTCGCCATCGCCGACGCCGAGCTGAACATCACGCTGGCCGCCTCGCGCGTGCACGCCACCCAGCCCGGCCTGTCCAAGCAGCTCAAGCAGCTGGAAGACGAGCTCGGCTTCCTGTTGTTCGTGCGCAAGGGCCGCAGCCTGGAGTCGGTCACCCCGGCCGGCACCGAGGTCATCGCCCGCGCCCGCGCGGTGCTGGCCGAGGCCAACAACATCCGCACCTACGCGGCCAACCAGCGCCGCGAGAGCCAGGGCCAGCTGATCCTGACCACCACCCACACCCAGGCGCGCTTCGTGCTGCCGCCGGCGGTGGCAGCGATCAAGCAGGCCTATCCCCAGGTGAGCGTGCACCTGCAGCAGGCCGGTGAAACCGACGCGCTGGACCGCTTGAACCAGGGTGACGCGGATATCGCGATCATCAGCACCGCCGGCAGTGAGCCCACCGATGGCATCGCGGTGCCGCTGTTCCGCTGGCGACGCCTGGTGGTGGTACCCAAGGGGCACCCGCTGGACCGCGCCGGCCGCGCACCGGACCTGGCCGCGTTGGCCCGGCAGCCGCTGATCAGCTACGAATCCTCGACCCGCCCGAATTCCTCGTTGCAGCGCGCCTTCGCTGCAAACGGCCTGGCGCCGGACCTGGCGCTGACCGCGCTCGATGCGGACCTGATCAAGACCTATGTGCGTACCGGGCTGGGCGTGGGCCTGCTGGCCGAGATGGCGGTCAGTTCCAACGACGAAGACCTGCGCTCGTGGCCGGCGCCGGACCCGATCAGCGAGTGCATTGCCTGGGCGGTGTTGCCGCGCGACCGGGTGCTGCGCGATTACGCGCTGGAGCTGGTGCACGTGCTGGCACCGCAGATTGATCCGCGCGATCTGCGCAGGGTGCTGGATGGCAACCAGGCCGCCGCGTGGCCGGTGCCCCCGACGTGGGAGTCACTGACCCAGACCATCACGGTGTGAGGGGGGGCGAGCAGGGCTTGCAGCCCTGCACCTGCTGCGGACAAAGGCAACAGCAACAGCAGAAGCGGCATTCCGTGGGTTGGCGGGGCGGTGTCGGAGTGCGGAGACGCTGCAAGTACGTCCCTGTAAGCTTGGCAGCCGCTTGCTCGTGTGCGCTTTCCTGCGCACACGGCAAGACCGGGGTTGGGCGTCCTGCCCAACCCGCCCGAGACATGCCTCGGACCCATGCGGCTGACACCCCGCACTCCGACACCGCCCCACCTCTGACAGATCCCGATGGCTGCTGGTAGGTGTCGACCTTGGTCGACACGATAGATCCACGCCATGCGTGGATGCTTTTCGATTCCAGTTCGAAATATTCGATTCCGATGGAGATTCATCCACGCATGGCGTGGATCTACTGCAGATCGCAGAGATCTGTCGAAGGCGGGGTGGGTCCGGTTGCGGGGGCGTGAGCCGCATGGATGCGGCGACCGAGCTTACATGGACGTACTTGCAGCGCCCCCCGCAACCGGACCCACCCCGCCTAACTCACAGGAAGCCAGCTTTTGATGTTGCTTCGGCTCTTGCTGTTGCTCCAGCTCGCAGCGGGTGCAGGGCGCAGCCCTGCCGATAAACTCCCTCCTGCGACGGTTCGTCGCACGGGTAACCCTGGACCCGGCTCTACACTAGCGGGGTGATCCGCCTGTCCCGCCCGCAGCGTCTTCTGCTCCAGCTCGCCATCCTGGCGACGCTGCTGATGGTGCTTGCGCCGCTGGTCAGCCGCGCGCTGCAGGCGCCGCCGATGGACCACACCGCAATGGCGGGCATGGACCACGCCGCCATGGGCCATGACATGCACGACATGGCCATGGCCGGGCACGATCAGCACGGCGCCGCGCCGGCAGTGCCCCGCCCCGCGGCCGATCCCCACGCCATGCATGGCGAAGCCTGCGAATACTGTGTACTGGCCATGCGCCTGCTGCCATGGCTGGCGGTGCTGGTGCTGCTGTTGCCGCTGCTGTGGCGGCCGCGCCTGGTGTTCCCGTGGTCGCAACAGGTGCTGCCCGCACCGCACTGGCCCGCACATGCCGCACGTGGGCCACCGCGCGTCTCCATCGTCCGCTGATATCCCCGTGAATCTGCCGCACGACGCCTGACCGGGCGCCGTGCGCGCGTGCGTACCTTGGAGCTGTTCCGATGAAAATGACTTCCCGCCCCGCGGGCGCCTGCGCGCGCCTGCCGGTTGCCCTTGGCCTGGCCGTGGCCGCGTCACTGGCCCACGCTGCGCCCGCCGACGAGGCGCGTACCCTCGATACGATGGTGGTCACCGCCGCCGCACCGTCCTCGCCGCTGCACTGGGTGACCGATCCGCGCCTGCCGCGGCAGCCGGTGCCGGCCAGTGATGGTGCCGATTACCTGAAAACCGTTCCCGGCTTCTCTGCCATCCGCAATGGCGGCACCAACGGCGACCCGGTGCTGCGCGGCATGTTCGGTTCGCGCCTGAACATCCTCAGCAACGACGGCAACCTGATCGGTGCCTGCCCGTCGCGCATGGACAATCCGCTGTCCTACATCGCGCCGGAAAGCTTCGACCGGTTGACCATCATCAAGGGCCCGCAGAGCGTGCGCTGGGGCGCAGGTGCCTCGGCCGGTACCGTGCGCTTCGAGCGCGACACGCCGCGCTTCGATGAACCCGGCCTGCGTGCCGATGCCAGTGCGCTGGTCGGTTCGCGCAACCGCAACGACCAGGTGCTGGACCTGACCCTGGGCGATCCGACCGGCTATGTACGCGCCAGCGGCAACCGCTCCGAGGCCGATGACTACAAGGATGGCCACGGTGACGTGGTGCCGTCGAAGTGGCGCAAGTGGAACGGTGACGTGGCCATCGGCTGGACGCCGGATGCCGACACGCTGCTGGAGATTTCCGCCGGTGCCGGCGATGCCATCGCGCGTTATGCCGGGCGCGGCATGGACGGCGCCGCGTTCGAGCGCACCAGTTACGCGGCACGCTTCGAGAAGCGCAACCTGCCGGGCGCGTGGGACACGGTGCAGGCCAACGTGTACTACAACGAAGCCGACCACGTGATGGACAACTACACGCTGCGCACGCCGAATCCCAACAGCATGATGCCGATGCCGATGGCCTCGAACGTGGACCGCCGTACCCAGGGCGGCCGGGTCAGTTCCGAGTGGCGTTGGCAGGATGTGCAGCTGGTGGCGGGTGTGGATGGCGAAGACAGCCGCCACCGCGGCCGCATGGGCATGGGCCGCGATACCTACCGGCAGGCGGCGTGGGAGACTGATGCCAACTTCCGTCGCTATGGCGTGTTCAGCGAACTGACCCTGGGCGCCGGCACCGACCAGCGCTGGATCAGTGGCCTGCGCATTGACCGCGCCAGCGTCCGCGATGAGCGGCAATCGATCCGCGGAATGATGGGGAACAGGCCCAATCCGACTGCGGGCCAGCGCCGCAAGGAATGGCTCGGCAGTGGTTTCCTGCGTTACGAGCAGGACCTGGCCGACGGCCTGACCTGGTACGCCGGGCTCGGCCACAGTGAACGCATGCCCGACTACTGGGAGCTGTTCTCGCCCAACCACGGCCCGGCCGGCGCAGTGAACGCGTTCACCGGCGTGCAGCCCGAACGCACCACCCAGCTCGACGTCGGCCTGCAGTACAAGGGACCGCGCGTGCAGGCGTGGGTTTCGGCGTACGCCGGGCAGATCCAGGACTACATCCTGTTCACGTACCACGGCAGCGGCATGATGGGCATGAGCCAGGCCCGCAATGTCGACGCGCGCATCGCCGGTGCCGAGGCGGGCCTGGAAGTGAGCCTGGCCGGGCAGTGGAAGCTGGGCGGCACGCTGGCCTATGCCTGGGGCGAGAACCGCGACCAGCAGCGTCCGCTGCCGCAGATGCCACCACTGGAAGCACGCCTGAGCGCGAACTGGGAAGGCCAGCGCTGGAGTGCCGGGGCACTGCTGCGTGCGGTGACCCACCAGCACCGCGTGGCCGAGGGCCAGGGCAACGTGGTCGCACAGGACCTCGGGCCGAGTGCAGGTTTCGCCACGTTCGCGCTCAACGCCGCGTACCGTTTCAGTTCGCAGCTGCAGCTCAGCGCGGGCGTCGACAACCTGTTCGACCGCGCGTACAGCGAGCACCTGAACCTGGCCGGCAGTGCCGACTTCGGCTTCCCGGCCGACCCGGTGCGCATCAACGAGCCCGGGCGCAGCCTGTGGATGAAGGTGAACTACCGGTACTGATCCGCCGGGTGAAAAAAAACCGGGGCCGGATCCCCGCCAGGATCCGTCCCCGCCCGACGCCCTCTGTCGGGCAGCTTCGACTCTACGATGGCAACGCCCGTGGTGCACGGCTGGATACAACCCGACACACGCCGACACCGCCAAGGGCAGCCTTGCACGGAACGGGTTCAAGGCGCTATCACGGCTTCGGTTCCACGATGGTAAACGCTTGGCACATACCGCTTTTGCGGGGCCTTGCCTACACTCGGCGGCCGTGGATCAATCAGGACCCTTCATGTTGGCTCGTATCGCTTCGACCCTGGCCCTTGGCCTCAGCTTGGCCGTGTTGGCCGGGTGCGCAGGCAAACAGGAGGCCGCCGCGCGTCGGCAGGGCGAAGCAGTGCCGGTCACGGCGCAGGTGGTGCAGCCCATGCAGTGGAACGACAGCCTGCAGGCGCTGGGCACGGCCAAGGCGCGCGAGTCGATCAGCGTCACCGCCAAGGTCAGCGAAATCGTCGAGAAGGTGCATTTCGAAAGCGGCCAGCACATCGCCGCCGGCGCACCGATCGTGACGCTGCGCGGGCAGGCCCAGGAAGCGGCGCTGGTGCAGGCGCAGGCCACCTTCCACGAGGCCGACCAGTTGTACAAGCGCCAGCGCGAGCTGGCCTCCCAGCGGCTGGTGTCCAGCGCCACGCTGGATACGCAGAAGTCGATCCGTGATGCCGCCGAGGCGCGCGTGATGCAGATGCAGGCCGACATCGGTGATCGCCGTGTGCGCGCACCGTTCGCCGGCGTGCTCGGCATCCGCCAGGTCAGCCCCGGCTCGCTGGTGACCCCGACCACGGTCATCGCTACGCTCGACGACATCGAGCACATGCACATCGATTTCCAGGTGCCGGAAGTGGAACTGGCCGCACTGGGCGTCGGTGACAAGGTCAGTGCCACCAGCGTGGCGTGGCCGGGCCGCACCTTCGAGGGCGTGGTCAGTACCATCGACGCACGCATCGACCCGGCGACCCGTGCGGTGACCGTGCGCGGCGATTTCGCCAACAGCGACCACGCGCTGCGCCCGGGCATGCTGCTGGACGTGCGCCTGTTCCGCCCCGAGCGCCCGGCGCTGGTGGTGCCGGAAATTGCCGTGGTGCAGGTGGGCCGCGACACGTTCGTGTACCGCATCAAGAGCGACGACAGCGTCGAGCGCGTGGACGTGGTGACCGGTGCGCGCCGTGCCGGCGTGGTTGAGATCAAGCAGGGCCTGGAAGCCGGCCAGCGCATCGTGGTCGATGGCACCGGCAAGCTGCGCCCGGGCCTGAAGGTCGCGGCCAAGGATGCGGCGCCGGCCAGCGGTGCCAAGCCGGCGGATGCACCGGCGCCGGTCGCGGCCGAGGGCCACGGCGGATGAAGCTGTCCGACATCTCCATCCAGCGGCCGGTGTTCGCCGTGGTGATGAGCCTGTTGCTGCTGGTGCTGGGCGTGATGTCCTTCACCCGCCTGACCCTGCGCGAACTGCCCGCCATCGATCCGCCGATCGTGTCGGTGTCGGTGGACTACACCGGCGCCTCGGCGGCGGTCATCGAAAGCCGCATCACCCAGGTGCTGGAAGATGCGCTGGCCGGCATCGAAGGCATCGATACGATCAATGCGCGCAGCACCAACGGCCGCTCGCAGGTCAGCATCGAGTTCACCTCCAACCGCGATATCGAAGCGGCGGCCAATGACGTGCGCGATGCGGTCAGCCGCGTCGCCGACCGCATGCCCGAAGAAGCGCGTCCGCCGGAAATCGCCAAGGTCGAGAGCGATGCCGACCCGATCATCTGGTTCAACATGGTCTCCTCGACCATGGACACGCTGGAGCTGAGCGACTACGCCGACCGCTACGTGGTCGATCGTTTCTCCAGCCTCGATGGCGTGGCCCAGGTCCGCATCGGTGGTCGCCAGCGCTATGCGATGCGCATCTGGCTGGACCGTGACCAGCTGGCCGCGCGCGGGCTGACCACTGGCGATGTGGAAACCGCACTGCGCAACGAGAACGTGGAATTGCCGGCCGGCCGCATCGAGTCGACCGACCGTGACTTCACCCTGCGCGTGGAGCGCAACTACATCAAGCCGGAAGACTTTGCGACCATCCCGCTGGGCAAGGGCCGCGACGGTTACGTGGTGCGCATGGGCGACGTGGCGAAGATCGAACTGGCTTCGGCCGAGCGTCGCGCGTACTACCGCAGCAACGGCGAGCCGGGCATCGGCCTGGGCATCGTCAAGACCTCCACTGCCAACTCGCTGGACGTGGCGCGTACCGCGCGCGCTGAAGCCGAGCGGGTGGCGCTGACCCTGCCCAAGGGCACGCAGATCTTCGTCGCCTTCGACAACACCACCTTCATCGAAGCGGCGGTGGATCGCGTCTACGCCACGCTGGTGGAAGCGATGATCCTGGTGCTGGCGGTGATCTGGCTGTTCCTTGGCAGTTTCCGCGCTGCGCTGATTCCGGCCGTGACCGTGCCGGTCTGCCTGGTCGCGGCGTTCATCGCGCTGTATGCGTTCGATTTCTCGATCAACCTGCTGACCCTGCTGGCCCTGGTGCTGTGCATCGGCCTGGTGGTGGACGATGCGATCGTGGTGGTGGAAAACGTGCAGCGCCGCATCGACCTGGGCGAGCCCCCGCTGGTGGCCTCCAAGCGCGGTACCACGCAGGTCGCCTTCGCGGTGATCGCCACTACCGCCGTGCTGGTGGCGGTGTTCCTGCCGGTCGGTTTCCTGGAAGGCAATACCGGCCGCCTGTTCCGCGAACTGGCGGTGGCGCTGGCGGCAGCGGTTGCGTTGTCCGCGTTCGTGGCGCTGACGCTGACGCCGATGATGGCCTCCAAACTGCTCAAGCCGCACACCGGGCAGGCACCGCGCGGCCTGCATGGCTTCGTCAACCGCAACCTGGAGCGCCTGGCCTCCGGCTATGGCCGGGTGCTCGACCATCACGTGGACCGCACCTGGATCTACCTGCTGGTGATGGTGGCCGCGCTGGCCGCCAGCTGGGGCCTGCTGAAACTGCTGCCGTCGGAGCTGGCGCCGGCCGAAGACCGCGGTTCGTTCCAGATCATGATCGACGGCCCGGAAGGCGCCGGCTACGACTACACCGTGCAGCAGGTACAGCAGGTGGAAGCGCTGCTGGCCCCGCACGTCGGCCCGGACAAGCCGATCGTGCGTGCCAACCCGCGCGTGCCCGGCGGTTGGGGCGCCAGCGAGGAAATGCACACCGGCCGCGTCAGCATCTTCCTGCAGCCGTGGCGCCAGCGCAGCGAGGCCACCCCGGATGTGGCCAACGCACTGCAGAAGGAACTCGATACCATGCGCGGCGTGCGCGTGCGTACCCAGGTCGGTGGCGGCCTGGTGCGCAGTGGCGGCCAGCCCTTCCAGATCGTGCTGGGCGGGCCGGAGTACGCGGAAATCGCCCAGTGGCGCGACCGCATCCTGCTGCGCATGGCCGACAATCCCGGCCTGGTCGGCCCGGATTCGGACTACAAGGAAACCCGGCCGCAGATGCGGGTGAACATCGACCGCCAGCGTGCGGCGGATCTCGGCGTGCCGGTCACCGCGATCGGTTCGGCGCTGGAAACCATGATGGGTTCGCGTCGCGTCACCACCTTCGTCGACAACGGCGAGGAGTACGACGTGCTGGTCCAGGCCGGTCGCGATGGCCGTGCCAGCCCGGCCGACCTGGCCGCGATCCGCGTGCGTGCCACCTCCGGCGAACTGGTGCCGCTGTCCAACCTGGTCACGCTCAGTGAAGTGGCCGAGGCGGGCACGCTGAACCGCTTCAACCGTCTGCGCTCGATCACCATCACCGCCGGCCTGGCGCCGGGCTATCCGTTGGGCGAGGCCATCGCCTGGGCGCAGAGCGTGGCCCGTGAGGAGCTGCCGCAGTACGCGCAGGTGAACTGGAAGGGCGAATCGCGCGAGTACCAGAGTGCCGGTGGCGCAGTGCTGCTGACCTTCGCCATGGCCCTGCTGGTGGTGTATCTGGTACTGGCCGCACAGTTCGAAAGCTTCATCCACCCGCTCACCATCATGCTGACCGTGCCGCTGGGCGTGCTCGGTGCCTTGGTCGGGTTGTGGGTGAGCGGCGGCACGGTGAACCTGTTCAGTCAGATCGGCATCGTCATGCTGGTCGGCCTGGCAGCGAAGAACGGCATCCTCATCGTCGAATTCGCCAACCAGCTGCGCGACGACGGAAGAACCGTGCGCGAGGCGATCATCGAATCGGCGATGGTGCGCCTGCGCCCGATCCTGATGACCTCGATCGCCACCGTGGTCGGCGCGATCCCGCTGGTGGTGGCCGGTGGCCCCGGCTCGGCCAGCCGTGGCACCATCGGCATCGTGATCATCTTCGGCGTGACCCTCTCGACGTTCCTGTCGCTGTTCGTGGTGCCGGCGTTCTACGCGCGGCTGGCCCCGTACACCCGCTCGCCGGAAGCGGTGAAGCGCGAGCTGGAGAAGCAGGAAGCCGAATCGCCCTCGGTGGGCGGGCATGCCTGACCGGCACGCCGACGGGGTCGAACCAGGGGTCGGACCCCTTTCCGGAACGGAAAGGGCTCTGACCCCGCCACTACAGGGAGAAGGTTTCCGACTGCGCCCCTGGCGCCCGGAAGACCTGGAATCCCTGCTGCGCCATGCCAACGACGCCGAGGTATCGCGCGGCCTGCGTGATCGCTTTCCGTACCCGTACACGCGCGAGGATGGCGAGGCCTTCCTCGCCGGCCGCGTGCTTGCCCCCGGAACCCTGAACCTGGCCATCGAGATCGACGGCCAGGCCTGCGGCAGCGTCGGTGCCCAGCAGGGCGTGGCCGAGCGTGGGCATACCGCCGAACTGGGTTACTGGCTGGGCCAGGCCTACTGGGGCCAGGGCGTGATGACCCGCGTGGTTGGCCTGTTCGCACCGTGGGTGATGGACGAACTGCGCCTGTTCAGGCTGCAGGCCGGGGTGGTCGACTTCAACCTCGGCTCGGCCCGTGTACTGGAGAAGAACGGCTTCCAGGAAGAGGGCGTGGAGCGCTGTGCGGTCTACAAGCGCGGGGTGCTGCACGACCTGCGCCGCTTTGCCCGGGTGCGCACCCAACTGCCCTGAGCAGCCGGGGAGGGGGAGGGGTAGAGTCGACTGTCAGTCGACTATCGCGCGCAGCGCGGGCTCTTCTGCGACCGGGGCCAACGGCAGTGGACCAACAGTCGACTCTACCGGGCATCATGGCGTCAGCGCAGCCATCCCACCCACCCATCCCGCAGCCCCCATTGATCCGGCGCTACCGCAGCGGCCTTCGATCAGGGAGAATCGACCGGTCCCCTCCAGCCGACGGGACGTCCTTACAACCCGCCGACTGGAGAGAGCGCGCGTGGAAGCTACCGTACATTTCATCAACAGCATCATCTGGAGCAAGGCGCTGATCTTCATGTGCCTGGCCGCCGGCCTGTTCTTCAGCCTGCGCACGCGCTTCATGCAGATCCGCGGCTTCCTCGAGATGTGCCGCCTCACCGTCAAGGGTGAGAAATCCGACGCCGGCGTGTCCTCGTTCCAGGCCCTGGCCATGTCGATGGCCGGCCGCATGGGCATCGGCAACATCGCCGGCGTGGCCACCGCCATCGCCTTCGGCGGCCCCGGTGCGATCTTCTGGATGTGGGTGATGGGCTTCCTCGGCGCGTCCACCTCGTACGTGGAATGCACCCTGGCGCAGATCTACAAGACCAAGGACGCCGAAGGCCGCTACCGCGGTGGCCCGGCCTACTACATCGAAAAGGCCATGGGCCTGAAGTGGTACGCGCTGGCCTTCGCCATCGCCACGATCATCGCCGCCGGCTTCCTGATGCCGGGCGTGCAGGCCAACGCGATCGCCGACAGCATCATCAACGCCTGCCGCGGCACCGCGCTGTGCGGGCCGCTCGATGGCCAGGCCTTCGGCATGGAATCGGTGCAGGCGCTGAAGCTGGGCATCGGCATCGTGGTCGCGCTGCTGCTGGGCGTGGTGATCTTCGGCGGCGTCAAGCGCATCGCCAACTTCGCCGAAGTGGTGGTGCCGTTCATGGCCGCCGGCTTCATCCTGATGGCCATCATCATCATGATCATCAACTACGACCGCGTGCCGGAGATGTTCAACATCATCTTCAGCAGCGCCTTCGGCACCCACGCCGCGTTCGGCGCGATGATGGGCCTGGCAGTGGAGTGGGGCATCAAGCGCGGCATCTACGCCAACGAAGCCGGCCAGGGTTCGGGCCCGCATGCAGCGGCCGCCTCGGAAGTCTCGCACCCGGCCAAGCAGGGCTACGTGCAGGCCTTCGCCATCTACTTCGACACCATGATGGTGTGCACCGCCACCGCCTTCCTGATCCTGGCCAGCGGCACCTACAACGTGTACTCGCCCGCAGGTGCCGGCGCCGCGCCGATCTTCCAGGGCCTGGCCGGCATTCCGGAAGGCGCGGGCTATGCCCAGGCCGGTGTGGAAGCCGTGCTGCCGGGCTGGGGTTCGGCGTTCGTGTCCATCGCCATCTTCTTCTTCGCCTTCACCACCATCATGGCGTACTACTACATGGCCGAGACCAACCTCAGCTATGTGAACCACAACAGGAAGCGCCCGCTGACCGTGCTGGTGCTGCGCCTGGGCATCATCGGCATGGTGGTGTTCGGCGCGTTCCATAATGCGACCTTGGCCTGGGCGCTGGGTGACATCGGCGTCGGCCTGATGGCCTGGCTGAACATCATTGCCATCCTCATCATCCAGAAGCCGGCCATGCTCGCCCTGCGTGATTACGAACGACAGAAGAAGCTCGGCCTCGATCCAATCTTCGACCCCGATGCCCTGGGCATCAAGAACGCCGATTTCTGGCGTCAACGCAAGCTGGAGTTGTCCCGTAGTGAATGATCCCTGGAAGAATGCCCGCCGCCCGTCGTCGCGACCGCCGCGGGCCACTCCGCTGCCACCGCGTGAGGGCGGCACCCCGCCACCGCCGGGGCGCGGCAACGACGAACTGCGCCTGTATGGCTGGAACGCCGTACAGGCCCTGTTCGCCAATCGCCCGCAGGCGCTGCGCAAGCTGTACCTGGTGGACGCGCTGATTCCGCGCATGCAGCCGGTGCTGAAGTGGTGCGTGGCCAACCGCGTGGGCTATCGCGTGGTGGAGGAAGGCGATCTCAACAAGCTGGCTGCCACGACCCATCACGAAGGCCTGGTGGCCGACGTGCTGCGTGCGCCGGTCGTGCCGCTGGCGCAGTGGCTGGCCGATCTGGAGCAGGGCCCGGTGCTGGCGTTGTGGCTGGATGGTGTCGGCAACCCGCACAACTTCGGCGCGATCCTGCGCTCGGCCGCGCATTTCGGCGTCAAGGCGCTGCTGCTGCCGGCCGGCAGCACGCTGGCGCTGTCCGGTGCTGCCGCACGCGTGGCCGAAGGCGGGGCGGAGTCGGTGCCGCTGGTGCAGCTGCCGGAGACTGCAGAGGCGATGGCGCAGCTGCGCAGTGCCGGTTTCGGCCTGGCCGCAACCCTGGTCGAGGGCGGTGACGACGTGTTCCGCGCGTCGCTGCCGTCGCGCCTTGTGTACGTGATGGGCGCTGAAGGCGAGGGCATGGACCGCGGCCTGGCCAGCGAATGCGACATGCGGGTCTCGATTCCCGGCAGCGGCGCGGTGGAGAGCCTGAACGTGGCCTCGGCCACGGCCGTGCTGCTGGCGCAGTGGGCAAGTCGCCGCGGGTGATCCCGTATCCGGGGTCGCATGATCGGGGTCGGATCCCTCGCCGAAGGCGAGGGCTCTGACCCTGCCGGGTTCCTGATTCAGGACCCGCCTTGGTGGGTGCGAACCTTGGTTCGCACCGCTCCTGCCGTTGCGCTCGCCGGGCATGGCCCGGCACTACCGCATCACTCGTTCGGAGGCGTGGTCGCCTTGGCTTCGCTGCCGAAACTACCATCGGCTTCCGCCGCCAGGTACGCGAACACCGTATACGCGGCCACGTTCTGCGCCAGCGCCTTCGGGTCGATCTTGTCCAGGGTGTCGTCGGCGGTGTGGTGCAGGTGGAAGTAGTCCGAGCCGTCCTGCGCCAGCCACGCCCACGCACCGCCCTTGGCGGCCAGCGGGCCGACGTCCGGGCCCGGGCCACCCTTGTCGGCCTGGTACTCGATGCCCAGCGGCTTCATTACTTCGGCAATCTGCTTCGTCGCTTCACGTGAGCCTTCCGGATTCGGTGAACCGGTATTGAAGGCGTAGATGCGGCCTGCGCCGAAGTCGCTCTCGGCGGCCAGCTGGTGCAGGGCCACGTCCTTGGCGTGTGCCTCGGCATAGGCCTTGCCGCCGTAGAGGCCCTGTTCCTCGTTGGCGAAGGCGATCACGCGGATGGTGCGCTTCGGTGCCTGCTTGAGCTGGCCGATCAGGTGGCCGGCGGCCATGGTGATGCCCACGCCCGCGCCGTCATCGACCGCGCCGGTGCCCAGGTCCCACGAATCCAGGTGACCACCGATCACCACCACTTCCTTCGGCAGGCTGCGGCCGGTGATCTCGCCGATCACGTTGTACGAGGTCGCCGTACCATCCCAGCCACAGTCCAGTGCCACCTTCACCGTGGTGCTGCCACGGGCCAGCAGGCGCGCCAGCTGGTCGGCATCGGGCACCGACAGCGCCGCCGATGGCACCGGGGTCAGGCCGTCATCGAAACGGGTGATACCGGTGTGCGGCACGCGGTGCGAGTCGGTACCGGCCGAGCGCATCAGGAAGCCGACCGCGCCCTTGCGGATCGCTTCGGACGGGCCCTTGCTGCGGATCGCGCCGCCACGGCCATAGTCGCGGCCATCGCGGAACGGCAGCATCTGGTAATCGACGAAGGCGATCTTGCCCTTCAGCGAACCGGCCGGTGCGGCTTGCAGTGCGGCCAAGTCGGCAAAGCGGACCACTTCGGCTTCCACGGTGCCGCCCGGGCTGCCGCCCAGTGCCGTGATCTGCAGCGGCTGCGGGTTCCTGCCGGTTACGGCGGCGTGTTCGCTGCGGCGCTCCCACTTCGGAAAGGTCACCGGTTCCTTCCACACCTTGTCGAAGCCCAGTGCCTTGAACTTGGCTTCGGCCCAGGCCACGGCGCGGGCGTCGGCCTCGCTGCCGGCGATGCGCGGGCCGATTTCGGTGGTGAGCGATTCGACCACCTTCCAGCCGGTGTCATCGGCCAGCGCCTGGTCGCGCAGCTGCGCGGCGGTGGCCAGCGACGCCGGGGGCAGGGTGGTGGTATGCGGCGCCGCGAAGGCCGGGGCGGCCAGCAGGGCGAGGGAGGATGCGATGGCAAGGACGCGGCGACGCATGGACAACTCCGGGAAGGGACCTAAGCCTTGGAGCTTAACAGTCGTTCAGCCCGGCGCATGGGCGGGAGGTCATGGCTGGCGCGAACACTGTTTTCCGCCATGTCCGGCAAAGCGAAAGCCCCGCCGGAGCGGGGCTTTCGCGCAGCTGCGGTAGTGCCGGCCGCTGGCCGGCTTCCGCATGTTCCGATGTTGCCGGCCAGCGGCCGGCACTACCGTTCTGCCGCCTTATTTCTTCAGGCTGTCGCGGATCTCGCGCAGCAGCACCACTTCCTCGGCCGGTGCGGCCGGTGCAGCCTCCTGCTTGCGCGAGAGGCGGTTGATCGCCTTGACCACGATGAAGATGGCGAAGGCCACGATCACGAACTGGATGATGGTATTGATGAAGTCGCCGTAGCCAACCACCACGGCCGGAATCTCCTTGCCATCCGGACCCAGGTGGGCCGGCGACAGGGTCCAGGCCAGGCTGGAGAAGTCCACGCGGCCGATCAGGTAGCCCAGCGGCGGCATGATGATCTTCTCGACCAGCGCCGTCACGATCTTGCCGAAGGCCGCGCCGATCACCACGCCGACGGCGAGGTCGATGACGTTGCCGCGCATCGCGAATTCCTTGAACTCGGTGAGCATTCCCATTGTTGTTTTTCTCCGGTGGGGAAGTGGACAGCGCGCAGGGTAGCGCAGGTAATGTCAGCCGGCGATCACGCCGTGGCGCTCGGCCACATTTTCCAGGCGCGCGCTGAAGCGGTCGCCGGGCTTCAGTGCAGCCACGCCGGACGGGGTGCCCATGAACACCAGGTCGCCGGCACGCAGCTGCCACAGCTTGGACAGCTCGTGCAGGATCTCCGGCACGTTCCAGATCATCTGGTCCAGCAGCGCCTGCTGGCGCACCTCGCCGTTGACCTCCAGCGACAGGTTGAGCGCGGCCAGGTCGCCGACCTCTTCGGCGTGGACGATTTCGCTGATCGGCGCGGAGGCATCGAAGCCCTTTGCGGCATCCCACGGGTGGCCCTTGTCCTTGGCCGCAGCCTGCAGGTCGCGGCGGGTCAGGTCCAGGCCGACGGCGTAGCCGTAGACCAGTGCTTCGGCATCGGCCACGGCCAGTTCGCCTGCGGGCGCATCACGGCCGATCGCCACCACCAGCTCCACTTCGTGGTGCAGGTTGGCGGTCGCCGGCGGGTAGGGGATGGCATCGTCGTGGCCGACCACGATCGCATCGGCCGGCTTGCTGAAGAACATCGGGCGGCCGCGGTCATCGGCTGCCGGCACCGCCGCGCCCATCTCGCGGGCGTGGTCGGCGAAGTTGCGGCCGACGCAGTAGATGCGGTGCACGGGGAAACTGCCACCGCCCACCACCGGTACACGCGGCAGGGCTATGGCAGGGATCACATCGGAGACATCGGACATGCGGGCATCCAGGAAGGGCATGCCCGCAGTCTAGAACGCATGGCGCCCGCCGTCAGCGGGCGCGCAGGAGGTGGATCAGCGCGAGGCCGGCAACACCGGCTTGCGTACCACGCGGTACTCGCCTTCGACCACGGTCGGGTCGACCGGACGGGCAACACCCGGCTTGCGCGAGGCCAGCAGCTTCCACGCCAGGCCCACCAGGATCATCGCCGCACCGACGAACACGCCGATGAACACCATCGCGGCCAGGATCGCCAGGCCAAGCAGGCCCACGGCAACGCGCACCAGCGGATGGCGCGGCTTGCGCGGCGCGAACAGG
Source organism: Stenotrophomonas sp. YJH_SMC_4 (assembly GCF_059371575.1). Taxonomy (NCBI): domain Bacteria; kingdom Pseudomonadati; phylum Pseudomonadota; class Gammaproteobacteria; order Lysobacterales; family Lysobacteraceae; genus Stenotrophomonas; species Stenotrophomonas sp. YJH_SMC_4. The sequence goes on from NZ_JCAFUR010000002.1 coordinate 569,646, forward strand.
GTGCGGAACTGGTTGAAGGCGGATGCGCGATTGAACATGGCGGCTCGATAGGCTGGGATCAGCGAAACCAGAGTATCGGGACGCGCCACTGTCATTGAGTGAAAAACTCGTTAAATATAGCCTGTGCTTATTACGGATCAATGACTTGTGTTCATGTCGCAGCCAGTCACCTGAGTGGGCGTGCGACAATGCGGGTTTACTGTCCGAGTCTTCGCCATGACTGCCTCTGCCGCCCTGATCGCCCTTGATGCCATTGCCGATGGCGCGTTTGCCGAGGTCGAAGCGGTGGTTGATGGCGATGCCGAATCGCTGGTGCTGTACCGCGACGGTGCGCAGGTGCGTGCGTTCCTGAACATCTGCCCGCACGCCGGCCGCCGGCTGGACTGGGCGCCCGGCCAGTTCCTGAAGAGCCGTGAAGGCCACCTGGTCTGCGCCGCGCATGGAGCCTCGTTCGCGCTGGACAGCGGCGACTGCATCGCCGGCCCCTGCAAGGGCGACCGCCTGCGCGCGGTGCCGGTGGACGTGCGCGACGGGCAGGTTTACCTGGCTTGAGGCAACCGGTGTGCGAACCAAGGTTCGCACCCACAGGCTCAATGGGTATCCACATCAATGGGTATCCAGAGATTCATCCACGCATGGCGTGGATCTACGGTGTCGACCAAGTCGACAGCTACCAGAGCGAGATCGGTGCCGACCAACGGTCGGCACCCACCACCAGCCTCGTGAAACTGTCGAAGGCGGGGTGGGTCCGGTTGCGGGGGTGTCCGCGGCATGGATGCCGCGGCCAAGCCCCCACGGACGGGTTTACGGCGTCCCCCGCAACCGGACCCACCCCGCCATCCCACGGAATGCACGCTTTTGCCGTTGATGTTGCCGGCCAGCGGCCGGCACTACCGGGGTGCAGGGCCCAGCCCTGCCAACAAACCCCAACCCTCAGAACATCAGGTTGATCATCAACACCACCACGCAGGTGTAGATCAGCGACAGCGGTCCGCCGACCCGCCACATCTCGCGCGGGGTGTAGTTGGCCGGGCCGGTGATCATCGAGATCACCGGGTTGGAGGCCGTCATCAGATTGTTGGACGCCGACAGCGCCACAATCAGCGCGAACGCGGTCGGGTTGCCGCCCGCCGCCAGTGCCAGGTTCACCGCGATCGGCACCATCACGATGGTCGCGCCCACATGGCTGATCACCAGCGAGAACGCCGTGGTCAGCAGCGCCAGCGCCACCTCCAGCACCCACACCGGGATGCCGGTGGGCAGCTTGTCGATGGTGTGGCCGGCCACCCATGCCGCCGCACCACTGGAGTCCATCGCCCAGCCGAGCGGAATCAGCCCGGCCATCATGAACACCGTCTTCCAGTTGATCGAGGCATAGGCCTCGTCCATGCGCAGCACGCCGGTCAGCAGCATGCCGGCCACGCCGGTCATCAGCGTCAGCGCCACCGGCAGCTTGCTGGTCAGCGCGATCAGGATGGTCAACGCGAAGATCGCCATGGCGATCTTGAACTTGTGCGGGCGTTGTTCGCCGGTCGGGTAGTCGGTCACCACCACGAAGTCGCGGCTCTTGGCCGCCTGTGCCAGGTCGGTCCAGATGCTGTGGAAGACCAGCATGTCGCCGGCGCGCAACTGCACGTCGCGCACGTCCTCGCGGATCACCTGCTTGTCGCGGTTGATCGCCAGCAGGCTGATGCCGCGCTCCTTGCGCAGGCGCAGGTCGGCCGCGCTCTTGCCGATCACGTTCGAGGTCGGCGGTACCACCGCCTCGGAAATACCGGCGCGGCTCGGGTTGAACAGGTCACCCAGGTGCTTCAGGCGCGAAGACATGCGCAGGAACTGGTTCTGCGCGAAGTCGTTGATCTGCTCGCGCGGACCCATTGCGCCGAGCACGCTGCCCACCCAGATGCGCATCTCCGCCGGCGGCGCCAGGCGGGTGTCGTTGCCGGTCTTCAGGGCCAGCAGCAGCGGGGCATCGTGCAGGTTCTCGGCCTCGCCCAGGGTCATGCCCACCAGCGGGCTTTCGGCACTGACCACCAGCTCGAACACATCGCCTTCGATGCCATAGGTCTTGGCAAAGTAGCTCTCGGTGCGCGCCGGGGTGACCCCGTCGTTGACCAGGTTCTCTTCCTCGATCAGCTTGCGGTCGCCGTAGTAGCGGAAGTACAGCAGTGACGCAATCAGCAGCGCCACGCCGATCGGCAGCGGCGCGAACATGCGCAGCGGCTCGATGGTGGCCAGGCCCGAGGGCAGGTTGTTGTTGGCCGAGGCCAGCAGGTCGTTCAGCAGGATCAGCGGTGAATTGCCGACCATGGTCAGCGCACCGCCCATCACGATCGCCGCCGAAATCGGCAGCAGCAGGCGCTGCAGGGTCAGGCCGGTGCGCGCTGCCAGTCGCGAAGCCACCGGCAGGTACAGCGCCATCACCGACGGGTTCTGCATGAAGGACGAGTTCAGGCCGGCAATGGCCGTGGTCATCATCAGCAACCGCTGCTCGACGCCATGACCGCGTCGCAGCAGCCACGCGGCCAGCCGGTTCAGCGCCCCGGTGCGGTCCAGGCCGGCACCGAGGATGGTGGTGGCGATGATGCTCATCACCGCGTTACCGGAGAAGCCGCCGAAGATTTCCTCCGGCGCGATCAGCCCGGTGACACCGAGCACCACCAGCACCACCAGCGCGACCACGTCGGCGCGGATGCGCTCGAACAGGAACATCGCCATCGTGAAGCCGACCAGCCCGAGCACGAGCTTCATGTCGTTGGTCAGCGTCAGCGCGGTATCCATGTGGGGCGCGGCGTCCTCAGGCGATCGTCAGGTGCGGTCGTACAGCAGGTCCCAGACGCCATGGCCGAGCTTCTGGCCGCGGGTCTCGAAGTGGGTCTGCGGGCGCCAGTCCGGGCGCGGCACGCTGCCACGCGGGCCGGCACGGTTGACCAGGCCGGCGGTGGCATCGAGCACGTCCCACATCTGCTCGGCGTAGTCCTCCCAGTCGGTGGCACAGTGCAGGCGGCCGCCCGGGCGCAGCTTGCGCACCAGCAGTTCGGCGAACGCCGGCTGCAGCAGGCGGCGCTTGTTGTGGCGCTTCTTGTGCCACGGGTCCGGGAAGTAGATGCGCACTTCATCGAGCGCGCCATCGGCGATCTCGTTCTGCAGCACTTCCACCGCGTCGTGGTGGTACAGGCGCACGTGGTCGGCATTGTCGTCGGCCAGCGCGTTCAGCAGCCGGCCCACGCCCGGGGCGTGCACTTCGATGCCGATGTAATCGCGTGACGGGTCGTGCTGGGCGGCGAAGCGCAGCGCGGCACCGTTGCCGAAGCCGATTTCCAGCACCTTGTGTGCCCGGCGGCCGAAGGTGGCGTCCAGGTCACGCGGTTGGCCGGTGTAGTCGAGGCCGAAGCGCGGCCAGCGTTCGTCGAACGCGCGCTGCTGGGCGGGGGTGAAGCGGCCTTGGCGCAACACGAAGCTGCGCACCTCGCGGCGGCCCTCGCTTACGGTGAAGGGCTTGGGCGGAGCCTTGGAACCGGCGCTGTCGAAAGGATTGGTCATCAGCCGATCAGCCCATCCACCGGGGAGGAGGCGCTGGCGTAGCGCTTGCGCGGGATGCGCCCGGCCAGGAAGGCCTCGCGGCCGGCCTCGACCGCCTTGCGCATGGCACTGGCCATCAGCACCGGGTGGCGCGCACCGGCAATGGCCGTGTTCATCAGCACGCCGTCGCAGCCCAGCTCCATCGCAATCGCGGCATCCGACGCGGTACCGACGCCGGCGTCGACGATGATCGGCACCTTGGCGTCTTCGATGATCTGCAGCAGGTTGTACTTGTTCTGGATGCCCAGGCCCGAACCGATCGGCGCGGCCAGCGGCATCACTGCGGCGCACCCGATTTCTTCCAGGCGCTTGGCCAGGATCGGATCGTCAGAGGTGTAGACCATCACCTCGAAGCCGTCCTTGACCAGCTGCTCGGCAGCCTTGAGGGTCTGCACCACGTCCGGGTACAGCGACTTCTGGTCGCCCAGCACTTCCAGCTTGGTCAGGTTATGGCCGTCCAGCAGCTCACGGGCCAGGCGGCAGGTGCGCACGGCGTCTTCGGCGGTGTAGCAGCCGGCGGTGTTGGGCAGGATGGTGTAGCGCTCCGGCGGCAGCACGTCGAGCAGGTTCGGCTCGCCCGGGTTCTGCCCGATGTTGGTGCGGCGGATCGCCACGGTGACGATCTGGGCGCCCGCGGCCTCGGTGGCCAGGCGGGTTTCTTCCAGATCCTTGAACTTGCCGGTGCCGGTCAGCAGCCGCGAGCCATAGGTCTTGCCGGCGATCACCAGCGAATCGGGGGAGACATGAACGTTCATGGCGCGATTATCGCCTATCCGCCTGAAGATGGGATCACGCAAGGCGGTGCTGTCCGCAGGAGGGCGAGGGTAGTGCCGGCCGCTGGCCGGCACATGCAGGGTGCCTGACAGCGTCGGATTGCCGGCCAGCGGCCGGCACCACCCGGAGGTCTCAGCCCCCGCCCAACGCGTGCACGATCTCCACCACGTCGCCTTCGGCCAGGACGTGCTCGCCGTGGCGGCTGCGGCTGACGATCTCGCCGTTGACCTCGACCGCCACCCGGCGCTGCAGCAACTGTTCGGCCTCGAGCAGGTCGTGGAGGGTTGCCGAAGCGGGCAGGGCGCGGGGTTCGCCATTGAGCTGGATGTTCATCCGTGCATTGTCGCCGATAGCCCGCCGGGATCGGAACACTTGCAAATTGAACGGGGCGCCAGCTCCGGCACAGCAGGTTTCCCGGCGATCGGGCGACAATCCATGCGGCGGCGCAGCGTGAGCAAAACGCGGCGCAGTGAAACCATTCACCGTGCGCCGGCGTACGTCCGCCGGGTCCTCAACGATATCCCCACAGGAGTTTTTTCATGCTGCTCAGCAAACGCCCGATCCGCACCCTGATGGCGGCCGCGATCGCGCTGGCCGCGCTTCCGGCCATGGCAGGCGAATCCCCGTATTCCAAGGCCGTGTTCTTCGGCGACAGCCTGACCGATGCCGGCTATTTCCGCCCGCTGCTGCCGGCCGATGTGCGTCCGGTGACCGGCCAGTTCACCACCAACCCGGGCTGGGTGTGGTCGCAGCAGGTCGCCAACTACTATGGCCTCAATGGCGCCGCCAATGGCAACGGCCAGAACGGTGACAATTACGCGGTCGGTGGTGCCCGCGTTGGCGTGGACGTGCCGAGCGCAATGGGGACTATCCCCTCGCTGAAGTCGCAGGCGGCCCGTTATCTGGCCGCCAACGGCGGCAAGGCTGACGGCAATGTCCTGTACACGGTGTGGGGCGGCGCCAATGACCTGTTCGCCGCCGCAGCTGCGCCGGCGCAGGCACAGGCCATCATCGGCGCCGCCGTCACCGACCAGATCGCTCTGGTGGGTGCGCTGAAGCAGGCCGGTGCGCAGTACGTGCTGGTGCCGAACCTGCCGAACGTCGGCCTGACTCCGGCCTTCCGCGGCCCGAACGCGGCCACCGCCACCGCGCTGTCAGCCGGCTACAACAAGGCTCTTTATGGTGGCCTGAAGCAGGCCGGCATCGAGTTCATCCCGCTCGATACCTTCACCGTGCTGGGCGAAGTCGCCGCCAATCCGGCCATGTACGGCTTCACCAACGTCACCAGCACCGCCTGCAAGATCGATCCGGCCAATTCGACCCAGAGCATCCTGACCTGCAATCCGACCAGCTACGTCAGCCCGGATGCGGCCAACACCTATCTGTTCGCCGATGGCGTGCATCCGACCACGGCGGGCCACCAGCTGCTGGGCCAATACGCGGTCTCGGTGCTGGAAGCCCCGCGCCTGCAGCAGGTGCTGAGCCACTCGGCACAGACCATCGGTCGTTCGCGTGCCGATCAGGTCAGCATGCACCTGGGCGGTCGTCCGGCCGACGGCCTGTCCTGGTGGGGCGGCGTCCGCGGTGACCTGCAGCGCTACGACCACGCGGATCTGTACGACGGCCTGGCGCCGGCCGGCCTGTTCGGCATCGACTGGGCGCGCGACGGCATGGTGGTCGGCGGCTTCGCCGGCTTCGGCCGCCTCAACGCCGACTTCGGCAACAGCCGTGGCGATTTCACCCAGAAGGACACCACCGCCGGTCTGTTCGCCGGCTGGTACGGCGATCGCATCTGGGTGAACGGCCAGGTCAGCTACACCTGGCTGTCGTATGACGTGAACCGCAAGGTCCAGCTCGGCCCGGCCACCCGCGAACACGGTGGTTCGCCGGACGGCAGCAACCTGACCGCCGCCTTGAACGCCGGTTACGAGTTCGGCACCGAAGGCGGCTTCCGCCACGGCCCGATCGCTTCGGTGATCTGGCAGAAGGTGAAGATCGATGGTTACACCGAAAGCGCTGCGGCAGGCACCCTGGCCACCGCGCTGGGCTACGACCGCCAGAACGTTGATTCGACCGTTGGTCGCATCGGTTGGCAGGCCCGCTTCGATGGCGGCACCCTCAAGCCGTACGCGCAGCTGACCTACGACCATGAGTTCGAAGACACCAAGCAGGGCAGCGCGTGGCTGCAGACCCTGCCGGAACTGGGCAGCTACCGTGTGCCGGGCCTGAAGTTCGACAAGGACTACGCGACCGTCGTGCTGGGCGCCCGCACCGAACTGTTCGGGCTGCAGAGCAACTTCGGCCTGAGCGCTTCGGCCGGGCAGAAGCGTGCCCAGGACGCAACGCTGTTCGCCAACTTCAGCGGCACCTTCTAAGCAGAAACCAGGCGGGGTCGGCCCTCTCGGCAACGAGAGGGCTTTGACCCCCGGCCTGATGCGATGGGCACCATTGCGCAACACGGGGCCCAGCGCATAGACTTCCCACCGCAACGCGGGCGTAGCTCAATGGTAGAGCTGTAGCTTCCCAAGCTACTGACGTGGGTTCGATTCCCATCGCCCGCTCCATGTCTCCAGCGGTCTGCATCAGGCAGACGCTCCGCGATATCCGCACCCCGCTTTTCCGCGCATGGATCCCGGTCGAGATGCCCGGTGAATGCCAGGGCTGGACGTCGCTTCGCAAACATCCCTTGGCCGGATCGGTCGTGTCCGAATGCATCCTTGCGCAGAGCCTGCAGGACAGGAACTGCCCTGCTGCAGCTGCTGCTGTGGCCTCCCGGGCCCGGTCGAGCTGCGGGGTTCAGTTGATGCTTGGCTTCGCAATGCTAGAAGATCGTCAGCTGTTGACGCCCAACATCCATTGCCCGGAGCGTGAATGATCGCTGCACTTGTGCCCATCAGGCGATGCTTTGATTTTTCCGGACGATCCGACCGGCGGGAGTTCTGGTCGTATTCGCTGCTGGCCGGGTTCGTGATGGCGGTGAGCTACAGCGTGATGGATCGCGGTTACTGGCTGGTCGGGTACCTGTCATTGGATTGGGAAACGTCCGAGAGCCTGTGGAAGGTGGGATGGGTCATGACCGTCTGCGCTGTCTTCGTCTTCCTGCCTCCGATGCTGGCCCTGACCGTGAGGAGATTGCACGATATCGACGAGTCAGGCTGGTACACCGTGATCGCGTTCATTCCCTTGGGGGTGTTCGTCCTCTTTCCGGTCATGCTGCTTCCCGGGAGCGAGGAAGAGAATCGATTTGGCGCAGTTCCAGGAGCGCAGGATGCTTGAACCGGCATCGGCCGCAATCGATCGGATCCGCCTTGAAGACGTGGACAGTTCGCTGGGGCGCCTCTCTCATCCGCATGTCCCTTGATCGAACCGCCCTGCGGCGCTACACCCAGTGGTTGCCGTTCCTGGCCCTGGTCGCCGTCTGTGTGGCCTGGTGGTCGCCTCTGGGAGTGATTGCCGGCCTTGCCGTGTGCCTTGCGTTGGGGAGCGCGCTGCAGCGAATCGATCTGGTCGGCAATGCCGTGGGCGGTTCACGACTGCGCTCGCGATCGATGAAGCCCTTTGCCGAACGGCCGCCCGGACATGATGTGCTGTTGGATTGGGGCGAGCTGGGCATGGGCGGACCGGCGTACAGCACGCAGATGCTGCGCGATGGCGCCATCGTCGAAGGCGTATCCACTGGAGGCAGTCGTGATGCCAGTGGTGAATGGCAGGACCTACCGGGAGGCGCGCTGCGCCTGGCCAGCGGGTATGTTGATCGATGCGAAGCAGTGATCGTCTACGACGAGCGCCAAAAGACGGTGCAGGTGCTTGCGGCTGATCCCGGCCAGTTCCGGCAGCAGCTGGGCGAGCGCCTGCAGACCGATGGGGAGGCGGGGGCGGCGTCGTGGCTGCGCAGCCAGTCCGGCGGCGTGACCCAGCTGCATTCCTGCCGAGGCCTATGGTTGGAGCACGGACATCCGGCGCTGGCCGCCGGATTGCCGCGGGAGCTGAGGCACGTCCTGCCTGATGCCCGGGTGCTGCGCGCGGTCCCGCTGCTTCCCGATGATCTGCGCGTGACTGCGCATCCGGCCCTGTTCGCGTGCATCTGCCCGTATGCCCTTTACCTTGACGAGACCTCCAGTGGTCGCCATGCCTGTGATCTGGAGACCGTGATCGCGAGCCCGTCGGGACGCTGCCTGGTGGTGGCCGGCAGTGTGCTTGATGAGAACCTGCGACCCATCGAGGGCGTGTGGCTTGTCTGCTGGCAGGGTCGTTGGCAAGCCTTTGCCCGTCATGCGATGGGGGGCTTCGGCAAGGCCCGGAGCATGGCCTGGATCAATGTGATCGATGCTGACGATGACGGCACACTGCAGTGCGAAGCCTATGAGGAACGCTGGGAGTTCGATGCCGTCCATCGATACCCCGCGCGCAACACAGCCTTGGAGCTGCCTGTGGAATGGCGGGAAACCGGGTTGGCGCTGCGCGCCCGGGATGGGCGCTTCAGGCTGCGCCTTCCCTCGCGCTGATCAGGCCTCGGCGGCGCACGCGCTCGTTTCCCGCAGCGACTGTGCATATTCCTCGGTGAACAGCCCCGACAACGCCTGGCGCTGCTCCGCATCGATCTCGCGCGAGGCGTTGGCCGTGTAGTCGAAATGAACCATCACGCAGCGCCCGCTGGCTACCAGGGCCTCGAACTGGAACGCCTGTTGCACGATCGACAGCGAGGAGCGGCCAATGCTCTCGATCCGGGTCTCGATGCGCACTTCGTGTCCCGCCTGTATCTGCTGCAGGAAGTCGATCTCGTAGCGGCGCAGGATCAGTGCCAGGTCGCGCATGCTGGCCTCGCGGCTGAAATGCCGGAAGATCTCCTGGCGGCCTTCCTCGAACCAGACGGGCAGGGCGGTGTTGGTGACGTGGCCGAGTACATCCACTTCGGAGAAGCGCGGGAATACGGTGATCGACATCGGGTTTCCTTGCGGTCTGGCCTGCCCCGCAGTGTGCCGCCTGCGCCTGAGCAAGCCACGCCGCAGGGCATCATCCGCCCGCCACACGCCCGCGCTATGCTGCGCGCCTGCCGCCCGATCCTGCCGCGATGAAGCTCGCCATCCTGTCCCGCAACAGTTCCCTGTATTCCACCCGCCGGCTGGTCGAGGCGGCGCGCGCGCGCGGCCACACCGTGCGCATCCTCGATCCGCTGCGCTGCTACATGCGCATTGCCGCCGATGGCTTTTCGATGCATTACAAGGGCCGGCCGATGACCGGCGTGGACATGGTCATCCCGCGCATCGGTGCCTCGATCACCCGCTATGGCACGGCCGTGCTGCGCCAGTTCGAACTGATGGGTGCACGCACCCCGAATCCGTCCGACGCGATCCTGCGCTCGCGCGACAAGCTGCGCGCACACCAGCTGCTGGCGGCCAAGGGCATCGACATGCCGGTTACTGTGTTCGGCGACAACCCCGACGACACCGTCGACCTGTTGTCCATGCTGGGCCCACCGCCGCATGTGGTGAAGCTCAACGAGGGTACCCAGGGGCGCGGCGTGATCCTTACCGAGAAGGCCAGCGCCTCGCGCGGCATTGTCGAAGCCCTGCGCGGGTTGTACGCCAATTTCCTGATGCAGGAATTCATCGGCGAGGCCAAGGGCGCAGACCTGCGCTGCTTCGTGGTCGGTGACCAGGTGGTTGCCTCGATGCAGCGGCAGGCGCCGGAAGGTGACTTCCGCTCCAACCTGCATGCCGGGGGTACGGCGGTGGCGGCCAAGGCCAGCCGTGCCGAGCAGCAGGTGGCGGTGCGGTCGGCCAAGGCACTGGGACTGTCGGTGTGCGGGGTGGACCTGATCCGCTCCGCGCGCGGCCCGCTGGTGCTGGAGGTCAATTCAACGCCGGGGCTGGAAGGGATCGAGGCTGCGTGCGGGGTGGACGTGGCCACGCGCATCATCGAGCACGTCGAGAGGCTTAAAAAACCCTGATTATTCAGCGGCTTGAGATTCTCACGGGCGGATGAGGCCGGCTTTAACAAGCCTTTAATCGGCCCGCGCGTAGGCTTCAGCGAACCGCAGCTCTGCCTCTCAGCAGGATCGGTATCGGGATACAACTTCAGACCCAGGCGGGGGCACCGCCTGGGTCTTTTTTATGCCTGCCCGCTGTCCCTTGTGGAGGTGGCGTGACGGCCGTAGAGTGGCCCCCATCGTTCCTGGATGGATCGGAGGCTGGCGATGTACCGCATCACGATGATCGCGTTGTTGCTGGGCCTGGCCGGATCTGCTGCGGCCAAGCCGGAGAAATCCGTTGTGCAGATGGACCGGCAGTCGCCGGTGGCCGAGCAGGTGCGCCAGGTCGAAAAAGCCCTGGATGATGGCGATTACAGCGAGATTTCCGCTGATGACCGCAGCACCGTGCGCGAAGCGCTGGCCCGGATCACCGCGCGGATGGGCGGCCACCAGAGCGTGCAGGAACTGCCGCCGCAGGTGCAGGGGGAGGTCTTCAACGACCAGGAGCGGATCAATACCCTGCTCACCCGCGCCCACGAGGACAGCCGGCAGATCTGCCAGCACACGCGCAGTACCGGCAGCAACATGCCCAAAAGCCGCTGCCTGACAGTGGCCGAACGCCGCCGGATCGAGGAAAAGGGCAAGGCGCTGTTGAACGACCAGCGCACCTTCAACAACTTCAACCCTGCCAGCTCGCGATAGGGCTTCCGCTGCCCCGACCATTGGCACTTGCTGGCGTGAAGGGGGTGCGAATAGAGTCGGGATTCGCCACAGACAAGGATTTGTTTGCCATGAAACAGGCTTTGATGTCGGCCGTCCTGTTGTCAGGACTCGCCCTGGTCAGTACCGCATCGGCATCCAGGGGCAAGGACGTGTTCGTGCCCGGCCAGCCGCTGCAGCAGCAGATCGCGCGTATCGAGGTGGAGCTCAAGGACGGCGAAACCTATTCGGAACTCAAGCAGGACGAGCGCACCCGCGTCAACGACGCCCTGGCACGCATGCGCGCAGCGGTGGAGCAGTACCCGGCACGCGATTCCATGCCTGAACCGGTGCAAACCCAGGTCTTCAACGATCAGCAGGTCGTGAACACGGTTTTGACACAGGCGCGTGAAGATAGTCGTCTAATATGCCAACGTGAAAAGCCCATCGGTTCCAACCGGACCACGACGCAGTGCATGACCGTTGCCGAGCGCGCTCGGCAGAAGGAACGGGCACAGCAGGACATGAGGCAGGTCATGCGCGCCGGCAGTACAGTCAATTAGAGGTGACAGTGAGAATCCTGGTAATCGAAGACAACAGCGACATTGCGGCCAACCTGGGCGACTATCTGGAGGACCGGGGGCATACGGTGGACTTCGCGGCTGACGGGGTCACCGGCCTGCATCTGGCTGTGGTGCACGAGTTCGACGCGATCGTGCTGGATCTCAACCTGCCAGGCATGGACGGCATCGAAGTCTGCCGCAAGCTGCGCAATGAAGCGCGCAAGCAGACCCCGGTGCTGATGCTGACGGCCCGCGATTCGCTGGACAACAAGCTGGCCGGCTTCGATTCCGGTGCCGATGACTACCTGATCAAGCCGTTCGCGCTGCAGGAAGTGGAAGTGCGTCTGAACGCCCTGTCGCGCCGCGGCAAGGGCGTGCAGACCCGCGTGCTGGAAACCGGCGACCTGGAATACAACCTGGATACGCTGGAAGTGCGCCGCCAGGGCAAGCTGCTGCAGCTCAACCCCACTGCGCTGAAGATCCTGCAGGCGCTGATGGAAGCGGCACCGGCGGTGGTGACCCGCCAGGAGCTGGAAACCCGCGTGTGGGGCGAGGAACTGCCCGACTCGGATTCGCTGCGCGTGCATATCCATGGCCTGCGTGCGGTGGTCGACAAGCCGTTTGAAGTGCCGCTGATCCAGACCCGCCATGGCATCGGATACCGCATCGCCACCCCGGAAGCCTGATTCCGTGGCAGCCAAGGGGGAGCGCCGGCGCACGCCATACCGGCGGCGCCTGCGCAGCCGCATCATCGTCTCGTTCGTGTTGTTGGGCTTCTGCCTGACGACACTGTTCGCGTTCGCCACCAACTGGGCCCGCATGCGGGTGGAAAACCAGTTGGTGGAAGACGTGATCAACCACAACATCGAAGAGTATGCGCGGCGCTTCTACGAGCATCCGGGGCGCAATCCGGCAGTGCCCGTGCAGCAGATCCGGGCGTACGCCTACTCGGCTGACAAGTTCGACAAGGCCCGCGAGTCGTGGCCGCAGTGGGCCGACCTGCAGAACGGCAATTACAACCTCAGTGGCACCGACGAGCAGGGGCAGCCGTATGCCTACAAGCTTGCGGTACGCAAGGCCGACGACGCCTGGTTCTTCCTCGCCTATGACATGACCGACAGCGTGCGCGGCGGCAAGCAGCTCAACCGCGCGCTGGTGTTGTCGGTGCTGGTGTTCAGCGTGCTGTCGCTGGTGCTGGGCTGGTGGTCGGCGTCGAAGGTGATGAAGCCGGTGTCGGACCTGGCCGCGCGGCTGCGTGCGTACCGTGGCGGTACCAGTGAGCCCGAGCCCTTGGCGCCGCGCTTTCCCGATGACGAGGTGGGGCAGCTGGCACAGGCGCTGGACGACTATTCCTCGCGGCTGACCGAAGTGGTGCAGCGCGATCGCGAGTTCAATGCAGACGTCAGCCATGAACTGCGCACGCCGCTGGCAGTGATCCGCGGTGCCACCGAGCTGCTGCTGACCCGGCCCGGCCTGGACGAGAAGGTGCTGCAGCGCCTGCAGCGTATCCAGCGTGCCGAGCAGCAGTGCAGCGACCTGATCGGCGCACTGCTGCTGCTGTCGCGCAACGAGCGCGGGCAGGGCACCAGCAACGTGGCCCGCGTGGCCGAGCAGCTGCTGGATGCGCACCGCGCGCAGCTGGGTGGCAAGCCGCTGGAGCTGCTGCTGGAAGGCGAGCGCAACCTGGTGATCGATGCACCCGAGGCGGCGCTGTCGGTGGCGCTGGGCAACCTGATCGGCAACGCGGTGAAGTACTCACAGGATGGCGAAGTACGCGTCTTCGTGGGCGCCAATTCGGTGTCGGTGACCGACAGCGGCCCGGGCCTGAGCGAGGAAGACGCGGCCAAGCTGTTCCAGCGTGGCTACCGCGGCACGCACGCCGGTCATTCGCAGGGCGGCGGCATCGGCCTGTCGATCGTCAGCCGTCTGTGCGACCTGTACGGCTGGCAGGTGAGCGTGCGCCCCGGTGGCGAGCGTGGCGTGATCGCCACCCTGACGTTCTCGCCGAAGCCGTTGTAAGCAGCCCTGCTTTGGTGGGTGCCGACCTTGGTCGGCACGGACCCTGCCGACCTTGCATCACGCCCTGTGTCGCTTGTGACACTGAATCCTCTGCACGCGGACATTGCATCACAGGCCCGACACGACACCACCGTGATCGCTGCCGCGTCCTGCGCGTGTTCCAATGCACGCATTCGCAAGCCCGCGCCGCACTTGGGAATTTCCTTACAGATTGCCGTGCGCGGCGATGGCCTGATGACCTGGCCGGGGCAGGTGCCTTGGCCGGGATTGGCGTCCTGAAAAAAACCAACAAATCAAAAGCTCCGGATGTGCTCTAGCTCATCATGGAAAATGCATCGTCTGCCCTCGTTTTGGCGGACGGTGCGTGGGGATTCGCCAGAATCCGCTGGAGTCTTTTTCCTTCGCTTTTGAGTTGTTGGGTCTCCGGTACGCCAACCCGCACCGTCCGCCACCTTGCATCTGCAGGTGGCCTGCCGTCTGCGAGGAGCTTCATCATGTCCACCCGCCCGCTGTTCCCCCAGTTGCACGCCCTGATCGGCGATGCCGCCCACCTGCTGCCTGCCGACGTCGCCGAGCGGGTCGAAGTTCTGCTGGATGACCCCAGGGACCTGCTGCCCGCCCTGCTGGCGCGCATGGATGGCCGCGACGCCGCCGACGGCCAGCGGCTGGATGTGCAGGGTGCCAGCCCGGCGCAGGCCGCCACGATGGCTGGTCTCAGCCGCACGCTTGCCGGCCTGAATACCCTGATCCAGCTGCTGCACGCTGCCGAAATCGCGCGGGAGCAGGGTGGCGCCCGCCAGCAGCTCAATCCCGATGTGGTCGACGGCCTGCTGTTGGGCGCCCGCGAACTGGCCCGCTACGCCCGCCAGCAGCTGGAGTAGCAACTGTCTTGTCAGGGGCAGCCGAGGGCCACCTCGGCGTCTCGCTTACGGGCGTTGAGGATCACCAGCATTTTGCGCATGACCGCCACGAGCGCCACCTTGCTCGCTTTGCCCTTGGCCTTCAGGCCAGCGTAAA